>NZ_JACVAO010000014.1:0-186195 GCF_014851885.1 Ensifer sp. ENS02 | reverse complement strand
CCGACGGCAGCACCTCGCCCGCCAACCGCAGGCACTCGCCGGCGAAGAAGTCGAAGATCTGGCCGGCGCGCACCGTCTCGCCGATGCCTTCGGCCAAGGTCTTGCCTTCCTCACGCGACAAGAGCTTTCCGAGTTCGTCCTTGCGCGCAAGGATCTCGTCGGCGGTCTTCCTCAGGATCGCGTGGCGCTCGAGAATACCGGAGCGCGACCAGGCCGGAAACGCCGCCTTCGCAGCCGCGATCGCCAAACGCGCATCCTCGGCTGACGCGCGGGCGTATTCGCCGACCACGTCGTTGGTATCGGACGGGTTGATGTTGGCAACCCCGTCACCGCCGACCCATTCGCCGGCTATCAGGTTCTGGTGCAAAGTCATGGCCTCAGGCCTCCTTCATAGATGCGCATGACCGTCCCTCGCGAACGGTCGCGCTTAGGAGATGTGTCAGAGCTGGCGGATCGCGACCTCTTCGTCAGCTGCGATCGCGAGAGCGTTGCGGAGCGGAAGGCCAAAACCATCGGCCTCGATCTCAAACACGTCACCTTCCTCGGTGCGGATGCCATCACCGAAGGACAGCGTCGCCGTGCCGAACATGTGCACGTGGATGTCGCCCGGCTGGCGGAACAAGCCATACTTGAAATGGTGATGCTCGAGATTGGCAAAGCTGTGCGACATGTTGGCTTCGCCCGACAGGAACGGCTTTTCCCACAGCACCTTGCCACCACGCAGGATACGCGACATGCCGCGAATGTCCTCCGGTGCGACACCGATGCGGATCTCCGGACCAAAGCTCGCCTGGCGCAGCTTCGAATGCGCGAGCCAGAGATAGTTGACCCTCTCGGTCTTGTGGTCGGAGAATTCGTTGGCAACGGCAAAACCGATGCGGAACGGCACGCCCTCGTCGGAGATCACGTAGATGCCGGCCATTTCCGGCTCTTCGCCACCATCCTCGGCAAAGGCGGGCGAAACGAGCGCATCACCCGGCGCCACGGCGGAGGTGCCGTTGCCCTTGTAGAACCATTCCGGCTGCACGCCTGTTTCGCCGGCCTTCGGCTTGCCGCCTTCGAGCCCCATGCGGAACATCTTCATCGAGTCGGTCAGGGTTTCCTCGGCCGCCTCGCTCGTCTTCTTGTGCATGGCGTCGCGGGTTGCGGCGGAGCCGAGATGGGTGAGACCCGTGCCGGTCAGGTGCAGGTGTGCCGGATCCGGATGAGTGATCGGCGGCAGGAAGCGCCCCTCCGCATAGGCCTTTTCGAGGTCGACGGCGGCGCCGAGCCCCTTGGCCTCGATCGTCTGCTTCAGGCTCCATCCGGCATTGGCCGCTTCCACCGCCAGCGCATAGACGCTTGTCGCGCCGTTCACCGCATGCGCCGCCTCACCCGGCAGCCGTACCGCCACCGTGATCGACCCGTCTTCGTTCCTGATCTGCGAAATCAGCACGATGCTATCCTTCCTATCGTCTTGGGTCGCTGTGTTCGCCTCTTCAAGGCAAAAGCGTCCCCGTGGGTGGCTTTCGCCACCCAATTCCGGCGGACCAATCCGCCGATCCTGGCAGCTGTGGCTGCCGGTGAATGTTACTGGTTCGCGTCGGGTCTTATGGCTTTCCGCTCAACCCTTGTTCTTGTTGTAGACATCGAAGAACACGGCAGCGAGCAGCACGAGGCCCTTGATCAACTGCTGGTAATCGATGCCGATGCCCATGATCGACATGCCGTTGTTCATCACGCCCATGATGAAGGCGCCGATGACGGCCCCGATGATCTTGCCTACACCGCCCGACGCCGAGGCACCGCCGATAAAGCAGGCCGCAATGACGTCGAGCTCGAAACCGACGCCGGCCTTCGGCGTTGCCGAATTGAGGCGAGCGGTGATGATCATGCCGGCGAGTGCCGCAAGCACGCCCATGTTGACGAAGGTGTAGAAGGTCAGCCGCTCGGTGTTGATGCCCGAAAGCTTGGTCGCCTTGACGTTGCCGCCCATGGCATAGATGCGGCGACCGATCGTCGAGCGCGTGGTGACGAAGGTATAGAGCGCAATCAGCACGGCCATGGCGATCAGCACGTTCGGCAGGCCGCGATAGGTCGCAAGCTGGAAGCCGATGAACAGCGCCACGGCAGCGATGACAGCCATCTGCACGGCGAAGAAAATGAACGGCTCGTTCTCCGTGCCGTGCTGCTCGTTGATCTTGCGGTCACGAATGCCCGCGTAGATCGCGTAGCCGACGAGCGCGATGACGGCGACGAGCGCCACCATGTTCTGAATGGTCTCGGGCGCCGGATTGAGGAAATAGAGGAAATCCGGAACGAAGCCGGTCGACAGCAGCTGGAATTCCTTCGGGAACGGACCGATCGGGCGGCCGCCGAGCACCACATAGGTGAGCCCGCGGAACACCAGCATGCCGGCCAGCGTCACGATGAAGGATGGGATCTTCTGGTAGGCAACCCAATAGCCCTGGGCCGCCCCCATGACGCCGCCAACGATCAGACAGGCGGGAATGACGATAATGGCGGGCAAGCCCCATTTGACCAGCATGATCGCTGAGATCGCGCCGATGAAGGCGACGATCGAGCCGACCGACAGGTCGATATGCCCGGCAACGATGATCAGCAGCATGCCGAGCGCCATGATGACGATGAAGGAGTTCTGCAGCACCAGGTTGGTGATGTTGACCGGCTTGAACAGCACGCCGTTGGTGACGAACTGGAAGAACAGCATGATCACCACGAGCGCGACGAGCAGGCCGTATTCGCGGATGTTGTTCTTGAGATAGTCCCCGATCGAGGGCTTGTTGTTTTGGGTGCTCGTATCGGCGACCATTAGTGTTTCTCCCCTGAACGCATGATGGCACGCATGATGGATTCCTGGCTCGCTTCCGCCTTCGAAAGCTCCGCGACGATGCGGCCCTCGTTCATGACGTAGATGCGATCGCAGGTTCCAAGCAGCTCCGGCATTTCCGATGAGATCATCAGGATGCCCTTACCCTCGGCGGCAAGCTGGTTGATGATGGTGTAGATCTCATACTTCGCGCCGATATCGATACCGCGTGTCGGCTCGTCGAGAATGAGAACTTCCGGATTGGTGAACAGCCACTTCGACAGCACCACCTTCTGCTGGTTGCCGCCCGAAAGGTTGACCGTTTCCTGATAGATCGAGTGCGAACGGATGCGCAGCTTCGAGCGATAGTCGGAGGCGACCTTCGCTTCCTTGCGATCGTCGATGACGCCGTTGGCCGCAACCGCCTTCAGGTTGGAGAGCGTCGTGTTCTCCTTGATGTTGTTGATCAGCACGAGCCCGAGCTGCTTGCGGTCCTCGGTCACGTAAGCCAGGCCCGCATCGATCGCCTTCGGAATGGTGCTGACGTCGACCGGCTTGCCGCGCATCTTCACCTCGCCTGTGATCTTGTGGCCCCAGGACTTGCCGAAGAGGCTCATCGCCGTTTCGGTGCGCCCTGCCCCCATCAACCCGGCGATGCCGACGACCTCGCCGGCGCGCACGGTGAAATTGACGTCGTGCAGGAACTGCCGGTCGCGGTGCTGCTGGTGGAAGACGTTCCAGTTCTTCACTTCGAGCAGCGTCTCGCCGATCTTCGGTTCGCGCGGCGGATAACGATCTTCCATGGCGCGGCCGACCATGCCCTTGATGATCCGGTCTTCGCCAATGTCTTCGCTGTGACAGTCGAGCGTTTCGACCGTGCCGCCGTCGCGCAGGATGGTGATCTGGTCGGCAACCTTCCGGATCTCGTTCAGCTTGTGCGAAATGATGATCGAGGTCATGCCCTGGGTGCGAAACTCCATCAGCAGCTTCAAAAGCGCATCGGAATCGGTTTCGTTGAGCGAGGCGGTCGGCTCGTCAAGGATCAACAGCCGCACCTTCTTCGAAAGCGCCTTGGCGATCTCGACCAGTTGCTGCTTGCCGACACCGATGTCGGTGATCAACGTCGCCGGGGATTCGCTCAAGCCAACCTTCTTCAGCAGTTCCTGCGTACGGGCAAAGGTCTGCGGCCAGTGAATCACACCGTTGCTGGCGATCTCGTTGCCGAGGAAGATGTTCTCGGCGATCGACAGCAGCGGCACCAGCGCCAGTTCCTGGTGGATGATGATGATGCCGAGGTCTTCGCTGTCGGAAATCGTCGAGAAGCGGCGGGCTTCGCCGCCATAGTGGATTTCGCCATCATAGGTGCCGGCGGGATAGACGCCGCTCAGCACCTTCATCAGCGTCGACTTGCCGGCGCCGTTTTCGCCGACGAGTGCGTGGATCTCGCCTTCGCGGACCTTGAAGCTGACATTGTCCAGCGCCTTGACGCCCGGGAACGTCTTGGTGATGCCCCGCATTTCAAGAATGATATTGTCCATGTTCAGTCATTCCAGCGGCAGTCTTCAAGAGAGTACCGGCTCCGTCATCTGGATAAAAGGGCCCGCGCGCATGCACGGGCCCTCACGCTCAAAAAGATCAGTTGTTGATCTGGTCTTCGGTGTAGTAGCCCGAGCTGACGAGCACGTCCTTGATGTTGGACTTGTCGACGGCAACCGGCTTCAGCAGGTAGGACGGAACCACCTTGACGCCGTTGTCATAGGTCTTGGTGTCGTTCACTTCCGGCTCCTTGCCTTCCATGATCGCGTTGACCATGCCGACGGTGACCTTGGCGAGTTCGCGCGTGTCCTTGAAGATCGACGAATACTGTTCGCCGGCAAGGATCGACTTGACCGACGGCAGTTCGGCGTCCTGGCCGGTGACGGCAGGCATTGCCATGTCGCCCGAACCGTAGCCGACGCCCTTCAGCGCCGAAATGATGCCGATCGACAGGCCGTCATAGGGCGACAGAACGCCATCGACCTTGGCGTCGGTGTAGTTCGACGACAGCAGGTTTTCCATGCGGGCCTGGGCCACGGCACCGTCCCAACGCAGCGTGCCGACCTGGTCCATGCCCTTCTGGCCGGACTTGACGACGATCTTCTTGCTGTCGATCAGCGGCTGCAGGACCGACATCGCGCCGTCGTAGAAGAAGAAGGCGTTGTTATCGTCCGGCGAACCACCGAACAGCTCGATGTTCTTCGGCTCGGTTGCGCCGTCGAGCTTGAGACCCTGGACCAGCGAGGTTGCCTGCTGCACGCCGACCTGGAAGTTGTCGAAGGTGGCGTAGTAGTCGACATTGCCCGAGTCGCGGATCAGGCGGTCATAGGCGATGACCTTGACGCCGGCGTCGTGGGCCTTCTGCAGGATGTCGGAGAGCGTGGTGCCGTCGATGGCGCCGATGACGAGAACCTTGGCGCCCTTGGTCACCATGTTCTCGATCTGAGCGAGCTGGTTCGGGATGTCGTCGTCAGCAAACTGCAGGTCCGGCGTGTAACCAGCTTCCTTGAACAGCTTCTCCATGGTCTCGCCGTCTGAAATCCAGCGGGTCGACGTCTTCGTCGGCATGGAAATGCCGACCGTGCCCTTGTCCTGCGCAAATGCCGGTGCAGCGAAGGACGCGATCGAAATCGCGGCGGCTGCGAGAAGCGAAGTCATCAATTTCATCAGTTCTCTCCCAAAAAAGTTGAAGCCGGCAGGCGAGAGCCTTTCCGTCTATGCGCAGCAATCCGCCGCCCGAGATCTTCGTCTCCGGCAGCGGATCAAGGTGAAGGAGACGCCTCCCCGCCTCGCATGCTCCTACATGCGCTGGCACATAAGCAAAAACTGGAATGAAACCATATAACTGTCAAATACAATATTGCTTTGAATACATACCAAAAATGATATATCGAGCGCAAACAGTGTGATTTTTGAAAATCCCTGAAAACCAAAGAAAAAACGCAGAGGTTGAAATGCGCGATCAGAAACCGAGCACCGCCGGCGAACTCTTCGATTCGACGCTTTTCCGCTCGGGCCTGAAGATCAGCCACCTCCGGCTGATTCTCGCGATCGACGATCACCGCCGCATCAGCGCCGCCGCTGACGCCCTCGGCATCTCGCAACCGGCGGCCTCGCGCATGCTCTCGGAAATCGAGACCATGCTGAAGGCGCCGGTCTGCGAACGCGTTGCCCGCGGTGTCCTGTTGACGCCCTATGGCGAAGCGCTGGCGCGACGCGCGCGCAGCATCTTTCTGGAACTCCGGGAGGCATCGCGCGAGATCAACGAGTTGAAGACCGGCAGCGGCGGCTCGGTTTCGCTCGGCTCGGTCACAGGCCCGGCGCTCAATCTCGCCGTGCCCGCCATCCGTCAGGTGATGACCGCCTATCCCGGCATCGAGATCAACGTCCAGATCGAAAACAGCAACGTCCTGGCAAGGGAACTGCTCGCCGCCCGCCACGATTTCATCATCGGCCGCATCCCCGACGACCAGCCGCCGCGGCTCTTCAACATGGTAGAGATCGGCTACGAGGAGGTTTGCCTGATCGTGCGCGACGGCCATCCGCTGCTCGACAAGCCCATGGTCGTCGCCGAGGACCTGCCCTCCTATGACTGGGTATTCCAGCCGCCCGGCACCCTTCTGAGACGCGCGGTCGAAGACAGCTTCGTGGCGGCCGGGGTGAGACTGCCGGCGACAGTGATCAACACCTCCTCGATCATCCTGACGCTGTCGATGGTGCGCAACACCAACGCAATTGCACCTGTGGCACTCGACGTCGCCAACCTGATTGCCGGCAACGGTACGCCGGCCGGCGAAATCCGCATCCTGAAGACCGAAATCCCGATCCGAATCAAACCCTATGGGCTGATCACTGCCGAAGGACGCGCGCTGCCGCCGAGCGCCAAGCTGCTCTACGACCTGATCCTCAAGCAGGGCCGCGCCTGATCAGCCCGGGCATGATCAGTCTGATCAGCCCGGGATAATCTCCGCCTGCCATGGTGCGCCGCGATCGGAGACGTCATGTTTGGAATGTCAGTCTTTCAGTCGGTGCTCGAGCGGCTGAAATCGGAAGAGGATATCGAACCGGCACCGGCCGAAGCGACGCGCGTCGCCACGCCTTACGCCCCGGCATTCGACAACGCCTTTGCTGCCGAAAGCGCCCGCTCGGCTGCCTTCGGCGCCGTCGAGCGCGCCTATCTCGATGCGTCCTTCGTGGAGCCGCCACCTCCGCCGGTCATGCCGGACTATCTCAGCCGTACGACCCTTGCCGACGTGGCCGAGGAACTGGCCCTTGTCGACAGCGAAACACAAATGACGCTTGCGGCAAAGCGCCGGGCCTTCGCGGCCCTGAACCATCCGGACCGTCTGCCGGCCGCGTTTCGCGCCAATGCCACCGTGCGCATGAAACTCGCCAACATGCTGATCGACGAAGCCGCAAAGCAGATGCGCGCCATCACCCCGGCGCCGTGAACCTCAGCCGGCAGCGTCGCTCCCGTCGCCCTTGCCTTGCCCCTCGTCCCCAGCTTTCTCGACGCCCTTCTCGCTCGGCCTGCAGAAAACCAAGAGAGCCGCCGAGGCATAGGCGGTGACCGCGAGGAAAATCATCCCCCACATCGTTTGCTCGCCCAGGAATTCGACCACTGTCCAGACGCCGCAGAAGCCCACGATCAGCAGACGGATCCACAGTGGGCGGTAGAAGGGATGGTCCGGATCGATGAATTTGAGCATTCTGTCCTCTGGTGGCCTTGTCGCGTGCGTCCCATTTAGGGGAAATTCGTCGCTGACGGCAAGGCCATGGCCTCCGACTCCCTTGACGGACGCAATAAAAATGGAATAAAAATTCCGAAATAATCTACATCGGCGACTTCATTCTAAATAGGAAGTTGCCGAGTAGAAACGGAGGTATCAAGTGAGAGGTCCTGAGCGCAGCGTTCCAACGCGCGGTCTTTCGGCAATTCTCCAAACCATTCGCGGAAGCAGCGTTCCGCGGCGCCTTTGCGCGATGAGCGCCGATCATCACGCCCCTTCCCGGTCGCGAACCGGAATTCGAGAGAAACAGAGATGACAGTCAGATTTGGTCTTCTGGGCGCCGGCCGCATCGGCAAGGTTCATGCGAAAGCCGTCAGCGGCAATCCCGACGCTGTGCTTGTTGCCGTCGCCGATGCCTTCCCCGCCGCCGCCGATGCCATCGCCAAGCAGTATGGCTGCGAGGTCCGCACCATCGAAGCGATCGAAGCGGCCAAGGACATCGACGCCGTCGTCATCTGCACGCCGACCGATACCCATGCCGACCTGATCGAACGCTTCGCCCGCGCCGGCAAGGCGATCTTCTGCGAGAAGCCCGTCGATCTCGACGCCGAGCGCGTGAAGGCCTGCCTCAAGGTCGTGAGCGAGACCAAGGCCAAGCTGATGGTCGGCTTCAACCGCCGCTTCGACCCGCATTTCATGGCCGTGAAGAAGGCGATCGACGCCGGCAAGATCGGCGATGTCGAAATGGTGACGATCACCTCGCGCGATCCGGGCGCCCCGCCGGTCGACTATATCAAGCGTTCGGGCGGCATCTTCCGCGACATGACCATCCATGACTTCGACATGGCCCGTTTCCTGCTCGGCGAAGAGCCGGTCTCGGTGACGGCAACCGCTGCCGTTCTCGTCGACAAGGCGATCGGCGAAGCCGGCGACTACGACAGCGTTTCGGTCATCCTGCAGACGGCGTCCGGCAAGCAGGCGATCATCTCCAACTCCCGTCGCGCCACCTACGGCTACGACCAGCGCATCGAAGTCCACGGCTCGAAGGGCGTGGCTTCCGCCGAGAACCAGCGCCCGGTCTCGATCGAGATCGCCAATGGCGACGGCTACACCCGCCCGCCGCTGCACGATTTCTTCATGACCCGCTATACCGAAGCCTATGCCAACGAGATCGAGAGCTTCATCGCCGCGATCGAAAAGGGTGCGGAAATCACGCCGTCCGGCAAGGATGGTCTCGCGGCTCTCGCGCTTGCCGATGCGGCCGTAAAGTCCGTCGTCGAAAAGCGCCAGATCAGCGTCGCCTGAGCCTTCGACCGATCAAGGAGAAAGGCCGGGCGCCATATGCCCGGCCTTTTTCGTATCCGCACTGCCCGGCCGCGGCCGTTTCAACCGTCGGCGCGCGCCGGCACCTTCTCCCGGCGCGCGGTTTCCTGGCCGGTGCTGGGCGCGGCACCCGGCCGACCGGAGAGAAAGCCCTGTATCTGCAGGCAGCCCTCCTCCGCGAGGATCTGTCTTTGCCGTTCGGTTTCGACGCCCTCGGTCACGACCGCGAGCCTAAGGCTGTGGCCAAGCGCGATGATCGCCCGGACGATCGCCTGCGCCGAAGGGTCCTTTTCCAGCGCCGCGGTGAAGCTGCAGTCGATCTTCAGCTTGTCGAAGGGGAACGTCTGAAGGTTGCTCAGCGACGAATGGCCGGTGCCGAAATCGTCCATGACGATCCGCACACCAAGGACCCGTAGCCGCACCAGCACTGCCAGCACGTCCTCGCGATTGTGCATCAGCGCCGCCTCGGTGATCTCAAGTTCGAGCCGCCAGGGATTAAGGCCGGTGCGGCGCAGGATGTTCGCAACCTGGTCGAAGAGGTTGGGCAAAAGGAACTGGACCGGCGAAATGTTGACGGAAATCGGCAGGGGCTCGTTCCACTTCGCCGCTTCCGTGCAGGCCTGCTCCAGCACCCATTCGCCGATCTGGATGATCGAGCCGCTCTCCTCGGCAATCGGGATAAAGACATCCGGGCCGATCAACCCGCGCTGCGGATGCTCCCAGCGCAGCAGCGCTTCGTAGCCGATGATCCGGTCGCTCTGGACTTCGACCAGTGGCTGGTATTCGAGGAAGAATTGTCGGCGGAGCACCGCATGGCGCAGGTCGTTTTCGATCTGGCGGCGGGTGCGTACCGCCTCGTCCATCTCCCGGTCGAAGAAGCAGGCGATGCCCTTGCCGCTCTGCTTGGCGCGGTAGAGCGCCGTGTCGGCATTGTTGCGCAACTGATCCGCCGTCTGCCCGTCTGCCGGAAAGATCGCAGCCCCGATGCTGACGCCGACGGCGGTCGGGTCACGATTGGTGTCCATCTCGGCAGCAAACAGCGCCAGGATCCGGTCCGTCAACTGCCGCGCCGCCTCCGGCTCCCTGCCGCCCACCTGGATGATCGCGAACTCGTCGCCGCCGAGCCGGGCGATCGTATCCTGCTCGCCGACGGCTGCGCGCAGGATATCGGCGACCTTCATCAGGATGCGGTCGCCCTCGCCATGGCCGAAGATATCGTTGACCGCCTTGAAGCGGTCGAGGTCGAGGCAGAGGATCGCCAGTTCCTCGTTTCTCACAGCCGCCGCCGCCAGCGTCTGGCCCAGCCTGCGGTCGAAGAAGGCGCGGTTCGGCAGGTCCGTCAGCGCGTCATGATGGGCGAGATGTTCGATCGTGCGCTCGGCCTCCTTACGCGCCCGCAAGTCACGCACGAAGATCACGTCACATTCCCGGCCGCGATACTCGATCGTCCGGCACATGAACTCGACGGGAATGGTGCGACCTTCTGCGTTCAAGAGGTCGATTTCGCCCGGACCGTCGCCGTGTCTGTGGGCGTCCAACCCCTCCTCGCCGAAGACGAAGATGTCTGCCGGGTGCCGTCCGGAAAGCTCCGAAAGCTTGCGACCTGTCAGGCCCGCGAAGCGTTCGTTGGCGTCCACGATTACGCCGTCGAAGACGATCGCCATACCTTCGAGCGATGCATTGGCGAGTCCGCGCAGATCTGTCAGATGCCGGTCGAGGAAGAGCGCGCCGAAGGCGAGCACGATCAATGTGGTCGAAGCGGCAATGACGCCTCCTGCAAGCCAGGCGGGATGGATGGTATCGGCAACGGCGACATTGGCCTCGGGCACCAGCGTGATGCCGCTCATCGAGGTGAAGTGCAGCGCGCAGATGCCGACGACCAGCAGGAGCGACGCGACGACCAGGCGCCGCACGCCCCGCAAGAGCTGAAAGGCGTAGAGCGCGGCACCGGCCAGCACCGTCCCGGCGAGTACGGCGGAGACGGTGGATTGGGGATCGTAGGCAATATGTCCCTGGATCTCGCTTGCCCGCATGCCGGTAAAGTGCATCGCCGCAATGCCGGCGCCGAGCAGCAGGCCACCGCAGGTCATCGAGAGATGCGAGCGCCCGCCAAGACCGATCGCAAAGGCCATCCAGGACGCTGCGATCGCCACGGCCACCGACAGGAGCGTGCCCCAGGCGCCATAGGCAACGGGAACGCCGCCGTCATAGGCGAGCATGGCGATGAAATGGGTGGACCAGACGCCGATACCGCAGGCAAAACCGCTGGCCGCGATCCACAACCGCGTTGGCTGCCTTCGCTTCGTTGCGCGCGCAACAGGAGCAGCATCGTCGCGACGCTGCCTGCCAGGCAGACGATCGAGGCAACCAGGATGAGGCGCCAGTCATGATCGTCGCGTATGCATGCAATCACTGAAAACATAATCGTCTCCCGCGTCAGGGTCACCTTGACAAGGAGTCGCTAAATAACTGTAAATTGTATCACTGGAATTGTTCGCCTTCGGTACAACCCCAAAAATGGTTGCCCGAAAATTCGCCTCAACCGTGCATCGCCGATCCGCCGACGCTGGCGATGTCGCCATCGATCACACCCAGCGCCCGCGCCAGGTGCCCCTCGAAAACCAGGCGCTGTTCGTCGGCAACGACCGTGATTTCCGGCGGCCCCTGAAGACGGATCTGCATCGATTGGGCAAGCCCCTCCTCGATCCCGGGCAGCATCAGATCGAAGTATCGGATGCCGGGTCCGGTGACATGGACCGGCATGCGCTCGTAGAGGCTCAACATGCGCGAGATGCCGTTGCCGAGCGCGATGCCGGCCTGGCGAAAGGCATAGCCGGCCATGCGGTGGCCCTGTCGTGCGCTGGCGGCAATCTTGTCGAGCTCCGTCACCGGAACGAACTTGGCGGGGATCGTGTCTGCCGGCACTTCGAACGCCGCGCGCAGGATGCCGTAGAACCCGGCCGCCGCCTCGATGCAGCCATAGGCGCCGCAGCGGCAAAGGCCCGCGGACGGCGCGTGCAGCATGTGGCCGAAATTCGGCGCGCTGACATCCATATCGCCGCTCTGGCTCTTGCGGGCAACACCAAGGCCGATGCTGTGGCCGAGCGAGATCGCCGCAAGCGCCCTAAAGCCGCTCTCCGGCTTACGCTCTGCCTGGGCGGCGAGGGCCTGCGCGACCAGAAGGGTTTCGTTGCTGAGCATGACCTTCGCCCGCCAGTCCGGCGCGAGCAGCGCGGCGAAATCCAGCTCCTCCCGCCCGAACACCGGCGACCACAAGAGCCGCGCGGACGCGCCGTCGACCAGGCCCTTGCTGCTGATAGAGACGGCCAGTACCTGGTTCCGCTCCAGTCTCGACCGCTGCAACAGGCGCTCGAGCGCATCGACGAATGCCCGGGCGAAAGGGGCCGTACCGCGCTCGTCGTGATTTCGGGTTTCGTCGAAGCGGTCGAGCAACGTGCCGCCGTAGTCGACCAGCGAATATTGCACGATGTCGGACGAGATCCGAACGACGATCAGATGACCGTGATCGCGGCGTGGCGTGAACAGCACCCGCGGCCGCCCGCGCCCGCCCTGGACCTGCTGCTCTGCCTTGGCGAGCGCACCAGCCTTTTCCAGTTCCGCCGTGATCGCCGAAACGGTCGCGGAGGCAAGCCCGGTCTCGGCAGAGATTTCCGTATGGGAGAGATTGCCGGCGCGCCTGAGCGCCGCAAGGACCAGCGCGCTGTTTTGCTGACGCACGAGCTCAGTGCTGGACTTGGTCAGCATGAGACGTCCCTGTCAGTGGCGGATCCTTCGAACACATGCCCCTCCCAAAGCATCTGTTGAACGGCAAGACAAGGAGCAGAACGCCTTGTCGACAGCCTTGTGGCACCGATTTTTAGGGCGGTCGAGAAACATCGGACGCGACCGCTCGCGGAGCACCTTGTTGATGCCGCAACCAAGCTTTCGCACCGTGTTGACAGCCTCAAAAATCCATGACATTCATTTTCTCGACTGTCGAGAAAATAATTCCGCACAATGTAGCGGCACGATCTACGACAGCGTCTTAAGGCTGGCGGAGGATGGTGCGGGAGGTTCGCACGCTTGGCCGGCCCTCACTCGGGAGGATGAAATGAAAACCGTTTTGAAGCTGATGGCAGGGGTTGCCGTCATCGTTTCCCTGCATTCCGTTGCCCAGGCGAAGGACCTGGTCGTCGGCGTATCCTGGTCCAACTTCCAGGAAGAGCGCTGGAAAACCGACGAAGCCGCCATCAAGGCAGCCCTCGAAGCCTCGGGCGACAAGTACATCTCCGCTGACGCCCAGTCGTCCGCCGCCAAGCAGCTGACCGACATCGAGTCGCTGATCGCTCAGGGCGCCAACGCACTGATCGTACTCGCCCAGGACAGCGACGCCATCGGCCCGGCGATCGAAAAGGCCGCTGCCGAAGGCATTCCGGTCGTCGGCTATGACCGCCTGATCGAAAACCCGGCCGCCTTCTACATCACCTTCGACAACAAGGAAGTGGGCCGCATGCAGGCCCGCGAAGTGTTCAAGGTCAAGCCGGAAGGCAACTATGTCTTCATCAAGGGCTCGTCCTCCGACCCGAACGCCGACTTCCTCTTCTCCGGACAGATGGAAGTGCTGAAGGAAGCCGTCGATGCCGGCAAGATCAAGAATGTCGGCGAAGCCTATACCGACGGCTGGAAGCCTGAAAACGCCCAGAAGAACATGGAGCAGTTCCTGACCGCCAACGACAACAAGGTCGATGCGGTCGTCGCTTCCAACGACGGCACCGCGGGCGGTGCGGTCGCAGCCCTCGATGCCCAGGGCCTGGCCGGCTCCGTTCCGGTCTCCGGACAGGACGCCGACAAGGCGGCCCTGAACCGTGTTGCTCTCGGCACGCAGACCGTCTCGGTCTGGAAAGACAGCCGTGAACTCGGCAAGCGCGCCGCAGAAGTCGCCGTCGAACTTGCCGGCGGCAAGAAGATGGAAGAAGTCTCTGGCGTCACCACCTTCAACGGCGGCCCGAAGGGCGTGGCCATGCAGTCGGTCTTCCTGGCTCCCCTGCCGATCACCAAGGACAACCTGAACGTCGTCATCGACGCGGGCTGGATCTCCAAGGCTGAAGCCTGCCAGGGCGTCAAGGGCGACGTCGCGGCCTGCAAATAAGCCGCACCAGCAGAACTGAGCGCTGACAAAAGACAAGCGCCGCAACGCAACCCGTTGCGGCGCTTGCGCAAGGTGCGGACGCGGCGGACAATACCGCTACCGCGACCGCACAATCAGCACGAAGGCTCGGTTTCTGCCGTCGTACCGGACTTGTCGCGTCCACTTGGGGCTCTTGGTGCCACTGACGCGATGACATCAACAACATAAGTGGGGGGAAGGCACGTCCATGGCCGACATCACACAAGGCAACACAAAGGGCGCACAGACAAATCGCGCCCGTACAGCGGACGAGAACCCGGTAAAACGTTTCTTCCGCGCCACCGAGATCGACACCCGGCTGCTCGGCATGGTCGGCGCGCTCGTCATCATCTGGGTCGGCTTCCAGATCATGACCGGCGGGCTGTTCCTGACGCCGCGCAACCTGTGGAACCTGACGGTTCAGACCTCCTCCGTCGCCGTGATGGCGACCGGCATGGTGCTGATCATCGTCACCCGCAACATCGACCTCTCCGTCGGCTCCGTGCTCGGCTTCTGCGGCATGGTCATGGGGGTCATGCAGGCGAAGTTCCTGCCGCAATATCTCGGCCTCGAACACCCGGCCATCTGGATCATCACCCTTCTGAGCGGCATCGCCGTCGGTGCCGCCATCGGCGCGCTGCAGGGCTCGATCGTCGCCTTCCTCAACGTGCCCGCCTTCATCGTCACGCTGGGCGGCCTGCTCGTCTGGCGCGGTGCCACCTGGTTCGTCACCAGCGGCCAGACGGTCGCGCCGATGAACGCCACCTTCCGCCTGATGGGCGGCGGCACTGAAGGCTCGATCGGCGCAACGGCAAGCTGGATCGTCGGCATCCTTGCCTGCATCGCCATCGTCGCCGCCATCCTCAATTCGCGCAAGCAGCGCAAGCGCTTCCGCTTCCCGCTCCGTCCGATCTGGGCGGAGTACTTCCTGGCGATCCTCGGCTGTATCCTGGTTCTCGGCGCGATCGCCGTTGCCAACAGCTACTACTGGCCGACCAACATCGCCCGCAAATATGCCGACGCCAACGGCATCGCCTGGCCGGACGGCGGTCTGCTGATCTCGCACGGCATTGCCATTCCGGTGCTGATGGCGATCGCCGTCGGCATCGTCATGACCTTCATCGCCACCCGCCTGCGTTTCGGCCGCTACGTCTTTGCGCTCGGCGGCAACCCGGAAGCGGCCGAACTCGCCGGCATCAAGACCCGCTGGGTTACCGTCAAGATCTTCACGCTGATGGGCATCCTCTGCGCCATCGCCGCGGCGATCTCGACCGCCCGCCTCAATGCGGCAACCAACGCGCAAGGCGAACTCGACGAGCTCTACACGATTGCTGCAGCCGTCATCGGCGGCACCTCGCTTGCCGGCGGCGTCGGCACGATCGCCGGCGCCATGATCGGCGCGCTCGTCATGCAATCCCTACAGTCGGGCATGGTGCTCTTGGGGATCGACAGTCCGTTCCAGCGCATCGTCGTCGGCGTAGTCCTCGTCGTCGCCGTCTGGCTCGACACCGTCTACCGCGCCCGCGCCAAGTAAGGAGTACGATCCATGAAAGACCAACGCACTCCGCTTGTGGAAATGAAGAACATTTCCATCTCCTTCGGCGGCATTCACGCCGTGGACAACGCCTCCGTCGACCTCTACCCCGGAGAGGTCGTGGCGCTGCTCGGCCACAACGGTGCCGGCAAGTCGACGCTGATCAAGATCCTCTCGGGCGCCTACAAGCGCGATGCCGGCGAGATCCTGATCAATGGCGAGGCCGCCGACATCAACAACCCGCGCGACGCCAAGAAATACGGCATCGAGACGATCTACCAGACGCTCGCCGTCGCCGACAATGTCGACGCCGCCGCCAACCTCTATCTCGGCCGTGAGCTGCGCACCCCCTGGGGCACGCTCGACGACGTGGCGATGGAGGCCAAGGCCCGCGAAGTCATGGGGCGCCTCAACCCCAACTTCCAGCGCTTCAAGGAGCCGGTGAAGGCGCTTTCGGGCGGCCAGCGGCAATCGGTGGCGATCGCGCGCGCGATCCTCTTCGACGCCCGCATCCTGATCATGGACGAGCCGACGGCAGCCCTTGGGCCGCAGGAAACCGCCCAGGTCGGCGATCTCATCAAGCAGCTGAAGCGCGAAGGCATCGGCATCTTCCTGATCAGCCACGACATCCACGACGTCTTCGACCTCGCCGACCGCGTGTCTGTCATGAAGAACGGCCAGGTCGTCGGCCAGGCCCGCACCGAGGACGTCACCAAGGACGAGGTGCTCGGCATGATCATCATGGGCAAGGTGCCGCCAAAGGCGATCCCCGGCCCAGGCGCCATGCAGGTGGCGTAAGCCCAGCGTCGCACAAGACCACCCTCTCAATGACGCCGCGCCCCCCCGGGCGCGGCGTTTCTATTTGCCCGATGGGGCTCGCCCCGCAGCACGGGCCGGCTCTGTGCCGCGCCCTTCCCCCGCGCTGCCGGCGCGAAAGATCAGCGTCCGGCTCAGCGCATAGTTCACCGAAAAGACCAGGAGCAGCGCCAGCGCCTGGGCAACGACATAGTGCATGACGGCCGATAGCAGCGTGAAGGCGACCGCGTTTATTCCGGCGCCGAAGGTCGACACCGCCAAGAACTTCGGCAACGCCTTCAGGTGCGGTTCATCGGATCGGAAGGTGAAACGCCGCTGCAGGAAATAGTTGACGACGACGGCAAAGTAGAAGGCGATGGTGGACGCATAGACCGGGTCGAGCCGCACCGTCTCGACCAGGACGGCGAGCGTGGCCACCTGCAGGCTCGCCGCGATGCAGCCGCAGGCGAAATAGCGAACAAAGCTCATATCCAGAAGGCGTCTCATCCGGTGCCTTTCGCATCGAGCGACATCCAGCGACTGGCGCATAGATGGTCGCCGCCTGGTCGAAAACAACGTTTTAGTAGCTTTTGCTTATAAGAGCAGCTAGAAATACAGGCAGTAAAGAGCAGACAACCGTATTCATCAAAGCAGCGCCAGGCTCCTTTCGAGGGGCCGGCTTGATAACGGGGCTCGGCCATGTCGCAGCACTTTCAACAGGCCATCCTGGCGCTCGGCGAGGCGATTGCCCATGAACGCGGCGCTACAGATGACAGCCGGGGCGCCCTGGGCGTACGTGCGGCAGAGTTTCTGCTGAAAGTTCATCGTCAGATGCCCGACTATCTGCGCCCGCCCTTCCATAGTCTCGTGCTTCTTTTCAATGCCTGGCCGCTGCTGCGCAGAGGCAAGTTCTTTCATCAGCTTTCGCTCGACGACCGACTGGCCGAACTCGACAAATGGCGGCAATCCCGCCTCGAGTTCCGGCGGCGCTTCGTCGAGTTCCATATGTCATTGGCATTATTCTGTATTTACTCAGACCTTTACGGCCAGGATTACCAGCATGAACCTGCAACCGGAGCACCTGCTAGCCCCTGAGAGGCTTGCCCCCGACATCATCGTCATCGGCTCCGGCCCGGGCGGTGCGGTGACCGCCACCCGTTGCGCGGAGGCGGGCAAGTCCGTGCTGATGATCGAGGAAGGTCCGCATCTGGCGCTCGAGTCTGCGCCGCATTTCTCCCGCGAGGAAATCCTTCAGAAGTACCGCAACGCCGGCATCAACATCGGCTTCGGCGCGACGAAGATCGCCTATGTCGAGGGCTGCTGCGTCGGCGGCGGCAGCGAGATCAACCGCGGCCTCTACCACCGCACGCCGCAAGCGGTGCTCGACCGCTGGCGCCGCGACTATCGGGTCGATGCCCTGACGCTCGAAGAACTGACCCCGCATTTCGATGCCTGCGAGGCAGTAGCCCGGGTCGAATACCTGCCTGGCCCTGCGCCGCAGCTATCGACACGGCTCGATGAGGGTGCGCAGCGGCTCGGATGGTCTTCCCTCGAAGTGCCGCGCCTCTTTGCCTACGCCGCCGCGGGGGCCGGCGGATCTCCGGGCCGCAAGCAATCGATGTCGGCAACCTTCGTGCCGCGCTTCCTCGACGCCGGCGGTATGCTTTGCTCCGTGCTCGACCGCGACGGCGTGCGCGCCGCCATGCGCGACGTCGACGTCGTCCACCACAATGCGGCGCTGGTGGCGCAGACGGATGCGGGGCGCGACTACTGGAACGTCAACGTCGAGGGGACCCGTATCGTCTGCGAGGAAGCCGCAAGAGCGGGCGTCCGGTCGCTGATCCATGTCAGTTCGACCGCCGCCTACGGCATTCCGCCTTCCGGCCCGATCACGGCGACAACCCCGCTTCGCCCGGTGGAGCCCTATGGAAAATCGAAGCGCGCCGGCGAAGAAGTGGCCGAGGCCATCTGCACGGCCGCCGATATGACCCTGATCACCATCCGGCCCCGCGCCACCCTTGGCGGCGGCCGGCTCGGCATCTTCCAGATCCTCTTTGAATGGATCAGCGAAAACCGCGCCGTCTATGTCATCGGATCCGGCAACATCAAGTTCCAGTTCGTCCACGCCCATGATCTCATGGATTTCTACATGCTGGCGCTCAAGGCCGGTCGGAGCGGCACCTACAATGTCGGCACCGACAGCTTCGGCACGCTGCGCCATGACCTAGAGGCCCTGATCCGCTATGCCGGCAGCACATCGAAAGTCCGGAGCCTTCCGACCGCCGCCACCATCAACACGCTGCGGGCGCTGCATTGGCTGAGGGTCTCGCCGCTGGTGCCCTGGCACTACCTCACCTACCACAAGGAATGCTACTTCGACGTCGAGCCCCTGCTTGCCATGGGCTGGCGGCCGAAATACTCCAACGAAGCCATGCTGCAGGAGAGCTACGACTGGTATCGCCAAAGCGCGAAGCTCGCGTCAGCCGTCACCGCAAAGAGCCCGCACCGCGCGCCGCTCAAGCAGGGCGCGCTCTGGCTGCTCAAGATGATATCGTAAGCGAGCGGGGCGCCGGAGCCGGCGCGCCCATCGGCTGCGGCTCCGTCACTGGCCAAAAGATCTCGTCGTCATAGCCGCGGAACGTATCGACGCCGGCAATTGGGCTTGCGCTGCGAATCAGGGCGCGCATGCCGTGGCTCTGCGCCACCGCCCAGTCGCGCTCCACCCGGTCGCCAATCATGATCGCCTGCTCCGCCGGCACCTGCGCACGATTGAGCACATGGGCAAGACCGGCCGGATGCGGCTTCAAAGCGCCGACTTCGGGATCCATGGCGGAGACGACGATACTGGCGCCAAGGCCAAGCGCCTTCAGTTTCTCCGACGCCGGATAGTCGGACAAAACCGCAATCGTCTTTCCCTGAACCGCAAGGCCGGCAAACACCCGCTCGACGCCGTGGCACCGGCAAGCCGGAAGGAGATCGAGCGGACGCCGTTCGATCCATTCCTCGACCGTCTTCCGGACGCTCTCCGGCGACTGCCCGCACCGCTCCGCAGTCAGTTCGTATTGCCGGGCTGCCACATCGGTCGCCAACGCATCGCCCAGTTCCTCGCGGCAGTCGCGAAAGGCGCGCAGGATGCGGATGGTGCCAAGGCTGCACCTGCGCGCCGCGTCCGCAACAAGCCGCAGCAGCATCCGCGCCCGCAGCCGCCGCTGGTCGTAGAGCGTGCCGTCGAGATCGAACACCACGAGGCGCACCCGATCCCAATCCACCGGTCCGTTTGGCAAGGCTCCGTTCGGCAGCGTCGAACCGGTCATTGCAGCGACGATATCGGCACGAGGAAAGAAGCGGCCAGGAAGTCCAGCATCGGCACGTTGACGAAGCTCGCGAACAGGAAGACGGCGATGGTCAAGGTCAGCATGACGTCCAGCCGCCGGGAGTGAAACAGCCTTTCCGGCCGTTGCACCACCGATCCGGGGCGCGTGGCAAGCCAGAGATAGACGGCGAAGAGGCCGCTAATGAACGGAAAGACGAGGATGTATTCCACCCGGTATTTCACCAGGAAAACGCCAAGCAGAAACGCCGTCATCATCGCGTAGACGAAGCAGGAAACGGTGAGGCTCTCCTCGGTGTAGTATTCGAACGACCGCCTATATTTCTTCAGGACGGCGACCCCCGCATTCGCGGCGATGTCGCGATACTCCCCGAGCCGCTTGGCCGCCATCAGGAAGGCGCCGGCCATCCAGTAGGCCGCAAGCACGCTGACCGGCGGCAAGGTCACCTGATCGACGATGGCCCAGCCGAGCAGGAAGCGGATCGGATTGTTGAGGCATTCCGTCAGCACATCGAGATAGGGCTTGTCCTTCGCCCGGATGGGCTCGACGTTGTAGAGGATGCCGGACAGCAGGAAGAGCAGCGACGTGGCAAAGAACAGCTTGCCGACGACCGACGCAAGCAGCAGTCCGATGACGGCAAGCAGCAGATATTCGCCGTAGACGATGCGCGGCTGCATCTCGACGACGACGGCGCGACGCTGCGATTTGGTCGGATGGGCCGCGTCGCGTTCCCGGTCGAGCCACTCGTTTATGACGTAATTGGCAGATGCGATCGAGACGGCGCTCAGAAGCCCCACGGGAATGTTGACGAAAAGAGCCGCCGGATCGGGCTCGCTGAGGGCACAGGCAAGGATCAGCCCAGGCAGGATGAAAACGTGCTTGGTGACATGGTCGAACCGGGCCAGCGACAGGTAGTCGCTTGCCCTCCCCCGCGGTTGGGGCCCCAACGCCTCGATAGGCGTCGTCTCTTCCGGGTTTGCTGGCATGTCCCTCTCCTTGTCTAGAGACCACGCGCCTGAGTCGGGACGCCTACGGCGCGCCGGTACTTGCCGTCTGGTAGATGCGACCGTCCCTCTCGGAGCGCACGAGCTTCAGCCTGGCGAGTTTGACGAGCTCTTTCTCCGTTACCAGGTAGAACCGCCAGTCGATCGCATCGACGAAGACGACATAGGCATTCTTCTGCGCCATATCCTCGCGAAACCGCTCTAGCTGTACGTCGAGCGAACCCGCGTCACTCTCAAGGCCGGTTCGTCTTTCGCTGTGGGAGGGGATCCAGTCCGTCGAGCGGCGCGTCAGGAAATTGAGCGGGTCGCACGCATTGGTGAAGATGACCGCATCTGCCGGCAACGCCCTGACTGCGCGCACGATCGGCGACGACTTCCAGGCCGTGCTCTGAAACCCCACCCCATCACGGAAGGCCTCCGCCGTCTGGGCGGTGCTGCGCAGTCCGTGGATGGCGAGAAGGCAGAGCAGGATCAGCGCAAGCGAACGCCGGACGACAGGTGCTGCATCGACGCGACCGCAATAGTCTGCCGCCGCAATTACCAGAACGAAGATGATGGCGACATAGAAGGGAAGCGAGTAGCGCGAATTAAGCTGCAGGTTCGCCTCCACATGCACGGCGAGCACGACGAACAGCAGATAGAAATATCCAAACAGGCCGAAGATGAGGGTCATCAGATCGTGGTCGTCCGGCTGGCGTTCGGGCCAGTTTCGCTTCAGCGTCTGCACCAGAACAACCGTCGCCGCGACAAGCGCGAGAAGCAGCACCGGGATGCGGATCACCTGCGGCACCTGGCTCGGCAGGAGAAAGCTCGCCAGAAGCGACAGCCCGCCTAGCCAGCGATCGGCATCGGCATTGCCATAGAACCAGAGCGCGCGGCCAACCGACCGGCCGACAAGCAGCTTGCTGACGATCACCCAGGCGAGAAAGATACCGGCGCTACCAGCGAACAGGAGGACGACGTCGAGGAGCCTTTGGCGAAGGGATCGCGCCGAATTGTAGAAGAGCGCGATTGTGGCAAAAGCCGCCCCGACCGGAGGCGCCACGAAGCGAGCGAGCATGGCAAGCCCGACGCAGGCAGACGAGGCGAGCAAGGGCCCCCGCCCTTCACCGCGCATATAGCGAATGAAGAAACGGATGGCGAGAAATGTCAGCGCAAGGAACAGCGCCTCCGACATCGCTATCGTGCTCGTCCAGAGGAATGTCGGATTGACGATGATCAAAAGCGTTCCGACGGTCACGAAGAACGGTTGATCCGGTAGCGCCGTCCTGAACAGCGAAAAGACGAGCCAGGTATTGAGAAGATAAAGCAGAAAGGCGATGCCGAGCGCGACATGCTCAAGCGCAAACCCAAGGGATCCCCCGGCACCCAGCATCCACGCGTAAAGCGGCGCGTCATAGGGCGTGCTGACGATCTGCATGTAACGCGTCGAATCCGGAAGGATGCCGATACCGTTCCAGGTGTTCAGCACGAAAAGCACGGCCGCGAGAGCAACAAGAAACATCAATGCGGGATCGGAGCGCAGCCTCTCCAACGCCGGTTCGCCGGTCGTGAGATATCGGTTGACCAAAACTTGCCCCCTCGCCTGAAACAATTACGCGAGCACTGGGTACTGGAGCACTTGGTTACTGGAACGCTTGCCTACTTGAGCACTGGCACTTTAATTTAGAATTATCTTTAATGCAGAATTTATAACGCGCCGCCTTTCGTCGCAAGGACGTTCGCCTGACCAATTCTAGCTACATCGGGTGGGTGATCCCGTCAGATGGGTTGGCCGTCGCCCGGCGCCATTGCCCGAAGCGATGCGCCGCGACCACAACGCAAGCACAGGATGGCGGTTTCTACCACAATCTCTTGCAATGACCATTGAAGCGACGCGCAAGCTAGGCTAAGAACCGCTCACAGCCTGCTTCGGCGGCCCTGCCGCCAAACGGATGCACCCGTAGCTCAGCTGGATAGAGTGTTGGATTCCGATTCCAAAGGTCACAGGTTCGAATCCTGTCGGGTGCGCCATTTAAATTTCAGCCAGATTGTTCGCCTTCAAACGAGTTGACCCGCAAAGCGCTCATGCGCCTGCGCACAACGGTTCTCGCCATCGAGCTGTGCTTTTGCGGACAGAGCCCGCTCAAGTCGCGTCGCGTTCCGTCCTGAGATTGGAGACGACGCGGCGGTTCTGGACCTTGCAGGAGCGCTCGGTGCAGTCGCGCACCTCGCGGTCGTTGCCGTAGCCTTTGGCCCACAAGCGATTGGGGTCCACACCCTTGGACACCAGATAGGCCATTACCGCATCGGCGCGTTTCTGCGACAGCGTTTCCATCTTGGAAGCGGAGCCGCTGTCGTCGGAGAAGCCCTGTAGCTTGACCAGCCAGCCCGGGTTGCTGTTGAGCCAGATCGCCTGCTTGTCGAGTGTCGCCTTGGCGACGCTGTCGAGTGCGGAGGAATCCTGGGTGAAGTAGGTCCGGCGGCCGACATTGAGGATAAAGTCCTCTTCGGTACCGACCGATACGGTTTCGAAGCCGGGTGCCGGGTCGTCGGTTTTTCCGGTCATCGGCACGGCTGCGGGCTCTTCGACTGCGGCCATCTCGGTGGTGTTGCAGGAAGCAAGCGTCAAGAGAATGGCGGCCGCGGAAAGCAGCCTCGTCAATCCGGTCATAGCGGGCATCGGGTGATATTCCTCATTCGACCGGAGTTGCGACCGGGGTTGCTTGGCTGACCTCGGGGGCCTTTTCGGCGATATGCGGCAGCACCTGCACCGCCGTGCCGATGGGGCAACGCTGGTAAAGGTCGATCGCATCCTCGTTGAACATGCGGATGCAGCCGCTGGAGGCATCCTTGCCGATGCTGCCCGGCTCCAGCGTGCCATGGAAGCGGTAGCCGGTATCGACGCCGTCGCGCAGCAGGTACATGGCGCGGGGGCCGAGCGGGTTTTTCGGCGAGCCGCCCTCGACGAACTCAGGCAGTTCGGGATGGCGCTCACGCATCTCCGGTGGCGGCGTCCAGCGCGGCCACAGCGATTTCCGGTCGATTGTCGCCCGGCCGTACCATTTGAAACCCTCTTTCCCGACGCCGACGCCGTAGCGGATGGCCGTCTTGTTCTCCATGATCAGGTAGAGAAAGTGGTGCCTGGTATCGACGACGACGGTGCCGATCGGCTCGCTGCTGAAATACTTGACGACCTGGCGCTGCCATTTCCTGTCAATGTTGGCGAAATTGGTGCTCCGGTATGTGACGCCGTTATCCACGGCCGGGCCGGAAAAATAGGCTGTCGCCTTTGCCAGTGCCGGGCTCTGAAGCGCATTGGCGCCAAGCAGCGCCAAACCACCAAGCATAGTCTCCCTGCGGGTCCACACCATCGGCAATATCCCCCGAAAGCCAATTAGCGAGGCTGCAGTAAATCAGATTTTTGAACTGCTACAACAGAAAATTCTCAAGCATCGATTCTTTCGCGACGACCGGACAATAGATTGGATCTTCTCGGCGTTCGTCGCAAACGAACAGCCGGCAGACATCGCCAGCCCACCGCGGACGTGCCTTCGCCCGCCTCGCCGTTGCAGCTGCGCGGCGCCGGCCGCGGCGCAAGCGTCAGCTGCGTTTACCGGCAATATGCGGCGAACTACTTGATATCGCGTGCCTGACCTGACGCCCTGAGCTCCGCGAGCGTCTTTCCAAGGCAACTCCCGCCGGCATCAGAGCCAACCGCCTTGGCCGCGCCGTCCAGCGTGATCGTACCGGCGAAGTTGTCAGAAGCCTGATAGGTTGCGGTTCCATCCGCCGTCACCTTGGACAGATAGAAGGCGTGCTGGGTGCCCTTGTATTCGCAGGCAACGGCAAACGGAAATTGATCGAACAGGACGCCTTCGGCACGTGCCGAAGTACCGAAGGACTGAACGCTGGTCGCAACCAGCAGTACTGCCAGAGACTTGGACATATTCGCAGAGCGTATGCGCACCATCGATCCCCCAACCCAGTTAGATAAAGGTATCCGTCGAGCGCGATGGTGCCGCCAAGCGTGCGCTTTGACAAGCCCGACTGGCAGGTTCAAGCACAGCAAATATCGACCAGCGGTTGGCCGCTCCTTCCCGCTTCAGGCGGAAGGCGCCAAGGAACAGGCGTCACGCCAGCGCAAACAAGATCGTTCTGAACGGCCAGTCACGCCGGATGGCTGAAGCGGGCGATCTGCGCGCCCCGCATCAGGTTGCGGAAATTCGCGCCGCTCATGTGCACCAGCGTCCGGTGATCGCCGCCTTCGAAATAGACGTCGCTGACATCGCCGAGGCTTTCGTCGAGCAGCACCGGCACGTCATAGGCCGAACCAACCGGCGGCACGGCGCCGATATCGCAATCGGCAAAGAGATTGCAGACCTCCTCTTCCGAAGCGAGGCCGAGGCGGCGGTCCATTACGTCCTGCAGGGTCGAGAGTTCGACCCGGTGCGTGCTCGGCACGACGGCGAGCACGTAGCCCATTTCGTGGTGAACGACCACGGATTTGGCAAGCCGGCTGCCCGGCACATGCGCCGCCCGTGCCGTCTGGCTGGTGGTCGCGGTGCGGTGATGGTCGACGGTGTCATAGGCGACACCCGAACCGTCGATATAGTCCTGAAGTTTTCTGGCGATCGTCATCGTCGACACCCCTTCTCTCTCGTGGTGGCGCGGAGAGGTTATTGTCCTCCCATCCCTCACGAAGTCAACGACGGGCGGCGACGATCCTGTTCGGCAGCAAAGGGAGCGCCTGGTCGCGCGGCGACATTTGCGAGACCGGCAACGGCCAGCCGATCGCGAGCCCCGGATCGAGCGGGTTAAGCCCGCCTTCGGCCTCGGGCGCATAGGGCTTGTCGTGCAGATAAATCAGCTCGCAATCCTCGGTCAGCGTCTGGAACCCGTGGGCAAAACCGCCAGGGATCATCATCGAGCGACCATTGTCCGCACTCAGCACCTCCCCGTGCCATTGCAGATAGGTCGCAGAATCCGGCCGCAGGTCGACCGCCACATCGAAGACAGCGCCGGAAAGGCAGGAGACGAATTTCGCCTCGTCGTGCGGCGCCTGCTGGAAGTGCAGGCCGCGGATCGTGCCTGCTGCCTGCGTCAGGGTATGGTTGATCTGCGCGATCTTTCCATCGCCGCCGAAATCGGCCAGCGCCTCGCGACAGAAGAAGCGCGAGAAGAAACCGCGATCATCGCCCCTGCGTTGCCGCTCGACGACGATGAGACCCGCTATGGGTGTAGAAATTCGATCGAATCGCGACATGGTTCCTTCCGCCAGAGACCAAGGACTACCCGTCTTTTCGCCCTTAAGAAACCGGCCTTGACCGTATTTGCAATTGCCGACATGAAAGCGTTCACAGGAAAGCGTTGCGAATCGGATAAACCGCAGCAGATCGCGCTTCGCTTTTGGCGACGCATCCGTAGATTGCATTCAATAAAGGGTGTCAGGCAGCAATGACAGTAGTTGACGATCGTCTCGCATTCGAAGCCCACAAGACGGAGATGGCACTTGCGCTGGGCAAGGATAAGGACGCCTTCCAACAGTCGCTCGACACCCTGGTAACGCTCGACAAGTACGACTATTCCTATCTCTGGTCCTTCATGGGCGTGCCGATCATACAGATGCCGGCTGACGTCATGGCGACCCAGGAAGTCATCTGGAACACGAAGCCGGACATCATCATCGAGACGGGCGTTGCCCGCGGCGGCTCGGTAATCTTCATGGCCGCGATGCTGCAGCTGATCGGCAAGGGCAAGGTCATCGGCGTCGACATCGACATCCGCGCCCACAACCGCGACTCGATCGAAAAACACCCGATGTCTTCGCGCATCACGCTGATCGAGGGTCCCTCGACGGCAGCGGAGACGCTGGCCAGGGTGAAGGCCGAGATCCCCGAAGGCGCCTCGGTCATGGTGGTGCTCGACAGCGACCATAGCCGCGACCACGTGCTCGACGAACTTCGCACCTATGGGCCGCTGGTGACCGAGGGCCAGTACATGGTTGTGGCAGATACGGTGCTCGGGTGGGCGGAGGCGTCGCAGACGCCAACCAAGCGGTCGAAAATCTGGCACGCCGGCGATGAGCCTTACGCGGCGCTCAAGGCCTATATGGAAGAACAGACGCGCTTTGAGGCCGATGACGTGCTGAACGGCAAGCTCGTACTGTCAAGCTCGCCGCGCGGTTATCTGCGCTGCATCAAGAAGTAGGGCGACAAGTGGAGTGGCGCGAGAACGGCGCTGCTCTCCAACCCTCGATCGCGAGAACACCCACCGCAGGCGAGTACCGGATGACTAGAAACATTGTCATCTCACAATCCATGTACTTTCCCTGGGTTGGGATGCTGGAGCAGATCAAGTTGGCGGACGTTTTCGTCCACTACGACGATGTGCAGTTCTCGCGCGGCAGCTTCACCAACCGGGTGCAGATCAAGACCGAAAACGGCATTCGCTGGCTGACGGTCCCTCTGAAAGATCTTCGCCTGGGGCAGCGGATCGATGAAGTGCTGATCGACAATCGCACCGACTGGCAAAGCCGCCATCGCGATATCCTGCGGCAGGCCTACAAGAAGGCACCTTTCGTCAAGGATATGCTGGAACTGGTCGATGATGTGTTTGCCAAGGACGTCGCATCGATCGCCGATATCGCGCGCAACTCGATGCTTGCACTTGCCGCCTATTTCAATCTGGACAGGCCGATGTTCGTCTCGGCGGACGCGCTGACAATTGGCGGTGCCAGCAGCGAGAGGGTCTACGACATCACCGCGTATCTTAAAGGCACGGTCTACATCACCGGCCATGGCGCGCGGAACTATCTCAATCACGATCTCTTCGGGCAGAACGGTATCTCAGTTCGCTACATGAACTACGAGCGCACGCCCTATCCGCAACTGCACGGAGAGTTCACCCCTTATGTGACCGCATTGGACCTCGTCGCCAATTGCGGCACCAGCGGCGCAAATGTCGTGCATTCCGGAACCGTCGATTGGAGGGAGTTTACCAAGTGAAAGCCGAGAACCTGGACAACGTGGCATCGGAATATCTTCCAAACGCCGTCACATCGATCGAGAACAATCTCATTCTCAACTGGTATCCGCAGCGCATGGTCCAGCGCTTCGGCAGGTGTGATGCGCTGCTCGACCTCGGCATCGGCCACGGTTACACCCCGCACCTCTTCAACAAGGCCTGCGACCGGCACGTGATCGTTGAAGGCTCGCAGTTCGTCATCGATCTCTTCAGGAACAACAACCCCGATTTTTCCGGCGAGATCGTCTATTCCTATTTCGAAGATTTCGAAACGGACGAGCGTTTCGATGTCATCATCATGGGCTTCGTTCTCGAGCACGTCGACGACCCGGGCCTTGTCCTCGACCGCTTCCGCCGTTTCCTGAAGCCCAACGGCCGCCTGTTTGCCGCTGTTCCCAACGCCAAGTCCCTGAACAGAAGGATGGGCGTGGAACTCGGCAAGATCGATGACATCTACAGCCTGAACGCCAACGATCTGGCGCTCGGCCACAAACGCCAGTATTGCCGCGACACCTTCCGTGCCGAATTCGAAAAGCACGGCTACCGCGTCGCGCACGAGGAAGGGATCTACCTCAAACCGCTTCCGCTGCCCGTGCTGCAGACCCTGCCGGATTTCGAAGCCAACCTGCAGGCCATGCTCAGGGTCGGCATCGAATTCCCCGATCTTTGTGTCGGCCTGCTGATGGAAGCGGAACTCGCATGAAGACTGCTGCCATCATCGGCGCACGCTCGATGCTCGGCAGCGAACTCGCTCGCCGGCTTGGGGCGCGCGGCGTTGAAACGCTCAGCGTCGGGCGATCGATCGAGGACGACATCCGCTTCGACCTTGAAGGTGACCTCACCGGCACGATCGACGCGTCCGTCGATGTGGTTTTCCATTGCGCCTCGGGCTTTGGCGACGACAGCGATGCCGGCGTGCGGCAGAACTTTGCGACGAACACCACGAGTGCGCTGAATGTTGCGGAGCTTGTGCGCCGCCTCGATGCAAAAACCTTGGTTTTTGCCGGCTCGGTCTGGTCCTATGAGGATCTGAACGGTGACAGATTCACTTCCTACGGCCTCACCAAGGCTCTGGCCGAGCAGATGCTGGGCTGGCTGCTGCAAAGACAGGGCGTTCGCTTCTGCAGCCTTCGGCTGTCTCAACTGTATGATACTGCCGGCCTCTGCCGCACACATCAGCCGTGGTTCGGCCGGATCATCGCCTATGCCTCTCGCGGCGCTACCATCCGCATGCCTGCCTCACACGGGCATCAGAATTTCCTCCATGTCAGTGATGCCGCGGATCTCATGATCGGGGCAGCCGATGAGGGACTTTCCGGAGTGCACCCGGCCGTGCATCCGATATGCCTCAGCTACGGCGAAATTGCCGATATCGCCTACGACGTGTTCGGCGGCGGCAAGGTCGAGCTCGCAACGGAAAAGGCGCCGTTTCGCGCGGTGAATTTTCCAGATGGTGCGGAAACGCTCGCCCAACTGGGCATGCACCCGCTGATCGCCATGCGGGACGGGATTGCCATGATCAAATCAGCCAGGACCGCCGAAGCCTTCGGCCCGATGGACGTGAATTGATGGACGACGCAAAACAATCGAAACAAGCTGTTACGGTCGTGGTGACTGCGGTCGGCGCCATCATCGGCCAGGGTATCGTTGCATCGCTGCGCAAATCGGAAGCGCCGATCCGGATCATCGGCATCGACCGCGATGCCAATGGCATCGGCCGACACTTCTGCGACCATTTCGTTGCGAAACCCGCATGCGACGAGGCGTCCCAAGACTATCTCGAATTCTGGCTCGAGCTGCTGCGCCGAGAAAACGTCGCCCTGGTGCTGCCAGGCCTGGAACTCGATGTCCTGTTCTTCAACGAGCACCGGGCGCTTTTCGAGACGACAGACACACGCGTCGCCTTGAACAGCTCTGCGCTGATCACCCTCGGGCAGGACAAGTGGGACATGGGCGAGGCACTGCTGCGGGCGGGGTTCCCGGCCATTCCAAGCACGCTCAGTCGCACCCTCGATGATTGCACGCGCGAACTCGGCCCCCTGCCCTTGCTGCTGAAGCCGCGGCGCGGCAACGGTTCGCGCGGCATTGCCCTAATCCGGGACACCGCCGATTTCGACTACTGGACGCTGAAAAGCGCCGACGACTTTCTCGTTCAAAAGTATGTCGGTAGCAACGACCAGGAATATACGGTCGGCGCCTTCGGGTTTGGTGAAGGGACTACGCTGTCGCCGATCGTCTTCAAGCGCAAGCTATCGGTCGCCGGCAACACCCAATATGCGGAGGTGGTCGACGAGCCTTTGCTGACCGAGGCCGTGCAAAGGCTCTCGCAACACTTCAAGCCGCTCGGGCCGACGAACTATCAGTTCCGCCTGGAGGGAACGACGCCCTACCTGCTCGAAATCAACCCGCGCTTCTCGAGCAGCACCTCGCTGCGCGCGGCCTTCGGCTACAACGAGGCAGCGATGGCGGTCGACTATTATGTGTATGGGAAAAGGCCGGAGGAACCGGAGATCAAATCAGGTCGGGCGTGGCGCTACTCCGAAGATCTGGTCGTCCTATGATCGCGATCATTTCCGACATACATGGCAATCTGCCGGCGCTTGAGGCCGTGCTTGCCCGCATCGATGAACTCGGCTGCAGCTCGATCCTCTCGCTCGGCGACGTCGTTGGATACTACGCCCAGCCGGGCGACTGCATCGACGCGCTGAAGGCGCGCGGCATTCAAAACATCATGGGCAATCACGACCACTATATCGTCAGCGGTGAAGGCTGTCCGCGCTCGAAGATGGTCAACGACATCATCGAGCACCAGCGGGGCATCATCTCGGCCGATCAACGGGCATGGCTTGCCGAATCGCGATCCAAAATCATCGACGGCTCGACCTATTTCGTCCACGGAAGCTGGCAGGATCCGATCGACGAATATCTCTACCAGGTTTCGGAGACGCACTTCCCCGAAGGAGCCGAAAGGCTCTTTACCGGCCACACCCATGTGCAGGTGCGTCTCGAGATCGGCGGCAAGACCTTCTGCAATCCCGGCTCGGTCGGACAGCCGCGCGACGGCGACCCGCGCGCAGCCTTCGCCCTCTTGTCTGCAGAAGGTTCCATAGAACTTCATCGTGTCGAATACGACATCGACCGGACGGCGTTCCACATGCAGCAGGCCGGCTTCCCTGCCCGCTGCTACGAGAATCTCTATATCGGGGCGCAGATCGGCGGTCGCATCGACAGGATCGTTGCCGCCGAGGGGGCATGCGAGGGATCGGCTTCGGCTTAAGTCTTCCCGAGGCGGCACGGTCAACATCCGCGACCTCCGGTTCCATGACACGACCACTGCCACCCGGCGTGGCCACAGCCCGGCGAAAGCTTCACGCTCTATTTTTCCAGCCTGGACCCGACCGCGCGCACCGGACCCGATGCGCGCCAGCATTTTGTTACCGACGACCGTCTCACGGCAGGAATTCCTGAAGGAGGAAGCAGGCGTATCATGAAGAACGGCACCATCATTTCCGAAAGCGCGCGCCAGGAATTCGAAACCAAGGGCTACCACGTCGTGCCCGGCTTCTACGACGCCCAGTCGCAGATCGAGCCGATTCAGGAAGGCATCCGCCAGATCCTCGAATTGATCTGCAAGAAGTACGGCGTAGACGCACCGACCGGTACGGCGCACGAAGCGATGACGATCGCCTATCGCAAGCTGATTGCGGTCAACCGCTCCTGGGGTGGCGAAGTCTATGATGCGGTGAAGCAGATTCCAGCCTTCATGCGGCTTGTCAGCTCGGCTGCCAACGACGAGGTCTTCAAGGCGCTTCGGCCGGAAAGCATCCCGGGCCTCGCCGCCGGTGGCTATGGCATCCGTATCGATAATCCAGGCGAAGAAAAGTTTCGCGCGCAATGGCACCAGGAATTTCCCGGCCAGTTGCGTAGTGTCGATGGCATCGTCTTCTGGACACCGCTTTTGCCGGTCACCGCAGACATGGGCCCGGTTCAGATCGCTGAGGGCTCGCAGGCCGAAGGCTTCGTCCCGGTTTACGAAGACGACGCCGGCCTCGGCAAGACCGGCGCCTATTCGCTGTTCCTGCACAAGGGCGAGGAGCGTCTGGCGCGCTACAAGCACGTGGCCCCGCTCAGCAAGCCCGGCGACCTCATCCTCATGGATTTCCTGACGCTGCATCAGTCGGGCCACAACGTTTCGCAGACGCCGCGCTGGAGCATCCAGTTCCGCTACTTCAACTACGCCGAGCCGGTCGGCATCCGCATCGGCTGGAAGGGCTCGTTCGCAGCAGGCGTCAATTATGCCGACGTGCTGCCGGAACTGGTTGCGCCCCAGGGAGAGCTCGCATGACCGCATGCCGCGTTTGTAGTACCCACATCGGTGCCCCATCCTATGAAGCGCCTGCACCGGCACTCACGTCGGGCACGACCCTGCTCGACGTGCCGACCCGGGTCTTCGTCTGCGGCACGTGCGGGCACGCGCAAAGCGATGACATCCCGGACATTCGAGCCTTTTATGACACGGAATACCGGATCTCGTTGAGCAGCGAGAACCACGACCAGATCTTCGCGGTCGCAGCCGACGGTACGATCACCTATCGTACCGACCACCAGGCTGCACTGTCCCTGCGCTTGCTGGACCTGCCTGAGGGCGCGAGCATCCTCGATTATGGTGCCGCCAAGGCTGACACGCTGCGCAAGATGGCCGTCGCCCGCAAGGATCTGCGTCCGCACGTCTTCGAAGTCAGCTCCGACTACGCTCCCGCCTGGCAGGGTTGGGTGCCGGAAGCGGCACAGGCCACCTATTCGGTACCCGAGGCCTGGCGTGGGACGTTCGATGCCGTCATGAGCCATTTCGTCATCGAGCACGTGGCTGATCCCATCGGCTTCATGCGCGATGTGCATGACCTGCTTCGCGCGGATGGCACCTTCCTGTTCTCGATCCCCGACGTTGCCGGAAATCCCGGCGACATGGCCGTCGCCGATCATCTCAATCACTTCAGCGAAGCCTCGCTTGCCCATGCCCTGGCAAGCGTCGGGTTCGAACTGCAGGTGATCGACTCGACCTCGTTCCCTGGCGCCTTTTTCGTCGTTGCAAAGCGCGCGGAAGCGACCGTCGAGGCCGCCCACACGTCGAAATCCGCCGCCGATGCGGCCAAGGAAGCCCGCGACATCTGCGCCTTCTGGGATCGGGCGTCGGAAACGCTCGCGAGCGGGGCAGATCGCTACGCCAAGCGCAAGGTCGCGATCTACGGCGCCGGTTTCTACGGAAGCTGGATCTACTGCCGGATCGGCCAGGCCGTCGATGTCGTGGCATTCCTCGACCGCAACGAGAACATGAAGGGCGCCACCCATTTCGGCATCCCGGTGCTTTCGCCTGAGGACCTGCCAGCGGAAGCCGAAGCACTGTTCATCGGTCTCAACCCGCTGAAGGCCCGCGCTGCGATTGCCGCGCAACCCTGGCTGCAGCGGCCTGGGCTCGACCACGTCTGGCTCTGACAAGAGCACACAGCAAGAAGCCGGAGCGGGACGAAATCTCGACAAAATCCCGCCCGGCATCCACGCCCCTTTCGAACTCCCGGTTCTCACCAAGCGCTCCCCATGAAACCCCGCATCCTCTACACCAAACCTTCGATCACCGACCGTGAAGTGACCTATGCGACCGATGCGGCGGCCAATGGCTGGGGCGAGCGCTGCTACGACTACATCAACCGCTTCGAGGCGGCCTTCGCCGCGCATCTCGGCACGACGCACGCGATCTCGACATCGAGCTGCACCGGCGCGCTGCACATGGGGCTTGCGGCACTCGGCGTCGGAGCCGGCGACGAAGTGATCCTTGCGGACACCAACTGGACGGCGTCTGCCGCGCCGATCGTTCACCTCGGCGCAAAACCGGTCTTCGTCGACGTGCTTGCCGACAGCTGGTGCATCGACCCGGAAAAGGCGGAGGCAGCGATCACGCCAAGAACCAGGGCGATCCTTGCGGTTCACATCTACGGCAATCTCTGCGACATGGACCGGTTGCTTGAGATCGGCGCCCGGCACGGCATTCCTGTTGTCGAGGATGCGGCCGAAGCGCTCGGATCCGAGTGGCGCGGCCGCAAGGCCGGATCGCTTGGTGCCTTCGGCGCCTTCTCCTTCCACGGCACCAAGACTGTGACGACGGGCGAAGGCGGCATGTTCGTCACCAGCGACGAGACGCTCTACGAAAAGGTGCTGACGCTCTCCAATCACGGCCGCGCCCGCGGGCAAAAAAAGCAGTTCTGGCCGGACGAGATCGGCTTCAAATACAAGATGTCGAACCTGCAGGCCGCCGTCGGCCTCGCGCAGATCGAGCGCGTCGGCGAGCTGGTCGATCGCAAGCGAGAAATCTTCTACGCCTATCGCGAGCAGCTTGCAGGCGTGAACGCCATTGCCATGAACCCAGAGCCGGAGGGAACGAAGAACGGCTTCTGGATGCCGACCGTCGTCTTTGCGCCGGAAACCGGCGTCACCCGGGAGGCTTTGCAGAACGCCTTTGCGGCCGAGAACATCGACGCCCGTGTCTTTTTCTGGCCGCTGAGTTCGTTGCCGCCCTTTGACGAGGTGCCAGCGAACACCGTGGCCTATGACCTGCCCGGCCGCGCGATCAACCTGCCGAGCTATCACGACATGACATGCGACGAGATCGGCCGCGTGGTCGAGGTCCTGCGGGGCTGCCTCGCCGCCTGAGAGCAGGCGCGCGCAGACCACCTCCGCGCAAGGTCGCCAGGATATTAGGACTTTGCAATGCGCCATGCCGAGTGGCCGGCGCAAATACGGGGCGGTCGCATGAAAATCGTCATTCTCGCCGGTGGCTACGGCACGCGGATCTCGGAGGAGAGCCATCTCCGGCCAAAACCGATGATCGAAATCGGCGGGCGGCCGATTCTCTGGCACATCATGAAGATCTACAGCCACTACGGCTTCTCGGATTTCGTGATCTGCCTCGGCTATCGCGGCTACATGATCAAGGAATACTTCGCCAACTACGTGCTGCATTCCTCCGACGTCACCTATTGCATGGCGACGGGTGAAACCCTGTTCCATTCGAACAAGGCCGAGCCCTGGCGCGTGACGCTCGTCGATACCGGAACGGACTCCATGACCGGCGGGCGCCTGAAACGCGTGGCCGACCATCTCGGCGATACGTTCTGCCTCACCTATGGCGACGGCGTCGCCGACATCGATATCAAGGCGCTGACCGACTTCCACCGCCATCACGGCCGCCAGGCGACGGTCACCAGTGTGGTCCCGCCCGGCCGCTATGGCGCGCTTGCTGTCAGCGACGGGCGGGTCAGAAGCTTCATCGAAAAGCCGGCAGGCGACAACGGTCACATCAATGGCGGCTTTTTCGTCCTCAACCGTTCGGTGCTCGATCGCATTGAGGGCGATCAGACGCCGTTCGAAGCGGAGCCTCTGGAAGGTCTCGCCGCAGACGGCCAGTTGATGGCCTTCGAACACGCCGGTTTCTGGCGCCCGATGGATACGTTGCGCGACAAGAACCAGCTCGAAGACCTCTGGCAGAGCGGAGCGGCCCCCTGGAAAGTCTGGGCATGAGCAGGCTTGCGAACCCGTTCTTCTGGGCCGGAAAACGGGTGATGCTGACTGGTCACTCCGGCTTCAAGGGAAGCTGGGCCCGCCTGTGGCTGACACAAATGGGCGCTGAGGTGACCGGATACGGCCTGTCACCGGCGGCCACCCCCTCGCTGCACGCACTGCTCGGATCGGAATCGGCCACCAACGAACATTTCGCCGACATCCGCGACGGCGACACGCTCGCATCCGCCGTCCGCGCTTGCGACCCGCAGATCGTCCTTCACATGGCGGCCCAGCCTCTGGTTCGCGAAAGCTACCGGACGCCGGTCGAAACCTTCGACGTCAACGTCATGGGCACGGCGCGCCTGCTGGAAGCGGCACGCGCAGCCCCTGCCCTCAAGACTGTCCTTGTCGTCACCACCGACAAGGTCTACCGCAACGACGAAAGCGGCCGGCATTTTCCGGAAGACGCCGTGCTCGGTGGCCACGATCCTTATTCCGGTTCGAAGGCCGCCTGCGAGCTGGTCGTTTCGACCTGGCGGGATTCCTATCTGCGTGAGCGCGGCATAAGGGTGGCAACCGCCCGTGGCGGCAATGTGCTCGGCGGCGGCGATTTTTCCGCGGACCGGCTGGTTCCGGATATCATTCGCGCTGCCCTTTCGGGCGAGACGCTGGATATCCGCAGTCCGATGGCGACACGGCCCTGGCAGCACGTGCTCGACTGCCTCAATGGATACTTCGTCTATGCCGAGGCGCTTCATGGCGGCCAGACCGATGTGGCGGCGCTGAATTTCGGCCCGGCTCCCGACGAGCGACAGGTCCCGGTTCGGGACGTTGCCGCCGCCATCCAGACCGCAATGGGCTTGCCCACGCAATGGCGTGACGCGTCATCCGAGGACCAGCCGCACGAAATGAAGACGCTCGGCCTCGATCCGGCACTTGCCGGACGGACGTTGTCATGGGCAACCCGTCTATCGCAGGACGAGGCGATCGCCTGGACCGCGCGCTGGTATGACGGCTGGCGCCGCGGCGCTGGCGCCCGTGATCTGACACTCAGCCAAATCGACGCATTCATGAGAGGCTAACGACTTCGATGTCCCACAACTGCCGTTTCTGCTCGACACCGCTCAAGACCGTCGTTGCCGACCTGGGCTCCACGCCCTGGTCCAATTCCTTTCTCGAACCGACGAAGGAAGCCATCGCCCGCGAGCGATCGTTTCCGCTGAAGGCGATGGTCTGCTCCGAGTGCCTGCTGGTGCAGACGACGGAAAACGTGCCGGCCGATGAAATCTTCACCGACGGCTACGCCTACCTCTCTTCCTTCTCCACAAGCTGGCTCGAACACGCACGCCGCTACGCCGAGAGCATGACCGAACGCTTCGCGCTCGATGACAATTCGCAGGTCGTCGAGATCGCCTCGAACGACGGCTATCTGCTGCAGTATTTCGTCGCCAAGGGCATCCCGGCGCTCGGCATCGAACCGGCCGCCAATGCCGCGCGACTGGCCGAGGAGCGGCAGGTCCCGACCGAGGTCGCCTTCTTCGGACGGGAGACGGCAACCGAACTCGTCAAGCGTGGCATTCGCGCCGACCTCACGGCGGCCAACAACGTGCTCGCCCATGTGCCCGATATCGCCGACTTCGTCGGCGGCTTCGCCATCCTGCTGAAGCCCGATGGCGTTGCGACGTTCGAGTTCCCCCATCTGTTGCGTCTGATGGAAGGCGTGCAATTCGACACGATCTACCACGAGCACTATTCCTATCTGTCGCTGGCGGCCGTCGAACGCATCTTCGAAAGCTCCGGCCTCAAGGTCTTCGACGTCGAGGAACTGCCGACCCATGGCGGTTCGCTGCGCGTCTATGCGCAGCTGAGGTCCGGCGTGCGCGAGACCACGCTGGAACTCGAGCGGTTGCGAGCGACTGAGGCGCTTGCCGGGCTGATGCGGATGGAGACCTACACGGCATTCGACGACCGCATCGCCGCCGTCTGCAAGGATTTTCAGAACTTCCTGGCGAATGCCAAGGCCGAGGGAAAAACCGTAGCGGCCTATGGCGCCGCTGCGAAAGGCAACACGTTCCTCAATGTCTGCGGGCTGTCGCCCAGCGAAATCGCCTTTGCCGTCGACCGCAATGACCTGAAGCAGGGCAAGCTCCTGCCCGGTACCCATATTCCGGTGCACGCGCCGACGGTCATCGAGGATGCAAAGCCCGATTATCTCGTCATCCTGCCCTGGAACCTGAAGACGGAAATCGTCGCCGACAACGAGGCGATCCGTGACTGGGGCGGCCGCTTCGTCGTCGCCATTCCGAAGCTGAGCGTCTTCTAATTCTAGACGCCAGGAAGTGTGGACAGTCTTCAACCAGACCGCGTTGAGCCGCCCAAAATCGACTTTATTGATCGCCTTAGGTCGCTTTGCCGTAAATTCGGTGACTTTGCCGTAAATTCGGCACGATCTAAGTGAACGTCAGGGTTGGCGTGGGTATTGACGGTTGAAAAAAATGCACCCAAGGAGGTGCTATGTCCACGATTGACCTATGCCTTGTCGCCACCCGGCGCCCGGACCTGCTTGCCCAGACGCTGGCGAGCTTCCGGGACAAAATCTTTTCCAGGCTCGACCTGCGCGGCGCCTATCTCAATCTCGATCCGGTTTTCGGATCGGAGGAGGATCATCGTGCCTGCGTCGAGATATTCCGCAACCATTTTCCCGACGGAACCGTGTTCCAGCCCGAGAGCCCGGGCTTTTGTGCGGCCGTCGCGAAACTCTGGTCGGCCACCAGCGCCGACTACGTCTTCCACCTGGAGGACGACTGGATCTCCCTGAGGGACATGGGCGAAGAACTGCTGGCGCCCTTCGCGGACCCGGCGATCAGCCAGGTCTCGTTCCACACGGCGGACCAGAACTGGAATATCCGCCGCAAGGGCCATTTCCATCGGCGCAACGAATACGCGTATCTGTTCGGGATCAAGATCCCGCTGTTTCGCACTTTCCCGAAATTCACGACGTCGCCGTCGATCCTTCGCGGCGACTTCGCGCGGCAATGCGCCGGCCTGATGGACCTCTCGCGTGATCCGGAAAAGCAGTTCTATTCGGGCGTCAACCCGGCGATGGAGGCCTATGTCGCCAGTCGCCGCAACTATATCTTCTCGCCCGAGGCGCAGCCGGTCATCAAGGATATGGGCCGGGAATGGCGCGAGCAGCGGCGCATCCAAAAGGTAATCACCGACTCGACCTCGGTCTGGCGGCAAAGCGCCTAAGCGGCCGGGCCTGGACCGGATGGTTCGAAACGAAGCGATACAAGCGGGACGATGGCCCGCTTGTATCGGTACCGTCACGCAGTCACGGCAGCGTCCTTGCGCTGAAAGCCCTTGCTCGCGACCATAAGGCTGCGCGTGTAATCTTCACCGATACGCCCGGCGACGAGGTCCGCCGAGGACAGGCGTTCGACGACACGTCCACCCTGCATCACCGCCAACCGATCGCACATATGGGTGACGACACCGAGATCGTGGCTGACCATGATGAAGGTCAGCTTATGGTCGCGCCGGACCTGTTCCAGGAGGTTCAAGACTTCCGCCTGGACCGAGGCGTCGAGCGCCGAAGTCGGCTCGTCGAGCAGCAGGATCGATGGTTCGAGGATCAGCGCCCGGGCGATCGCAACGCGCTGGCGCTGACCGCCCGACAGCTGGTGCGGATAGCGGAAGCGGAAACCCGACCCGAGACCGACCTCGTCAAGCGCCTTCAGGATGCGCCGCTCGCCGTCGGCCACGCCGTGGATCGCCAGCGGCTCCAGCAATTGCCGGTCGATCGTCTGGCGCGGGTGCAGCGAGCCATAGGGATCTTGAAACACCATCTGCACGGCGCGGTAGAAGGCCTTGTCGCGCTTTGCCCCCTGCAGAACACGATCATGCACGCGAATGGTGCCGCCGGTGACGGGCGCGAGACCGGCGATCGCCCGAAGCAAGGTCGACTTGCCCGATCCGGACTCGCCGACGAGCCCGAAGGATTCGCCCGGCGCAATCTCGACGCTGACGTCGTTCAGCGCCTTGAACTCGTCATAGGTGACGGAAAGGTTCGAAACGGAAACGGCTGAGGTCATTGGGCCCACTCCGGCTTGCGGTCGAGAACCGGCAGAGGATGACGATCGGATCCGATCGCCGGCATGCAGTTCAGCAAACCTTGTGTATAGGGATGCTTGGCATTGGCAAGCTCGGACGCCGCCAGTTCCTCGACGATCCGGCCGGCATACATGACGATCACGCGGTCACAGAAGGACGACACGAGCCGCAGATCGTGCGACACGAAGATCAGGCCCATGCCTCGATCGGCGACGAGCTTGTCGAGGATGCCAAGCACTTCGAGCTGTACCGTCACGTCGAGCGCCGAAGTCGGCTCGTCGGCGATCAAGAGTTCCGGCCCGGCAACCAGCATCATCGCGATCATCGCGCGCTGGCCCATGCCGCCCGAAACCTCGTGCGGGTAGAGATCGTAAACGCGCTTCGGATCACGGATCTGCACCGCGGCCAGCATGTCGAGTGCCCTCTCCCGGGCCTCGCCGCGGCTGACATTTTCGTGCTGCCGTAGCGTCTCGACGATCTGCCGGCCGATGCTCATCACCGGGTTCAACGAATACTTGGGGTCCTGCAGGATCATCGCGATCCGCTTGCCCCTGAGATCCCGGCGGACCTTCGGCGATGCGGAGAGCAGGTCGATGCCGTCAAAGTTCAACTGCTTTGCCGCCACCTCCGCATGACCAGGCGTCAGCCCCATGATCGCCCGGCCGGTCTGCGACTTGCCGGAGCCGCTTTCGCCGACGATGCCGAGGCGCTCGCGGCCGAGCGTGAAGGAGACGCCGCGCACAGCCTCGACGAGGCCGGTGCGGGTCGGGAACGAGACCTTGAGGTCTTCAACGGTCAGAAGCGTACTCATTGGCCGCTCTCCCGCGGATCGAGCGCGTCGCGCAGGCCGTCGCCGAGCAGGTTGAAACCGAGGCTGACGATCAGGATCGCGATGCCGGGCATCGTTGCCACCCACCACTGGTCGAGGATGAAGCGGCGGCCCGAGGCGATCATCGCGCCCCATTCCGGCAGCGGCGGCTGCGCGCCGAGGCCGAGGAAGCCGAGGCCCGCGGCCGTCAGGATGATGCCGGCCATGTCGAGCGTGACACGCACGATCAACGACGACATGCACATCGGCATCACATGGCGGAAGACGATACGGATCGGCGATGCGCCCATGAGCTGCACGGCGGCGATGTAGTCGGAGTTGCGCACCGTCAGCGTCTCGGCGCGGGCGATACGCGCATAGGGTGGCCAGGAGGTGATGGCGATCGCGATGACGGCGTTCTCGATGCCCGGTCCGAGCGCTGCCACGAAGGCGAGCGCCAGAACCAGTTTCGGGAAGGCGAGGAAGATGTCGGTGATACGCATCAGCACTGCGTCGACCCAGCCGCCAGCATAGCCGGCGACAGCGCCGACGATGAGCCCGACAGGTGCTGCGATGATCGCAACGAGAAGCACGACGGCAAGCGTCAGCCGCGAACCATGGATCAGCCGCGAGAGAATATCGCGGCCGAGATCGTCGGTGCCGAGCAGGTAGCCGGGGGTTCCCGGCGGCAGCAGACGGGCGTTGGCAAGATCCCCGATATAGGGCGAATGCGGCGCCAGGAAATCGACGAAGGCGGCAACGAAGACCAACGCCAGCAGGATGAGCAGGCCGAGAACGGCGAGCTTGTTGGCCGCAAAACGCTGCCACGTCATATAGGCACGGCCAAGCCGGGCCTGGGTGCGCGACTGCGGGCGATCGGACAGCAGCCATTCGCGACGCGTCATCGCACGGGTTTCGGTAACGGTACTCATCGCTGGCGCGTCCTCGGGTCGAGCGTCCGGTAGAGAAGATCGGACAGGAGATTGATGCCGATGAAGACCGAACCGATGATGATGGTGCCACCAAGCACGGCGTTCATGTCGGCATTCTGCAGCGAGTTGGTGATATAGAGACCGAGACCTGGCCAGGCGAAGACGGTTTCCGTCAAGACCGAGCCCTCGAGCAGGCCGGCATAGGAGAGCGCAATCACCGTCACGAGCGGCACGGCCGCGTTCCGGAGCGCGTGGCCCCAGATGATCCGGGTCTCGGACAGGCCCTTGGCGCGCGCCGCGACGATGTACTCCTGCTGCAGCTCGTTGAGCATGAAGCTGCGGGTCATGCGGCTGATATAGGCGAGCGAGAAGTAGCCGAGCAGCGAGGCCGGCAGAATGATGTGGCGGAACACATCCCAGAGCACGTCCCACTGCCGCTGCCAGAGCGCGTCGAACAGGTAGAAGCCTGTGATCGGCGTGAACGTGTACTCGAACACGATATCGATACGGCCGGGATAGGCGACCCACTTCAGCCGCGCGTAGAACACCAGCAGCGACAGGAGCGCCAGCCAGAAGATCGGCACGGAATAGCCGACAAGGCCGATGACGCGCACGATCTGGTCGGCAATGCTGCCGCGCTTGACGGCCGCAAGTACGCCGAGCGGAACGCCGAACAGGGCGCCGATGAGCGTGCCGAGCGTCGCGAGCTCCATGGTCGCCGGGAAGACGCGGCGGATGTCGGTCATGACCGGATTGGTCGTCAGCACCGAAACGCCGAAGTCACCGGTCAGCGCCTGGCGGACATAGATGAAGAATTGTTGGTAGAGGGGCAGATTGAGCCCCATCGCCTCGCGCGTCCTTTCGACGACATGCGTCGGCGCCCGGTCGCCGAGAACGGCCAGAACCGGGTCGATCGGGATTACCCGGCCGATGAAAAAGGTGACGGCCAGAAGGCCGAGATAGGTGGTGACGACAACGACAAGAAAGCGCAGCACCGCTGCCACGATCTTACCGGGACGGGCGCGTTTGCGCCCGCCCACTGTCCCTGTTGCGCTCATGCTCAAGGGAACGATCCTTTCGGTTTATTCCTTCGAGACGGCTTATTCTTTGGTGATGCCGGCGACGAAGTTGGTGTCGAAGCTCGGACCGAGCTTCAGGCCCTTGACGTTGCCGCGGTAGCCGGCGACTTCGGTCTGCTGGAAGATGATGACGAACGGGCTTTCGCCCAGCACCGTCTTCTGCAGTTCCTTGTAGGTCTCCGCACGCTTGGCGCTGTCGCGCTCGAGCAGAGCGTCCTTGGTCTTCTTCGTCAGCTCCGGAACGTCCCAGGCATTGCGCCAGGCAAGGGTCTTGTTCTTGCCTTCGTCGGAGTTGTCAGGGTTGCTGGTGAAGGTTTCGGCGTTCGAGTTCGGGTCGAAATAGTCCATGCCCCACTGACCGATATACATGTCGTGGTTACGGGCACGATACTTCGTCAGCGTCTGCTTGCCGTCGCCGGGGATGATTTCGAGCTTCACGCCGGCCTGGCCCAGCGTCTGCTGGAAGGACTCGGCAATGCCGGTGACCGGCTGGCCGTTGCGAACGTCCATGGTGACGGTGAAGCCGTCGGCAAGGCCGGCCTTGGTCAGCAGTTCCTTCGCCTTGGCGACGTCGAGCTTGTAGGGGTTCTCGTCGAGTGCACCCAGAACGCCCTTCGGCAGGAAGCTCTGGTGGATCTCGCCGATGCCCTTGATGAGGGTCGAGCCGATGGCATCGTAGTCGACCAGATACTTGAACGCTTCGCGCACTTCGGGCTTTGCGAGGTTCGCATTCTTCTGGTTGAGGCTGATGTAGTAGACCGTGCCCTTCGGCGCGTTCGTGGTGGCGAGGTCGGCATTCTTCGAAACGGCGTCGAAATCGCCCGGCTCGAGGTTGCGTGCCACGTCGATATCGCCCGCTTCAAGCGCCAGGCGCTGGCCCGAGCTTTCCTTCATGTGGCGATAGATGACGCGAGCAAGCTTTGCCTGTTCGCCATAGTAGTTTTCGTTGCGCTCGAGAACGATGACTTCGTTGGCGCGCCATTCGCGCAGCTTGAATGGGCCCGAGCCGGCATAGCCGGTCTTCAGCCATTCATTGCCGAAGTCGTTGTCATACTTGTACTCGTCCGTCGGCGTGACCGGCTTGACGTTTTCGAGCACGAGCTTCTTGTCGAGCACGGCGCCCACGGTTGCCGTCAGGCAGTTCAAGACGAAGCTCGGCGCATAGGCCTGATCGACGGTGAAGACAAAGGTCTGCGCGTCCGTTGCCTTGGCCTTTTCCGTCACGTTGTCGCCCGTAAGGCCGAACTGGGTGAGGATGAAGGCCGGGCTCTTGTCGAGCTTCACGGCACGCTCGAAGGACCAAGCGACGTCTTCAGCGGTCACCGGATTGCCGGAAGCGAACTTCAGGCCGGGCTTCAGCTTGAACGTATAGGTCAGGCCGTCGTCGGACACGGTCCAGCTGTCGGCGAGGTCGCCGACGACCTTGGTCGTGTCGTTGATGTCGAGGCGCACCAGCATGCTGTAGGTGTTGCCGGTGATTTCGGCCGCGGTCAGCTCGAAGGCTTCGCCCGGATCCATGGTAATCACGTCGTCGATCGCAAAGGCTTCGACCAGCGTGTCCTTCGGCGTTTCCGCAAAGGCCGGTGCGGTTGCAGCCATCACCATGGCCAGCGCCGCAGAAGCCGTCAGAAGACGAAGACGTCCATTGAGCTTGTGCATCATGTTTGCAGTTCCCTCGTTTACGCCCTTTTGGGCCCCTTCTTCATGGGTTCAGGCGGCCTCGTGCCAAGCCTGTCCCAGAACTCTCCACCAGTTCTCCCGGCATATCTTTGCCAGTTCGGCATCACCATATCCGGCGCTTCTGAGCGCCGCAACGAGCGCCTGACTACCGGCCGCATCAGCAATCTCCTCGGGGATCGTTGCCCCGTCGAAATCCGACCCGAGTGCGACGCAGTCGATGCCCATGCGCTCGATGAGATAGTCGACATGGCGCACCATGTCGGAAAGCGGCGTCGCGGCATTTTCCTGGCCGTCGGCGCGCAGCATCGTCGTCGCGTAATTGAGCCCCACGAGGCCCTTGCTTTCGCGGACGGCGTCGAGCTGCTTGTCGGTCAGGTTGCGCGCGACCGGGGTCAGCGCATGCGCATTCGAATGGCTGGCGACCAGCGGCTGGTCGGTGGTCTTCGCCACGTCCCAGAAGCCCTTCTCGGTGATGTGTGCGAGATCGATCAGAATGCCCAGACGGTTGCAGGTCCGCACGAGCTCGAAGCCGGCGTCCGTCAGTCCGGGTGCGGTGTCCGGAGACATCGGATAGGAGAACGGTACGCCATGACCGAAGACGTTGTGGCGGCTCCAGACCGGCCCCAGCGAACGCAGGCCAGCGGCATAGAACGTTTCGAGCGCGGAAAGATCGGCGCCGATCGCTTCGCAGCCTTCCATGTGGAGGACCGAGGCGAAGACGCCGGCCTCGACCGCTCTACGGATTTCGGCGGTCGACCGGCAGAGCTTCCACGCCCCTGCCCGGTCGAGGCGGACGGCGATATCGGCGAGTTCCATGGCGATCGCCAGCGACGGCAGGTGCTCGAGCGGTGCCGAAAGCGGCGTTTCGTAGTGACCGTTCTCGTTCGGCGGCTGCAGGACGAGATCTCCCGAGGGCACGTAGATTGCCGAGAGGCCACCAACGAGACCGCCCGCCTTGGCGCGCGGCGCATCGATATGGCCCTGTTCGATGCCGTCGACGAATTCGCGTACCGGGTCCTGGCCCTTCCGGGCGTTCTGCCACAGACGCAGAAGCACGTCGTTATGGCCATCGAAAACCGCCTGCATTCCTGAATTTCCTTATCATTTCAGGGAGATCGGACGGGCCGTTCGGGTCGCGTCCAGGGGAAAGTCGAAGCGATGCTAGTGAAAGCCCAAAGCCTTTTCAATGAATATCAGGGGGTTTTACCCAGGCCTGCCTGTAGCGAAATGTTGCATGATTGCCGCATAGCCGCGGGCAAACACGGTGCCGCAGGGCTTCGAACCTCAGCCAAGGGATGAAAACCCAGCGTTTCTCATGCAAGGAGAATGGCTTGGGCCACGGATCGGGCCGACATGCTGCATGATGCGGCACAGGGAGGTTGGTGGTGCGTTCGTTTTCTCTTGCGGGCTCGAAGAGGCCCTGGGGCCGCATCGCTGCGACGCTTCTCCTGGCGGCCACCCTTGCGGCCTGCGCCGGACGGCCCGTGGGCGTGCTCGTCCCTTCGGGCACGACGGGTGGCGCCTCCAAGGTCGATCTGCTGGTCGCAACCACCCGTGCCCCCTCCACCGAGCCGGGCGTGCTTTTTAGCGGCGAACGCTCAGCCGAGCTTTCGCTGACGGAAATTGCCGTCTCCATTCCGCCGGAAAAGAACCGCAAGGTCGGCCAGGTGCAATGGCCCACGAAGCTTCCCGCCAATCCGGAGCGGGATTTCTCCACCGTCAGCGTCACGCCGCTCAATCAGGGCAACGACGTGCAGAACTGGGTGAAAGGTCATCTGCCGAAAACCCGGCGCGTACTGATCTTCGTTCACGGCTTCAACAACCGCTACGAAGACGCCGTTTATCGTTTTGCCCAGATCGTGCACGACAGCGGCACCGATGTCGCGCCCGTCATCTTCACCTGGCCCTCGCGCGCCAGCATATTCGACTACAATTACGACAAGGAAAGCACCAACTATTCGCGCGACGCGCTGGAGGAACTGCTGCGGCGTGCCTCAAGCAATCCTGCTGTCGGCGAAATCACCGTCATGGCCCATTCCATGGGGTCGTGGGTGACGGTCGAGGCACTGCGCCAGATGGCGATCCGCGACGGACGCATCGCGCCCAAGATCACCGACGTCATCCTCGCGTCGCCCGACCTCGACGTCGACGTCTTCGGCCAGCAGATCCGCGCCATGGGTACGAAGCGCCCGAAGTTCACGCTGTTCGTATCGCGCGACGACCGGGCGCTGACCTTGTCGAGGCGTATCTCCGGCAATGTCGACCGCCTCGGCCAGATTGACCCGACCGCCGAGCCCTATCGCACGCAACTGGAACTGGCCGGCATCAGCGTCATCGATTTGACAGCGCTGAAGGGCGGCGACAAGCTCAACCACGGGAAGTTCGCCGAAAGCCCCGAAGTCGTGCGCCTGCTTGGCAACCGGCTGATCGCCGGCCAGACCGTGACCGATTCCGATGTCGGTCTCGGCGAACGCATCGGCGCCGTCACGCTCGGCGCCACGCAGACGGTCGGCAATGCCGCGAGCCTGGCGGTTTCGACGCCGATCATGATCTTCGATCCCAACACCCGCAGGAACTACGACGGGCAGCTGCGGCGTCTCGGCCAATCGATGGAAAACACCGTCGGCTCGGCAGTGACCCCTTGGACACCGCCGGAAAGCGGGGGAGCCGCGAAAAGCAACACCCCCGACCGTCACTCTCGTTAGACGGGCAGCTCGCGCCGCTCGGCTTCCGTCACCATCGCGAGGTCGAGCACTTTCTGCAGGTTCGCCGCATGGCGGAACCCGGGCTCCTCCGTCTTGCCCTTACGGACTGCGGCCACGAAGCGCTCGTAGTTCGTCGCGACGGTGCCCGCATCGACATCGCGCCAGGTCGCGGTTTCGACGTCCGCCCCGAGGCAGGCACGCAGCGTCGATCCATCGGGCGTGTGCACCACTTCGAGGGCACCCTTGTCGCCGTGTAGCCTCAGCCGGAGTTCGTTCAGATGCCCGGTCGCCCAGCGGCTGGCATGGATGACGCCCATGGCGCCGTTGCCGAACTCGGCCGTCATGACGAAGCTGTCATTGGCGTCGAGATCATACTCGCCGATGCGGTTATCAGGCGCCTTGTCGAAGGTCTTCAGCCGCGCGAAGAGGCGGGCGGCGTCCGTGCCTGCGCCATAGCCGGCAAAGTCGAGGATGTGGATGCCGACATCGCCGAGCACGCCGTTCGAGCCGTGCTTCGTCGAGAGCCGCCACAGCCATTGCGATTCCGTCGCCCAGTCGCCCCAGGCCTTGGAAACGAGCCAGCTCTGCAGATAGGACGCCTCAATGTGACGCAGCTTGCCAACCTCGCCGGCAAGCACCATTGCGCGTGCCTTCTGCAGCGGCGCGACGTTGCGGTAGGTGAGGTTGACCATGGTCACAAGGCCGGAACGCTCGGCCGCTTCCGCCATCTCTGCCGCCTTGGCATAATTCTCGGCGAGCGGCTTTTCGCACAGCACATGCTTGCCCGCGGCAATGAGCGCCAGCGTCGTCGGGTGATGCGCCTTGTCGGGCGTCACGTTCGTCGCCGCATCGAACTTGCCCCAGGCGATCGCCTCGTCGAGCGAGGTGAAGGTCGCGGCAATGCCGTGCTTGTCGGCAAAAGCCTTGGCCCGGGCGGGATCGACATCGACAGCGCCGACCATCTCGACGCCTTCGATCTTGGCAAAGGCCTGGGCATGGCTGTTTGCCATGCCGCCGGTTCCTACAATGAGAAGGCGCATGATGCTCACCTGTATCCTGCTTCGCCGGCCTGGTGCAGCCTGGGGCCGCGCTCGACGATCGGCTCCAGCGCCTTTTCGACCGGCACGTTTGGTGCGTCGTGGATCGCCGTGTAGCGGTTGTCGGCGTTGTAGGCCCACTTCACCGAATTGCGCAGCACCTTCTGGACATTGCCGTCGTGATAGGTCGGGTAGGTTTCGTGGCCGGGACGGAAATAGAAGATGTTGCCGGCACCGCGGCGCCAGGTCAGCCCCGAGCGGAACACTTCGCCGCCGGCAAACCACGAGATGAAGACGGTTTCGAGCGGCTCCGGCACCGAGAACTGCTCACCGTACATTTCCTCGTTCTCGAGCACGAAGTTCTCCTCGATGCCTTCGGCGATCGGGTGACGCGGATTGATCGCCCAGACGCGCTCACGCTCGCCTGCTTCGCGCCATTTTAGCGCGCAGGGCGTGCCCATCAGCCGCTTGAAGATCTTGGAGAAGTGGCCGGAGTGCAGCACGATCAGGCCCATGCCCTCCCAGACGCGCTTGGCAACGCGCTCGACGATCTCGTCGCTGACGGCGCCGTGGTCCTTGTGGCCCCACCAGAGAAGCACATCGGTGTTGGCAAGGCGCTCGACGCTCAGGCCATGTTCCGGCTCCTGCAGCGTCGCGGTCGTCGCCTCGATCGCAGCTTCCGTATTCAGCGCCGCCGCGATCGTGTTGTGCATCCCGTTTGGATAGATGCTGCGGACGATTTCGTTGGTCTGCTCGTGAATATTCTCGCCCCAAACAACTGTTCTGATAGGCACGGCCATTCTCCTTGCGTGTTCGCCCGTTACGGGCCTGTCGTCTTACGATAGATGGGGCCGCCAGGAATTGGCGACCCCGAAGCTCTGGGTGTCTTCAGCTTGATCGGGGTCTGGTCAGGCAGCCCCTTTCATGGGTGCGCGGCCGAGAGCCTGCCCCGATGCATCGAAGCGGTGGATGTTGCCGCCGAGCGGCGAGATGTGAATTGTCTCACCCGGCCGGTGATGCGAGGTGCCACCTTCCCGGACGATGACCGGTTCGCCAGCGCCGATATCGAGATAAATGTAGCTGTCGGACCCCAGCATTTCGGAATGCACCACCGTTCCCGACCATTGACCCCCACTCGCCTTGATCTCCAGATGCTCCGCTCGGATGCCGATCGTAGGGGCATCGTAGGGCGCAGCCAGTGCGCCGGACAGAAAGTTCATCTTCGGCGAACCGATAAAGCCGGCGACGAAGACGGAGTTCGGGCTTTCATAGAGTTCGAGCGGCGTGCCGATCTGTTCGACCCGGCCATCCCGTAGCACGCAAATGCGATCCGCCAGTGTCATCGCCTCGACCTGGTCGTGGGTGACATAGATCATCGTCGTCTTGTGCATGCTGCGATGCAGCTTGGCGATCTCGATGCGGGTCGCAACGCGCAGCGCCGCATCGAGATTGGAGAGCGGCTCGTCGAAGAGAAAGACCTTGGGATCACGCACGATCGCCCGGCCGATCGCCACGCGCTGGCGCTGGCCGCCGGAGAGCTGCCGCGGCAGCCGCTGCAGATAGGGCGTCAGCTGCAGCATCTCGGCTGCCGCCTCGACGCGCTTCTTGCACTGCTCCTTGTCCTTGCCGGCAAGCTGCATGCCGAAGGACATGTTCTCGAATACGGTCATATGCGGGTAAAGCGCATAGGACTGGAACACCATCGCGATGCCGCGCTTCGACGGCGTCAACTGGTTGACCACCTGGCCGTCGAAGGACAGCGTGCCCGATGAGATGTCTTCGAGCCCGGCGATCAGCCGCAGCAGCGTGGACTTGCCGCAGCCGGAGGGCCCGACAAAGACCATGAATTCGCCGGCCCGGATATCCATGCTGACGCCCTTGATCACCTCGAAGGCGCCGAAGGACTTGCGGATGTTGCGCAATTGAAGCTCTGCCATATTTTCTCCCCTTATCCTTTGACGCCGCCGGCGGTGAGCCCGGAGATGATCCGCCGCTGAAAGATCAGCACGAGAACAACCAGTGGCACGGTGACGATGATCGATGCGGCCATGATGTTGCCCCACGGAATTTCGTACTGGCTGTTTCCCGAGAGCAGCGCGATCGCGACCGGCACCGTGCGCTGGCTGTCCGATGAGGTGAAGGTCAGCGCGAACAGGAACTCGTTCCAGGCGGCGATGAAGGCGAGCAGCCCCGTCGTCACCAGCGCCGGCCACATCAGCGGCATGAACACGCGGGTGATGATCACCCAGGGTGTGGCGCCATCGACGATCGCCGCTTCCTCGATCTCCACCGGCAGATCGCGCATGAAGGTGGTGAGCACCCAGACCGTGAACGGCAAGGTGAAGATCATGTAGGAAAAGATCAGCGCCAGGGGCGTGTTGAAGATGCCGACCGAGCGGATGAGTTCAAAGAGGCCGGCAAGCACCGCGATCTGCGGAAACATCGACACCGACAGGATCGTCAGAAGCAGGAGCCCGCGACCGCGGAACCGCACTCGCGCCAACGCATAGGCAGCGGTGACGGCCAGGAGCAACGACACGGCAACGACGATCGTTGCGACCAGCAGCGAATTGGCGAGATTGCGCAGAAAGCCGCTGCTGGTGACGATGCCCGCGTAGTTGTCGAAGGAGATCTCGGTCGGCCAGTAGTCGACCCGGAACAGCGCCGTCCCGGATTTAAAGCTCGTCAGCACCGCATAGTAGAACGGGAAGACGGCCATGACGATGATGGCGGCAACGAGGGCGTAGAACGCCGTGCGCTTGGCAAGGGTGGCAACCATCAGCGCTCTCCTTCGAGATTGACGCGGCCGAACCACATGTAGGCGACGGTGATCGCCGCGATGATCAGGAACAGCATCGTCGAGGCCGCGGCGCCATAGGCGAACTTGTCGAAGTCGAACAGGTTTTCGCGCGCGAGCACCGACATCGTCTTGGTCTTCGCGTTGTTGGGCGTCAGCACATAGATGAGATCGAAGATGCGCAGCGCATCGAGCATGCGGAAGATCACCGCCACCATCAGCGCCGGCCGGATCAAGGGCAGCGTCAACCGCCAGAAGACCTTGAGCGGATGCACGCCATCGATCTTGGCCGCCTCATAGATATCCGACGGTACCATCTGCAGGCCGGCCAGCATCAGGAGCGCCATGAACGGCGTCGTCTTCCAGACGTCGACGATCAAAACGGCGACCATCGCGGTCTCCGGATTGGCCGTCCAGGCGACCTTCTGGCTGATGAGACCTAGGCCGAGCAGAAGATCGTTCAGGATGCCGAACTGGTCGTTGAGCATCCAGGCCCACATTTTGGCGGACACGATCGTCGGGATCGCCCAGGGAATCAGGATTGCGGCGCGCACCAGCCCGCGGCCCGGGAAATTCGCATTCAGGACCAGCGCGACGATCAGGCCGAGCACCGTCTCGATGGTGACGGAAACGGCCGAGAACTTCAGCGTGTTCCAGACGGCGTTCCACCAGGCCGGATCGGCAAGCAGGCCGTTATAGACGGTGCGCCCGCTCTTCAGCGTGATCCAGGAAAGGTAGTTCTTGAAGCCGACGAACTCGGCGCCTTCGAGGTTGGTCAGCGACGCATTGGTGAAGCTGAAATAGACTGTGCGAATGAGCGGCCAGCCGGCGACGAGTGCCAGCACCAGAAGCGTCGGTGCGAGAAAGATCCAGGCGGAGCGGATGCGCTCGGCGTTGAGATCGGAGCGGATCCGGGCCTGCTGCCCAAGGGCGGAAGGCGGGTCTGCGACGGAAATGTCGGTCATGTCTGTACTCACCCTTGCCATTCGGCGCACGGCCGAGCGGTTGATCGGAGAGAAAAGGCGGTGGCTCGGTGGAGCGAAGGGATGCTTGACAAGCACTCCCCTCGCCCCCGGGAGGATCACCAGTTGTCGCCCTTCATCTCGGTGAGTTCGACTTCGAGCAGTTCAAGATTTTCCGCTGCCGTGCCGTTGCCGGAAAGCGAGTTGTGCACCGCGTTCCAGAACTTGGCGGAAACCTCGTTGTATTTGACCTTGGTGACGGCCGACGGGCGCGGCACCGCGCTTTCGAAGATCGGTTTCCAGGCCGGCATGAACGGCTGGGCCTTGGCGACCTCCGCATCGTCGTAGAGTGCGGCAACCGTCGGCAGGTTCGAAAGCTCGATCGCCCGGCGCTTCTGCACCTCGGCGGACGACAGGAACTTGGCGAGCGCAATCGCCGCCTCCTGGTCGTCGGAATATTTGGAGACGGCGACGTTCCAGCCGCCGAGCGTCGAAGACGGCTGGTCACCATCGGTGGCCGTCGGCAGCGGCGCGACGGCAAACTTGCCCTTCACCGCGCTGTCATCGCCATTGCCGAGCGCATAGGCATAGGGCCAGTTGCGCATGAAGACGGAATTGCCGGTCTGCCAGACCCCGCGCGATTCCTCCTCCTGATAGGCAAGCACGCCCTGCGGCGAGATCGTGCCGACCCATCCCTTGATCCGGTCGATTGCGGCGGCCGCCTTCTCGTTGTTGATCGAGATCGTGCCGTCGGGCTCGACGATCTGGCCACCGCCCGACGACTTGACCCATTCGAGTGCGTTGCAGGTCAGGCCCTCATAGGCATTGCCCTGGAAGACATAGCCCCAGAGATCGGCTTGGCCGGCGGCCCGCTCCTTCTCCTGGATTTCCTTGGCGGTCGCAGCCAGCTCGTCCCAGGTCTTCGGCGGCGTCTTGCCGTATTTTTCGAGCAGGTCCTTGCGATAGAACAGTGCCGGTGCATCGGTGAAAACCGGCAAGGCCACGAGGCGACCGTTCACCGTCTGCGAAGCGATGATCGACGGGAAGTGCTGGCCAACAACGTCCTTTGCCGCCTCCGTCAGATCGACGAATTGGTCGGCCAGTTGCGGCGCCCAGACGACATCGGTCTGGTAGACGTCGACATCCTTGTTTCCGGCGGCAAGCCACAGCCGGTACTGGCTGAACTGCTCGCTGCTCGATGGCGGCATGGTGACCAGGCTCACCTTGTGCCCGGTCTGCTTCTCGAAAATGTCCAGCTGTTCGCGAATGAAATGAACGTTCTTCCCGGTCGTGTTGGCGGCGAGCGAAAGCTCGGCGGCGCCAGCCGTCCCGGCTGCAACGATTGCGGCACAAAAACTCAGCACATTGAGCGTGGTTGTCATTGGGTCGACTCCTCCTGTTCCCCCTCCACCGCACGAAAGCTCCTCGGCAAATTCGAAAGCGGTTTGGATGAGAAAAAGTTGGCAGAAGACAGAAAAACTGTCAATCCACACACTTAGAAAAGTCCATTTGGCGTGGATTATTACAAATATTCGTTGTTTTTCAAACAAATAGCAATGGGAGAGAAAAATCGCCCGCCCCTCACAGAACCCCATAAAATCAAAGGGGAACCGTATTAATTTAAAACGGTTTGGTAAAATCCATACCCGACCTGTAGAACCTGGCGTCCCCGACAAACCGATTGTTACGGGCAGCGAAGGTGTATATTTCTGGGACCGGGCTAGGCTTGAGGAAACGCATTTCGAATGAAGCTGAGGGAGTTCGCACAACAACTGGGGCTTTCGCCGACGACGGTCAGCCGGGCGCTGAGCGGTTATCCCGAAGTCAGCGAAAAGACGCGCAAGCGCGTGGCCGAAGAGGCAACCCGCCTTGGCTATCGTCCGAACATCAATGCGGTGCGGCTCGCCACCGGTCGGGCCGGCGCGATCGGCGTGGTCATGGGCCGCTCCGGCGAGTTCCATTTTTCCGAGTTCATGGGTGGCCTGGCCGAACGGCTCGGCACCGAGGATATCGACATTCTCGTCAGCCCAATGGACGACAAGAACCCCACGGGCGAAATCCAGCTCTATAGCCGGCTCGCCGTCAGCGGCCGCGTCGACGCCGTGATCGTGCACTCGCCCGAACCGAACGACGAGCGCATCGCCCTCCTCCACAAGCTCGGCATGCCCTTCCTCGTGCACGGGCGCTCCGATATCGACGTGCCGCACGCCTGGCTCGACATCGACAACGAAGGCGCGATCCGCCGCGCGACCTCGCATCTCATCGATCTCGGCCATCGCCGCATCGCCATGATCAACGGCCGGCAGGGCCGCACTTTCTCGCTTCACCGCGACAAGGGGTACCGCGACGCGCTGCAGGCGCGCGGCATCGCCTTCGATCCGCGCTTCGTCGCCCATGGCAACTTTACCGACGAACTCGGCTTCCGCTTCGCGCGCTCGTTCCTGGAGCAGACGCCCCGCCCGACCGCCTTCGTTGCCGGCTCGATGATGACAGCGCTCGGCATCTACCGGGCAGCACGGTCCATGGGCCTGGAGATCGGCCGCGAGGTCTCGGTCATCGCCCATGACGACGTTTTCCCTTACCTCACGGCCGACAACATGGTTCCGTCGCTCTCGGCGACACGCTCTTCGATGCGGGCGGCGGGCGCGCGCTCGGCCGACCTCGTGCTGCAGCTTCTCTCAGGCCGGCCGACCGAAGAGGTTCACGAACTCTGGCCGGTGGAACTGATCCTCAGGGAATCGACCGCGCCACCGCAGGGCGCTTGAGGACAGGCGCTGCCGACCGCTTCAGTGGAAGGTCGACTTGGAAAAGAGATTGAGGACCACCACGCCTGCTATGATCAGCCCCAGTCCGAGGATCGCCGCCAGATCGAGCTTCTGCCCGAAGGCGAAGTAACCGACGAGCGAAATGAGCACGATGCCGAGCCCACTCCACACCGCATAGGCGATGCCGACGGGGATGAAGCGCAGCGTGTAGGACAGGAAGAAGAAGGCGATCGCATAGCAGACCACCATCATCACCGTCGGCCCCAGCCGGGTGAAATGCTGCGCGGCCTGCATCGCCGAGGTGCCGAGCACTTCGAAGACGATGGCTGCAACCAGGACGGTATAGAGCATGGCGGGGTTCATCGGGGGACTCCATTCCGGACCAGAGCAGTTCCAGGAAAAGTGCAAAGCGGTTTTCCGTCCGGAACTGCGTGATTTCAAAGACTTAGATCACTCCAGTGTTTCGATAAAACGATGAAGTGATCTATTGCGCCGAAAGCGCCTTGAGATTTTCAACCAGACCGACCCGCGCCTCGGCATCGAGGTCGTGGCTCTGCATCAGATCCGCGAGCCAGACGCCGTCGCAGGCGAAACGCGCAAGCACGCAGCCGGTCGAACCGTCCGTCTCCGCAAACTCCGCCGATCGCCGGCCGACCCAGTCGCGCCAACGGCTCTTCAGATGCGGCTCGGCAATCAGCGCGATGGTCAGCATGCGCCAGCCCGGCACGTCTGTTGCCGGATCGAGCGCGAAGCAGACATCGATATAGGCGCGGGTGAAGCGCCCCTTCGCCACCGGATCGCGCGCCATCGCCGCCTCGATCTCGCGATCGAACCGTGTCACCAGGTCGTCGAACAGCCCGTCGAGCAGCGCGAGCTTGTTCGGGAAATGGTGCAGCAGCCCGCCCTTGCTGACCCCGGCTGCCTGCGACACGGCATCGAGCGTGATGCCAGCCACGCCCTGCTCGTGCGAAAGGCGTGCGGCAACCTCCAGCAATTGCTGGCGCACCTGTTCCGGCTGTTTCTTGCGACGATGAGCTTCGGTCATGCACCCATAAAGATACCGTCTGGACGGTTTGTCAAGAGAAGTGTTGTTTGACCGCGATGAAACGCCGCAAATTCGCGTTCTGAAAATCGTTGTCCGCCCGGTCGCTGCGCGCTAGGACCGAACGAACGAAGGACGCAGAGCATGGCGGAACCGGAAACCACGACCCTCTACGAAGCCATCGGCGGCGACCCGACGGTCCGCGCCCTGACGCGCCGTTTCTATGAGCTGATGGACACGTTGCCGGAAGCGGCGCGCTGCCGTGCCGTGCATCCGCCCGATCTTTCCGGAAGCGAAGAGAAGTTTTACGAGTACCTGACCGGCTGGCTCGGCGGGCCGCCCATCTATGTCGAAAAGCGCGGCCATCCGATGCTGCGCCGTCGCCATTTCGTCGCCGAGATCGGGCCCGAGGAACGGGACGAGTGGCTGATTTGCTTTACCCGCGCGCTTGAGGAAACGATCGACCATCCCAAGCTCCGGCAGATCATTCTCGACCCGATCACCCGCCTCGCCCTTCACATGCAGAACAAGGAATGACCATGTCGCACAGCGGATTTCGCGCCACGACGCTATTTGTTGCCGGTTTGATGGGCCTGACCGGCGTCGTCAGCGCGGCCGCCGCTTCGCATGGCGATGACCCGAGGCTGCTTGCCGGCATTTCGGCGATGTGCCTCGCCCACGCCCCGGCATTGGTGGCGCTCTACGCCGCCTGGCCGCACTTTCGAACGGCGGCCGTTGCCGCGCTCCTGATCGCGGTTGGCACGGCGCTGTTTTCGGCCGATCTCGCCATGCGCCATGTTACAGGCCACGGCCTCTTCCCGATGTCCGCTCCGCTCGGCGGCACGACGATTATGGCGGGGTGGCTCGCCGTTTCGCTCGGCGCCTTCCTGCTGAAGAAGACGGCCTGACCCCAAAACAATTCGCCTCCCGGAGAGGTCCATCCGGGAGGCGAATAACACGCAAAATCAGGATCATATGTCCGCGCCGGCGCGCGGATCAGGCGCCTTCAACGGCCGAAAAACCCTCGAACTTCGGCGGACCGAGATACATCGCCCTGTTCTCGCCGGCGTTCTTGTGGGCCGCGCGAAAATTCTCCGACTTGGTCCAGGCTGAAAACGAATCCTTGTCCTTCCAGACCGAGTTCGAGACGAAGAGCGTGTAGCCCTCCTCCGGCACGCTGTCGCCGCGCAGCAGGTGGAAGGAAACGAAGCCGGGCATCTCCGACAGGCTGGAATCGCGCCCCTTCCACACCGCTTCGAAAGCCTCTTCGTGGCCGATGGCGATACGAAAACGGTTCATGGCAACAAACATCTTGGTCTCCTAGGTCCTTTCACCGATACGGCAAAACGGTCCAACTCTTTGAATGGACGCAACCCCGCACGGAAAACCGCTTCGCACTTTTCCTGGAATTGCTTCCTAGCTTACGCATTTCCGGACGGAAAACCGCTTCGCACTTTTCCTGGAATTGCTAGGCACTTTCCTTCTTGCGGGCGGCATCGCTTGTGGCCCGTGGAAAGGCGAGGATAGTTCCTTCCTTCGGCTCCGCAAGCCCGAACGGGTCGCGCACCGGCGGGCGCGCCTGCCAGGTGGGGAACTCGGCGACGTTGGTATTCTCTTCCACCATCCGCGCCCGTCGCGTCAGGATCTCGTAGAGCTCGGGCACCAGGCCGTCGCCCTGCTGGGCCGCCAGCTTGTGCAAGCCGATCATCATGGCGAGATCGGGACGTTCTTCGTTCATTGCAAATTCTCGTCTTGTCTTTCAGAGGATTACCGCTCGTTGCGGCTGGTGGTCAGGTCCTGGAGCGCGCGTTCCAGGCTCGACTTCGAGCCGTTGCGCAGCGGCACGAAGGCCTTGCCCCACTTCTTGCAGCCGGTCTTCACGCGAAGACATGCGTCATGGCTGATGCAGTCGATCGGGCAGAAGACGCAGTCGACAGACGGCAGCACGCGGTCGATACGCGAAACGGCCTCACGCAGGCCACCGTCGTGGTGCAGCAACTCGGCGCCGAAGGAGCTGGCGATTTCGCGCAAGTGCGCCACCTGGCAATCACGGCCACCGACATAAAGGAAGCTGCGCCCTTCGAGCGTCGCCTTGCCGGCCTCCTGGCGGGCCTCGACCGGTTCCGAACCCGAGCGACCCTTGCCGTTCTTCGCCGCATTCTGGTGACGCTTGCCGCGCATGCAATCTTCTCCGTCTGGTCGCGCAACAAGGGCCTTCGTCAGGCAGCCGGTCGCATCGGGATATCCTCTCGACACACACCCTTCGGCTGCGTGACGAGGGCAACCTATTAAACTTGATAAACAGAGTAAAGTATAAACATGAGTTTTCTAATCATATTTTTTCTTGCAGCTTCTGCGCGAATCCCACGGCAAGGGGAAAAGGTCAGCGGACGGTCGCAACCATCGGCACGATGAAGGATTCGGAGCTTGGCGCTCCGGCCGGAAACGCCGGGAATGGCGCAGCGCGGCGAACCGCATCGATGGCGGCCTCGTCGATCGCCGGCGAGCCGGAACTGCCCGCGAGGCTGACACGCGTCAGGTTTCCATTCGACGTCAAGGTGAAACGAACGGTCGCCGTGCCGGATACGCCGTCGCGTCTTGCAGCCGACGGAACCTTGAACCGGCGTGTGATCCGCTTGCGGATCTTGCCGCCATAATTCTCCATGTTGGCGTTGCCGACCTCGGACGCGCGGCTGTTGCCATTCGCAGCGGACGAACTGCCATTCTCCTGGCCGTCCTGCTTGCCCTTGACCTGATTTTGCGCCTGCTCGCCCTGATCGCCCGCCTTCTTGCGGGTGACCTTCTTCTTTTTCACCGGCTCCTTCTTCGGCTCCGGCTTTTCGACCTTTTCCTTCTTCGGCTCCTCGGGCTTTTCTTCCGGCACGACAGTCTCGACCGGCGCGACGCTCGCCGTCACCACAGCCTCGGCGACTTGCAGGGTAGGCATTTCCTCCGCCGGCAGGATCACGTCTGCCTCCGTCGCCGTCAGGTCGTGGGGTTGCTCTGCAGCGATCTCCTGCGTGGGGGCAACATCCTCGACCGGCTGGATCTCGGCGGGCTGAACCTCCTCGGGCAGATCTTCCGTGGGCTCGACGATTTCGGACACTTCACCCGACTGAAGCGTTTCCTCGAATGCATCGCCGAGAAGCGCCACTTCGACGCTTTCGCCACCCTGGATCAGATCCAGTTGCGTCTCGGGCGGGTTGCTACCAAACAGCGTCGCGAGCACGACGCCGTGTGTTGCAAGCGATAAGACGGCGGCCCCGCTCCAGATGACGATACGCTTCATTTCAGCCTTACCTTCGTCGCACCAGGGCGACGCAAACCTCATGCTCGGATAGCCGGACGCGCTAAGCCCCAGTCCCGCTCACCCCTTGAGTTCGATCGCCGACTTAGAGCCGGTCTTGATCCCGCTCATGCAGGCGCCCGGCTGAACCCCGTCGCCGACACAGGCCGGCGCGTCGTTGATCAGCAGGCTCTTCACCGCATCGCAGTTGGTGCCGGGCAGATCGAACTGGCGAACCTTGGTCTTGCCGGCGGGAAGGTCGCGGAAATCGAGCACGGCCATGCGTTCGACCAGCCCCTTCTGGTCGAAAATGACGAACTCGAAGGAAACCTTGCTCAACGACTGCGCGAATTCGTTGCCGGCAACGAAGGTGAGCTTGCAGCCCTTCTGGGACGGCGCCACCTCGTTGAGCTCGATGGTCAGCCCCCCGGCCGCTGCGGTCTCCTGCGCCTTGGCAGCGGTTGCGGCAACGAGAGCCGCAAGAGCAACGGAAACAATCGGAAGGCTGGGAAACTTCATGACGACACCACTCCAAAGGATCGAGCACACCACCGAACGCCGGCCGCACGCCCTTGTCCACAACCCGGCAGCAACTAACTTGAGTTTATAAGTCCGGTATTGCGTCCATAAATAAATATGAGTAATGAAGTCAAGATAGTAATCGAATTGCACGGCGGGAAATGCGGGGAAATCAGCGCGGCCTGCCCACTCGAAACGGCCGAAACACAGTGACCAACGACAACAATCTCGCACGCCCCTCGGAGCCTCCGGTGCTGACCGGACGGGCGCAACGGATCATCGAAAGTCGCGAGCTCTTCGGCACCGAAAACGAGATTCTCATTTCCCACGACGGCGCGATCTACCGCATGAAGATCACCCGCCAAGGCAAGCTGATCCTGAACAAATAGGCAGATGAAAATGACCGAGAGCCTTCGCCCCACTCCCGTTGAAATCCGCGCCTACCGCGCCGAAAACCCGAAGTTGCGCGAGCGTGATATCGCAGCCCAGCTCGGCGTTTCCGAAGCCGCGCTGGTCGCTGCCGAATGTGGGCTGACCGCCGTGCGCATCGATGCCGACGCCAACCGCTTCCTGTCGCGGGTCGAAGAGCTCGGTGAAGTCATGGCGCTGACCCGCAACGAAAGCGCCGTCCACGAAAAGATCGGCGTCTACGAGAAGATCACCACCGGCGAGATGGCGAGCATCGTACTTGGCGAACAGATCGACCTTCGTGTTTTCCCGAGCGCCTGGGCACACGCCTTCGCCGTGACGAAGACGGACGACAAGGGCGAAGTCCGCAAGAGCCTGCAGTTCTTCGACAAGTGGGGCAACGCCGTGCACAAGGTACATCTGCGCGCCGCATCGAACGACGCAGCCTACGAAAAGCTCGTCGCGGATTTCCGCCTCGACGATCAGACGCAAGAGTTTGTAGCCGACACCAGCGTTCAGCCGACCGACGACAAGCCGGAAACCGTCGTGGACGTCGTCGAGCTGCGTGAGCGCTGGACGAAGATGACGGACACCCATCAGTTCCACGGCATGTTGCGCAAGCTGAAGATCGGCCGCCGCCAGGCGCTGAGCAACATCGGCGACGATTTCGCCTGGCAGCTCGACCCGCAGAGCGTCGAAGCGATGATGCAGGCAAGCGCCGAAGTCGAACTGCCGATCATGTGCTTCGTCGGCAACCGCGGCATGATTCAGATCCATTCCGGCCCGATCGCCAAGATCGCCACGATGGGCCCCTGGCTCAACATCATGGATCCGACCTTCCACCTGCATCTGCGCACCGACCACATTGCCGAGCTCTGGGCCGTGCGCAAGCCGACAGCCGACGGCCATGTCACCTCGATCGAGGCGCTCGACGCCAAGGGCGAAATGATCATCCAGTTCTTCGGCAAGCGCAAAGAGGGCCTGGCGGAACGTCCCGAATGGCGCTCGATCGCCGAAGGCCTGCCGCGCCTCGATACGACGGTTGCCGCCTGAGCGAGAAAATAGGATACGCAAGATGATCAACGGTCTCGACTTCCGTCGCCTTCGCCGCTCGGGGCTGGCGCTCGGCGCCTTCGCCCTTTCGGCGACCTTCCTGCTGCCGGCAGTGGCACCCGATGCCCCCGCCTTCATCCGGACGGCCATGGCCGAGGACACGCAGAAGGCCGACGTCTCGCGCGTCGTTTCGGTCGGCGGCGCCGTCACCGAGATCATCTATGCGCTCGGCGAAGAAGGCCGTCTCGTTGGGCGTGATTCCACCAGCACCTATCCGGAAGCAGCAAAGACGCTTCCGGATGTCGGTTATATGCGCCAGCTCGCGCCCGAAGGCATCATTGCGGTCAATCCGAGCGCCATCGTCGCAGTCGAAGGCAGCGGCCCGCCGGAGGCACTGGCGGTGCTGAAGGAGGCCAACATCGCCTTCACCAGCGTGCCCGAAACCTTCGACAAGGCCGGCATTCCCACCAAGATCCGCGCCGTTGGCGCTTTTCTCGGCGTCGAGGACAAGGCCGAAACGCTCGCCAAGAGCGTCGAAGCCGATCTCGATGCAGCCGTGGCGGAGGGTGCCGCGCGCGCCGACAGTGAGCGCAAGCGCGTGCTGTTCATCCTGAGCACCCAGAGCGGCAAGGTCATGGCCTCCGGTCAGGGTACCGCCGCCAACGGCATCATCGAACTCGCCGGCGCGGTGAACGCCGTCGGCACCTTCCCCGGTTACAAGGCACTCACCGACGAAGCGATCGTCGAAGCCAAGCCCGACGTCATCCTGATGATGGATCGCGGTGGCGAACACGCCGCCAAGGCGGAAGAGCTCTTCGCCATGCCGGCATTGAGCCTGACCCCTGCTGCCCAGAGCAAGGCGCTGGTGCGCATGGACGGCCTGCACCTGCTCGGCTTCGGCCCGCGCACGGCAAGCGCCGTTCGCGAACTGAATGCCGCCATCTACGGGAAGAAGGCCAATGCCTCGCAGTGAGGCATTGGACCGCGGCATGCGCCTGACCGGATTGGCCGCCGACATCCGCAACGAATGGCGTGCGGGCAACCGCTCGCGGCTGGCCCGGCTTCTCGTCGTCGCCCTCGTGGTAATCGCCATCGCCACCTTCGTCGGCTCGATCATGACCGGCGCGGCCGACGCGTCGCTCGCCAATGTCTGGCGCTGGCTGATCGGCGAGGCCGACCAGACCCTGAGCATCCGCGATCGCATCATCATTCTCGATATCCGGCTCCCTCGCGCCGTGCTCGGCATGCTCGTTGGCGCGTCGCTTGCGGTTTCCGGCGTGGTCATGCAGGGGCTCTTCCGCAATCCCTTGGCCGATCCCGGCCTCGTCGGCGTTTCCTCGGGCGCGAGTCTCGGCGCCGTGCTGCTGATCGTGCTTGGAACCGCCACCTTCGGGCCGCTGTTTGCCCTGTTCGGTTTCTACGCGCTGCCGGTCGCTGCCTTCTTCGGCGGCCTCGTCACGACGCTTTTGCTCTACCGCATTGCCACGCGCGGCGGACAGACCTCGATCGCCACCCTGCTTCTGGCCGGCATCGCGCTTGGCGCACTGACCGGCGCCGTCACGGGCGTGCTCGTCTTCATGGCCGACGACAAGCAATTGCGCGACCTCACCTTCTGGGGCCTCGGCTCACTTGCCGGCGCCAACTGGACGAAGATCCTGGCGTCGGCGCCGATCATTCTGCTTTCGCTCGCCGTCACCCCTTTTCTCGCCCGCGGCCTCAATGCGATCACGCTCGGCGAGGCGGCAGCCTTCCACATGGGCATTCCCGTCCAGCGGCTGAAGAACGTCGCGATCGTCAGCGTTGCTGCGGCGACCGGCGCGTCGGTTGCCGTCAGCGGCGGCATCGGCTTCGTCGGCATCGTCGTGCCGCATCTGCTGCGCCTCGTCATCGGTCCCGATCACCGCTACCTGCTGCCGGCCTCGGCTCTGCTCGGCGGCACGCTGTTGATCCTTGCCGACATGATCGCCCGCACCATCGTTTCCCCGGCGGAACTGCCGATCGGCATCGTCACCGCTTTTATCGGCGCACCGTTCTTCCTCTGGATCCTGCTGCGCGGCCGTTCGAACATGGGATTGTGAGCGAAGCCATGATCAACGTTTCCAATCTCTCCGTCCGCCTCGGCGGGCGACCGGTCATCCACGGCGTTTCGCTCGAGGCCCGACCCGGCGCGCTGACGGCGATCGTCGGCCCGAACGGCTGCGGCAAGACCACGACGCTGAAGGCCATTTCCGGAGAGCTTGCACCAGCAGGCGGGACGATCCGCATCAACGGCCGCGACCTGCGCGGCCTGAAGCCCTGGGAACTCGCGTCGATGCGCGGCGTGCTGCCGCAATCGACCGTCATCTCCTTCCCGTTCACGGTGCGAGAAGTGGTTCGGCTCGGGCTTGCCGCCGGCGCAAACGCCGACGCCGCCCTGCACGACCGGATCGCGGCAGAAGCGCTCGAAGCGGTCGATCTCGGCGGCTTTGCCGGGCGTTTCTATCAGGAACTGTCCGGCGGCGAGCAGCAGCGCGTGCAGCTTGCCCGCGTGCTTTGCCAGATCTCAGAGCCCGTTACCGATGGCCAACCGCGTTACCTTCTGCTCGACGAGCCCGTCTCCAGCCTCGATATCCGCCACCAGCTGGGCATCATGCAGCTCGCGCGCAACTTCTGCGAACGCGGCGGCGGTGTGGTCGCCGTCATGCACGACCTCAATCTCACCGCCATGTTCGCCGACCATATGGTGATGATGAAGGCCGGCAAGGTCCGCGCCAGCGGCGCTCCGGCCGAGGTACTGACGGACGAGACGATGGAAGCGGTCTTCGGCTGCCGCATGCGGGTGGGCGTGGCTCCGCCAGCGCCGGTGCCCTTCGTGCTGCCGCAAACCGCATCGCTCTGACGCAAGCGCACGTCCGGATTCTTCCGAGAGCCAACACCAAGATTTATCGAAACAATTTCCGCACTTGCGCGTTGTTCTCCCGAAGCGCCGGCGTAGGCCTGCAGTTGTGCCCGCCGGTTTGATCAGGAAGCGCCGACCGTTCGCGGCCGGCGCATGTGTGAAAGGGAGTATTCGTCATGGCGTCAGGCCTCTTCTCCGGTTCGAGCTCGCGTTCGACAGAAAGCAACGGCAAGCTCGCCGACATCTCCATCGAGGAACAACTGGGCGAATTGCGCAATGATGTGGCGACGCTTGTCGCCCTCTTGGCCGATCGCGGATCGACGGCTTCGCAGCAGGCGCGCAGCAAGGCACAGGATGCCCGCGAACAGGCTGAAGCGGGCCTCAGCGAACTGTTGGCAAGCGGTGAAGATCTGCTGGCCGAGCTTCGTGATCGCTACGCCGGCACGGAAAAGCAGGTTCGGCACGCCGTGCGCGAACATCCCGTCGCAACCCTCGGCGCCGCCGCCCTGATCGGTCTGGCCATAGCCGCGCTTCTTCGTCGCTGAAGAAGATGCAAGCCGGTGAGGCGGATGGGTTGCGCCCATCCGCTGAGATCGAGGGGAAGATGATCGGGGGCAATTCATGGGACCATTGACGGCAGCCCTGACCGCGCTCATGAGCGCCGATATCGGCGCGGCCACTGCGCGCGTGAAACGCAATGCGATCTTATGGGGCATTATAGGATTGCTGCTTGCCACGGCCTATGTCTTCGGCCTCGCAGCCGCGTTCCTGTATCTCAGCGCACTTTACAGTCCGGTCACAGCCTCCGCCGCGATCGCGATCGCGTTTTTCGTGACCGCGCTGGTGCTGTTCGGCATCATTGCGATGCTGCAAGGACGCGACCGCCGCCTGGCCGAGGAGCGTCGCCGCCGCAGACAGATGCAAACCAACCTGACACTGCTTGCCGCGGCGGGCATCCTGCGCAAACAGCCGCTGCTTGCGGTCGCCACCGCTCTGGCGATCGGGGCACTCGTGGGAACTGGCAAACGGCGCGAGCGCCGACGCGACGACTGACGCTTAAACAAGCGTCCCAAACCAGTTACGGACTCGTCCGCCGCGACTGCGATCAACGCCTTAAAGCGGCAGGCGAATGAGCGCCGTGACGCCGGCCGGCAGATATTCCACCTTGACCGAGCTGCCCAAGACCTTGTCGAGGCTGCGCTCGATCAGGATCGAGCCGAAGCCGCGCCGCTTCGGCTCGCGCACCGGCGGCCCGCCGACTTCGGTCCAGGTGAGATGCAGAACGTTGTCGCCATCCTCGATCATGTTGCGCGCCGTCAGAACCACCTTCCCCTTCGGCACCGACAGCGACCCGTATTTGACGGCGTTGGTGGCAAGCTCGTGCAGAACCAGACCGAGGCCGACCGCCTGGTCAGGCCCGAGCGATATCTCGTCCTTGTGGATCTCGATCTGCTCGGCATAGCAGTTGACATGCGGCAGCAGCTGCTTGGCGATGAGGTCGGCGAGCCGGATGGTGCCCCATTCGTGATCGGAAAGCAGGCCGTGCGCTTCGGAGATCGCCTGCAATCTCCCGGCAAAGGCGGTCATGAATTCCGCCGGATCGCTGGTCTGGCGCAAGGTCTGACGGGCGAGCGACTGCAGCATCGCGAGCGTGTTCTTGACCCGGTGGTTGAGCTCCTTCAGCAACAGCCGCGTGCGCTGTACCGACGCCTGCTGGTCGGTGACATCGATCGTGACGCCGATGAACGTCAACGGATTGCCCTTGCTGTCGCGATCATGCACGCGGCCGCGCCCGAGCAGCCAGCGGCCGGTGTCGCCGACGCGGAACATGCCGTCGTACTCGTCGTCGGCCTTCATCGCCTGGCGTAGCTTGGAAAAAGTCGCGCCGCGATCGTCGATATGGATCGCTCCGAAGATCTCGCGGGCGCCGACGAAGCTGTCGGCCGGCAGTCCGAACATGCGTTTCATCGCGCTATTTCCGGCAATGACCCCGGAGCGGATATCCCACAACCAACTGCCGATGTTCGCTGCTTCGAGCGCCATTGCGTGGCGCTGCTCCTCGCGTGACAGCGCCGCCTCTTTGAGCGCGCGCCGGCGCGCTTCGTCCTTGATCTTGAAGAGGGAAGCGGCCAGCCCGGCGAGCCGGCTCAGCTGGTCCATCAGCGCCTGCGGCACGTCGGCGCGCGGCTTGTCGTCGAGAACGCAGACCGTGCCGACGGCCTGCCCGTCGAGCATGATCGGCGCGCCGGCATAAAACCGCAGGAACGGCGGCCCTACGACCCGCGAACGTCGCATGAACCGCGGATCAGTCGATGCGTCGAGCACGACGAGACTGGCGTCGGCTTCGGCCGCCACCTGCACGCAGAAGGACTCCTCCGACGACGCCCGGCTCTCCGTGGTTCCGACGGCCGCCTTGAACCATTGCCATTCGCGGTCGATCAAGGTCACCAGCGCAATCGGCGCGTCGAAGAGGCCGGCCGCAATTTCAACGATGCCGTCGAAGTCCCGATCCGGCACCGCCATGTCGGGCACGGTCGCGTGCAAGACGCGCAGACGTTCAGGCGCGTCGAGCAGCGTCATGACGGGCGGGTCTGTCCTTTCAGTCCTCATGCGCATTCGGTCTCAATTCCCAATCTGAGCGGCTTGGGGAGCCCTTGCAGGCTGCACCCGCATCTCGCTCGGTTCTGGGCATATCGACCCAAAATCGTCATGATTTGCGCTCTGCCTCCACCACCCGCGTGCCCCCTCGGGCACAGGCGTCAGTGAAAGCAGGACACCGCCGCTTTTGCAACGGTGTCCGGCTCGAAACTTTCCTCAGGAAACAAAGGCGCGCGACGTGATCGGGGCCGACGTCTCGTCGGGGCCGTAGTCGTTTTCGCCCTTCACCTGAAGAATGTCCTGCAAGCGCTGGCGCGCGCGGTTGACACGGCTCTTGATCGTTCCGAGCGCGCAGCCGCAGATCGTGGCCGCTTCCTCGTAGGAAAAGCCGGAAGCGCCCACGAGGATGATCGCTTCACGCTGGTCGGGCGGCAACATCTCCAGCGCCTTGCGGAAATCCTGCAGGTCCAGCGAGCCGTATTGTTCAGGATGATGGGCGAGAGACTCGGTGAAATGTCCGTCGCTGTCCTGAACTTCGCGTCCGCGCTTGCGCATCTGGCTGTAGAGTTCGTTGCGCAGGATGGTGAAGAGCCAGGCCTTCATGTTGGTGCCCATCTCGAAGTGGTCCTGCTTCGCCCAGGCCTTCATGATCGTGTCCTGAACCAGGTCGTCGGCACGGTCGTGACGTCCGATCAGCGACATGGCGAAGGCACGCAGACTCGGCAACGCGGCCAGCATCTCACGCTTGAAATCATTCTTTTCGGATGACATTCCGGTACTTACTCCCTGCCCTGCAGCGCCGATTGCTGCTCGGCCGCGTCGAGTTTTTCCAGAAGATCGAGAAAACGCGCGGGTATCGCCTCTTCCTGCACGGACTGATAGAGCGCCTTCAGCTTCGCTGCAATTTGCGCATTTGGATCTTCTGTCCATAAGGTCGTGCCGGTGGTCCGCCCTGCCCCTGTTTTATGTTTCATTTTCAAACTGTCGCCTTCAAGTGTCGAAATCGCCAAAACTGTCCATAGCCGCCATAACGCTGTTGAAAATTGAAATGTTCCCTCGCGGAACCTTTTTTTACGCGGAGCGTTCTCGCAACGTCACCGTAAAACGATTTTCGAGGGAGTTCCTCTATGACTTTGTCCACGCGGATCGCACCGCTCCTGCCGTATCTGCGCCGCTACTCACGTGCGCTAACCGGCTCGCAGACATCAGGCGACGCCTATGTTGCCGCCGTTCTCGAAGCGCTGATCGCCGACACGTCGATTTTCCCCGAAGCAAGCAATGATCGCGTTGGCCTGTTCCGCCTGTTCACCTCGCTCTTCGGCTCCTCGTCCGTGCTCGTGCCTGAACCAGTTTCTCCGTTTGCCTGGGAGCAGCGCGCGTCGATCAATCTCGCAACCGTCTCGCCGCTTGCCCGCCAGGCATTCCTTCTGGTCTCGGTCGAAGGCTTCCGGCCGGAGGAAGCGGCCGAAGTTCTCGATGTCAGCATCGACAAGGTCGCCGGCCTGCTCGATCGCGCCTCGCAGGAAATCTCGCGCCAGGTCGCGACCGATATCATGATCATCGAGGACGAACCGCTGATCGCCATCGATATCGAGCAGATGGTCGAGAGCCTTGGCCATCGCGTCACCGGGATCGCCCGCACGCGCGACGAAGCGATCGCGCTCTACAAGAAGACACGGCCGAGCATGGTGCTTGCCGATATCCAGCTTGCCGATGGCAGCTCCGGCATCGACGCGGTCAACGACATCCTGAAGACGAGCGCCATTCCGGTGATCTTCATCACCGCCTTCCCGGAGCGGCTCCTGACCGGCGAACGGCCGGAACCGACCTTTCTGGTCACCAAGCCGTTCAACCCGGACATGGTCAAGGCGCTGATCAGCCAGGCTTTGTTCTTCAACGAATCCACCAAGGCGGCGGCCTGAGCGCGACTGCATGTTTCCCTCGACTGTAAGCGGTCGAGGGGGCATGCGCCGATCCAGATCTTGCAGCGGCCCGCGTCTTACGGCGCGTAGGCCGCTGCAGGTCGTTTCGGGAGTTGTTTGGCAAGATTGCCGGAACGTCCCGACGAGAACTCTCTGAGCTGACATCAGCAATTTCGTCACTGGACCTGCGCATTCACCGGCGGCTTCTGCCAATCTGCGCGTACCACCACACTTGGCCAGGTTTCTCGCAAAGGAAGCCCCCTGAAAACACAACAGCCAGTGCCGAGGGAAGGCACTGGCTGGTATGTGCAACTCACTCGGGGAGTGTGAGTTGTAGGCCGGCGGTCTGCCTCCGGCGCCGCATTGGGGGCTATGCGCGCCACCGTCCGGTCAACAACAGAATGCGCGACACGGAAAAAGGTTCCATGACCCCGCAACAACCTTTTCGGCGGAGCCGTCACGCCATCTTGTCGAGCTCGTCACGATGGCGATAGAGCGCCAGGAAGCGGCGATAGTCGCGATCATAGGCGTCGCGAACCGCCGTGTTCGGCAGGCGCTCGTGCCCACCTGACGCCATTTCGGCGCCGGCCGCGGCGAGATCCGCGTGCATGCCGCCGGCAACCGCTGCCGCCATTGCCGTTCCGAGCAGGACGGCATCCGGCGCTTCCGGCGCCACAACCCGGCAGCCGGTAACGTCACAATAGAGTTCCATGAGCAGCGCGTTGCGCACATGGCCACCGGTGACGTGCAGTGTGTCGAGTTGGTAGCCGACCTCGCGCATCATCTCCAGGATATGGCGGATGCCGAGCGCGATCGCGACGCAGGTGCGCCAGTAGAGCCGGCAGAGCGCGTCGAAGGAGGAATCAAGCGGCAGGCCGCTGATGACGCCGAGGCCATGCGGATCGGCGAGCGGCGAGCGGTTGCCGTGGAAATCCGGCAAGACATGCAGGCGATCGGCAAAGGCCGCGCCCTGCTCGGCGCGCAGTTCCTGCACCCGGGCGATGATCCGGCCATGGGTTTCAGCGGTCGGTTCGAGACCGCCGCCATGGAGCCGCACGATATGGTCGAGCAGCGCGCCGGTCGCCGATTGCCCGCCCTCGATCAACCAGGCGCCGGGCAGCACCGCCTCGTAATAGGGGCCCCACATGCCGAAACCCGGCTTCATGTCCTTGGAAAAGGCGACGATGCAGCTCGACGTGCCGGCAATCAGGGCCAGCTGTTTTTCGAGCTTCTCCGGCTTGCCGATGAAGCCGCCGACGACGCCGAGCGCGCCGGCATAGGCATCGATCATGCCGGGGGCTACCTGGCAGGCCTCGTCGAGGCCAAGCTCGGCGGCGGCCGCAGCGTTCAGACGGCCGACAGAGCTTCCGATCGGCAGGGTCTCTTCCGGCAGCCCGCCGCGCTCAATGAGATCCTCGAGCCCAATCTTTGCGAGATAGTCCGGCTGCCAGCCGCGCTTCTCATGCGCCAGGTAATTCCACTTGGCCGTCAGCGTGCAGCGCGAACGCGCAGCACTGCCGGTCGCCCGCCAGGAAAGATAGTCGGCAAGATCGAAGAAGAAGCCGGCCTTCTGCCATTGCTGCGGCAGATTGCGCTTCAGCCACATGAGCTTCGGCATTTCCATTTCCGGCGACATCACGCGGCCGGAGAAGTCGAGCACCGGATGGCCAGTCGCCGTGCAAAAATCCGCCTCGGCGAGCGCCCGGTGATCGAGCCAGACGATCGTGTCCCAGCGCGCCTCACCCTTGCGATTGACCGAAAGCGGCTTGCCCTCGCGGTCGCGCACCACCAGCGAGCAGGTGGCATCGAAGCCGATCGCTCCAATATCCTCCGCAGCGATCCCGGCCTTTTCCTTCGCCGCTTTGACGGCGCCGCAGATGGCACGCCAGATATCTTCGGAATCGTGCTCGGCGTGGTTTTCTTCCGGCCGGTTCATGGCGATCGGCAGGTCGGCACGCGCAAGCAACCTGCCCTTGCCGTCAAAAATACCGGCGCGCGCACTGCCGGTACCGACATCGACCGCAACGACGAATTCACGCATCAAAGAAAGTCCCCGCCCCCAAGATCACGATGATTTAGGATCTGCCCGACCCAATCACAACCGCGATCGATTGTCATGAAGGAGAGCGGACGTGCGGGCGGAAAACCGCACACATGTTCCTCGTCCCGCTCCCGTTTCGTCCCTGCTGCTATCGGCCGACAAACTGTAGCAATTCGCCCATGTCGTCAAACAGCGCGTCGGGACTGAGAGCGGCAAGACTCTGCCGGTGCCTGTCGGTGCGCGCGTGGCTGCCGCCGGCAAAGGCAAAGACCCGCATGCCCGCCGCCTTCGCCGCTTCGATGCCGGCCGGACTGTCCTCGACGACGACGCAGTCGTGGGGATCGAAGCCCATCTGGCGGCTCGCGTGGAGAAAGAGATCCGGTGCCGGCTTGCCGTGTTTCACCATGGTGGCGGAGAAGATGTTGGGCTCGAAGAGGTCGATGAGCCCCGTTACGGTCAGCGACAGGCGGATGCGCTCGGGCTGGCTGGAAGAGGCGACGCAACAGGCGCCCTTCAGGCCTTCAACGGCGCCCCGGATGCCGGCGATCGGCTGGAGTTCGGTGCGGAAACGGTCGTAAAGCCGGAGGCGCATGCCTTCGAGAAACGCATCGTCGGTGGCAAGCCCGTATTCGTCGTGCAGGATCGCCGACATGCTTTTGAGGCTGCGTCCGAGAAAGCGTTCGGTCGCCTCCTCGGTGGTCATCGAGACGCCGGCGGCCGAGAGCACGTCCACCAGCACCTCCAGCGAGATCGGCTCGCTGTCGACGAGTACCCCGTCGCAGTCGAAGATCACCAGCCCGGACGCCGCATCCGCCATCGCATTTTATCCCTCAAGCTTGCCGTCCAGATAAAGCTGGAGCGTAGCGCGCGTACCCTTTTCCCAGAGGGTTTTCAATGCATCGGCGAAACGACGTCGGAAGAGATCGGAGCGAACCACGTCGCCGAAGATGTCGCCGAGCGCCAGGAAGGCCATGGGATCGTCCTTGGCGGCAAGCGCTGCCTTGTTCAGCCGGTCGGCGCTCTGGTCGTTGAAGGCGATCGTCTTGCCGCTGTCCGACGTGCCGGCAAAGTATCGGCACCAGAGCGCTGAAACGAGCGACAGCCCGACGACATCCTCGCCGCGCGCCAGCCGATCGGCCGTCGAAGGCAGGATGAACTTCGGCTGCCGGTTGGAGCCGTCCTGGGCCAGCCGCGGGATGGTGTCGCCGATCTTCGGATTGGAAAAGCGCGTCTCGATCAGCTTGTAATAGTCGCCGAGATCGGTGTTCGGCACCGGCGGAATGACCGGGATGATCTCGTCATGCTCCAGCTTGGCAAGGAAGGCGCGGATCAGCGGCTCCTCCATCGCCTCGTGGACAAAATGAATGTCGAGCAAGGCGGCGGGATAGGCGATCGCCGCATGGCCGCCATTGAGAATGCGGATCTTCATGTGCTCATAGGGCGCCACGTCAGGCACGAACTGGACGCCGACCTTCTCCAGGGCCGGGCGACCGAGTGGGAAGTGATCTTCGAGCACCCACTGCTTGAATTCCTCGCAGAACACCGGCCAGGCATCCTCGATGCCGTAGTCGTCGGCGACGATGCCGATCTCGCGCGCACCGGTTGCCGGCGTGATCCGGTCGACCATGCCGTTCGGGAAGGCGACATTGGCGTCGATCCAGTCGGCAAAGGCGGGATCATGGAGACGGGCCAGCCCCGAAACCGCCGCATGGGTAACCTCGCCGTTGCCCGGGATGTTGTCGCAGGACATCACGGTGAACGGCGGCACGTTTTTGCCGCGGCGCGCCTTCAGCCCGGCAACGATCAGCCCGAACACCGTCTTCGGAGCCGCCGGGTTCTGCGCATCGGCAACGATATCGGGGTGGGTCGAGTTGAACACACCCGAGGCCGGATCGATGAAATAGCCGCCTTCAGTGATGGTCAGCGAGACGATGCGGATCGAGGGATCGGCGAGCCTGGCAACGATCCCGGCGACGTCGCCCGGTTCCAGATAGTCGATCATTGCGCCTGTGACATGGGCGCCTGTGCGGTTGTTGTCCTGCTCGACGACGGTCGTCAGGAAATCCTGCGCCGCGAGCTTGGCCCGCATCGTTGCGTCGGAGGGAAGGACGCCGGCACCGATGATCGCCCAGTCCCTGTCGTGGCCGGCGTTGAAGAGATCGTCGAGATAGACGGCCTGGTGCGCCCGGTGGAAGTTGCCGACGCCGAAATGCACGATGCCCGCCGTCAGTTGCGACCGATCGTAGGCAGGCACGCCGGCTTTGGCCTTGATCGTGTCGAGGGCGGCAATTGAGAGTTTGGTCGTCATGATCCCGTATCCTTTCGAGGCTTCACCGACTGGCGCCGGTTCAGCTCATCCAATTGCCGCCATCGACGTTGTAGGTCTGCGAGACGACGTAGTCGCTCTCGGCTGACGCGAGGAAGATCGCCATGCCCGTCAGGTCCTCTGCCGTTCCCATCCGGCCGAAGGGCACCTCGGCGCCAACGAGCTTCTTCTTTTCGCCGCGCGGGCGGTTCTCGTATTTGGCAAACAGCGCATCGACGCCGTCCCAGTGTTCGCCATCGACCACGCCGGGCGCGATCGCGTTGACGTTGATGCCGTGCTTGATGAGGCCGAGGCCGGCCGACTGGGTGAGACTGATGACCGCCGCCTTGGTGGCGCAATAGACGGCGACCAGCGCCTCGCCGCGCCTGCCTGCCTGGCTTGCCATGTTGATGATCTTGCCGCCCCTGCCCTGATCGATCATCTGCCTGGCTGCGGCCTGCATCGTGAACAGCGTGCCCGATACGTTGATCGCAAACAGCCGGTCGTAGCTCTGACGGCTGATCTCGACGATCGGCGCAAGGTCGAAGAGCGCGGCATTGTTGACGAGAATGTCGAGCCCACCCGCTTGCCGGACGACGGCGGCGATCGCCTCGTCGATCGACGCCTGTTGGGTCACGTCCATCTCCACCGCATAGGCGCCGGCGCCGATCTCGGACGCTGTCTCACGCGCCCGCTCGATGTTGATGTCGGCGATCGCGACCGTGGCGCCCTCGCGGATATAGGCCTCCGCGAAGGCACGACCGATCCCTCGCGCAGATCCGGTGATCAGCGCGCTCTTCCCGTCGAGCCTCTTCATCGAACCGCCAGCCCCTTTTCGTCGAACCTGTGGACGCGCTGCGGATCGGGCGTCAGGAAGACCCGGTCACCATGGGTCACGGCGAAATCGCCGCTGACCCGCGCCGTCACCGTGCCGACATTGTCGACATTGACGTGCAGGAAGGTGTCGGAGCCGAGATGCTCGGCAACACCGACCGTGCCCTGCCAGGCTCCGCTCTCCTTCGAAAGCGCCAGATGTTCAGGCCGAATGCCCATCGTGTGCGCCTGATAGGCGGAAGCCGCCGCACCGCTGACGATGTTCATGCGCGGCGAGCCGATGAAGCCGGCGACGAACAGGTTGTCCGGCTTGTGGTAGAGGTCGAGCGGCGAGCCGACCTGCTCGATGCGACCACGATTGAGCACCACGATCTTGTCGGCCATGGTCATCGCCTCCACTTGGTCGTGGGTGACGTAGATCATCGTCGTCTTCAGGTCCTGGTGAAGTTGGCTGATTTCAAGCCGCATGTTGACGCGAAGCGCCGCGTCGAGGTTCGACAGCGGCTCGTCGAACAGGAACGCCTTCGGCTGGCGCACGATCGCTCGGCCGATCGCGACGCGCTGGCGCTGGCCGCCCGAAAGCTGACGCGGCTTGCGGTCGAGATAGTCGGTGAGGTTCAGCACGCGGGCTGCATCCGACACCTTCTTGTCGATGACGGCCTTGTCCTCGCCCGCCATTTTCAGGGGAAAGGCGATGTTGGAACGCACGCTCATATGCGGATAGAGCGCATAGGACTGGAACACCATCGACAGGCCGCGCTGTGCCGGTGGCAGTTCGGTGGCGTTCTTGCCGTCGATGACGATGTCGCCGTCACTGACGTCTTCGAGGCCGGCAATCAGCCGGAGCAGCGTCGACTTCCCGCAACCGGACGGTCCGACGAAGACGACGAACTCGCCATTGTTGATGTCGAGGTCGATCGAGGGGATGACGGCATGGGCGCCGAAGACCTTCGAAACCTTGCTGAGTGTAATGCTTCCCATTGTCGTATCCCTTATTTGACCGCGCCGAAGGTGAGGCCGCGTACGAGCTGCTTCTGCGAGAACCAGCCGAGTATGAGGATGGGGGCGATCGCCATTGTCGAGGCGGCCGAGAGCTTGGCGTAGAACAGGCCTTCAGGGCTCGAATAGGAGGCGATGAACGCCGTCAGCGGTGCTGCCTTGGCGGCACTGAGGTTCAGCGTCCAGAACGCCTCGTTCCAGGCGAGGATGATGTTCAAGAGCAGCGTCGAGGCGATGCCCGGGATCGCCATCGGCGTCAGCACATAGATGATCTCCTTGGAGAGCGATGCACCGTCCATGCGCGCGGCCTCCAGGATCTCGCCGGGGATCTCCTTGAAGTAGGTGTAAAGCATCCAGATGATGATCGGCAGGTTGATCAGCGTCAGTACGATCACGAGGCCGGTGCGGGTGTCGAGCAGGCCGGTGTTGCGGAACAACAGATACATCGGCACCAGCACACCGACCGACGGCATCATCTTGGTGGAGAGCATCCACATGAGCACGTCCTTGGTGCGCTTGGTCGGCGAGAACGCCATCGCCCAGGCGGACGGGATGGCGATGATCAGGCCGATCAGCGTCGAGCCGAAGGAGACGACGACCGAGTTCATGAAGTGCAGGAAGTAGTTCGAGCGGCTTTGCACCTCGTGATAGTTCTCCGTCGTCCAGTCGAAGAAGAACAGCGACGGCGGCGATGCGATCGCCTCGGCCTCGGTCTTGAAGCTCGTCAGGAACGTCCAGAGGATCGGGAAGAAGATGAGGATGCCGATCGTCCAGGCGACGACGGTCACAACGATCTTTCTTTGGGTGGAGACGTTGCGTGCCATGGTTCTCAAGCCTCCAGCGTCTTGCCGATCATGCGCATTAGGAAGAATGCGACGATGTTGGCGAGGATGACCGCGATGATGCCGCCGGCCGAAGCACCGCCCACGTCGAACTGCAGCAGGGCCTGCGCATAGACGAGGAAGGTCAGGTTGGTGCTCTGCGTGCCCGGGCCGCCATTGGTGGTGACCAGAATTTCGGCAAAGACCGAGAGCAGGAAGATCGTCTGAATGAGGATGACGACGGTGATCGCGCGGGAAAGATGCGGCAGCACCAAGTAGATGAAGCGGCTCAAGGCGCCGGCGCCATCCATCTGCGCTGCTTCCTTCTGCTCCTCGTCGAGCGATTGCAGCGCGGTCAGTAGGATCAGTGTCGCGAACGGCAGCCACTGCCAGGCGACGATCAGGATCACCGACATCAGGGGTGCGTTGGCGAGAAAGTCGAAAGGCTGCAGCCCGAAGAGCTTGGCGATCCAGGCAAAGAGCCCATTGACCGGGTTCATGAACATGTTCTTCCAGACGAGTGCCGCGACCGTCGGCATGATCAGGAACGGCGCGATGACCAGAATGCGCACGATCCCCTGCCCGAACATCGGCTGGTCCAGCAGAAGCGCCAGCGCGATGCCGCCGATGACAGTGATGAACAACACGCCGAGCACGATCGCCAGCGTGTTGAAGAGCGCCTGGAAGAAAGCGGGATCGGTCAGGAAGTAGCTGTAGTTGGAAAAGCCCGCGAACTCCTCCATCCCCGGCATCAGAAGATTGTAGCGCAGGAACGAGAAGTAGATCGTCATGGCCAGCGGAACGATCATCCAGGCCAGAAGCAGAAGCACCGAAGGCGCAATCATCAGACGCGCGGCGGAGCGGGTGTGCAAGGTCGCCATGGCGTCCCCCCAAATGACGGAATTCAACGCTGTTTCGAGATCGGGTCGGGCGGCGCGTTTTTCCGCGCGAGCCCTGCGGCTACCTTCGGGATTTACCGGGGCGCCAGCCATTTGCGGCCAGCACCCCGGGCCCTTGGGAGCCTTACTTGATGTAACCGGCCTTGGTCATTTCGCGTTCGGTCAGCTTCTGGGCGCTGGCAAGCGCGTCGTCGACGCTCATCTGGCCGGCAAGAGCCGCCGAGAACTGCTGGCCGACCGCCGTGCCGAGACCCTGGAATTCCGGGATCGCCACGAACTGCACGCCGACATAGGGAACCGGCTTGACCGCCGGGTTCTTCGGGTCGGCCGCGTTGATCGAGTCGAGCGTCATCTTCGCGAAGGGTGCTGCCTTCTGGTACTCGGGGTTGGCGTAGAGCGAGGTGCGCGTGCCCGGAGGAACGTTCGCCCAGCCTTCCTTGTCTGCGACGAGCTTCAGATAGTCCTTGCCGGTTGCCCAGGAGATGAACTTCTCGGCCGAGGCGACCTTCTGCGAGCCTGCGGGGATCGCGAGGTTCCAGGCCCAGAGCCAGTTGCCGCGTTTGCCGAGGCCGGTGTCCGGCGCCAGCGCGAAGCCGACCTTATCGGCAACGGTCGATTCCTTCGGGTTGGTGACGAAGGAAGCGGCCACGGTCGCATCGATCCACATGCCGCACTTGCCGGTCTGGAACAGCGACAGGTTCTCGTTGAAGCCGTTGGAGGATGCGCCGGGCGGTCCGGCGTCGTTCATCAGCTTGACGTAGAAGTCGAGCGCGTTCTTCCATTCGGGCTGGTCGAACTGCGGCTTCCAGTTCTCGTCGAACCAGCGGGCGCCAAAGGCGTTCGCGGTCGCCGTCAGGAAGGCCATGTTCTCGCCCCAGCCGGCCTTGCCGCGCAGGCAGATGCCGTAGACTTCGGCGTTCTTGTCTGTGATCTTACGTGCCGCGTCGGCGATGAAGTCCCAGGTCGGCGCGTCGGGCATGGTCAGCCCGGCCTTCTCGAACAGGTCCTTGCGGTACATCACCATCGAGCTTTCGCCGTAGAAGGGTGCCGCATAGAGCTTGCCGTCGATGGTGAGGCCGGAGCGGATCGCCGGCAAGAGGTCGTCGACATCGTAGTCGGCGCCGAGATTGTCGAGCGGCAGCAGCCAGCCCTGCTTCGCCCAGATCGGCACTTCATAGGTGCCGATCGTCATGATGTCGTACTGGCCGCCCTTGGTGGCGATATCGGTCGTCACGCGCTGGCGCAGCACGTTTTCCTCAAGCGTTACCCACTCGAGCTGAATGTCCGGATTCTTGGACGTGAAATCTTCCGTCAGCTTCTGCATCCGGATCATGTCGCCGTTGTTCACGGTCGCGATCGTCAGGGTTTCTGCTTGGGCCAGACCCGACAGTGCGACTGCCGAGCACGTGCCCAGCAGGAAAGTTCTCAAGTTCATCGACTTCCTCCCAGAAGAAATTGAGCATTTGCCTCGCTCATGGGCAATTACTCACTTCTCATGACGAATTGTCAATGCGCATTCGTTGCTGCGGCGCACACAGAAACATTAGAAGATTGTTTTGATTGCCGATTTTTTCGTTTCGCAAATGCGAAAGGACGGCGCTGGGGCCGGCCTTTTCAATCGTTTCGCATAACGATCATGCGTGGAGCAGATAGATCGCCGTCGCCTCATCGGTGATAAGGCCGTTGATAATGCCGCCCTTTACGGCCGCCCGCAGCGCCTCATATTTGCGCTGCCCCTTGGCAAGTCCGATGACAGACGCCCGGTCGCGCGGCGGCAAGGGAACGGAGGCGACGCGCTCGTTGAAGCTGCCCGAGAGCAACGCGCCATCATGATCGAACATCCAGCCACAGATCTCGCCCGCGGCACCCGCCTTGGTCAGACCGGCCATCTCGTCCTGGGCGAGGAACCCGTCCTGGCAGAGCGGCGCGTCCGGGCCGAGCTCGCCGACGCCGACGAAGGCGACATTGGCTTCGGCGCCTAGCTTCAGAGCCACCTGCACCAGGCTCTGGCTGTGCAGCACCTCCCGCTCCTCGGCCGAAGCGGCGAGCACCGGCAGCGGCATCGGAAAATGCCGGGCCTTGACCGCATCGGCCATGCTGAAGATGACGTTGTAATAGGCGGCCGAACCATCAAGGCCGATATTGCCCGTGAGCGACACGATGCGGTGCTGCGGACATTCCATCGGCGGCAACTGATCGACCGCCGCTTTCAGCGTGCGCCCGGTACCGATCGCCAGCACCTGCGGCTCGGACGATTTCAGCCAGCGCTCGATCTCGGCGGCCCCGGCTTCCGCGATGCCAACGGTCGTCGACGTCGAACCGGGATCGCTCGGCACCACCTCCACATGTTTCAGTCCGTATTTGTCGCGAAGACCTGCGGCCGCCTCGAGGCAGGCGGCAATCGGATGGTCAAGCCGAACCTTGATCAGCCGCTCGGACATGGCGAGCGAAACCAACCGCTGCGCCGACTGGCGCGAGATTCCCATGACGGTGGCGATCTCATCCTGGGTGCGGCCAGCGACATAGTATAGCCAGCCCGCCCGGGCAGCATCGTCAAGCCTGTTGTTCGCCTCGCCCCTGCGTGCCATCGCTGTTCTCCATTCCCCCCGATCACGATACTTTTGGATCCTGACGATCCAAAAGTATCGTGATCGATCTTCATAAGCAGAGCGGGGTGCGGGCAGAAAACCGCGCACACTTTTCCTCATCCCGCTCTGATCTGCTGCCACTATTGCCCCGCCCTGTCAAACATCGGCCAAGAACAAGGGCTTGGCAGGTCTGCCGCAAGGCCCGGGATCACAAGGCTTTTCGCCCGTTTCGACCTTAAATTTTTACCGTTTGATAAAAAAATAAAGCGTGTTACCGTTCCATCATCCTGAGAAAACATTGGGAGCCAAAAATGGGAACGACACAATCTGGGATCCTCGGCGGCCGCCTGCCGCTCGGGGAGTACGAGAGCAATTTCTCCGACCTGCATCCACCGCTCGACAGGCACGAGGCCCTCGTCGCTTCCGACCGCTGTTACTTCTGCCATGACGCGCCGTGCATGACGGCCTGTCCCACCTCCATCGATATCCCGCTGTTCATTCGGCAGATATCGACCGGCAACCCGATCGGATCGGCCAAGACGATCTTCGATCAGAACATCCTGGGCGGCATGTGCGCCCGCGTCTGTCCCACCGAAACGCTGTGCGAACAGGCTTGCGTTCGCAACACCGCCGAGGAGCGCCCGGTCGAGATCGGCCGCCTGCAGCGCTATGCAACCGACGTGGCGATGAAAGAGAACAAGCAGTTCTACACCCGTGCTGAAACCTCCGGCCGCAAGATCGCCGTCGTCGGCGCCGGCCCGGCCGGCCTTGCTGCTGCCCATCGGTTGGCCGTCAAGGGCCACGACGTCGTGATCTACGATGCCCGGCCGAAGTCCGGCGGCCTCAATGAGTACGGCATTGCCGCCTACAAGTCGGTCGACGACTTCGCGCAGAAGGAAGTCGACTACGTGCTGGCGATCGGCGGCATCGAAGTGCGCCAGGGCCAGGCGATCGGCCGCGATTTCACCCTCGCCGACCTCTCGGAACAGTATGACGCCGTCTTCCTCGGCCTCGGCCTTGCGGGCGTGAACGCGCTGCGTCTCGAAGGCGAAAGTGCCGAAGGCGTTGACGATGCCGTCGACTTCATCGCCGCCCTTCGCCAGTCGAAGACCAAGGCCGATATCCCGGTCGGCCGTCGCGTCGTCGTCCTCGGTGGCGGCATGACCGCAATCGATGCGGCGGTGCAGGCAAAGCTGCTCGGCGCGGAAGAAGTGACGATCTGTTATCGCCGCGGCAAGCAGCACATGAACGCCTCCGAGTTCGAGCAGGACCTGGCGGCCTCCAAGGGAGTCACCATCCGCCACTGGCTGCAGCCGAAGCGCATTGCCGAAAAGGATGGCAAGGTCGCCGGCATCGAGCTGGAATACACCACGCTCGAAGACGGAAAGCTGACGGCGACCGGCGAAACCGGTATCATTGCTGCCGACCAGATCTTCAAGGCGATCGGCCAGAGCTTCCTCGGAGCAGGCCTCGGCGCGCTGCAACTCGAAGGCGGCCGCATTGTTGCCGACGCCGAAGGGCGCACGTCGCTGCCCAACGTCTGGGCCGGCGGCGACTGCGTGCTCGGCGGTGAAGACCTCACGGTCTCGGCCGTCGCCATGGGCCGCGACGCGGCTGAATCGATCAATCGGGCCTTCGCCGCGGCAGCGCCGCGCGCGAGCGCAGTTGCCTAAGGGATCGGGAGGAGAAACCAATGGCTGATCTTCGCAATAATTTTGTCGGCATCAAATCCCCGAACCCGTTCTGGCTGGCATCCGCCCCACCAACGGACAAAGCTTACAACGTCGAGCGCGCCTTCAAGGCGGGCTGGGGCGGCGTCGTCTGGAAGACGCTCGGCGAGGAAGGCCCGCCGGTCGTCAACGTCAACGGCCCGCGCTACGGCGCGATCTGGGGCGCCGACCGCCGGCTGCTCGGGCTGAACAACATCGAGCTCATCACCGACCGCGACCTCTATGTGAACCTGCGCGAAATGAAGCAGGTGAAGATGAACTGGCCGGATCGCGCCCTGATCGCCTCGATCATGGTGCCCTGCGAGGAAGAGGCGTGGAAGGCGATCCTGCCGCTGGTCGAGGAAACCGGCGCCGACGGCATCGAACTCAACTTCGGCTGTCCGCACGGCATGTCCGAACGTGGCATGGGTGCTGCGGTCGGCCAGGTGCCGGAATACATCGAGATGGTCGTGCGCTGGTGCAAGCAGTACACGCGCATGCCTGTCATCACCAAATTGACGCCCAATATCACCGACATCCGCAAGCCCGCCCGCGCCGCCAAGGCCGGCGGCACCGACGCGGTGTCGTTGATCAACACGATCAATTCGATCGTCTCGATCGACCTCGACAACTTCGCCCCCAACCCGACGGTCGGCGGCAAGGGCACCCACGGCGGCTATTGCGGCCCGGCGGTGAAGCCGATCGCGCTCAATATGGTCGCCGAGATCGCTCGCGATCCGGAAACCTACGGCCTGCCGATCTCCGGCATCGGCGGCATCACCACCTGGCGCGACGCGGCCGAGTTCCTGGCACTTGGCGCCGGCAACGTCCAGGTCTGCACCGCAGCCATGACCTATGGCTTCAAGATCGTCCAGGAAATGATCTCGGGCCTCTCCGACTGGATGGACGCCAAGGGTCACCGCAACCTCGATGATATCACCGGACGCGCGGTCCCGAACGTTACCGACTGGCAGTATCTGAACCTCAACTACATCGCCAAGGCGAAGATCGACCAGGATGCCTGCATCAAGTGCGGTCGCTGCCACATCGCCTGCGAGGACACCTCGCATCAGGCGATCACACAGTTCGTCAACGGCGTACGTCACTTCGAGGTAATGGAAGACGAGTGCGTTGGCTGCAATCTCTGCGTCAACGTCTGTCCCGTCGAAAACTGCATCACCATGGAAGAGCTGCCGGCCGGCACGCTCGACCAGCGCACCGGCAAGCCGGTCGATCCAAACTACGCCAACTGGACGACCCATCCGAACAACCCGATGGCCCGCCAGGCCGCTGAGTAGCGGATCTCGTCACTTCATCGAAACGCCGCCGGACCACAAATCCGGCGGCGTTTTCTCATGTGCCCTCAGAACTCGACGACGACCTTGCCGAACGGGCCGCGGTCGAGATGCGCCAGAGCCTCGCGGAACTGTTCGAACGAATAGCGCGCATCGATGACTGGCTTGATCGCGGTCCGGTCGATCGCGACGACGAGATCCTGCAGCGCCCGGCGGTGAGCGACGCCAATGCCCTGGATGACCGGCGATTTCAGCAGGACCGGCGTGACTGGTGCCGAGATCTCCGCGCCTTCGAACACTCCGATCACCGATATCCGCCCTTGCACGGCAACCGCCTGCAGCGACTTGCCGAGATTAGCGCCGCCCGCCATCTCCAGAATATGATCGGCGCCGTGATCGCCGGTAATCTCAAGAACCCGCTCCGCCCAATCCTCTCTTACGCGGTTGATGCCATGGTCGGCGCCCAGAGCAAGCGCGCGCTCGAGCTTTTCCTGGCTGGCCGACGTGACGATGACCTCGGCGCCATGCGCCTTGGCGATCTGCAACCCGAACAGCGACACGCCGCCGGTCCCCTGCACGACCACGCGATCCCCGGCCTTCGGATGCCCCTTCTCGACCAGCGCGAACCAGGCCGTCACCCCGGCACAGGGCAAGGTGCTCGCCTCGCCGTCGTCGAGGCTCTCGGGTGCTGCGACGAACCAGTCCTCAGGGAAAGCGACATATTGCGACGCGACACCCGGGTTCAGGCCGCCAAGGGCAAACGACGTTGGGTGACGAGCCGTTCCCGGCTTTTGACCGTCGATCCAGGTCGGATCGAAAACGGAGATGACCCGATCGCCCGGCTGAAAGCGCGTCACGCCCCGGCCGACCGCTTCGACCACCCCTGCCATGTCGGAGCCCGGCACGAAGGGGAAGGAAAGCGGCATGCCCATGCCGTTTTCCAAGACCAGCTTGTCGCGAAAATTGAGCGACACGGCCGTCGTGCGAACAAGCACCTCACCTGGGCCCGGCTCCGGAACACGGCGCTCGGTAATTTTGAGGTTTTCGGCTCCAAGCGCGTCGATCGTCCATTCCTTCATCAGTCTTGCCATAGTCCGTTCCTTTCACTGGATTGATCTGATGGAGGAAGCATAGCGTTGAATTTATCTCTCCAGTTGCGATAAGAATTCGCCATATTGGTTCTTAAAAGGAGACAATCTTGGAGCGGTTGGGAGGCATTTCGATCTTCGTCGAGGCGGTCGAAGCTGGTGGATTTTCAGCGGCGGCCGAACGGCTGAACCTCTCGCGCTCCGCTGTCGGCAAGACGATTGCCAAGCTCGAACAAAGACTTGGCGTCCGGCTCTTCCATCGCACGACCCGCACGCAGAGCCTGACGGCCGAAGGCCAGCTCTATTATGAAAGTTGTCTCAGAGCCGTTGGTGAGATTCGTGCCGGCGAGGCACTGCTGGAATCGGGCAAGCAGGAGATCAGAGGTCGGCTGCGCATGTCCCTGCCCGTGGTTTTCGGACGGCAATGCGTCATGCCGCTCTTGTCGGAACTGCTGGGTCAGCACCCGCTCCTGGAACTCGACGTCAATTTCAGCGACCGCAGGGTCGATCTTGTCGAGGACGGCTTCGATCTCGCCATTCGCACAGGTCCACTGCCCGATGAACCCGATGTGATGGCGCGCAAGGTTGCCGACCAGCCCATGACGGTCTGCGCCTCCCCCGCCTACCTGCAGCGGCACGGCACGCCGCGCAGCATCGATGACCTTCTTCACCATCAGGCGATCCTCTATCGGCGCAGCAGCGATGCGCTTTCCTGGTCCTTCCCGGTCAAGGGAGCGGTACCCCGGCAGGTGACGCCGCCGGCACGGCTGAAACTCGACGACCTGACCTCGATCGCCGATGCGGCGGCAGACGGCTTCGGCCTCGCATGGCTGCCGTGCTGGCTGGTGCGCAGCCACATCGACTCAGGACGGCTCGTCCGCATTCTTACCGATGTGCCCGCCCTCTCCTTCGCAGCCCATGTCGTGTGGCCGCGCACGCAATACATGCCGCCGAAATTGCGGCTGATGATCGACACGCTGGCCGATCGACTGGCCCCCATGATGCAATGATCCGCGGAGCATTCCTGCTTCCAAAGGCGGCGGCGTGTGGATAATGGCCGGCTTTGGCGGCCGCTTCGCCCGGCTCTGCGGATCCCTCCGGCGCCCGAGCGCGGCCCGACGGCCGAACTCCGTTGAATAGCGTTCCCGGCCGATAACGAACAGGACACGAAAACGAAACAGATTGTGTAAAAATGGTAAGTTGTCGGCTCGTACGATCTGGATAATAAGGGAGTACTCATACGGGGTGCGTCGCGGGCTCGATCAGGGCCGCAACGCGATCTCCAAAGGTTTTGACACTGCAGCCGGACGACGCTCCGGCAGAGCCGGACTTGTTGCTTGACGATCATTTCGGCCAACCGACGCAAGCGAATGCACCTCGTCTCCGGGGCCATCCTCGGTACGTTTGTCCTGGCGCATTTCTTCAACCATTCGCTCGGCCTGATCTCCATCGAGGCGATGGAAACCGCCCGCAGGGGCTTCAATCTCATCTGGCACAGCCTGCCTGGCACGGTGCTGCTCTATGGCGCCCTGTTGCTGCACTTCGTCATGGCCCTCGAAAGCATCTATCGTCGGCAGACACTCAGAATGCCGGCGCGCGAGGCGCTGAAGATCGTCTTCGGCCTCAGCCTGCCTTTCCTTTTGATCGGTCATATCACCGCCGCACGCGTCGAGCCACTCCTCACAGGGATCGACGTGGACTATCCGGACATGCTTCGCACGCTCTGGTCGAATTCGTTCAACGCCATCAGGCAGTCGGTCGCCCTGTTGCTCGTCTGGGGCCACGGCTGCCTCGGGGCCTGGTTCTGGATGCGCGGCCGCGCCTGGTTCCCGCGTTACGAAATCCTGCTCTACACGGTCGCGATCCTCGTGCCGATCTTCGCGCTGCTCGGCTTCGTCAGCGGCGCCCGCTCGATCGAGGACGGTTACGCCGAACATGGCGGCTACGGCGACCGTTCCTATTCGAAGCCTCAGTTCGACCTCACGCTTCTCGAGGATATTCGGCTCGGCCTCTATTTCGGCTTCGGCGGCCTGATCGCCGGCACGTTCCTGCTGCGGGCCATGCCAAAGGGCGGGCGCATTCGCGTGCGCTATCCCGACGGTCGGGTGGCCACCGTCAATCTCGGCTTCAGCGTGCTCGAGGCGAGTAGGGCCGCGGGCATCGCCCACGTCTCGGTCTGCGGCGGCCGTGGCCGATGCTCGACCTGCCGGGTGCGCATCATCCAGGGGCTTGAAGACCAGCCGCCACCCGAGGATGCCGAGCTCGCGACACTCACCCGGATCGGCGCACCCGACAATGTCCGCCTCGCCTGCCAGTTTCGCCCTGTCCACAACGTCACCGTCGTGCCGATCCTCGACAGCGACAGCCTCGGCATCAAGAAGCAGATCGGCCGCGAGGGCGGCGAAGGTCGCGAACGGCGCATCGCCGTGCTCTTCTGCGACCTGCGGGGCTTCACCAGCATTGCCGAACACAAGCTGCCTTTCGACACCGTGTTCCTGCTCAACCGCTACTTCGAGATGGTGGGCGAAGCGGTCGAGGATTCCGGCGGCGTCATCGACAAGTTCATCGGTGACGGCGCATTGGCGATCTTCGGGCTGAAGAGCACCTACACTGAGGCCTGCCGGCAGTCGCTTGCCGCCGCCGTGCGCATATCCAAGGGCCTCGAGACACTGAACCAGACCTTCCGCGGCGAACTCGACGAGCCGCTGCGCATCGCCATGGGCCTGCACGCCGGCCCGGCGATCATCGGCGAGATCGGCTACGGCCAGGCCACATCGCTGACGGCGGTCGGCGATACGATCAACACGGCGAGCCGTCTGGAAGGCCTCGCCAAGGAACACGACGTACAATTGGCCGTCTCGGCCGAGCTCGTCAACCGCGCGGGCCTGGTGATCGAAGGGCATGAGCGGCTGGACATCGGCCTGCGCGGCCGGCAGGCGACGCTCGAAACCTGGATCGTCGGGGATGCCGCCGGTATCTCCACGGCCTTGCAACCTGCACCGTCGAACGCGTAGTGCAACCCCTTGAAAGCGTGAAACAGTTTCCACGCCCGAAGTTGCATACCTTCAAGGCTTTGGATCTTTTCACGGTTTCAATGAAGCGCTGAAATGATCTAGTAGTGGAGATCCTTCCCGCCCTCGCCGCCGATCCAATCCGGAAGCCCCCATGAAACAGGACGTCTCCCCGAAAACCGCGCACCAGGTTCATGCGAAGGGCGCCGAGAAGCTGAAGGCGCATCTGGCGATGATGACCTTCGCCGTCCTGATCGCCGGCTCCTTTTCCTTCGGCGGCCTTGCCACCCAACATATGGGCGCTGGGCCGCTGACGCTCTGGCGCTATCTTTTGACCGTCGTCGTCCTTGGCCTGCTCACCTTCGGCTATGCGCGCGTTCCCTTTCGCTTTCCCAAGCAAGCGTGGCGCTTCGTAATCCTCGGCGGGTTGATCGCCGTCTACATGCTGACGATGTTCAAGGCGCTGGAGTTCACCAGCCCTGTTTCAACAGGCGCGGTCTTCACGCTGATGCCGCTCTTGAGCGCCGGCTTCGCGTTTGTGTTGCTCGGTCAGCATACGCGCCCGGGCGTGCTCGCCGGGCTCATCATCGCTGCCCTTGGCGCCGTCTGGGTGATCTTTCGCGCCGATGTCGGCGCGATCCTTGCCTTCGACGTCGGCCAGGGCGAATTGATCTTCTTCGTCGGCGTCGTCTGCCACGCGGTCTATGTGCCGCTGATCCGCAAGTTCGGCCGAGAGGAAAGTCCATTCGCCTTCGGCTTCTGGGTGGCTGTCTTCACCGTGCCCTGGCTGCTGGTACCGGGCGCGGCCGGTCTCGTCACGGCCGATTTCGCCAGCCTGCCACCGGTCGTCTGGCTCGCCGTCCTCTATCTGGCCGTTGTGACCACGGCGATCACCTTCCTGCTCCTGCAATACGCCTCGATGCGGCTACCCGCATCGAAAGTGCTTGGCTACGGCTATCTGACGCCGAGCTTCATCATCCTGCTCGAGGGTCTTCTGGGCCATGGCTGGACCAGCCTGCCGGTGCTTGCCGGCGCGCTGACCACGGCCTGCGGCCTGCTGTTGATGGCGCTGCTGCCAGATTGAAAGGCGGCTCAAGCCGCCGGCTGCTCGCTCACCTGCAGCCCGTCGACGAAGAGCCGTTCGAGGAAGCGTGCCGCATCCTCGAAGCGCCCGTCCCCGGCGTTTCCCTGGCCGAGCACGGCGCGCACCTGCACGTCGAAGTCCGCGTAGTGCTGGGTGGTGGACCAGATCGCGAAGATCAGGTGATAGGGGTCGCATTTGGCGATCTTGCCGGCCTTGGCCCAGGCCCGGATTACCTCGGCCTTCTCGTCGACCAGCGACTTCAAGGGCCCCTTGAGCTCGTCCTCGATATGCGGCGCCCCCTGCAGCACCTCGTTGGCGAAGAGCCGGCTTTCGCGCGGATAGTCACGGGCCATTTCGAGCTTGCGCCGAATATAGCTGCGGATTTCGGCGACCGGGTTCCCCTCGGCGTTGAATTCTCGCAAGGGGTCGAGCCAGGTGTCGAGCACCCGGTCGATCAGCGCCCGGTGCATCGCTTCCTTGGTGCGGAAATAATAGAGCAAATTGGGTTTCGACATGCCCGCCACTTCGGCGATCTGATCGACCGTCGAGCCGCGGAAACCGTTGGCGGAGAAGACTTCGAGCGCGGCCTCGAGAATGCGCTCTTCCTTCTCCCCTTGTATGCGGGTCCGCCTCTGGGTCCTGGCCGCTCTCGGTAATACCATATGTCCCCCTGGCCATGCCTGCGCAGCTCGTCGCGCAGGAACCGGCTGCCCAATTTCCGGCCCCGCCATCTTATTGGGCAACAACTTCGTTTTTTTGTTTTTCCGGCTTGAGTGCCGCAACGGAAGTTGTAATGTTTACCAACCGGTCAAATTATCAGCCAGTTCACCGCCAAAGGCAACGGCTGATCGAAGGGCACCAGAAAAAACCAAGCCTGGATTTGACCACGGGAACATGAGGGCGCGCCGATCAAGGCAAAGCCCTGAAAAGATGAGGAGACCGCCGTGGCTGCACCTGGCGAGAACATGCGCGTCAATGCCGACCGCCTGTGGGATTCACTTATGGAAATGGCCAAGATCGGCCCTGGTGTCGCGGGCGGCAACAACCGCCAGACGCTGACCGACGAGGACGCCGAAGGGCGCCGGCTGTTCCAGTCCTGGTGCGAAAAGGCCGGCCTCACCATGGGCGTCGACACCATGGGCAATATGTTCTTCACAAGGCCCGGCACCGACCCGGATGCGCTGCCCGTCTATATCGGCTCGCATCTCGATACCCAGCCGACCGGCGGCAAGTATGACGGCGTGCTCGGCGTGCTCTCGGGCCTCGAGGTCGTTCGCTCGATGAACGATCTCGGCATCAAGACCAAGCATCCTGTCGTCGTCACCAACTGGACCAACGAGGAAGGCGCGCGCTTCGCGCCGGCCATGCTCGCATCGGGCGTCTTTGCCGGCGTGCACAGTCAGGATTTCGCCTATGGCCGCAAGGATCCCGAAGGAAAGACCTTTGGCGACGAACTGAAACGCATCGGCTGGGTCGGCGACGAGGAAGTCGGCGCCCGCAAGATGCACGCCTATTTCGAGTACCATATCGAGCAGGGCCCGATCCTCGAAGCCGAGGGCAAGGACATCGGCGTCGTCACCCACTGTCAGGGCCTATGGTGGCTGGAGTTCACGCTCACCGGCCGCGAAGCCCATACGGGCTCGACCCCGATGAACATGCGCGTTAACGCCGGCCTTGCCATGGCCCGCATTCTGGAAATGGTCCAGGGCGTCGCGATGGAAAACCAGCCGGGCGCCGTCGGCGGCGTCGGCCAGGTGTTCTTCTCACCCAATTCCCGCAATGTGCTGCCGGGCAAGGTGGTCTTCACCGTCGACATCCGCTCGCCGGACAAGGCCAAGCTCGACCGCATGCGGGCAAAGATCGAGGCCGAGGCACCGAAGATCACTGACGCGCTTGGCGTCGGCTGTTCCATCGAGGCGATCGGCCATTTCGAGCCGGTCACCTTCGATCCAAAGCTCGTCAGCGCCGTGCGTAACGCCGCCGAGCATCTCGGCTACAGCCACATGAACCTCATCTCGGGCGCCGGGCATGATGCCTGCTGGGCCGCCAAGGTCGCGCCGACGACGATGATCATGTGCCCCTGCGTCGGTGGCCTCAGCCACAACGAGGCGGAGGACATCTCCAGGGAGTGGGCCAGCGCCGGCGCCGACGTCCTCTTCCACGCCGTCGTCGAAACGGCCGAAATCGTCGAATGAGTTTGCGGGCGGGACGAAAGTTCCGCCCTTTTTCGTGGCGGTTGCCTGGCCGCCGGAAGCGCAATCGCGAGGAACAATCATGAGCACTGTCATCAAGGGTGGAACCATCGTCACGGCCGACCTGACCTACAAGGCGGACGTCAAGATCGAGGGCGGAAAGATCGTCGAGATCGGCCCGAACCTGTCGGGCGACGAAACGCTCGATGCGAGCGGCTGTTACATCATGCCCGGCGGCATCGACCCGCATACGCATCTCGAAATGCCCTTCATGGGCACCTATTCCTCCGACGACTTCGAAAGCGGCACGCGGGCAGCCCTTGCCGGCGGCACGACCATGGTGGTCGACTTTGCACTGCCCTCGCCCAACCAGTCGCTGCTCGAAGCGCTCACCATGTGGGACAACAAGTCCACCCGCGCCAACTGCGACTATTCCTTCCACATGGCGATCACCTGGTGGAGCGAGCAGGTCTTCAACGAGATGGAGACCATCGTCAAGGACAAGGGCATCAACACCTTCAAGCACTTCATGGCCTATAAGGGCGCCCTGATGGTGGATGACGACGAGATGTTCTCGTCCTTCCAGCGCTGCGCAGCACTTGGTGCGCTGCCGTTGGTGCACGCCGAAAACGGCGACGTCGTCGCGCAGCTGCAGGCAAAGCTGCTTGCCGAGGGCAACAACGGGCCGGAGGCGCACGCCTATTCGCGTCCGGCAGAAGTCGAGGGCGAAGCGACCAACCGCGCGATCATGATCGCCGATATGGCCGGATGCCCGGTCTACATCGTGCACACCTCCTGTGAGCAGGCGCACGAAGCGATCCGCCGCGCCCGCTCCAAGGGCATGCGCGTCTTCGGCGAGCCGTTGATCCAGCACCTTACGCTGGATGAAACCGAATATTTCAACAAGGACTGGGACCATGCAGCCCGCCGCGTGATGTCGCCGCCCTTCCGCAACAAGCTGCATCAAGATTCACTCTGGGCAGGCCTTGCCTCGGGCTCGCTGCAGGTAGTGGCGACCGACCACTGCGCCTTCACATCCGAGCAGAAGCGCTTCGGCGTTGGCGATTTCACCAAGATCCCGAACGGCACCGGTGGACTTGAAGACCGCATGCCGATGCTGTGGACCCATGGCGTCAACACCGGCCGCATCACCATGAACGAGTTTGTGGCGGTGACCTCGACCAACATCGCCAAGATCCTCAACATCTACCCGAAGAAGGGCGCAATCCTCGTCGGCGCCGATGCCGACCTCGTCGTCTGGGATCCGAAGCGCACCAAGACGATCTCCGCCAAGAGCCAGCAGTCGACGATCGACTACAACGTCTTCGAAGGCAAGGAGGTAAGGGGCCTGCCGCGCTTTACCCTTACCCGCGGCGTCGTCGCGATCGAGGAAAGCACGGTCAAGACCTGCGAGGGCCACGGCGAATTCGTCCGCCGCGATCCCTTCCCAGCGGTCAGCTCAGCCCTTTCCACCTGGAAAGAAGTCACCGCCCCCCGCGCCGTCCAGCGCACTGGCATTCCGGCCACGGGCGTTTGAGGCCTCATGTTTCGCGGCCTGCACGTCTTCGCGCCGCTCTGTCCCACCGGACATGCCCCGCCACCTTGGCGGGGCGTTTCGGCCTGGGAGCCGTCAGGCGGGCACGAGCTGATCGAGCTCGGGCAGCAGCACGAGGCTTTCGCGCTGGTTCGGATCCGTGCGCGCGATGACGGCCGAACAGGGCGCGTTCGAGCGGTTCTCCGGCAGATGCGGCATGCCGGCGGGGATGTAGACCATCTCACCGGCCCTAGCGACGATGTGCTCCTCAAGCCTCTCGCCAAACCAGGTCCAGGCCTCCCCGGAAAGCACGTAGATCGCCGTCTCGTGGCTCTCGTGCAGATGCGCCTTGGCGCGCGCACCGGGCGGGATCGTGACGATGTGCATGCAGAGCCCGGTTGCCCCGACGGTCTCCGCTGCAATGCCCTCGAAATAGTTGAGCCCCTGCTGGCCGGCCACGGCGCCTTCAGGACGAACCACGCGACAGCCCGGATTGGATGATCGAGACATGAGCGTTCTCCAGAATTCCCTGAAAAACCAGCAACAAACGGCTTCGCACCCAAATCCGCGATTGCATGTTGCCGGTCCGGATAGCAGTCTGACACAGACCAGCCAGAATGAGTATTCGCCGATGACGTCCAATACCGCATCCGTGGTTTCGGCCCGGGACCTCTGCCTGACTTTCGAAACCGCCGATGGCCCGGTGCATGCACTGACCGGCGTCAACCTGGATGTCGCCAAGGGTGACTTCGTTTCCTTCATCGGTCCGTCCGGCTGCGGCAAGACGACCTTCTTGCGCGTGATCGCCGATCTGGAAAAAGCGACCTCCGGCACGATCAGCGTCAACGGCATGACGCCTGAGCAAGCGCGCAACAAGCGCGCCTATGGCTACGTCTTCCAGGCCGCAGCGCTCTATCCCTGGCGCACCATCGAAAACAACATCGCTCTGCCGCTTGAGATCATGGGCTATTCGAAGGAAGAGAAGAAGGCCCGCATCGAGCGCACGCTCGACCTCGTCAACCTCTCCGGCTTCGGCAAGAAATATCCCTGGCAGCTCTCCGGTGGTATGCAGCAGCGCGCCTCCATCGCCCGCGCACTGGCGTTTGATGCCGACCTGCTTCTGATGGACGAGCCCTTCGGCGCGCTCGACGAGATCGTTCGCGACCACCTCAACGAACAGCTCTTGAAGCTCTGGGCCCGCACCAACAAGACGATCTGCTTCGTCACCCATTCGATCCCTGAAGCTGTCTACCTCTCCACCAAGATCGTGGTGATGAGCCCCCGCCCCGGCCGCGTCACCGATGTGATCGAATCGCCGCTGCCGCGCGAACGGCCGCTCGGCATTCGCGAAACGCCCGAGTTCCTCGAAATCGCCCATCGCGTCCGCGAAGGCCTGCGCGCGGGACACAGCTATGACGAATAGCATCGGCATCCGCCGGGCCGAACAGACCGACATGGCCGCCTGCGCCGGCATTCTCAACCGCTGGATCGACGCGACGGCCTGGATGCCGCGGGTGCACGAGCATGCCGATGTCGAACGCTATTATGCCGAGACCGTCTTTGCCGAACGCATCGTGCTCTTGGCAGAGGACGACGGCGAGATCGCCGGCTTCCTTTCCCTCTCTGACGACCACCACGTCACCGCGCTTTACATCGATGAGTGGCATCGTGGCGCAGGCATTGGCGCCCGGCTGATCGACACCGCCAAGGCGATGTCACCGGATGAATTGAGCCTATGGACCTTCGAACACAATCGTGATGCCCAGCGCTTCTACGAGCACCAGGGCTTCGAGGCTGTGCGGCGGACCGACGGCGACAACGAGGAGCAGCTGCCGGATATCCTCTATCGCTGGCGCGGCAGAGAGGTGCGGGCATGAACCTTGCCTTCGGCCTCTGGATGCTCTTGGCGACGACGATCTTCCTTGGCGGCGCCACCGCCTCGCGCGCCTATGTCTCCAACAACCACCTCGGCATGCTCTTGCTCGCACTCGGGCTCTACGTGATCGGCAACATCATCATGGTGAAGCTCATGCGCGAGGGCGGCCTCGGCCTGGCAATCTCGCTGTCGGCGATCGTGCAGCTCGTTATGGTCAATGTCATCGCCTTCACCGTGTTCGGCGAACGATTGAGCCTCACGCAGGCCGCCGGCGTGCTTCTCGGCATCGTCGCAATGGGCCTGATGTTGTTCCCCGCAAGCGGAAAGGCGTGACGATGCAGGAACCAAGTTTCTTCAGGGACAAGTTGGTGCCGGTCGGCACCGTCGTCCTGCTGCTGATCGCCATCTGGTATGTCGCGGTCGTCTTCCTCAACGCCCCCTTCGAGCGTGATACGGCAGCCCGCGCCGGCACCGAGATCAGCTTCTCTGAGATCGTGCGCAACACCATGGCGCAGGAACGTCCGGTACTGCCGGCACCGCACCAGGTGATCGCCGAGATCTGGGACACCACCTTCAACAAGGCAATCACCTCGAAGCGCAGCCTCGTCTACCACGCCTGGATCACGCTCTCGGCAACCCTTCTCGGCTTCGGCATCGGCGCCGCCCTCGGCATCCTCCTGGCAGTCGGCATCGTCCACAACCGCGCCATGGACCGCTCGCTGATGCCCTGGGTCATCGCCAGCCAGACGATCCCGATCCTCGCGATTGCGCCGATGATCATCGTCGTCTTGAACGCCATCGGCATTTCCGGACTTTTGCCGAAGGCACTGATCTCGACCTATCTCTCCTTCTTCCCGGTCGTCGTCGGCATGGTGAAGGGCCTGCGCAGCCCGGAGACGATCCAGCTCGACCTCATGCACACCTACAATGCCTCCCCGTCGCAGACCTTCTGGAAGCTGCGCTGGCCGTCGTCGATGCCCTACCTCTTCACCTCGCTGAAGGTTGCCGTCGCCATCTCGCTGGTCGGCGCCATCGTCGGCGAATTGCCGACCGGTGCGGTCGCAGGTCTTGGTGCCCGGCTGCTGGCCGGCTCCTATTATGGCCAGACGGTGCAGATCTGGGCCGCTCTCTTCATGGCGGCAGCCCTTGCGGCCGTTCTCGTCATGATCGTCGGCTTTGCCCACACCGCCGTCCTGAAGCGCATGGGAGCCAAGCCATGAACCTTCCCGTCCTTGCCGCCGCGATCATCTTCTGGCTCACCGCCTGGGCCTTCAACGAATGGCTGGTGCGCCAGAACTTCCAGAGCGCGGCCGCAAACAGCGCCGCCCGCTTCGCCGTACCGGTGATCTTCGGCATCACCATCCTGGTTCTCTGGGAAGGCATCGTCCGCGGCTTCCAGGTCCCCTCCGTGCTTTTGCCGGCACCCTCGATGATCTGGCAAAAGCTGATCAATTCGCTGCCGACGCTCGGCGCCGATTTCCGCCAGACCTTCCTGAAGGCAGTGTTGATCGGCTATGCGCTCGGCTGCGGCCTCGGCTTCGCCGTTGCGATCCTGATCGACCGTTCGCCCTTCCTGCAGAAAGGCCTTCTGCCACTCGGCAATTTCGTCTCGGCCCTTCCCGTCATCGGGGTAGCCCCGATCATGGTCATGTGGTTCGGCTTCGACTGGCAGTCGAAGGTCGCCGTCGTCGTCATCATGACCTTCTTCCCGATGCTGGTGAACACGGTTGCCGGCCTTGCCGCCGCCAGCCACATGGAACGCGACCTGATGCGCACCTACGCCGCCTCCTGGTGGCAGACGCTGGTCAAATTACGCCTGCCGGCCGCCTGGCCGTTCATCTTCACCGCGCTAAAGATCAATTCGACGCTGGCGCTGATCGGTGCCATCGTCGCCGAGTTCTTCGGGACCCCCATCGTCGGCATGGGGTTCCGGATTTCCACGGAAGTGGGACGCATGAATGTCGACATGGTCTGGGCCGAGATCGCCGTTGCGGCGGTCGCCGGTTCCGCCTTCTACGGCGTGGTCGCACTCATCGAGCGCGCCGTCACCTTCTGGCATCCCTCCATTCGCGGAGGGCGCGCCTGAGCCTGCTTGAAGAACTTAAATAAAACGAAGTAAAAACAAGAGGGAACTGACATGAACAAAAGACTTGCATCGCTTCTCGCCGCAGGCGTCTTTTCGCTCGCAGCGTTCCAGGCTGAAGCTGCCGAAAAGGTGACGCTGCAGCTGAAGTGGGTGACCCAGGCGCAGTTTGCCGGCTACTACGTCGCCAAGGACAAGGGCTTCTACGAAGAAGAAGGCCTCGACGTCGACATCAAGCCCGGCGGTCCGGACATCGCCCCGGCCCAGGTGATCGCCGGCGGCGGCGCCGACGTTATCGTCGACTGGATGCCGTCGGCCCTTGCCACCCGCGAAAAGGGCGTGCCGCTCGTCAACATTGCCCAGCCGTTCAAGAAATCCGGCATGATGCTGACCTGCCTGAAGGAAACCGGCGTCACCAGCCCGGACAAGTTCAAGGGTCAGACGCTTGGCGTGTGGTTCTTCGGCAACGAGTATCCGTTCCTCTCCTGGATGGCGCACCTGAAGATCCCGACCGACGGCGGCCCGAACGGCGTGACCGTCCTGAAACAGGGCTTCAACGTCGACCCGCTGATCCAGAAGCAGGCCGCCTGCATCTCCACCATGACCTATAACGAGTACTGGCAGGTCATCGATGCCGGCATCAAGACGGACGACCTGGTGACCTTCAAGTATGAAGACCAGGGCGTGGCGACGCTCGAAGACGGCCTGTACGTACTTGAGGACAAACTCAAGGATCCCGCCTTCAAGGACAAGATGGTCAAGTTCGTCCGCGCCTCGATGAAGGGCTGGAAATATGCCGAGCAGAACCCGGACGAGGCCGCCGATATCGTTCTTGAAAACGATTCCACCGGCGCCCAGACCGAGAAGCACCAGAAGCGCATGATGAGCGAAGTGGCAAAGCTCACCGCCGGCTCCAACGGCTCGCTCGACGAAGCAGACTACAAACGCACCGTGCAGTCGCTGCTTTCGGGTGGTTCCGATCCCGTGATTTCCAAGGAGCCCGAGGGCGCCTGGACACATGAGATCACCGACGCCGCGCTGAAATAGGCCGGTCTCCGCAACGCAAAAGAGGGTCGCACGGCTCAGTATCGTGCGGCCCTCTTCCGTTTTCTTAGCGGTCGTTCGCATCCGCCAAGCTGCTGCCGGGTACCGGGCGTGGGGGTGGTAATCCGGCGAACAACGGCGCTACCTTTGCTTGCCATTGTCAAGATCGTGTCAAGATCGCAACCATAACCGCAGAACGAACGGAATATTGAGGCACCATCGCTTCGTGCACCCTTGTAAGCGTCAAAGGCCGAGATTACATAGGCCACGATGTTTGTTGGAGGCAGGCATGACGGAGGAAGTCTTTTTTCCAGTGCCTTGCCTGCGGTAACCGGTCCCAGTTCCGCCCGCGTCTACGGTCTGATACCGTGCACGCGGAGCGCGAAGTGAGGAATACGCCATCTCCTGTTCTCGAGCACTTTGCCGGGACCTTGTGGCGGTGCGGTAAAATAGCCTGATTGCCCGTGGATCCTGCATCAAGCGGAGATCCGCTCGATATTGTTTCCATTGCCGGGACTGTGAAGCCGATGGCTCAAAAAGTATTGCCTGTCCTCAGCGTGTGCGCTGCGATGACCCTTGGTTCGCTTTCCTTCGCCCGGGCGGAGGAAGCAGCGCAACCGAAACCAGCGCCGAGCTTGCCCTCCATCGTCGTGACGACGGCGGTCGACCAGTCGATCAGCGACCGGGTGGTTGCGACCGGCACCATCCAGGCCGTCGAGCAGGTCTATGTCGCCCCGATGGTCGACGGCCTCTCCATCCGCACGCTCAATGTCGATGTCGGCGACACGGTTGAAGCCGGCAGTGTTCTCGTGGTCCTCAACGACGACGCGCTTCGCCTGCAAAAAAGCGAACTCGAAGCCTCGCTTGCCAAGGCCGAGGCCGGGCTTGCCCAGTTGAACGCCCAGCTCAGCGAAACCAAGGCTAACAACGACGAGGCCAAGCGCGTCAGCGACCGTGCGGCCGAACTCTCCAAGAACGGCACCGTCTCGACGGCCGAGGCCGATCGCGTCCGGGCGCTCGCGATCGCGACGCATGCCCGCGTGCTTTCGGCCGAACAGGCCGTTGCCGTGGCCAGTGCCGACATCAAGGTCGCTGAAGCGCAAATCGACGACATCGACCTGCGCCTCGCCCGAACCGAGGTCAAGGCACCGGTCGCAGGTGTCATCTCGGCCAAGAATGCCAAGGTCGGCGCGATCGCCACCGGTAACAGCGACCCGCTCTTCGCCATGATCCGCGACGGTGCCATCGAGATGAAAGCCGATGTCGCCGAAGCCGATATCATCAAGCTCGCTGTCGGCCAGCCGGCCGTCGTGACGCTTGCCGGCGGCAACACCAAGGTCGAAGGCAAGATCCGCCTGATCGCTCCGACGGTTGATCCCGTCAGCCGCCTCGGCACCGTCTTCATCAGCCTGATGGACACCGAGAAGGCACGCGCCGGCATGTATGCGAGCGCGCTGATCACCGCCGAACAGAAGCAGACGGTGGTCCTGCCGCAAACGGCCGTTACCAATGAGAACGGCCGTACCATCGTTCGCAAGGTCGAAAACGGCGTCATCCGCATCCTGCCGGTCAAGACAGGGATTTCCGACGGCAAGTTCATCGAAGTCCTCGAGGGCCTGAAGGCCGGGGAGGAAGTGGTAGCGAGAGCCGGCGCCTATGTCCGCGACGGTGACCGCATCAACCCCGTCAAGTCCGCCGCATCAGCGACCAACTGACAGGAACCGTGACCATGAACTTCTCAGCCTGGTCCATACGCAATCCGATCGCTCCGATCCTCTTCTTCGTCGTCCTGATGGTGCTGGGCTACCAGTCCTTCGTGTCGTTGCCGATCACCCGCTTCCCCAATATTGACGTCCCGATCGTCTCGATCAACGTGACGCAGAGCGGCGCCTCTCCGGCCGAGCTCGAAACCCAGGTCACCAAGGAAGTCGAGGACGCGGTCGCAAGCGTCACCGGCGTCGATCATATCCAGTCGACGATCAACGACGGTACCTCGACCACCGCCGTCATTTTCCGCATGGAAGTGCCTACGGCCCAGGCGGTGCAGGACGTCAAGGACGCGATCGACCGCATCCGCAGCGACCTGCCGACCTCGATCGAAGAACCGATCGTCTCCAAGGTCGACGTCGAAGGCCAGGCGATCCAGACCTTCTCCGTGTCCGCGCCGGGCATGTCGCTCGAAGAACTCTCCTGGTTCGTCGACGACGTCATCAAGCGTGAGATCCAGGGCAAGAAGGGCATCGGCCGCGTCGACCGTTACGGTGGCGCCGACCGCGAAGTCCGGGTCGAACTCAACGAAGACAAGCTGAATTCGCTCGGCATCACCGCCGCCGACGTCAACGGCCAGCTGCGCCGCATGAACATGGACCTCGGCTCCGGCCGTGGTCAGGTCGGCGGCAGCGAACAGGCGATCCGTACGCTGGGCGATACCCGCAATGTCGAGCAGCTCGCCAACACGATGATCTCGGTGCCGAGCGGCCGCTTCGTGCGCCTGTCCGATCTCGGCACGGTCACCGATACCTATGAGGAACCGCGTTCCTTCTCGCGCTTCAACGGCAACCCCGGCGTGACCTTTGCTGTCTTCCGGGCGAAGGGCGCCTCGGAAGTCAGCGTCGCCGAGACGGTCGCCAAGTCGCTCGAAAAGATCCGCGCGGCCAACCCCGACGTCACCATCGAGATGGTCGACGATTCCGTCTACTTCACCTACGGCAACTACGAGGCGGCGCTGCACACGCTGATGGAAGGCGCGCTGCTCGCCGTCATCGTCGTCATGCTCTTCCTGCGCAACTGGCGGGCAACGCTGATTTCCGCCGTGGCCCTGCCGCTGTCGGCGATCCCGACCTTTTGGGTCATGGACCTGCTCGGCTTCTCGCTGAACCTCGTCAGCTTCCTGGCGATGACGCTTGCAACCGGTATTCTCGTCGACGACGCGATCGTCGAGATCGAGAACATCGAGCGGCACATCCATATGGGCAAATCGCCCTATCGCGCCTCGATCGAAGCGGCGGACGAAATCGGCCTTGCCGTTATCGCGACGACCTTCACCATCATCGCGGTCTTCGTGCCCGTATCCTTCATGCCGGGCATTCCCGGCCAATACTTCATTCAGTTTGGTCTGACGGTCGCCGTCGCGGTGTTCTTCTCGCTGCTCGTCGCGCGTCTGATCACGCCTGTGATGGCCGCCTATCTGATGCGCCCGTCGGACGCCGGCAGTGATCATCATGACCGGGACGGCTTCATGATGCGCAACTATACGCGCCTTGTGGTCGCCACGACGAAGCACTGGTACACCCGCTACCTGACGCTGCTTGCGGCCATCGTCTTCTCGGTTGGTTCTGTCTTCGCGCTCGTCCTCTTCGTGCCCGGCAGCTTCCTGCCGCCGGAAGACGCCTCGCGCGTCAGCCTGTCGATCGAGCTGCCGCCGGACGCCATGCTCGAGGACACCGACCGCACCACCACCGAGATCTACGATCGGATCAAGGATATCGAAGGCGTCGACAACATCTTCGTACTCGGCGGCGCTTCGCCGAAGGGCGACCTGGAACTGCGCCGCGCGACGGTGACGGTGCTTCTGAAGAAGCTCGACCAGTCGCTCGTCAACAAGATCGTCAATGACGTCATCGGTCGCACGCCGGTGATCGGCGCGTACCTGCCGAAGATGCCGCCTGCCGGCCGCATCATCCCGCAGTCGCAGATCGAGAAGGAAATCTTCGCTCGCGTCCGTGACATTCCGGATGTGCGGGTGATCAAGCTCAACGACCGCGGTGAGCGCGATCTCTCCTTCAACCTGCTCTCCAACAACGAGGCCGATCTCGATCAGGCTGTGGCGACGCTGGAAGGCAAGTTGAGGAGCGACTCGTTGCTGGCCAATGTCAGCCCGGATGGCGCCCTTCCCCGTCCGGAACTGCAGATCCGTCCGCGGGACGAGCAGATGTCGCGCCTCGGAATCACCACCGCGCAGATCTCCGAGGTGATCCGTGTCGCCACCATCGGCGATATCGACGCGGCGCTGACCAAGATCGCCCTCGACGGGCGGCTGATCCCGATCCGCGTGCAGATCAACCGCGACTTCCGCACGGATATCGCCGCGATCCGCAATCTGAAGATCACGACCGCCGCCGGCGCCACCGTGCCGCTGTCGAGCGTTGCCGACATCAACTATTCGGAAGGCCCGAGCTCGATCAAGCGCTACGATCGCAACCGCGTCGTATCGCTCGGCGCGGATCTCCCGGTCGGCGTCGCGCTCAACACGGCCTCGGAGCGCTTCAAGCAGATCGCCGGCCAGGCCGATCTGCCGAAGTCCGTGCAGTTCCTCGAAAGCGGCGACGCCGAGGTGCAGGCGGAAATGCAGCAGAGCTTCGGCAACGCCATGCTGCTCGGCCTGATGCTGGTGCTGGTGGTGCTGATCCTCTTGTTCAAGGACGTGATCCAGCCCTTCACGATCCTGTTCTCGCTGCCGCTCGCAATCGGCGGCGTGGCGGCCGCGCTGATCCTGACGCAGAACGCGCTATCCATGCCGGTTCTGATCGGCATCCTGATGCTGATGGGTATCGTCACGAAGAACGCCATCCTGCTCGTCGACTTCGGTATCGAGATGATGCATCACGGCATGGACCGGCAGGTCGCCATGATCGAGGCCGGCCGCAAGCGCGCCCGCCCGATCATCATGACCTCGATCGCCATGTCGGCGGGCATGTTGCCCTCCGCGCTCGGCGTCGGCGAAGGCGGCTCGTTCCGCGCCCCGATGGCGATCGCCGTGATCGGCGGCATCATCGTCTCGACGGTGTTGAGCCTCGTGATCGTGCCGTCGTTCTTCCTGATCATGGACGACCTCTCGCGACTGCTCGCCCGCATCTTCGGCCGCTTCGTCGGCAAGAAGGACGAGGAAAACCTGCCGCTCGACCGCGAGGCCCTCACCGATCTGGTGCATGAGCAAGGCAAGACGATCGAAGGCCTGGAGGACCGGCTGAAGACGCTGGAAACGGACCAGACCAAGGGACGGTCCGGCGGCAAGGTCATCAACCACCCAGCGCTCGCTGCCGAGTAGGTCATCGCCGAAGGGGCTCACCGCCCGGGGCGGCCACAATTCTAAAGCAAGCCCGCGCCCTGCAAGCGCGGGCTTTTTGTGATTTCTATTTGATCGAGGTCAAACCAAGATCTGCAAAGCCCTCTACCCTAGCACTGGATTTTACTCAGGACGGGTACGATGAAGACGTTGCGATTGAACTCGAACGACAGGGCGGTGCTGCTCGGCTCCTGCTTTTTCGAAAAGCTGCCGGCGGCGGCGTCGAGCGCCATTCTCGATGATGTCGTGGTTTCCACACACGAGGAGCACGACATCCTCTTTGGCCAGGGCGAGGCACTGGATCAAGTCTTCTTGGTCCTCTCCGGTCTGGTGCGGCTCTACCGGCTGGGCAAGGACGGGCGCGAGGCGGATATCGCCGTCTTCCCGAAAGGCGAGCTGTTCGGCGAAAGCGCCATGTTCCTTGGCAACCGCGCCACCGCCAACGCCCAGGCGATCGAGACGACGATGCTTGCGCGCATCGACAGCCGCAGGCTTCGCAAGCTGGCCGAACAGACGCCCGAGATCGCCGACGCACTGATGCAGCTTTTGTGCCGGCACGCGCAAATGGCGGAGGATTGCCTGGCCGAAGACCGGCTGCTCACGGCACCGCAGCGGGTCGCGAGCTATATCCTCGGCAATTGCCCCGATGGCATCACCAACTTTTCCTTCCGCCTGCCCTTCCAGAAGAATGTGCTGGCCGGCAAGTTGGGCCTGGCGCCCGAGGCACTGTCTCGCGCCTTCTCGGCCCTTCGCCGCTCCGGCGTCACCGTCAAGGGCCGCGTCATCGAGATCCACGACCGGCAGGCGCTGGAGCGCTTCTGACGCGTTGACGAAGGTTCAGGCGCCAGAAGCAACAAAAGCGGACGGCGTCAGAGGCCGCCGTGCAGCGTCAGGAAATCGACGATCCGGTTGATGCCGTCGCCGCGCTTCATGTCGGTAAAGACGAAGGGCTTTTCCGCCCGCATGCGCGTCGCATCCCGCTGCATCACGTCGAGATCGGCCCCGACATAGGGCGCCAGATCCTTCTTGTTGATGACGAGAAGGTCCGATTTGGTGATGCCCGGCCCGCCCTTGCGCGGGATTTCCTCGCCCTGGCAGACCGAGATGACATAGATCGTCAGGTCAGCGAGATCAGGCGAAAAGGTCGCCGCAAGATTGTCACCGCCGGATTCGATGAAGACGACATCGAGATCGGGGATGCGGCGGTTGAGATCAGCGATCGCCTGCAGATTGATCGTGGCGTCCTCGCGGATCGCCGTATGCGGGCAGCCACCGGTCTCCACCCCGACGATGCGATCGGACGGTAGCGCCTGCATGCGCACCAACGCCTCGGCATCTTCCTTGGTGTAGATATCGTTGGTGACGACGGCGACGGAGTACTTCTCCCGCATCGCCTTGCAAAGCTTGTCGGTCAGCGCCGTCTTGCCCGAGCCCACCGGCCCGCCAATGCCGACGCGAAGGGGACCGTTCTTCGATGCCATCTGGATGTCCTTTCAAGGTGGAAGCAATTCCAGGGAAGCGTGAGACAGTTTCCGTCCGAAATTGCGCAGTTCTATGAGTTACGAACGGAAGAGCCGCGAATGCAGGCTCTCGTGTCTGAGCGACGAAATATCCGCTGTCATCGTGGCCGAGCCGAGATCGTCGAGCGAGGCGCCGGCGGCCTTGACGGCTGTCGCCGCGATGACCGGTTCGAGTGCTGCAATGATGCCGACGCCATCGCGCTGGCCGGTCACGCCGCAACGGATCGCCACCGAGACGGCGTTCGAGACAGAGGCGTTGAGATAGGCGGCAAGCGCCGGCTCGAGGCCCGTTTCATGAGCGCCGGCGACGGCACCGACTGCGACCGGATAGGCGACACTCTCAGGCAGCGCATCGAGAACCGGATCCGGCCACGAGCGCGCCGCTGCCAGAAACGCCTGGCCCTGCAGCATCGTTTCCATATGGCGCTCGCGGCCTCCCGCCAGGGCTTCGGCAAGCTCTGCCGCCGCAGCCAGCCGGGCATGGTCGTTCACGGCGCGATAGCTCTCGGCCAGAAGCAGCGCATCGTTCCAGCCGTAGCCCAGAGAGATGACCGCCTCCAGCCAGTTGCGAAGCTCGCCGGCGTCGCTCACCAGACGGTCGTGAACCGCCTGCTCAAGCCCGCTGGAATAGGAAAACGCGCCGACCGGAAAGGCCGGCGACATCCATGTCACGAGGCGAAGCAGCGCTTGCGTGTCGACCCGCTCAGCCATGGTGGTGATGATTATGGCCATGATTGTGGCCGCCGGCATGGTAGGCGCCGCGCAGCGGATGGAAAGGCAGCGAAACCTCGTTCACCGCCGCGCCCAGGCCTTCGAGCATCTGGCGGATCACCGGATCGCGGGCAATCAGGATGCGGCTCTCTTCGAACTGTGCCGGCAGGTGGCGATTGCCGAGATGCCAGGCAAGCTCGATCAGATGCATCGCGTCGCGCGGGCGGATCTCGTAGAGCGCCTCGGGCGCGGCAGCGATGCGGATCTGGCCGCCGCCTTCGAGCACCAGGAGGTCGCCATCGGCAAGCATAACCGCTTCCTTGAGATCCAGCATCACCACATCGTCGTTTTCGAGATGCAGCAACTTGCGGCGCAGATGCCGCGCGTCGTGCGTCAATGTCACGCTATGAAGCGGCGCAATATCGGCCGGCCCCGGCGAGAGAACCTCTGTCGAACGATAGGGCATCGTCAGAGAACCTCGACCTTTTCCGGCGTCACGAGCTCGAGGCGCGCCTCGACGAGCAGGTCGGCCATCGCCGCCTGAAAGGCCTTCAGATGTGGTTCGTCGAAATGCGCGTCGACGGCTGCCTTGTCCTTCCAGGTTTCGACAAAAACCAGCGCGTCGGGCTCGGCCGGCTTGCGGTAGAGATCATAGGTGATGCAGCCGGCCTCGCGCCGGGTGGCCTCGATCAGCGGTGCTGCGAGCGACACTACCTCATCCCCCTTGCCGGGGTGTGCGGTCAGGTAGGCGATAATGTAAACCATTGAACCCTCGATATCTTTTCTGCCGGCTACTTTAGCAAGAAAAAGCCCTGGCGCCAGCGGCGGGTGCGGCTTTTCAGGCGCTTGCGGCGGCTGTACCGCGCAAGAAAAAGCCCAAAGACCGGATCCGATCTTCGGGCTCTTTCCAATCAGGAACGATAGGTCGCTGCCATCAGGCGGCAAGCTTCTGGGACTTCAGCGTCTCCAGAATGTTCTGCGGCGAGGAAACGCCATAGGGGTCGCTGTCGCAGTTGTCGGAATAGCCTTCTTCTTCGAACCACTGCTCGACAACGCCGTTGTTGACGACGGCAGCGTAGCGCCAGGAGCGCATGCCGAAGCCGAGATTGTCCTTGGCGACGAGCATGCCCATCTTGCGGGTGAACTCACCCGAACCGTCCGGGATCAGCTTGACGTTTTCGAGGCCCTGGGACTTGCCCCAGGCGTTCATGACGAAAGCGTCGTTGACCGAGATGCAGTAGATTTCGTCAACGCCCTCGGCGCGGAAATCGGCCGTCAGCTTTTCGAAATCGGGCAACTGGAAGGTCGAGCAAGTCGGCGTAAACGCGCCCGGCAGCGAGAACAGCACGACGCGCTTGCCTGCGAAGTAATCGTCGGAGGACACGTCCTCCCAGCGGAACGGGTTCGAGCCGCCAACGGCCTCGTCGCGAACGCGGGTGCGGAACGTTACAGCGGGTACTTTTCTGCCAAGCATCGTCATCTCCTTTGGACCACGATGATTTGGATCGGTTCGACCAAAATCATGAACGTGATCGTCTCTTGTAAGTTAGAGCGGGATACATGCGGAGAACCGCAAACCGCTCTGGCGCAGCTCTCGGTCGGCAGGTCTTGGGAGGATTGCTGGCAACCGAGGAAGGTCAGCCGTCTTCCTATCGGATATTGCGCTGCGACGCAGCACGAAAGGCCCCAATTCACATGCGAGCATGGCAGCCATGCGGTGACCGCATGGCTGCCGCCTGCCAATCACTGCCTGCCAATCATTGCTCAATTGTGGAGCCGCAGCGACAGCCCGAGGCTTGGCGGGACCGGGTTCCACAGGCCCGTTCGCAAGCCCGCCTCACGCAACGCCCGCGCCGTCCATGTGTTGCAGCCGAAAAGCGCGTTGAAGCTGCCTCCGGCCTCGAAGAAGCGGTCGTTGCCATTGTAGGAAAAACCCTCGATCGAAACGACAGCTCCGGCCTCGCGGGTGAAGCTTTCGGCAATAAAGCCGAGCAGCCGATCGTATCCCGCTTCGTCCAGCTCGAAGCCGGTGACGGCAGCCTGCGGCTCGACGATCCGACCGGCGATATCCACATGCATCACCGAGCGGTCGACGGTCAGCGCCTTGAACACGGGCCCGGGCTTCAGCTCAGACCAGGTCGGCGTTTCCAGATAGAAGGCCCGCCCGCCCCAGCCAAAGATCAGCCATTCAGCCCGCGGATGCGCAAGCGGCACGCCGGCCGCCTCGACAAAGCCGAACCGCGCTCGAATCTCGTCCGTCAGGGGTATGGCGATGTCCGTGTGGATCGGGCCGGAAAGCAGAAGGATGCGCGTGCCCCCTGCTCCCGCCGCAGAGGCGGAAACCGGCAGGAGCGGCCGCGGCAGCAAGGTTCCGGCAACGATGGCAAGTATCGCCGCCAGTAGGCCGAAGAAAGCCCATTTCAGGCCACGCTTCATTCCCTGTCCCTGCTTGTTCAGAACAGGAAATAGCGCTGTGCCATCGGCACGACCGTCGCCGGCTCGCAGGTCAGAAGCTCACCGTCGGCGCGCACCTCATAGGTCTCCGGATCGACCTCGATATGCGGCAGCAGGTTGTTGTGGATCATCGATGCCTTGCCGATGCCGCCACGGGTGTTGCGGACCGCCACAAGCTGCTTGGCAACGCCGAGCTTGGCGGCAAGGCCGGCGTCGAGCGAGGCCTGCGACACGAAGGTTACAGACGAACTCGTGCGGTTCTTGCCGTAGGCGGCAAACATCGGCCGGTAGTGCACCGGCTGCGGCGTCGGGATGGAGGCATTCGGATCGCCCATCGGCGCCATCGCGATCGAGCCGCCGAGCAGCACGAAGTCGGGCTTCACACCGAAGAAGGCTGGGTTCCAGAGGACGAGATCGGCGCGCTTGCCGACCTCGATGGAGCCGATCTCATGGCTGAGGCCGTGGGCGATCGCCGGATTGATCGTGTATTTGGCGATATAGCGCTTCACCCGGAAATTGTCGTTGTCGCCGGTTTCCTGCGGCAGCGGCCCGCGCTGACGCTTCATCTTGTCGGCAGTCTGCCAGGTGCGGATCGCCACTTCGCCGACGCGGCCCATGGCCTGGCTGTCCGACGAGATGATCGAGAAGGCGCCGATATCATGCAGGATGTCCTCGGCGGCGATCGTCTCCTTGCGGATGCGGCTCTCGGCAAAGGCGATGTCCTCGGGGATCGACGGCGACAGGTGATGGCAGACCATCAGCATGTCCAGATGCTCGGCAAGCGTATTCTTGGTGTAGGGCCGCGTCGGGTTGGTCGAGGACGGAATGACGTTCGGCTGGCCGCAGATCTTGATGATGTCGGGCGCGTGGCCGCCGCCGGCCCCTTCCGTGTGGAAGGCATGGATGGTGCGGCCCTTGATCGCCGCGATCGTATCCTCGACGAAGCCGCTCTCGTTCAAGGTGTCCGTATGGATCATCACCTGCACGTCGTATTCGTCGGCGACACCGAGGCAGCAATCGATCGCCGCCGGCGTCGAGCCCCAGTCCTCATGTAGCTTCAGCGAGGTGGCGCCGGCGAGCACCATTTCCACCAGCGCACCCGGTCGCGACGCATTGCCCTTGCCGGCAAAGGCGATGTTCATCGGGAAGCCATCGGCCGCCTCGATCATGCGGGCGAGATGCCAGGGACCGGAGGTACAGGTGGTGGCGAGCGTGCCATGCCCCGGCCCGGCGCCGCCACCAAGCATGGTCGTAAGCCCGCTCACCAGCGCTTCCTCGATCTGTTGCGGGCAGATGTAATGAATGTGGCTGTCCATGCCGCCCGCGGTGATGATCTTGCCTTCGCCCGCGATGACCTCCGTGCCGGGACCGACGATGACGGTGACGCCCGGTTGCGTGTCCGGGTTGCCGGCCTTGCCGATGCCGGCGATGCGTCCGTCCTTGAGGCCGATATCCGCTTTGACGATGCCCCAGTGATCGACGATCAGCGCATTGGTGATGACGGTGTCGACGGCGCCCTCGGCGCGTGTCGCCTGACTCTGCCCCATGCCGTCGCGAATGACCTTGCCGCCACCGAACTTCACCTCCTCGCCATAGGTCGTGAAGTCCTTCTCCACCTCGACGAAAAGTTCGGTATCAGCGAGCCGCACCTTGTCGCCGACCGTCGGGCCGAACATGTTGGCATAGGCCGCGCGCGACATCTTGTAGGGCATGGTTCAGGCTCCTTGGGACGAAGTAGAAATGGGATGGAGGCGGCGAAGACGGCCGCTGGCTGCAAGCGCATCGACATGGCGGCGCTCGACGGCGAAGGGATGCCATTCCCAACCGACATGGCCGAAGCCGGCAAGAACGACCTCGTCGTCGGGTGTCGCTAGATGCGCGAGCACATCGGCAATGACGATCATCCCGCTCGATGGAACGACATAAGGGGCTGGCGAAAAGCCGGCGAGATCCTGCTCCACCTGGTCGTGCACATCGACCGGGACGACGCGAAAGCCGCGGTTGGTCGAACGGGCGAAGCTCTCGAAACCGACAGTGTAATCGTCGCAGAAATCGTCGAGGTCCGGATGCGTTTCCGCAAGCCCGGCCCGCATGGCGGCAAACTTCGCGCCGGAGCGAACGCACCATATCTCCCGCGCCTGGCGCACGGCGGCATTGGTCTTCCAGCGACCACCGCCGAGCATGGAAATCCCCGGGCGTCCGGTATTGCAGACCGCGACGATATCGGTCCTGTGGCCACCGGAGCCGACAGAGCGGCAATCGTTGAAGCGCACGACCAGATCGGCGGCATCGATCGTTGCGCCGGCGCCGTCAGGCACCTCGCCATTGCCCACGATCATGATGACGCGGCGAGCCTGCAACGGTCAGTTCCCTTGAGCTTCGAGAAATTCGTTGAGTTCGGCGGTACGCTTCTGCGTGAGCTGGGCAAGGCAGCCTGAAACCAGCATCGGCTCCGCCTGGCCGCCACGGGCCTGGAAACCGGCCAGCTCGCATTGTCCGTCACGATAGCCGATCCAGGCGCGCTGCGCCGTCTTCAGCGCCTCGACCGCGCCGATATCGGCGCCTTCCAGCTCCTTGTCGACATTCTGCGCCGCCGTCATCGCCTGCCTGTAGACCGCATTCAGTTCCGCGTCCGCCGCTTGGTATTCCCGGTAGGCGCAGTCATTCAGATCCGGCTGAGCCATCGCATTCGCGCAATCCACGTCTGGCTCATCCTCGGCGAGCGCCGGGGTGGCAAGCACCAGAAGCAGACCGAGAACCGGCAGCACTCTCATAGCTTGCCCATCACCTGCTGGCGGAAGCCATAGACCTCGCGCTTGCCGGAAAGCGGTATCAGCGTCACCTGGCGCGTCTGGCCCGGCTCGAACCGCACGGCCGTGCCGGCGGGAATGTCGAGCCGGCAGCCGTAGGCTGCTTTCCTGTCAAACTGCAGCCCCGCATTGGTTTCGGCGAAGTGATAGTGGCTGCCGACCTGGATCGGGCGGTCGCCGGTGTTGGCAACCTCGATCGTCGCCGTGTCGAGACCGGCATTGAGCTCGATCTCTCCGGCCGCAGCAATGATTTCTCCTGGGATCATGGTCTTCTCCTCAAGCCGCCCTCGGCCGGCCGCATGCTTTTGTCCCGCGTTCAGGCCCTCAGGCACCCTGCGCCAACAAGCCACCTACTCGTTCCGCGCCTAGCGGATCGGCTCGTGCACGGTGACGAGCTTTGTCCCGTCAGGAAACGTCGCCTCGATCTGGATGTCGTGGATCATCTCGGGGATTCCCTCCATCACCTGATCGCGCGTCAGCACCTGGGCGCCCGCCTCCATCAGTTCGGCAACCGAGCGCCCGTCGCGCGCGCCCTCGACGACGAAGTCGGTGATCAGCGCGATCGCTTCGGGATGGTTGAGTTTCACGCCGCGCTCCACGCGCCTGCGGGCGACCATGGCCGCCATCGAAATCAGCAGTTTGTCTTTCTCGCGCGGGGTAAGATTCATGCGTCGCCACCGGTTGTTCGTGAAGCAATTCCCTGGAAATCTGCGAAGCGGTCTTCCGCCAGGAATTACAAAGTTTCAATGCGTTAGATCATTTCACTGTTTCAAATAAAAATGTGAAACGAGCTAGAGAACCCAGACTTTCGGCACAGTCTTCTGCTTGCGCAAGTGCGAAATAACCGGGATGAGGATTTTTCTGAGCGCGAAGCCATCCGGCGCCACGAAACGGGCAACCAGCTTGTCGCGGCCATGGACCTGAAAATGGCTGATGCCGACGCCCGCTGCGCCATCGACGAGCGACCGAAGACGCGGCAGCAAGGGTTCGCAGTCGGGACCGACATGGAGCAGCGTGGCGAAGGCGGCCCCGCCATCGAGCACCGCCTTGCGCTGACTGAGGCGCGCGACCTCTCCTGATAGCGCCAGATTGTCCGCATGCAACAGCTTGCCCTCGACGCGGATGCGCCAGCGATCGCGGAAGAGCCCGGTTTCAACCGCCTCGCCCATCGCCTTGCGACCGAGCAGAACCGCTTCCACCGCGAGAAACGTCGCGTCGGCAGCAAGCTCCACCTCCAGCGAGCGCGACAGCGAGGCACGGTCGAAGAGGATCGTCTCCTGCGGCAACCAGTCGACGCGCGCGCCGGCGGCAACCTCGATGCGCGTTTTCACTTCGACGGTATCGGCGCTCGCCTTATAGATCTTCTCGCAGGCCTGCGTCGTCACCGTCACATCGGTTCCAGCCCCTGCCGCGACCTCCCAGACCATGCGGTCGCCGCCGGTGAGGCCGCCGGAGGAATTGATGAGCACTGCCTCCATCGAGGTGTCGAAGGTCTTTGGCAGGCGGATCTTGGCGCAGCCTTCCTGGTAGAGTTCGGCAATGCGGCTGTGGCCGAGCGCCGCCTTGGCGACCACCCGTCCCTTGCCCCAGGCCCGCTGCGGGGCGATGCGTGCTGCCTTGTCCATGTCAGACCGCTAAGCGGCGTCCTTCATTTTCGACGCGGCGCCCCATAGGCGCGATCGCCTTATCTTGGCGCTATCGTCCGCATCGCGGCACGACAAGTCAAGTTATTGTTTTGCAAAGAAAATCGTCAGCGTGCCGCATTTCCGTGCAGGCCCTGCGCAGAAAACGGGCAGCCGCCTACGCCACGCGATCCGGCGGTTCGCGACCGTCGAAAAACGCCGCGATATTGTCGACCACCTTCATGCCCATGGCGACGCGCGTCTCCTCCGTGGCACTGCCGAGATGCGGAAGCAGCACGACATTTTCGAGCCCGCGCAGACGTTCCGGCACGTTCGGCTCCGCCTCGAAGACATCGAGCCCGGCGCCGCGGATGACGCCGTTTTCGAGCGCCGCAATCAGCGCCGGCTCGTCGATCACATCACCCCGCGCCGTGTTGACGAGGTAGGCGCCCTTTTTCATCAGCGCCAGCCGTTCGGCGTTGATCAGGTGACGGTTTTCGCCGCCGCCGGGGCAATGGAGCGACACGAAGTCTGCAACCTTCAATACGTCCTCGACCGTGTCGAGTTGACGCGCACCGTAGCGGCTTGCCTCGGCCGGGTCGATGCGCGAGCGATTGTAGAAGACGACATCCATGTCGAAGCCGTAATGACAGCGCTTGGCCATGGCCTTGCCGATGCGGCCGAAGCCGATGATGCCGAGCGTCTTGCCGGTGACCTTGCCGCCGATCATGTGGGTCGGCCGCCATCCACTCCATTCGCCGGCCCGTACCTGCCGCTCGCCCTCGCCTGCCCGCCGAGCGACCGCAAGCAGCAACGTCATGGCGATGTCGGCGGTGCAATCTGTGAGAACGCCGGGCGTGTTGGTGACGACGATGTCGGCAGCCTTGGCGGCCGCGACGTCGATGTGATTGTAGCCGACGCCATAGTTGCCGAGGATCTTCGCGCGGAGGCCGCCACCGGCGAAGAGGTCGGCCGGAAGTCGATCAGAAACTGTCGGAAGAACGGCGTCATAGGTCCGGAGTGCTTCAGCCAGTTCTGCAGCCGTCAGAGGCACGTCCCCTTCGTTCAAGGTGACGTCGAAGCGTTCGGCAAGCACCTGCTCCACCGCCGCCGGCCAACGACGGGTGAGGAGAATGCGGGGTTTCGAGCTCATGCCTGCCTCCGGATCAGAATCGCTGCGAGATAGTGCACGAAACGGCGCGACGCGACAGCTATCTCGACAAGCGAAACACCTATCACGAAAAGCAAAAAAGAGGCGCCGTTGCGGGCGCCTCTTCTCGGGCTTCGGACATGTCAGGCCTTGGCGAAGGCGAGCAGGTCGGCGTTGAGCTGGTCCTTGTGGGTGTCGGTGATGCCGTGCGGGGCGCCGGCATAGACCTTGAGCTCCGCATGCGGCACCAGCGTCTTCGAGGCCCGTGCCGCCGCATCGATCGGCACGATCTGGTCGTCGTCGCCATGGATGATCAAGGTCGGCACGTCGAACTTCTTCAGGTCCTCGGTAAAGTCGGTCTGCGAGAAGGCGACGATCGAGTCATAGGTGTTCTTGTGTCCCCCCATCATGCCCTGCAGCCAGAAGCTGTCGATCATGCCCTGAGAGGCGACCGCGCCCGGGCGGTTGAAGCCGAAGAACGGGCCAGACGCGATGTCGCGGTAGAGCTTCGAGCGATCCTTCAGGCTTGCCGCCTGCAGGCCGTCGAAGACTTCCTTCGGCAGGCCGCCGGGGTTCTTGTCGGTCTTGAGCATCAGCGGCGGCACGGCCGAGATCAAACCGGCCTTGGCGATCCGGCTGGTGCCATGGCGGCCGATATAGCGGCTGATTTCGCCGCCGCCAGTCGAAAACCCGGCAAGGAAGATATCCTTCAGATCGAGCGCGTTGATCAGATCCGCGAGGTCGTCGGCATAGTGGTCCATGTCGTTGCCGTCCCAGGGCTGCGACGAGCGGCCGTGGCCGCGGCGGTCATGGGTGACGACGCGGAAGCCGTTGGCGGCAAGGTGGAAGGCCTGCGCTTCCCAGCTGTCTGACGACAGCGGCCAGCCGTGGCTGAGCACGACGACCGGGCCATCCTTCGGACCCCAGTCCTTGTAATAGATCTCGACGCCATCGCGGGTGATGATGCGGCTGCCCATGGTGTTTTCTCCCTTACTGCCGGAGGCGCCGGCGGTTGCTGCGGTGGTGGATGCGGCCTTGGCCGACGTGTTCATGGCATTGACCGCGGCTGCCGTGGCGGCAGCGCCAAAGGCGGCCGAGAGAACCGTGCGGCGGGAGATGCCGTTGGCTTCGGTCTTGCTGATTGCCTTGCTCATGGAAACGCTCCTTCTTTCCTGCGGTCACACCGCTGTTAAATGCTTAGCGATTAAATCGTGCACGACTTATATGGTTTATATCGCTACCGATTAGATCGTGCACAATATTTATATCGCAACTGCGCTATAGTCAATGTCTTGCGATTATATCGTGAACGATTTATTTTGAGGGCATGACAGGAGAAAGCGATGACTGACACCGATCCCAAGGGCGATGAGGCAATGCTGGCGCTCGATAGTTTCCTGTGCTTTGCGGTCTATTCCGCAAACCACGCCTTCACGCGCATTTACAAGCCGCTGCTGGACGAGCTCGATCTCACCTATCCGCAATATCTGGTGATGGTGCTGTTGTGGGAAAAGGACGACCAGACGGTCGGCAGCCTCGGCGAGCGGCTCTTCCTGGAATCGAGCACTTTGACCCCGATGCTGAAGCGCCTGGAGTCCGCCGGCTATATCGACCGCGTGCGCGACAAGGCGGACGAGCGGCAGGTCCGGGTGCAATTGACCGACACGGGCAACGCGCTGCGGCAGAAGGCAATCGACGTGCCCCGCAACCTTGGCGAAGCAACAAAGCTCGGCCCCGACGATCTCGAGCGACTGCGCGCCGAGGTCTCGTCGCTCAGAGACACGCTACTGAAATAATAGACCGCTGCGCCAAGCGTCACCAAAAGAAAAGCCCGGCGATCGCTCGCCGGGCCCCAACCAGTCGGACACAAGGTCCGAAATCAGAACTACTCGTTCTGGAAGTAGTTGTACTTGCCGTCGTCACCCTTCTTCCAGGTGTACATGACGTAGTCCGGACGCGTGATGTCGCCCTTTTCGTCATAGCCGAGTTCGCCGATTGCGGTCTTGAACGGACCCTTTGCCTTGATGGCTTCGGCAACTGCCTGCGGGTCGTTGCCGCCGGAAGCCTTGGCAGCTTCGGCGATGACCTGGAGAGCGGCGTAGGCGTAGAGCGTGTAGGCTTCCGGTTCGAAGCCGGCCGAGCGGAACTTCTCGACGAGGTCCTTGGCAGCCGGGTTCTTGCGCGGATCCGGAGCGAACGTCATCAGCGTGCCGTCAACGGCGTCGCCGGCGATCGAAGCCAGTTCGTTCGAAACGATACCGTCGCCCGACATCAAGGTAGCCTTGAGGCCCTGGTCCTTCATCTGGCGCATGATCAGGCCGGCTTCGGTGTGCAGACCGCCGTAGTAGACGATCGAAACGCCGGCTTCCTTCATCTTGGCGATCAGAGCCGAGAAGTCCTTGTCGCCGGTGTTGATGCCTTCATAGAGGGCTTCGGTGAGACCGGCTTCGTTCATCGACTTCTTGGTTTCGTCGGCAAGGCCCTGACCATAGGGGGTCTTGTCGTGAATGACCGCGATCTTCGCGTCCTTGAAGTTGGCAGCGAGGTAGGCACCGGCAACCGCACCCTGCTGGTCGTCACGGCCGCAGGTACGGAACGTGTTCCAGAGACCGCGCTCGGTGAACTGCGGGTTGGTGGAGGCCGGGGTTACCTGCAGGATACCGTTTTCGGCGTAAACTTCAGAAGCCGGGATGGACACGCCCGAGTTGAAGTGACCGACAACGAACTTCACACCGTCAGCAACGAACTTGTTGGCAACCGAAACGCCCTGCTTGGCATCCGAAACGTCGTCGCCGAGCACAACCTTGATCTGTTCCCCATTGATACCGCCAGCGGCATTGATGTCGGCGGCGGCCTGCTCTGCACCTTTCTGGAGCTGTGCACCGAAAGCGGCGTTCGGGCCAGTCAGCGGGCCGGCGACACCAACGAGAATATCAGCCCAGGCGCTGCCGCTGAAGGCAACCATAGCCGTCAGCGCGACCGCCGACAGAAGAGACTTTTTCATCTTGTTACTCCCAATTATTCGAGCGGGTCTCGTTACCAACCTGCGCAATGCCCACCATAGTTGCGCCGGTGTTTCTTTCGCACCGGCCGCGGCGGCCGGCGCGCGCTGTTCCCTTTATTTGGCTTTCCAGGAGAAAGGCGAAGCCTTCTCATAGAGCCAATAGTAGTTATTGGTCATTTGCTTGGTCCGGTAGTACCGGAAACCTGCGGTAGCAAACAACAAAAGTACGATCGTGTCCACGATATAGTATTGCAGGCTGAACATGGTGCCTTCGAACAGCGCATGGTGGACGAAACGGATGCCCAGTCCCAGCAACGCCACGTAGAGGATGAGCCGCGGCATGCCTTCCCAGCTTTCAGCCACGCTCTTGCCCGTGCGCCAGGCGGTCCAGCCGCCAAGCACGCAGCTTATGAAAAGAAACTGCCAGATCGACACTTCTTCGTAGAGAATTCCCTGCATGTCACTTGCTCCAGATGCGGCCGGTCAATGACGGCCGCCTTCGAGATAGGCCGCGCGCACTTCCGGATTGGCGAGCAGTTCCTTGCCGGAACCGCTCATCGTCACCCGGCCGTTCACCATCACGTAGCCGCGGTCCGAAAGCTTGAGCGCGCCGAAGGCGTTCTGCTCGACGAGGAAGACCGTCAGCCCCTCCTCCTTGTTGAGTTTCTTGATCGCTTCGAAGATGCCCTTGACGATCAGCGGTGCGAGACCGAGCGACGGCTCGTCGAGAAGCAAAAGCTTCGGCCGGGCCATCAGCGCGCGGCCGATCGACAGCATCTGCTGCTCACCGCCCGAAAGCGTGCCGCCGCGCTGCGCCTGGCGCTCCTTCAGGCGCGGGAAAAGCGTAAACACCTTTTCCACGTCCTGGTCGAAGTGCTTCAGGTTGTCGAGGCTGGCGCCCATCTGCAGGTTTTCGAACACGGTCATGCGCGGGAAGATGCGCCGACCCTCAGGCGATTGCGCAATGCGCAGCCGGGCAATCTCGTGCGTCGGCATGCGGGTGATGTCCTGGCCTTCGAAGAAGACCGAACCGGTGCGCGCCTGCGGGCTGCCGCAGATGGTCATCATCAGCGTCGACTTGCCGGCACCGTTGGCACCGATCAGGCAGACGATTTCACCACGGTGAACTTCGACATCGACCCCGCTGAGCGCCCGGATGTTGCCGTAGTAGGTCTCGACGGCTTTGACTTGGAGAAGTGGCGCCGTCATCAGTGGGTGCCCCCCTGCCCGCCTTCGATTTCCTCGATTTGTTCGATCACCTCTTCAACCTCTTCATCCTCGACACCCAGATAGGCCGCAATGACCCTCGGATCGTTCTTCACGAAATCCGGTGTGCCGTCGGAAATCTTCTGTCCATATTCCAGGACCACCACGTGGTCGGAGATCTCCATGACCACGGACATGTCGTGTTCGATCAAAAGAATCGACGTGCCGGTATCGGCGCGAATGCTTTTCAGCAATTCGTTGAGCGCCAGAGACTCGCGCGGATTGAGACCGGCGGCCGGCTCGTCCAGGCAGAGAAGCTCGGGCCCGGTGCACATGGCACGCGCGATCTCGAGACGACGCTGGGCGCCATAGGAGAGATCGCCGGCCGGATCGTCCGCACGGTCGATCAGCGACGCCTTTTCCAGCCAGTGCTTGGCAAGTTCGATCGCCTCGCGCGATGCCTGGCGATAGGCCGGGAAGCCAAGCAGGCCGAGGAAGGTGTAGCCGGATGCCTGCATCAGCTTGTTGTGCTGCGCGACGAGCAGGTTTTCGAGCACCGTCAGACCGGAGAACATCCGGATGTTCTGGAAGGTACGCGCTACCTTGGCGAGCTTCGTGATCTCGAAGTCGGGCAGACGCTCCAGCAGGTATTCCTTGCCGGCCTTCTGCTTCATCGTGATCATGCCCATCGTCGGCTTGTAGAAGCCGGTGATGCAGTTGAACACCGTGGTCTTGCCCGCTCCGTTCGGGCCGATCAGCGCGGTGATGTCACCGCGATAGGCTTCGAAGGAGAAGTCGTTGATGGCCATGAGACCGCCGAAGCGCATCGACAGGTGCTCAACCTTGAGAATGGGGTCTTTTGTCATTGTCGTTGTCTCGCGGGCCATCAACCGTGCCCTTCCTTGGTGAAGCTGCCGGAGACTGCCTTGCGTTCGTGCAGGAAGGCTGTCGGTTCGCGTGATCCGACGAAGCCGCGCGGCTTCCAGACCATGACGACGACCATGGCCAGGCCAAAGATCAGCATACGGTAGAGTTCAGGTGTGAAGTCCGGTCCGAAGACCATCTTCAGGAAGGAAAGCTCACGCAGGATTTCGGTGCCGCCGATCATGACGGCCGCAGCGACTGCGATGCCGGTAAGCGAGCCCATGCCGCCGAGAACCACGATCGCGAGAATGACCGCGGATTCCAGGAAGACGAAGGATTCGGGCGACACGAAGCCCTGGCGCACCGCGAAGAACGAGCCGGCGATACCGCCGAACATGGCGCCCGTCGCAAAGGCGGTGAGCTTGGTCGTCACCGTGTTGATACCGAGCGAGCGGCAGGCGATCTCGTCCTCGCGCAACGCTTCCCAGGCGCGGCCGATCGGCATGCGGCGCAGCCGGATCGTCACGTAAGCCGTGAGCAGCGCAAGTGCCAGGATCAGATAGAACAGGAAGATCTTGTAATAGGCCGACGACATCGGCAGGCCCATCATTGCTGCAAAACCGTCCTTCGAGGCATCGAACTTGATGCCGAACAGCGTCGCCTTAGCGATACCGGAGACGCCGAAGGTACCCTTCGTCACTTCGGTCCAATTGATCAACACCAGTCGGATGATTTCACCGAAGGCCAGCGTCACGATCGCCAGATAGTCACCGCGAAGACGCAAGACCGGGAAGCCGAGAATCATGCCCCAGAAGGCGGCGAGAATACCGGCGACCGGAAGAAGAACCCAGAAGGACAGGCCGAAATAGGTCGACAGCAGGGCGTAGGAATAGGCGCCGACCGCGTAGAAGGCGACGTAACCCAAGTCCAGCAGGCCAGCGAGGCCGACGACGATGTTGAGCCCCCAGGCCAGCATCACGTAGATCAGGATCTGGATGCCGAAATTGTCGACCCACTTCAGCGAGCCCTGGACGCCGAAGATCGCGACGACGAGCGGCGGATAGATGAGCAGGAACGCAATCGCGAGCTTGGAGAAGTTGCGGCTGAAGAAGGTCTCCTCCTTCACCGCATCGTCGGCCTCGGCCTTGGCGGCCTTGCGCCGAGCCATGGCCGGCTGGACATAGGCAACCATCAGGAAGCGGCCGACGGCAGCGACAATCACGAAGATCGCCAGCAGTCCCCAGCGCTCGTTGAGGATCAGCTCGTTGCGGATGTTCTGGTCGGACTTGAGACCGACGAACAGCACGAAAAGGCCGAGCGAAATCAGGCCCGCGAAGACAGCCTCGCGCAGGGCCCGCGCCGTCACGTCAGTGCCGGCGCTTGCAGTCGTAGAAGCAATGTTTGCCATGGAATTATACCTTCTCGACTTCCGGTCGTCCGAGAATGCCAGACGGCTTGAAGATCAGGACGATGGCGAGAATGGAGAAGGTCGCGACGTCCTTGTAGTCGATGGTGAAATAGGCCGACCAGAGGGACTCGATGAGCCCGATCAACAGTCCGCCGAGAACGGCGCCCGGCAGCGATCCGATGCCGCCGAGAACGGCCGCGGTGAACGCTTTGACGCCAGGCACGAAACCGTCGGTGAAGACGACGACGCCATAATACATCAGATACATCGTGCCGGCGACGGCAGCGAGTGCTGCGCCCATGATGAAGGTCACCGAGATGGTGCGGTCGACGTCAACACCCAGCAGCGCCGCCATCTTCCGGTCCTGTTCGGTCGCGCGCTGGGCGCGGCCGAGCGGCGTCTTGTTGACGATGTACCAGAAGATCGAAAGCAGAGCCGCCGTGATGACGATGATGATGATCTGCTTCAGCGAGATGGTGATGCCGAAGACTTCGTAGACCGAGGAGACGAGCGGCGGGATCGGCTTGTTGCGCGGGCCCTGCGTCACCTGGATGAAGTTCGACAACGCAATCGACATGCCGATCGCCGTGATCAGCGGCGCAAGCCGGAACGAACCGCGCAGCGGCCGATAGGCCACTTTCTCGATCGTCCAGTTCCAGAGACCTGCGGTCAGCATGCCGACGATCATCATCAGCAGGAGAGCAAGTACAACCGGGACGCCCCCGATGAATGTTGTGAGAATAAGAAAGACAATCAAAGCAGCAAAGCCGCCGAGCATGAAGATATCGCCGTGGGCGAAGTTGATCATGCCAATGATGCCGTAGACCATGGTATAACCGATTGCGATCATACCATAAATAGACCCAAGAGTCAGCCCGTTGACGAGCTGCTGGACGAAATACTCCATCAATCTTCCCCTGGACCAGATCCATAACGGTCCGGTCTCTTGTTTTTTGAGCTCATTGTTGAGCGCTGTGTTTGCTCGATTCCATACCTCTTTCAAACGAAAAGGAAAGCTAAAAAACGCGACTTCGCCAAAAACTTCCTCGATAAAATCGATTTGACGCTTTTACAGCCAGAAAAATCAAATCTTTCGCAGCTTTCGCCCGCGAAAGCATCAACTTTAGTCGTAAAAGCGTCGGGTATTCTATGAAGCTTCGACAGCCACTTCGGTCTGCATTACACCTCGAATGCTTAGGCGCGCATGCGCTGACCGTTCGAATCGAACAGCGGATGCGGCTGAAGACGGGCCGGCAGGATCTCACCCAAGAGTTCGATCGACCAGCCATCGCTTCGGTCGGCGATCTCCTTGGGCACGTAGCCCATGGCGACCGAAACCCCACTTGCATGCGCATAGCCGCCCGATGTCACCCAGCCGCGCACGACACCGTCGAGATAGATGGGCTCGTCGCCGATGACGTCCGCATCCCTCGCATCGAGCACGAAGGTCCGCAGCCGCATCGCGCCGCCATCCGCCTTCTCCTTCAAGGCCGCCGCCTTGCCAATGAAATCCGCATCCTTGCCGGTCGCGACGAAACGGCCGAGCCCAGCCTCGACCGGGCCATAGAGCGGACGATATTCGCGCGCCCAGCTGCCGAAGGATTTTTCGACGCGCAATGCATTCAGCGCCCTCAGGCCGAACAAACGGATCCCGGAAGCCGCCCCCTTCTCCATCAGCAGTTCGAAGAGATAACGCTGGTACTCCGGTTTCATCCAGATCTCGTAGCCGAGATCGCCGGTGTAGCTGACGCGGCCGACGAGCGCGGGCGCCATGCCGAGATCCATCCGGCGGATGTCCATGAACGGGAAATCGGCGTCGGAGACATCGAGATGGGTCAGGCTTTCAAGCACATCGCGCGCCTTCGGCCCGGCGATCGACAGGCCCACCAGCTCCAGCTTCAACGCCTTCAGCGTCACCGAGCCGTCCGCCGGCAGATGCGCCTCGAACCAGCGCATGTGGTAGTCCTCGGCGATGCCGGATCCAACAAGCAGGAAATCCCCCTCTTCGAGCTTGGCAAGGGTGAAGTCGCCGATCAGCTTGCCGTCCTCCTTCAGCATCGGTGCCAATGCCATGCGCCCGACCTCAGGGATGCGGCAGGCAAGCATGCGGTCGAGCCAGGCTTCAGCGCCCTTGCCGGTGATCGCATATTTGGCAAAGCCCGATGTCTCCATCAGGCCGACGCCTTCGCGCACGGCCCGGGCCTCCGCGCCCACCGTCTCGAAGTCGGTCGAGCGCCGCCAGGAGAAGGCGTCCTTGACGCCTTCGGGTGCAAACCACAGCGGCGTTTCAAGCCCGTAGGACGCGCCGAAGACGGCGCCCGCAGCCTTCAGCCGGTCGTAGATCGGCGTCGTCAGCAGCGGCCTTGCCGCCGGCAGCTCCTCGTTCGGATAACGGATAGAGAAGCGACGCGAGTAGTTCTCGCGCACCTTGGCATTGGTATAGGCAAGCGTGGCGAAATCGCCGTAGCGCGAAACGTCCATGGCAAAGACGTCGAAGCCGGGGTCGCCATGGATCATCCAGTTGGCAAGCGCCAGGCCGACGCCGCCACCCTGGCTGAATCCGGCCATGACGGCGCAGGCCGACCAGAAATTCCTCAAGCCCCGCACCGGGCCGACCAGCGGGTTACCGTCCGGCGAGAAGGTGAAAGGACCGTTGATGATCTTCTTGATGCCGGCCTTGTTGAAGGCCGGGAAGTGCCGGAAGCCGACCTCGAGTTCGGGCGAGATACGGTCGATGTCCTCGGCGAGAAGTTCATGGCCGAAGTCCCAGGGCGTCGTGACGGGCGACCACGGCCGGCACGCCTTCTCATAGGTGCCCATCAGCATGCCGTTCCGCTCCTGGCGGAGATAAATCTCGCCGTCGAAATCGACACAGTGCATCAGCTCCTTGCCGCGTGTCTGGTTGAACTCGATGACCTCTGGCATGTCCTCGGTGATGAGATACATGTGCTCCATAGCGAGCACAGGCAGCTCCAGCCCCACCATGCGCCCCACCTCGCGGGCCCAGAGGCCGGCGGCGTTGACGACATGCTCGGCGACAATCTCGCCCTGGTTGGTGATCACCCGCCAGCAACCGTCTTCCCGCTGCACCAGGTCCTCGACCTTGGTGTGCAGATAGATCTCCGCACCGTTCTTCTTCGCCGATTTGGCATAGGCATGCGTCGTGCCATAGGGATCGAGATGCCCCTCGACCGGATCGAACACCGCACCGACGAACTGGTCGGGATCGAGCAGCGGCATCAGGTCATGCGCTTCCCTGGGCGTCAAAAGCTCGGCTTCGAGCCCCATGTAGCGGCCCTTGGCAAGGATCGACTTCATCCAGTCGAAACGTTCCTTGGTGGCGGCGAGCATCATGCCGGAGGTCATGTGCAGGCCGACATCCTGGCCGGAATACGCCTCGATCTCCTTGTAGAGCTCGACCGTATATTTCTGCAGCTTGGCGACGTTCGGGTCACCGTTGATCGTGTGCATGCCGCCGGCCGCGTGCCAGGTGGAGCCGGAGGTGAGTTCCGATCGTTCGAGCAGCACGGCGTCGGTCCAGCCGAATTTCGTCAGGTGATAGAGCACCGAACAACCGACGACACCGCCTCCGATAACGACGACCTTGGCATGGCTTTTCATGCGTACACTCCGTCTCCCCATGCTCCTGCCGGAGGCATGGCCAAATTGTCAGGAAGAAACTCAGGCACGGCGACCGCTTGCTTCAGGGACAGAAGTGCAAGCGACGAATGATGAAAGCCTAGTCAGAAAGACGGCGCCGATAAAGACACGGCTGCGAAGGACGCTTGTCCATTTCCGCCGTTTGCTGGCGGATGGGCGACCTGTTTGCGGCATTTCATGCCGCATTTGATTTCGACCTCTTGAAGGGGCCGTCTCAATCCGAGAAGGCGGCGGTGAGATCGAAGGCCCGCCCCATCTTCATCAGGTCATCGAAGAGCGATTCCGCATAGCTCCGCGGCACGATCAGCTCGAACGTGTCCTCGTCCGTCCGGGCGAGATTGACCGGGATGTGACCGCACAACGCATTGGTGCTGCCGCCAACCGTGAAGGCTGAGGGATGAAGATCAAGGCCGATGCCCTTGACGAGGATGCTGCGCACGTTCGGGCCGGCGATCCGGAAGACGACGCGCCCATCGCTTTGGTCTACAACATAGGCACTGCCGTCGCAAAGCTCTTCGAGCCAACGCACGAGCCCGCTCGGCGCTTCCACCTCGGAGACGACAAGCCATTCCCCCGGCGCCGAAAACCGCATGGACAAGTCGGACTGTGCGGCGATCGCCTCACGCACGGTCTCCTCCCGGCCGGCGCGCGCAAGAACCGTCGCCATCGTGCGCCAATGCCCGACCATCAGGTGGTCGGCCGCCGGCGACGTGGGTGCCGATCGCAGTTTCTGCTCCAGTGCGTGGCGGTTGTTGTAGTCGCGAACCATCACCGCCTCCTCAGGCCTTCAGCTTTGCATTTTGCGGATCGACGAAGACCGGGTCGCAGACCTCGGCGACAATCTCCTGATCACGCAGCTTGTCGAACACCACGACCTTCTCGCCATAGCGTTCGCGCCCGGATTTCAGGAAGGCAAGCGCGATGGCGTGGCCCAGGACCGGCGAGAAACCGGCCGAGCTGACCCAACCCTGATCGTTCAGCGTCGAGGGCTTGGTCCCCTCCTTCAGAAGATGCGCTCCGGCCCGCATGTCCTTGTCGGCATCGACGGGCTTCAGACCAACAAGCTGCATGCGATCCGCCGCCGTCAGGCCGTAGCGCGTCGATAGGCGCTTGCCGATGAAGTCGGTCTTCTGCATCGAGAGCATTCGGCCGAGCCCGGCATCGTCTGGCGTCACGCGACCGTCGAATTCGGCATGCGTCAGCAGACCCTTCTCCAGCCGCAGCACGTTCAAGGCTTCGACGCCATAGGCACAGATTTCATGCGGCCGGCCGGCCTCCATGATCTGGTCGGCCACCGCCTCGCCATAACCTGCCGGCACCGCCAGTTCGAAAGCCAGCTCCCCGGAGAAGGAAATGCGGAAGAGCCGCGCCGATACGCCGCTTTTCAGGACGATCTTGCGGGCGGACAGGAACGGAAACGCACCATCGGAAATATCGCCATCGACGATCTGCTGCAGCACCGCGCGCGCTTTCGGACCAGCGATCGCCATCTGCGCCCATTGGTCGGTCGACGAGGTGAAGCGGACTTCGAGTTCCGGCCAGAGCGTCGGGGCGCAATATTCCAGGTGCGCCATGACGGGACCGGCCATCGCCGTCGTCGTGGTGACGAAGAAATGTTCCTCGTCGAAGCGGCTGACCGTACCGTCGTCGAAGACGAAACCGTCTTCGCGCAGCATCAGGCCGTAACGCGCCTTGCCGATCGGCAGCTTCAGGACCGGGTTGCAATAGAGACGGTTGAGGAACTCCGCAGCGTCGGGGCCGAAGACCTCGATCTTGCCGAGGGTCGAGACGTCACAGAGGCCGACATTGGCCCGCACGTTCAAGACTTCTCGATCGACGCTGTCGCGCCAGGTCTTTTCGCCGGCGCGCGGGAACCATGCGGAACGATGCCAGAGCCCGGCCTCGACGAAGGTCGCGCCATTTTTCATCGCCCAGCCATGCAGCGGCGACTTGCGCGCCGGTGCTGCATTCTCATCGCGCGCCGTGCCGGCAAGTGCACCGAAGGAGACCGGGGTGTAGAACGGCCTGAAGGTGGTGGTGCCGACCTCTGCCGGGCTGACGCCGCGCATGCCGGCGAGAATGCCGACGGCATTGATGTTGGAAAGCTTGCCCTGATCGGTCGCCATGCCGCTGGTCGTGTAGCGCTTGGCGTGCTCCACATGGCCGAAACCTTCGCGCAGCGCCAGGCCGAGATCCTTCGCATGCACGTCGTTCTGGAAATCGACAAAGGCCTTCGATTTGGCGCCCGGTACATACCAGAGCGCTGAAAAGGACGTGGCCTCTTCGCCATCGACGACCGGTGCTGCGGCCGAGCTGGCGCTGAAACCGAGGTCGGCCGCAATCGCTGCGGCCTTCTCCGCACCATCGGACAGGCAGCCCGAGAGCGTGTAGACACCGTTTGCAGCGCCCACGGGACGCAGGCCGCCACCGACATCGGGTGCGACGAAGGCGTTCAATTCCTCCGACCAGACCGGTCTTGCGCCGCGCTGGCAGGCAAGATGCACGACCGGGCTCCAGCCACCGGACATCCCCAGCGCATCGCAGGCGATCAGTTCCTCGAAGCCGGAGCGTTCGACGACGATGCCCTTGAGGCGCTGCCTGCCCTTGGTGTCGACGATCGAGGCCGAGCGGATCACCCTGACACCCTCGGGCGCGTGATCGGTCGCCTCAGCGCGGGCGTCGACGATCGCCGCGATGGCGACGCCCTTGGACGCAAGGGCCCGCGCTGTGCGGTACCCGGCGCTGCCGCTGGTAAAGATCGTGACCTGCTTGCCGGCGGCCACACCATAGCGCTCGGCATAGGCGGTCATGGCGCCCGCCATCATCACGCCGGGCCTATCATTGCCGCCGAACACCAGCGGGCGTTCCTCGGCACCGGTTGCCATCAGCGCGCGCTTGGCAACGATGCGCCAGACACGCTCGCTCACGAGCTTCGAAGACGGTTCAGCGACGTGTTTTTGCACGCGTTCAACCGCGCCGAAGACGTTGTCGTCATACCAGCCGAAGACAGTGGTGCGCGAAAGCAGAGTGACGTTGGGCAGCGCTTGCAGTTCGGCGACGGTGCGGTCGGCAAAGACCGATGCCGGCGCGCCGTCGATGGTCTCGCCGGTCGCAAGCAGGGAGCCGCCGAGCCGGAAATCCTCGTCGGCGACGATGACCCGAAGGCCGGCGCGGCCGGCCGTCAGTGCTGCCATCAGGCCGGCGGGACCGGCACCGACGACGAGCAGGTCGCAGAACGCCCAGGACTTCTCGTAGCTCTCGGGGTCGCGCTCCAGCACCGCCCGGCCGAGGCCGGCGGCGCGGCGGATGAAGGGTTCGTAGACGCGCTCCCAGAACTGCTTCGGCCACATGAAGGTCTTGTAGTAGAAGCCGGCACCGAGGAACGGCGAAAGGACGCCGTTGACGGCCCCCACATCGAAGCCGAGAGACGGCCAGCGGTTCTGGCTTTTGGCAGTCAGCCCGCCATAGAGCTCGGCGACGGTCGCCTTGGAGTTGGCATCGGTGCGGGCGCCGGAACCGAGGGTGACGAGCGCGTTGGGCTCGGAGGGCCCGGCGCTGACGATGCCGCGCGGCCGGTGGTATTTGAAGCTGCGGCCGACGAGCAGCTGGTCATTGGCAAGAAGTGCGGAGGCGAGCGTATCGCCGGAAAATCCGCGCAGCGGCCGGCCGTCGAAGGTGAAGCTCAACGTTTTGCTGCGATCGACGAGGCCGCCGGAGGAAAGACGATAGCCGGTCATCGCGCAGCCCTCCGCGCAAACTCGGCCGCATCGACGACGGAATAGACCTCGTGGGTGGCCGTATCGCGCTCGACCACCAGGAAGCGGCGACAGCCGGCGATGTGATGCCAATGCTCCAACGTGCGCCCACGCGGGTTGGCGCGCACATAGACGTAATCATGCCAGGCCTCGTCCGAATCCATCGGCTCGGGACGGCCGCGCGAGGCGTCGCCGCGGATCGCGAATTCTTCCTTCGGTCGGACCCCGCAATGCGGGCAGGTAATCAGGCTTGCCATCGTCTTCCGTGTCCTGAAGCCGCACCCCGGCTTCCTGTTCATTCCATACGAGCCGGCGGGCCGGCCGTGTCCTGTCAGTGAAGGTTGGGCTGCGGGCCGGCGCCGGCCTCGTCGACGGCATAGCCGCGGGCGAAGCGATCGAGCCTCAAGGCGCGCGCCACCGGATGGGTGTCGTTCTTGGCGATCAGGTGAGCGAAGCAGTAGCCGGAAGCCGGCGTCGCCTTGAAGCCGCCGTAGCACCAGCCGCAGTTCAAGTAGAGATTGTCGATCGAGGTGCGGTCGATGATCGGCGAGCCGTCCATGCTCATGTCCATGACGCCGCCCCAGGCGCGCAGCACCCGAACGCGCGACAGGCCGGGGATCATCGTTACCCCCTCCTCCATCACGTGCTCGGCGGTCGCCAGATTGCCGCGCTGGGCATAGGACGAATAGCCGTCGATCTCGGCGCCAAAGACGAGGCCGCCCTTGTCCGATTGCGAGATGTAGAAGTGGCCGCCACCATAGACGATCACGTGATCGATGCAGGGCTTCAGCCCCTCGGTCACGAAGGCCTGCAGCACATGGCTTTCCAGCGGCAGCTTCAGATCGGCCATTTCGCCGACGCGCGAGGTGTTGCCGGCCGCCGCCAGCGCCAGCTTGCCGCAACCGATGAAGCCCTTGGTCGTTTCGACGCCGGTGACGACACCGTTTTCGCGTCGGATGCCGGTCACTTCGCAATGCTCGATGATGTCGACACCATGCTGGTCGGCGCCGCGGGCATAGCCCCAAGCGACCGCATCATGCCGCGCGGTACCGGCGCGGCGCTGCAGCAGGCCACCGAGGATCGGATAGCGGGCATGATCGTAGTTGAGGAAGGGGATCATCTTCTTCAACTGCTCACGCTCGATGAGCTCCGCTGCCACGCCTTCCATCCACATGGCATTGCCGCGGCGCACATAGGCATCGCGCTGGCCGTCGCTGTGGTAGAGCATGATGACGCCGCGCTGCGACAGCATCACATTGTAGTTGAGATCCTGCTCCAGCCCCTCCCACAGCTTCATCGAGAACTCGTAGAAGGGCTCGTTGCCCGGCAGCATGTAGTTGGAACGCACGATCGTCGTGTTGCGGCCGACATTACCCGAGCCGAGATAGCCCTTTTCCAGGACCGCGACGTTCTTCACGCCGAATTCCTTGGCGAGATAATAGGCGGTCGAGAGCCCATGGCCGCCGCCGCCGACGATGATCACGTCATAGTGGGATTTCGGCTGTGGCTGGCGCCAATGCGGTTTCCAGTTCAGGTTTCCGGAGAGGGCGTTCCTGACAAGCGAGAAGGCGGAATAACGCATGAAGGCATCCAGTTCAGTTGCGCCGGCACATTTGCACAGCCGGAACGCGGAAGCAAAGACGCAAAGCCTCTCGCAATTGCAAAAAAGCTTGAGATGCTCCGCCCCGCAGATCAGCTGCGACCACGCGTAAAGAGCCGCCTGCCATGTCAAAAGCATGGCTATAATCTTCCTCTCAATATGCTATGGCCTGATGACGGACCGAAAGACAGGGCGAATGCTGGAGATACTGCAACAATCGGCAATAACGGCGGGTCGGGCCATTCTCGACATCTACAATGCCGGGCCGGAGGTCACGCACAAGCCTGACTGCTCGCCGGTCACCGATGCCGACACGACGGCCGAACGCATCATCCTGGCAGACCTCGCCTCCGCCTTTCCGGACATCCCCGTGGTCGCCGAGGAAGCGGTGTCCGCCGGCTTCGTGCCGGAGATTTCCGGCAAGTCGTTTTTCCTTGTCGATCCGCTCGACGGCACCAAGGAATTCATCAGCCGCAACGACGACTTCACCGTCAACATCGCGCTGATCGAAAACGGCGCGCCCGTCGCGGGCGTCGTCTACGCCCCGGCGCTTGGAATCCTCTATGCGGCACACCATGGCAAGGCGGTAAAGTCGGTTATTGATGGCAGCTTTCGCCTGACCGAAGAAACGATCATCGGCTGCCGCAGCTGCGGGGATCGCATGGTGGGGCTCGCCAGCCGCTGGCACAACAGCGCCGAGACGATCGACTACCTCGAAAAACACGGCATCGCCGATTACCGGACGGTCGGCTCGTCCTTGAAATTCTGCCTGCTCGCCGAAGGCGTGGCCGACGTCTATCCCCGCTTCAGCCGGACGATGGAATGGGACACCGCCGCTGGCGACGCGATCCTGAGGGCCGCCGGTGGCGAAACGCTGACGATGGATGGCACGCCGCTCACCTACGGCAAGCGCAACCAGAAGGACGACAGCGACTTCGCCAATCCCTGGTTCGTATCGCGCGGCAAGCCCTGAGCAGGTCGCGCAAGGGCTGAGGCGGTTCCTAAGCCTCTCTCGTCTGGATCCCAGCGGCGATCAGCTGGCCGATCGATTTCTCGTTAAAGGGTTTGTCGATCCGCGGAACGTGCCTGAGATAGGTCGGGAAGTGCTCGGCATCGCCGTAGCCGCTGGTGAAGCCGAACGGCATGCCGCGGGCAAGCATGGCATCGGCAACCACGAAACTCGTGTGATCGCCGAGATTGACGTCGAGGATCGCAAAATCGAAGGCCTGGAGCGCCAGCAGTTCCAATGCCTGGTTCGCATTTCCGGCGATCGTAACCTGCAATATTCCGAGAGAAGCGAGGATTTCCTCGACGTCCATGGCGATGATGAAGTTGTCCTCGAGAACGAGGACCGTCCGGACGGACGGTGAAAGCTCGGCCATGTCAATGCACTCCATTTTTCACGCACAGCGACGGCAGTCATCGTCGCTGCAGGCGCATTTCCAGGCGGAATGCCGTCCAGAGTCCCGGAACCTCCACTGAGGCAACGGCAACGACTGAGCTTAGGCTCCAATGGCCTGACCTGGCATTTAAAAAAGACATGTGAGCGTCATGACGGGATCGGGAACAAGCCTTTCGTCGCGGCGTTCAGTTCATGCGGCGTGGCCCTCGGCCGCCTCCGCTCGACATTCCAAGACAGAACTGGAGCAGAAGAATGAAACAGACTGCCGCCGTGCTGAAGCCCAAGGTCAGGGACGAAGAATTCGACATCGGCCTGACGAAGGCCTATCGCCAGCAGATGGCAACCGCGCTTTCCGATATCCTTGCCGATACCTACAAGCTGGTGATCAAGAGCCACATCTACCACTGGAACGTGGTCGGCCCCCTGTTCAAGCCGCTGCACGAACTGACCGAAGAGCACTACAACGCGCTGTTCAAGGCAACCGACATCATTGCCGAGCGCATTCGCGCCCTTGGCCACCTGGCGCCGGCGAAGCTCGCCGAAGCAAAAACCTTCGCCCCCAGCGCCGCCTCGGTCAACCACACGACGGCGGCCGAGATGGTGGCAGACCTGATCACCGATCACGAAGCGGCGGCGCGGCGCATACGCGAGGCCGGCACCAAGGCCGATGAAAACGGCGACCTGGTCACGACGGACATGCTGACCGATCGCCTCAACTTCCATGAAAAGGCTCTGTGGATGCTGCGGGCGATCATTGCCGCCTGAACTCCCCCACCTTGACATCGATGCGGCCCCCGGCGCCGCATCGATCGGCTTCGACTGGGCACGTCAGATGAACGGCCGCTTGGGTTCGCGGAGCCCTTCCCAGCCTGAAACCGCGAGCAGGCCGTCGATGTCGCGGACATTGCAGCCCTTCTCCGCCCAGCGGATCAGGCCCCGCTCGGCAAGTTTCTTCAACGTCTTGTTCGTGTGAACTATCGAAAGGCCGAGCGTGTCGGCTACATGCTGCTGGCTGATCGGAATGGCGACGCGGCTGTTGCTGAAGAGGTCGAGCACCTCCGCCCGCTGGTAGAGGAAGGCGATGAGATAGGCCGCCCGCTCCAGCGCGGATCGGCGGCCGATGCTCAAGAGGTTTTCATCCAGAATGCGCTCCTCGCGTGCAGCGATCCAGGTGAGATCATAGGCAAGCTCAGGGTAGTTCTCGAACAGACGGTTGAGCTTGCCGCGCTCGAAGACGCAGAGAGTGACGGGCGACAGCGCTTCGATCGAATGCTGCATCTCCCCCATCAGGCTGCCCTGCAGTCCGATCAGATCGCCGGGCATCACATAGTTGAGGATCTGGCGGCGGCCGTCATCGAGCATTTTGTAGCGGAAGCCCCAGCCGGAAAGCACGGTGAAAAGGTGCGCACTGTGCGCGCCTTCGACGAGTATGGTCGCGCCACCATCGACCGCCAGTTCGCCAGTCTTGAACTGCGAAACGAAGGCAAGTTCTTCGCCGGTAAAGGCACGAAAATGATCGAGCTTGCGCAAGGGACAGCTTTCGCAAGGGGTGCGCTTTTCGTTGCGGGCTGTCATTTCGTTCATCGTTCCATCCACCGCATGCGTTCGTTCAGGCTTTTGCGTTCAAAACTGCAAGTAGCGCCGGCATCGCAGGTGACAAGATACAACCCTGAAAACACTTGGTTTTCCGAAGCGCCATCGTTGCCATGATCATGGACAGCCAGCCCTTGGCGCCCTATCTCTTGCACTCGACCCCGCCACAGGAGCTTCACCATGTCCCACCCTGCCTTCGCCCCCGGCAATGTCGCCGTCGTTACCGGTGCTGCTTCCGGCATCGGCCTTGCGGCTGCCAGACACTTCGCGACGCTCGGCATGTACGTCGTGCTCACCGACCTCGCGGGCGACAAGCTGGAGAAGGCGGCCGCCGAAGTCGCAGCCGCCTCGCCCGGCGGGGCGCGGCACGTCACGGCCATCGCGACAGACGTCTCGCGGCTCGACACGCTGGAAGCGCTCGAGCGGGAGGTGCATCAGCGGCTCGGCGACGTGCATGTGCTCATGAACAATGCCGGCATTCAGCCCGGCAGCGCGATCCTCGGCCCCTTGGCCGCCTGGGAGGCGACGCTTGGGGTCAATCTCTGGGGCGTCATCAACGGTTCGCGCGTCTTTGCATCCCGGATGATCGCCCACGGCAAACCGGCCGTCATCATCAACACCGGCTCGAAACAGGGCATCACCACGCCGCCCGGCGACCCGGCCTACAACGTCTCCAAGGCGGCCGTGAAGGTCTTTACCGAGGCGCTGGAGCACGAGCTGCGCAACACCGCCGGAAGCCAGGTCCACGCGCACCTGCTGATCCCCGGTTTCGTCTACACCGGGCTGACGGCTGGCGGCCGAACGGAAAAGCCCGCCGGCGCCTGGACGTCGGAACAGACGGTCGACTTCATGATGGAGAGCCTGGCGCGCGGGGATTTCTACATCCTCTGCCCTGATAACGACGTGTCACGCGCGACCGACGAACGGCGTATCCTCTGGGCCGCCGGCGACATCGTCGAGAACCGGCCGCCGCTGTCGCGCTGGCATCCGAAATATGCGGATGCCTTCAAGGCATTCCTCGACAAGGATGGCGATTGATCCTCCTACGTTGACACTGCGTTCTCGGCGACCCTTCTGGTGCTGGCCGGACACATCGTGTTTTGTGGGACGACGATAATGAGGGACTAAGAATGACGAGCGGCATCCATCACATCACCCTGATTGCCCGGAAGGTCCAGGCAAACGTCGACTTCTATGTCGGCTTTCTTGGCTTGCGCCTCGTCAAGCGGACGGGCGGCTATGAGGACGCCAACCAGCTGCACCTTTTTTACGGCGACGCCGAGGGTTCGCCGGGTTCGCTCGTGACCTTCCTGATGTGGGAAGACGGCGGCCGCGGCCGCGTGGGCCATGGCCAGCCGAGCGAAATCGCGTTTGCCATCCGGCCGGAGAGTATCGGCTTCTGGCTGACCCGCGCGCTGCAGTTCAACATCGCCACATCAGGGCCAGCGCAGGAGTTCGGTGAGCCGGTGCTGCGGCTCAAGGATCCGGACGGTGTCATCATCAAGCTCGTCGGCACCGAGGCGGTTTCGGGTGCGGCCCCCTGGAGCACGCGCGATATCCCGGCGGAAGACGCCATCCGCCGCCTGCGCGGCGCCACGATCCTCACGGAAAAGCCGGAGGAATCCGTTCGCTTCCTGACGTCCCATTTCGGCTATACGGAAACCGGCGCAACCGACGCGATCCGGCGGCTCACCTCCGCCTCCGGCGACACCATCGACGTGCGCAATGCAAGCGGCTTCTGGACGTCTGCGCCCGGAACCGGAACGATCGATCACATCGCCTTACGCGCGCCCGACCGAGCCGCCGTGGAACGGGTGCACGAGGACCTGCAACGGGATGGCGCGGGCGCGATCAATGCGCATGACCGCAAATACTTCTATTCGCTCTACGTCCGCGAACCCGGTGGGTCGCTCTACGAACTGGCCAGCGACGTGCCCGGCTTCACCGTCGACGAACCGAAGGAAACACTCGGCACCGAACTCTTTGTGCCGGCGCATTTCAGCGCCGCGCGCGAAGAAATGCTGCTGGCCATGCCGCAGTTCGCCCTGCCGGGAGAACCGCGGCTGACCGAGCGCGACCTGCCCTTCGTGCACCGCTTCTATCACCCTGACGTACTGGATGACCGCACCTTGATGCTCTTGCACGGCAGCGGCGCCAACGAAACGCAGCTTCTCCACCTCGCCCATCAGGTCGACAGGCAGGCGACGCTTGTCGGCATTCGCGGCCGGTCGAACGAGGAGGGAACGCCGCGCTGGTTCCGGCGCTATTCGCCGACGACCTTCGACCAGAAGGACGTGCGGTCGGAAGCCGAGGCCTTTGCTGCCTTCGTCGAGGGTGCCCGCGACGGCTACCGCATCGATCTGGAGAAGACGGTTTTCATCGGCTACTCCAACGGCGCCAATCTTTTGGTGGCCCTGATGCTGTTGTATCCGGGGCTCGTGCGCAATGTCGTACTGATGCGCTCGATGCTCGTCCTCGACGACGTGCCGCCGCCGGATCTCTCGGGTACGAAGGTGCTGCTCCTGACCGGCAAGCACGACAGCTACGGCGACTTCGCTCCACGCCTCAGGGAAGAGCTCGCCCGCACGCGCGCGGATCTGACTGCGGTCGACCTCGACATGGGCCACGAGATCGGCGCGCCAGATATCGCGGCTATCCAGCAATGGCTGCAGGATAAGGGCCTCTAAGCGTTTCTGAGGTCGTTTCGGCGAACGCTTTCGAGAAATCCAACAGCGCTCGCTCCCTCACCCTCATGCTCGGGCTTTGCCCGAGCATCCATACCCAGTCCTGTCCGCGATGTCCGGGGCAGCCTTAGCGCCTCACTGTGTCGGCAGCCTACCGCGCTCCCTCAGCGCCGGCAAAATCCGCAAATGCCTTGACGAAGGCGGCGAGCCGGTCGCGGGCGTCCGTATCCGTCAGCGTCCCCGCCTCATCGAAAAGCGTATCCGCCTTGGGCAGCATCAGGCGCTTGCCGGACCAGAGCTCGGCGCCGAGCGTGCGCATGACGGGCAGCCAGGCGTTCTGGCTGAGGATGGTGCCGAAATTGCCGGGCGAGCTGCCGGCAAGCGCAAAGGGCCGACCGCGAAACACCTTGGCGATATCGGCAGAAGGCCGGCTCATCCAGTCGATCGCATTCTTGAACACGCCGGGGATGGAGTTGTTGTATTCCGGCGTGAACAGGATGACGCCGTCGGCAGCCATCACCTTTTGCTTCAGCGCCGTCACGGCGTCCGGAATGCCGCTCTCCTTTTCGACATCGCAGTCATAAAGCGGAATTCCGTGCAGCGTCGCGGTGTCGAATTCGACGCCACCAGGCAGGTTTTCCGCGGCCGCCCGCATCAGGCCGGTGTTGAACGACGCCTTGCGCAGGCTCCCGGAAATGCCGAGGATTTTTGTCATGAGGTCTGGTCCTTTTCCAAGTCCTTGCGGGCGCGCCTCGAAGCGCGAGGCGGGATGCCATCGACATAGGTAATGCAACAGCTGTCATGATGGGTCCGCGCGGAACCGATGTCCAACGGGATCAGAGGGATAGAGACAAAAAAGCCGGGGACGAGCCCCGGCTTTTCGTTGGGATCAGACCGTTAGACGAGCGGCTTCAGCCGGGCCTCGATCTGCGCGCGCTTCGGCTCCAGGAACGGCGGCAGAGACAGGCTCTCACCGAGCGTTTCCATCGGCTCGTCGACGGCAAAACCGGGACCATCGGTCGCGATCTCGAAGAGGACGCCGTTCGGCTCGCGGAAATAGAGCGAGCGGAAATAATAGCGTTCGACCTCGCCGCTCGACGGCAGACGGAAGCCGTTAAGCCGTTCCGTCCATTCCGTCAGCGCCGCATTATCAGGCGCCCGGAAAGCGACGTGGTGCACGGCACCGGCGCCCTGATGCGCGATCGGCAATCCCGGTTGGACGGCCACGTGCAGTTCGGCCGCAGGACCGCCCTCGCCCATGGTGAAGACGTTGACTTCCCCCTCGCCGTCCGGCGACGGATAGGTGCGGGCCTTGCTCATGTTCATCACATGCGTCAGGACGAGTTCGGTGTTCGTGATGTCAGGCACGCTGATGGTGATCGGTCCGAGGCCCTTGATCTGGCGCTCGGCCGGCACCGGGCTCTTTTCCCAGGGGTGCGAGGGCGCAAGCCCGCCGTCGTCGACCAGCCGGAAACGTTGGCCTTCGGCATCCTCGAAATCAAGCGCGGTGCGGCCATCGATCTCAGTGACCTCTCCACTCGCGACCTTGAGTTCGTCGAATCGGTCCTTCCACCAGCGAACGGTTTCGGCGCTGCCGACCCTCAGACCCGTGCGCGAAATGCTGTGCGTGCCGCGCCCTTCCGGCCCGACCGGCCAGTCGAAGAAGGTCAAGTCCGTGCCGGGCGTGGCGCGCCCGTCGGCATAGAAGAGGTGATAGGCGGTGGTGTCGTCTTGGTTGACGGTTTTCTTGACCAGCCGCAGCCCGAGCGTCTCGGTGTAGAAGCGCAGGTTTTCCGGTGCGTTGGCGGTGATCGCCGTCAGGTGATGGATCCCAGTCAGTTGCAAGCTCATGATTGCCTCCAATGCGTTGGCATTGCTGTTGAGCCCAATATGGGATGCCGCATCGTTTCCGACAGTGGACCAATAAAGAACAGAACGTTCTCCTCAGGTGAACAACAAACGGCCCGTCCGCGCTGCCATCGCTGAGGCGCAACGGCGATCGAGGCGCGCTCAGCGGCGATTGAGATCGCCGAGATAGGTGTTTTCAAGGCGGGAGATTGCGTAGGCCTTGGGGTCGATGTCGACGAGGAGCACGGCTTCCTGCCCAGACCCCGCCTTGGCGAGCAACTGCCCGTCGGGTGCTGCAATGCGCGACAGCCCGGCGAAGGAGAACAGCGGGTCCGAACCACAATGGTTGATGTAGGCGACGAACACCTGGTTCTCGAAGGCGCGCGTCTGGATCATGTGCTCGGCGATGAAATCGCCGGACCAGCCCGCCGGCAGCGCCGTCGGCACCAGCACGGCCTCGGCGCCGGCGAGCCCCAGCCGCCGCACATTCTCCGGAAACTCGACGTCGTAGCAGATCAGCATGCCGCAGGTGACGCCACGATGTGTGAAGAGCCGCGTCGACGGCTCCGGCGCGCGAAAGATCGAACGCTCATAGTCGCCGTAGAGATGGGACTTGCGGTAGACGACCGGCGCGGCATCGCCATCGACATAGACGGCGCTGTTATAGACGTCGTCGCCGTCGCGCTCGGCAAAGCCGGCGATGAGCGCAATGCCCGTCTCAGCGGAAATCGCCTTGAGGCGCTGAACGATCGCGCCATCCGGCGCCTCGGCGAGCGCTGTCAACGCCTCGCCGGCGCCATAGCCGGTGACGCCGAGTTCGGGCGTCAAAAGCAGCGTCGCCCCTTGTCCTGCAGCTTCCGCCGCGGCACGGGCAATGCGGTCAAGATTGGCGGCGACGTCACCCGCCGCCGATTGCATCTGGAGGGCGGCGAGTTTCATCATTTTCCATCCGACGACATGGCGCCAAGCAGCTTCGGCAGGTCGCCGAAACGGGCGACGAGGCTGAAGATCACCGCGGCGGTCGTAACGAAGAGTACCGTCACCGACGCCATGGTCGGCGTATAGCCGTAGCGCAGCGCATTGAAGATCTTGATCGGCAGCGTTTCCACCGTGAAGCCGACCGTCATGTAGGCAACGATGTATTCGTTGAGCGACAGCACGAAGGCGAACGCGTAGCCCGACACGATATAGGGCAGGATCAGCGGCAGCACGACGGTGCGAAAGATCGTGCGCTCATCCGCCCCCATGGTCGAGGCGGCCTCGACCAGCGAGCGGTCGATCGAGGTGAAACCGAGCGACAACGTCACCAGCGGCAGCGTCACGAAGAAGATTGCGTGGCTGACGACGGCCGTCCACGGCTGGCCGTAGAAACCGACCGTCGCCCAGAAGGTGAGCATGCCGAGCGCGGTGATGACGGGCGGCAGCGTGAACGGCGCGACACCGAGAAGCTGGAAAATGTTCGCCCAGGGTGCAATGCGCCGCCACAGGAACCAGGAGAGCGGCAGAGCGATCGCCACCGCAAGCGCTGCCGAAAGCACCGCCAGCGTCACCGAGGCAAAGAGCGCGTTGCGCCATTCCGGATTGAGGAAGATCTCGCCGTACCAGGAGAGCGAAAAGCCCTGCGGTGGGAAGGCGAGCGTCTGCTTCTGGTTGACCGAGACGCCGGCAACGACGATCAGCGGCAGCGACAGGAACAGGCCGATCAGGAAGAAGTAGGCCTTGCGGAAGATCGAGGTCATGCCGCTTCTCCCTTGCGTCCGGCAATCACGGTGAGCGCCACGAGCCCGAGCGTGACCAGCACGAGGAACACGGCCATGGCGGCGGCAAACGGCATGTTCGACTGGTAGATCGCCTGGTCGGTGATCAGCACCGACAGCGTCCAGTGCTGCGGCCGGCCGAGAAGCTGCGGCAACAGATAGGAGCCGAGCGCGAAGATAAAGACCATGATCAAGGTGGCGGTGATCGTGTTGCGCAACGCCGGCACGACCACGGTGAAGAAGGCCTTGAGCGGTGATGCGCCGAGCGTGCGGGCGGCTTCCGTCAGCGTCGGATCGAGACGCACGAGCGCCGGGAAAAGCACCAGCACCGTATAGGGGAAGGCCTGATAGACCATGCCGGTCAAGACCGCGCCAAAGCTCGGCGTCAAGGCCTTGGCCTGCTCCATGATGCCGAGCGCAACGAGGATGTTGGTGATCCCTGCGGTGCGCGAAAACAGCGTCGACCAGGCAAAGCCGATGATGACTTCCGAGAGCGACAGGATCGACAGGAGCGCCACCAGCCACACGACCTGTACCTTCCGCGCCATGCGCGTCAGCATGTAGGTGAAGGGCAAGGCGAGCACGACGCAGCAGATCGCCACGATGACGGCGAGCATCAGCGAAAAGCCGAGCACACCGCCGAAAAAGACCGAGAGGAAGCGGGCGTAATTGTCGAAGACGAAGGCCGGCGTATAAAAGCCGCCCTGCTGGCGCTGGAAGAAGCTGACGGCGATCATCGTGCCGAAGGGCACGACGAAGAAGATCGTCAGCATGGCCGCCGGAAAGAGGAGCGGCAGGTAGTCGCCAAGGGTTTGGGGCGGTTCGCGTCTCATTTCTTCAGCACCACGCAGACATCCGGAGTGAGCGCGATGCCGACCTCCTGGCCGACGGAAACGTCGGGCCGGGCGCGCGGCGTCGAGACGGCGACAATCTGGTGTCCCGCGATATCGACGAAGGTTTCGATCGTGCCGCCGAGATCGCGCACGAAGGTGACCTTGCCGGTGAGCGCCCCGGCGCCGGGCGCGGTCAGGTGTACGTCTTCCGGGCGAACCGACAGCGTACCCTTGTTGGCGCCCGCAGGCAGGGCGAGGCCGGGGACGACATGACCGAGCACTTCCGCGCGACCGGCACTGTCGGCCTGAACGTCGAGCAGGTTGGTCTGGCCGATGAAGTCGGCGACGAAGCTGTCGGCCGGGCGGCGATAGATTTCGATCGGCGACGCGGCCTGGCGGATCTCGCCACCGCTCATGACGACGACGGTGTCGGCCATGGTCATCGCTTCGCGCTGGTCGTGGGTAACGACGATGGTGGTGATGCCCAGCTTCTGCTGCAACTGGCGCAGTTCTACCTGCATCGCCTCGCGCAGCTTCGCGTCGAGTGCCGAAAGCGGTTCGTCGAGCAGGAACAGTTTCGGCGAGATCGACAGGGCGCGGGCAATCGCCACGCGCTGGCGCTGGCCGCCGGACAGCTTGGCGACCGGCCGGTCGGCATAGCCCGAGAGATGGATCATCGACAGAAGCTCGTCGACGCGCTTCTTCTGGTCTTCTTTTGCCGCACCGCGGATGCGCAGGGGATAGGCGATGTTTTCGCCGACGGTCAGGTGCGGAAACAGCGCCAGCGACTGGAACACCATGCCTAGGTTGCGCTTGTGCGTCGGAACCCGGGTGATGTCCTCGCCGTCGAGCCGGATCGCGCCGCCGGTCGGCAGATCAAGCCCGGCGATCATGCGCAGCAGCGTGGTCTTGCCGCAGCCAGATGGTCCGAGCATGCAGACGAAGGTGCCGTGCGGCACCGTCAGATCGACATTGTTGACGGCCCTGAAGGCTCCGAATTCCTTGACGACGTTTTGAAGGGCAAGTCCGGACATTGTTTCTCCGCGAGGATGGTCCCCTCCGCCTCATGGGAGGGTTTCAGGCGGGGAGCGGCTGCAAGGCCCCTCCCCGTCGTTATGCTTGTGGCTCTCCCCGGAGGCCGGGGAGCAGGCCGGATCAGCCGACGATCAGCTCGGTCCACTTCTGGTTCAGCCAATCCGACTTGGTCTGGTAGAGATCGTAGCGCGGAATGATCGGCTCGATATCCGACGAGACGGCTGCGAATTCCTTGTCGGTCAGATCCGTAACCTCGCGCTTGACGGTCGGAGACGTTCCGACCTTGCGCGACAGCGTCGCCTGGATCGAGGGTTGGCACATGTAGTCGATGAAGATATGGGCTTCCTCGGACTTCTGCGAGGCACGCGACAGTGCCCAGCAACCGGAATCCTGAATACCGCCTTCCTTCGGGAAGGTGGAGCGGACCGGGTGACCGTCGGCAGCAGCAAGGCCGGTGACGTCGTGATAGTACTGGCCCATCGGGATTTCGCCCGACTTCAGCGACTGCTCGAACTGCGCCTCGTCGCGGTACCACAGGCGAACGTTGGGCTTCACTTCAGCAAGCTTGTCGAACGCCTTGAGAAGGCCTTCTTCGGTGTCGAGCGCATTGGTGCCGCCGAAGAACGTCTTGGCCGTCACTTCGAGCAGGAACGAGTTGGAGACGAGCGCGAGCAGGCCGAGCTTGTCGGCGTTCGCCGGATCCCAGAAGGCGGTCCAGGAGGTCGGCGCTTCCTTGTAGACGTCGGTGTTGGTCACCAGCGTGATGTACCAGGAAACAGCGCCGATGCCGGCAATACGTCCGTCCGGATACTTGTTGACGAAGCGATCAAGCAGGTTCGAGGCATTCTTGATCTTGGCGGTATCGAGCGGCGTCCAGAGATCGGTCGACTGGCCCTTCAGCATCGCGACCTGCGACATCATCGAAACGTCGGCTGGGGCCTGGCCGGCGCGGGCGGCCTGTTCGAGCTGGACGAGCCAGGCTTCACCGGTCGGTTCCGCGATCGACTCGACGGCAATGCCGGTCGCTTTGGTGAATTCCGGGAAGATGTTCTTGTCGAACGAATCCTTGAAGTAGCCGCCATAGACGCCGACCTTCAGCGACTTGTCCTGCGCGCGCAGGATCGACGGCATCGCCAGCATGGAGGCACCGGCAAGGCCGGCGCCGAGCAGCGTGCGGCGCTTGATGGAAGTGGTGATCATTCGCGTTCTCCTTTGTTTCGGCGGTGATCCGCCTTGTTCCCTGTTCTGTTTGATTTCTTGCACATTTTCAGTCTCAGTGCGCGGCTGTTTTGCGCTCCAGCATGCGCGAATATTGTGTCAGCGGATAACACAGCACGAAGAAGATCACCGCGACCAGCCCATAGACCGTGAAAGGTTCGAAGGTTGCATTATTGATCGCATTCGCGGTTCTGAGAAGCTCTTCGAAGCCGATGATCGAGGTCAGCGCCGTGCTCTTGATGAGCTGCACGAGGAAGCCGACGGCGGCCGGCCGGGTGATGGCGAAGGCCTGCGGCAGGATGACGAGCCGCAGTTCCTGCAACCGGTGCAGCCCGAGGCTCGCGCCGGCATCCCACTGCCCGCGCGGCAGTGCCTCGACCCCGCCACGCCAGATCTCGGCGAGATAGGCACTGGCATAGAAGGTCAATCCGAGGGCTGCCGCCGTCCACGGCTCGATGCGGAAACCGAGCATCGGCAGGCCGAAGAACATCAGGAACAGCTGCATCAGGAGCGGTGTTCCCTGGAAGAGCGCGATGTAGCCGGAGCCGAAGCGCCGCGCCCAACGGCGCTCGGAAATGCGCGCTGCAAGGACGGCAAGCCCCACTGCTGCGCCGCCGGCAAAAGCGACGATCGACAGCAGGATCGTCCACCGCGTAGCGAAGATCAGGTTGCGCAGGATGTCCCAGAAGGTGAACTCGATCATGACACGCCCGCTCCAAGCACGCGGCGCCCGCCGGCGACGAACAGCCGCCGAAGCGCCATCGACAGGCCGAGATAGATCAGCGTGACGACGAAATAGGTCTCGAATGAGCGGAAAGTGCGCGCCTGCAGCAGGTCCGCCTCATGCGCCAACTCCCGCACCGCGATCTGCGAGACGACCGCCGATTCCAGCATCATGATGATCACCTGGCTGGTGAGCGCCGGGAAAATCACCTTCAGCGCCTGCGGCAGGATGATCTTGACGAAGACCTGGCGGGGCTTAAGCCCGAGCGCAAACGCCGCCTCGCTCTGCCCCTTCGGCACAGCATCGAGACCCGCACCGACGATCTCGGTCGTATAGGCCGCCATATTCAGCGTCATTGCGACTATTGCCGCGACGATCGGGTCGAGTCGGATGCCGAGGCTCGGCAGGCCGAAATAGATGAAGAACAGCTGCACCAGGAACGGCGTGTTCCTGACGACTTCGACGTAGACGGCCACCGCCTTGCGCAAGACGCCATAACGGCTGCGGCGAGCGGCGGCGAAGAGAATGCTGATCAGGATGCCAAGCACCGTGGTGCAGGCGATCAGGAACACGGTCATGGCCGCGCCATGGGCGATTGCGCCCGCGGCGTCCTTGAGCCAACCGAAGCTGAGGCCGTAGCCCATCGTCGCAACCTTTCCTCAAGCGGGCCGCGAGGGGATTGCCCCCCGCGGCCACCGAGCTTGTTAGTCCTTGAGGTTGTCGGGGTTGAGCGGCGTCTTCAGCCAGGCCTCCGAGCTCGCGTTCAACTTGCCGTCCGAGAGCATTTTGGCAACGGAGTCGTTGACCGCCTTCTTCAGGCCTTCCTCGCTCTTGTTGAGACCGATATGCGACGGCGAGGTCAGAAGCTGGAACTTCTGCTCCGGTTTCAACGCTTCCTGGCGGGCCAGCACCTGGGCGCCGACGTCGTTGCCGACGACCATCAGTTGCGTCTGGCCGGAGATGAAGGCCTGGATCACAGCATTGTAGTTGTCGAAGCGCTGGATGTCGGCATTGGCCGGGGCCGCCTCGGTAAGCGAGGTGTCTTCCAGCGTGCCGCGATTGACGGCGATGGTCTTCTCGGCAAGGTCTTCCTTGCCGGCAACCTTCAGTTCCGCCGGGCCGATGACGGCGATGTAGTAAGGCGCGTAAGCCGCGGCAAAATCGATCACCTCGGCGCGCTCCTTGGAGAAGCCGACGCTCATCAGGATGTCGACGCGCTTGTCGTTGAGATAGGGAATGCGGTTCTGCCCTGTGACGCTGACGAGGTTGAGCTTGACGCCGAGATCATCGGCGATCTGCTGGGCGACATCGACGTCATAGCCCTTGATGCTCATGTCGGCGCTGGCCGAGGAGAACGGCGGGAAGTCGGAGAAGATGCCGACATTGATCTGGCCGGCGGACTTGATATCGGCGAGCGCGTCGGCCTTGGCGATGCCTGCGGCGGCCCCGAGCATCAGGGCGGCGGCGAAGACTGTTTTCAGTTTTGCATGGATCGTCATGGTAATTCCCCTACCCGGAAGCTTTGTGATTGTGCAGTCTGGTGGTCGGCCGCCGTTTCCGGTCCGGCAGCCGACGAACCCTTAGTCAGGCCTCAGGCGGACTTGCCCGTGATCGCCGGGCTGAAGACCATGAGGCTCAGGATTTCGAAGAGCACCTGCGCGCCCGCATGGGCCGTGTTGGTGGTCGAGTCATATTGCGGCGCCACTTCGACGACGTCGCCGCCGACGAGGTTGATGCCCTTGAGGCCACGGATCAATTCCAGCACTTCGCGGGTCGTCAGACCGCCGACTTCCGGCGTGCCGGTACCCGGCGCGAAGGATGGATCGAGGCTGTCGATGTCGAAGGACAGATAGGTCGGGCCGTCGCCGACGATCTTCTTCGCTTTCTCGATGATCGCGGGAATGCCGAGACCGGTCACTTCCTCCGCATGGATGACGGTCATGCCGGACTCGTAGGAGAACTCCCAAAGATATTCGGCCGAACCGCGGATGCCGATCTGCACGACGCGGGTCGGGTCGAGCACGCCGTCGAGCACCGCGTTTCGGAACGGACCGCCATGGTGGAACTTGGTGAGGTCGTAGGCGCCGCCGGTGTCGCAATGCGCGTCGATGTGGATCATGCCGACCGGGCGCTTCTTGCCGACCGCTTTCAGGATCGGGTGGGTGATCGAGTGGTCGCCGCCGACCGACAGCGGCAGCACGCCGGCATCGACGATCTGGTTGATGCGCTTCTCGATGTCCTCATGGCTGAGTTCCAGCCGGTAGCGGCTCTGGAACGGCACGTCGCCGATATCCGCGACGCGGAGTTCCTGAACCGGCGTGCAGCCGAGCACGTGGTTATAAGGACCGATACGCTCGATCGAGCGCAGCGCCCGCGGTCCAAAGCGCGAGCCCGGACGGTTGGTGACGCCAAGATCCATGGGAATGCCGACGATCGCCACCTGCAGATTGCCGAAATCCGGGTTCTCCGCGTCAACAGGCATGTGCGGCGCCGTCAGGAAGGTCGGGATGCCGGAATAGGGCGCGAGACGTGTGCCGCTCTTGTTGAAGATCTTGTCGGCGACCTTGCGGAAGGTCGGGTCGAACAGCTCGCCGCCATGGCTTTCGCCATACTTTGCCTTCAGTTCGGCAAGCTTGTTGTCGTTCCAGGCCATCGATTCAATCCTCCGTCTTCCATAGCCTGAGGCATGCGCGCGAAGGCGCCACAGATATCTGTCTGCGGAAGGGGCCGGCTCGTCCGGCGCGTTCATGTTCCCCAGGCGTTTTCGCCTTTGTTGATGAATATTAGGCGGCAATTCCCCTAGAAAATCAATTGACATTGTTATAGCGTTTCGTGTGAGAAAAATTCACATCACAGCAACCGCCGGAACGCCCCGATTTGTCCAGCCGCCTGCCTCCCCTCAACCCCTTGCGCGCCTTCGAAGCGACGGCGCGGCGAGGCTCCGTTTCGGCCGCGGCGCGTGAACTCAACGTCACCCACGGTGCGATCAGCCATCAGATCCGCGCACTCGAACTTTCGGTCAAGGCGGCGCTGTTCGAGCGCGGCGGCAAGCGGCTGAAGCTGACTCCGCAGGGGGCATTGCTGCTGCCGGCCGTCACCCACGCCTTTGCCGAAATCGCGGCGGCGACCGCAGCGATGACGCGGCCGACGACGAGCGGCGAACTGCGCATCACCTGCGTCCCGGCGCTGCTTTCCTTCTGGCTGATCCCGCGGCTGCATCTTTTCACCGAGCAATATCCGGACGTGCGTCTGACGCTAATCGCCTCTAACGACGAGGCGTATCTCCACTCGCCCGACGTCGACGTCTGCCTGATCTATGGCGACGGCAACTGGTCCGGCGCCTGGGCCAAGCTCTGGAGCCGTCTCGAACTTTTCCCTGTCGTCAGCCCGACCCTGCTCAACATGCGGCCACTGCGCTCGGTTCGCGACCTGCGCGACCACGTCATGCTGCATGGCGACGATGGCCGCGAATGGAACACCTGGCTTGCGGCAGCGGATGCCAGCGACCTGCAGCGCGGCCAGCAGCATTTCATGAGTGACGCACGGCTTTCGACCGAGGCGGCCCTGCACAACCAGGGCGTCGCGCTCGGTGATACGATTACCGCCGGCAGCCTGATCGCGCGCGGCGAACTGATCGCCCCTTTCGACCTGACGGTGCCCGCCAACGACGCCTTCTTCGTCGCCTGCCGCAACGAGGTGCTGGCGGCACCGATCGTGCGCATCTTCATCGACTGGATGTTCGAAACACTCGAAAGCGACCCGATGCCGGAACTGCAGACATCGGCGCGCACGATTATTCGCAGCCGCACCTCGAAATCCGAGCCGACAGATCGTAAATCGGAGAAGAACGGTTTTCAGCCGGTTTCGGCGCCGAGCCGTGCTCGCCGCACCGATCGTCCGCAGAAACGCAAAGCCAAGGCCTAACCCCACAGGAACACCCGTCATGCCGCATTTCAACCCGCTCGTCGAAAAGCTCTCGCCGCCGCCCGTGCCCTCGGTGCTGGCCTGGGCGAAATCCTACGACGGCTCCCGTGGCCCGCTGATCGACCTGTCGCAGGCAGTGCCCGGCTATCCCGCCCATCCGGACATGCTGGCCTGGCTCGGTGAGGCTGCAGCCTCAACCGCTTACACCGGCTATGGCGCGATCGAGGGCGAAGCGGAGCTGCGTGAGGCCTATGCGGCGCATGTCGCCGGCCTCTATGGTGCTGCGGTCGCCGCCGACAACATCCACATCACCTCGGGCTGCAACCAGGCCTTCATCTGCACGGCAATGGCCATTGCCGGCGCGGGCGATACGATCCTGATGACCAACCCCTATTACTTCAACCAGGAAACGACGCTGTCGATGCTCGGCATCAATGTCGAGCTCGTACCTTGCGATGCCGGCGCCGGCTTCCTGCCGGAGGTCGATGCAATTGCCGCGGCACTTCACCCCGGCATCCGGGCGCTCGCGCTGGTCTCGCCCAACAATCCGACCGGCGCCGTCTACCCGCCGGAGCTGCTCGCCCGTATCTACGAGGCCTGCCGTGCCAAGGGCGCCTGGCTGATCCTCGACGAAACCTATCGCGACTTCCTGCCCGATGCCTCCGCAGCGCCCCATGGCCTGCTGGCCACCGAAGGCTGGCAGGATAGCTTCATCGGCCTCTACAGCTTTTCCAAGTCTTTTTGCATCCCGGGCCATCGCCTGGGCGCGATCACCGCCGGCCCTGCCGTCATCGAGCAGGTGACGAAGATCATGGACAACCTGCAGATCTGCGCGCCGCGCTCAGCCCAGGCCGCGGTCGCGAAGGCAATCCCGGCTCTTGCCGACTGGCGTCAGACGAACCGCGCCGAAATCGCGGCACGAGCCGATGCGCTGCGCGACGTCATGAGCCGCCTGCCGAAGTGGAAGCTGCAAGCCGTCGGCGCCTATTTCGCCTATGTCCGCCACCCCTACCCGGATATCGATTCGCAGTTCATCGCCGAGAAGCTGGCCAAGCTCGCCGGCGTCGTCTGCCTGCCCGGCGACTATTTCGGCGAAGGCCAGGAGAACTACCTGCGCTTTGCCTTCGCCAATGCCGACGCCGAAACGATCCGCAAGCTTGAAGAGCGGCTGGCGAACTTCACGCCACCCGGTCTCTGATCGGAATGTAGTCGCGCGGCGTTATCCGCGCCGCGCGATCAATATGCCGACAAGCACGATCGCCCCGCCGATCGCCTGCATCAGGCCGACGGGTTCGGCAAGCAGGATCCAGGCGAGGATCGCCGCGACCACTGGCTGCAACAAGAGGGTGAGCGACGAGAAGGCGGGCGGCAGATAGGCGAGTGCATAGGTGATCGCCACCTGCCCGCCGGCATGGCTGACGAAGGCGAGACCGAACAGCATCGCCCAGCCGAACGCGGTCGGCGGCAACAGCGTCGGCTCCGACAGAAGCACGATCGGCAGCATGCAGATGGCAGCCGAGGCCGTACTCCAGACCATGATCCTGATCGTGCTGAACAGGCTGCGCAGCCGGCCGATCGCCAGGATATAGCCGGCATAGAACATCGCGGCGACAACGGCGACGCCATCGCCCAGCAGATTGCCGTCACCAAGCGCCATCGGCCCGCCCTTGAGGGTGACCACACCGACGACTGCCGTCACCAGCCCGATGGCAAAGACAGCGCTGATCCGCGCTCGGAACAACAGCCAACTGGCAAGCGTCACGAAGACGGGCGCGAGATTGGCAAGCAGCGTGGCATTGGCGACTGACGTCTTCGTCAGCGCGTAGTGCCAGGCCGCAAGATCGATGGCGAGAAACACGCCGGGCAGAACCAGCAGCGCGTACTCGGAGAGCTTTTGCGGGCGCCGGTCGTTGGCGCCCTCACCGCGAAACCACGACCAGGCGAGAAGCGGGATCAGCGCCAGTGCCACCCGCCAGAAGGCCGTCGCCATCGGCCCCACCTCGGACAGCCGCACGAAGATCGGCGAACCGCCAATCGCAGCACCGCCGATGAGGAGGGCAGCCATGGCAAGGCGATTTTGGGAGGAAGCGGTGGCGGGTACTGGGGTCAACGCAATGTCGCTATTCGATCTTCGCGCCCTCGACAAGGCAGCTAACAGAAGACCGGCATCGGCGACAGTCGCAATAAATCGCCCACCCGAACAATGGCGGCCGCCCTGCGCAGACAGGGCGGCCGCCGATTTCTCCGTCTGGCAGACGCGATAACTCGTTTGTCAGGCCGCGTCGGGAACGTGCACGGTCTTCACTTCGAGGAAGTCCTCAAGGCCGAACATGCCACCTTCGCGACCGTTGCCGGACTGCTTGTAGCCGCCGAACGGGCTGCCGTAGCGGTGCGGCCCGCCATTGATGTGCACCATGCCGGCGCGCAGGCGTCCGGCGACGCGCTCGGCCCGTTTCGGGTCACCTGTCTGCACATAGGCTGCGAGACCGTAGTTGGTGTCGTTGGCAACAGCGATCGCCTCCTCCTCGGTGTCGAAGGGGATGATCGCGAGCACCGGTCCGAAGACCTCCTCGCGGGCGATGCGCATGTCGTTGTTGACGTCGGCAAAGATCGTCGGCTTGACGAAGTAGCCGGTCTCGAAGCCCTCAGGCTTGCCGGCACCGCCCACAAGCAGGCGCGCGCCTTCGGCAATGCCTGCTTCGATCAGCGCCTGCACCCGGCCGAACTGGATGTGACTGACGAGCGGGCCGATATGGCCGCCCTCTTGCGTCGGGTCTCCGACTTTCGCTTCGCGGCCGACGCGCTTGGCGATCTCAACCACCTGGTCATAGACGCTGCGCTCCACCAGCATGCGGGTCGGCGCGTCGCAGGACTGGCCGGAATTGTTGAAGCATTCGAGCACGCTGCCGGTGACGCGGTCTTCGAGATCGGCGTCGGCAAAGACGATGTTCGGCGACTTGCCACCGAGCTCCAGCGTCACGCGCTTGACGGTCTCGGCGGCATCCTTGCTGACGGCGATGCCGGCGCGGGTCGAGCCGGTGAACGACATCATGTCGATATCGGGATGCTTCGACAGCGCCGCACCGGCATTGATGCCGTCGCCGTTGACGAGGTTGAAGACGCCGGCCGGGAAGCCCGCCTCATGCACCATTTCAGCGTAAAGCATGGCGTTGAGCGGCGTGAACTCGCTCGGCTTCAAGACGCAGGTCGAGCCGGTCGCAAGTGCGGGCACCACCTTCAGCGCGATCTGGTTGATCGGCCAGTTCCAGGGTGTGATCAGACCGCACACACCGATCGGCTCGCGCAGGATCACGTCGCCGTTCGGCAGCCGGTCGCGGGTCTTCAGGCGCTTCAGCGCATCGATGAAGCCCTGCAGGTGGCCGACGCCGACATCGGCCTGCTGCTCACGGGTCATAGTCTTCGGCGCGCCGAGTTCCATGGTGATGGTGTCGACCATCTCGTCATAGCGGCGCTTGTAGACGGCAAGCAGCTTTTCAAGCAGCACCAGGCGCTCCTCGACGCTCGTCCGGCTATAGGTCGCAAAGGCCTTCTTGGCCGCAGCAACGGCCCGGTCGATGTCCTCGGCCGTGCCCATGGAGATCACCGCAACCGGCTTTTCCGTTGCCGGGTTCAGGACCTCGAGGTCGTTGGCGACGATGGGATCCACCCAGCTGCCGTTGATGTAGAACTTGCGTTTGTCGAGCATTCGCTCCTCCTTCCCGTCAGTTTGTCTTTTGTTTTTCAGCAAGCCATTCAAGGATTAGCGCTCGGTAACGCTCACCCGAAAAGCTCGGAAAATGTCCGCCGTGAACGATACGCGCGGGTATCTTCAGCAGCCGTTCCATCGACGCCAGATAGTCGTCGGCGTTGGAATGATAAGTGTCCTCGATCAGCGGGCCATCGTAGAGGATGTCGCCGGAGAACAGGATCCCGGTCTTCGCCTCGAAGAGCGCAATCCCGCCGGGCGAATGGCCGGGCGTGTGGATCACCTCGAAGACGCGGTCGCCGAGATCGATATGGTCGCCGTCTTCGAGCAGCCGCGTCGCCGGCGCCGCCTTCACCGCATAGGTGATGGAGGCGTAGGGCTCGGGCGGCAGCGCGTCGAAGATCTCGTCGGCGACGTAGGGGTCGGCGAGCGTGTTCTTGCGCGTCGGATGCGCCAGCAGTTCCGCCTCGGCCGAATGCACGCAGCGGCACTCGAACTCGTGATGGCAGCCGATATGGTCGAAGTGGGTGTGGCTGGCGACGGCGTCCAAGGCGCGTTCGGTGACGAGGGGCACCCATTGCCGGAGCGACACGACACCCATGCCGCTATCGACGAGCATATCGCGGTCGCGGCCGCGCACATGCCAGATGTTGCAGCGGTAGAATTCCTGGATATAGGGCTCATCGATAGCGGTGACGCCGTCGTCGAGCCGCCTCACCCGGTACCAGTCCTGAGGTGCAATTCTCTGCATCGTATCACGCATGTCCACCTGTGGCGGGCAAGGCTACGACGTCGGCGGCGCGCACGGCAAGCGGCACAATCTCGCCCTCGCGCACGCTTGCCGATTGCGGCAGGTGCGCGACCAGCGCCCTGGTGTCCGCAGCACAGGGCTGCAGGTGGCAGCGGTAATGCGTGCCGAAGAAAGCGCTGCCGGCAACCCGCGCCTCACCAAGCGCCACTGTCGGACCCTCTGCCTTGTCGTCAGCGCGGAAGTGTTCCGGCCGGATGGTCAGTGTAATCCGGTCGCCGGCCTTCGGCGACGATGCGGTGAAGTTCTTTGCCGGCAATGCCAGACTGCCGAGCGGCGTCTCCACCCGGGCGGAGCTGGCGTCCGCCGCCGCCACACGGCCGGAAACGAAATTGACCTCGCCCATGAAGCCCGCCGAAAACAGCGAGCGCGGGCGCATATAGATCTCCGATGGCGGGCCAAAATCCTCGATACGGCCCTGGTTCATCACCACGATCCGGTCGGCGATCGCCATCGCCTCTTCCTGGTCGTGGGTGACATGCACGAAGGTGGTGCCAACCCGCTTCTGGATCGCCTTCAGTTCATCCTGCATCTGGCGGCGCAGTTTCAGATCGAGCGCGCCGAGCGGCTCGTCGAGAAGCAGCACGTCCGGATCGACCGTCAGCGCACGGGCGAGCGCGACGCGCTGGCGCTGGCCGCCCGAGAGTTCGTGCGGCCGCTTGCCGGCGGAAGCCTTGAGGCCGACGAGATCGAGGTAGCCGAGCGCCTTTTCGTCGCGCGCGGCCTTGGCAAGGCCGCGCATCCTGAGGCCAAAGCCGACATTGTCGACGAGGCGCATGTGCGGAAACAGCGCATAGTCCTGGAACATCGTCGTCGTCGGACGCTTGGCCGGCGCCACATAGGTCATGTCCTGCCCGGCGATCGTCACGCGTCCCGCGCTTGGCGACTGAAAGCCGCCAAGGATCGACAGAAGCGTGGTCTTGCCGCAGCCGGACGGCCCGAGCAGCACGATGAACTCGCCAGCCCGGATATCGAGGGAAACGTTATCCAGGGCCGTGAAGGCACCGAAGATCTTGCTGACGTTTTCGATCGAGACAGGAGCGGTCATTGTTTTTTCGTCCTTCCGAACAGGGAAAGCTCAAGGATGAGGAGCGCGGCGACAGAGGCTAAGAACACCAGCGAGCCGATGGCATTGGTCTTGGGGTTGAGGCCGGAGCGCAGCATGCTCCAGATCTCGACGGGCAGCGTCACGTCGAAGCGCGACAGCAGGAAGGCGATGATGAACTCGTCCCAGCTGAAGGTGACGGAAAGGAAGAAGGCAGCAAGGATCGACGGCATCAGCATCGGCGCCGTCACCAGCGCCATCACTTTGAAATCGTTGGCGCCGAGATCGCGCGCCGCCCGCTCGATGTTGATGTGATGATCCCCCATCGAGGCATAGATGATGGCAAAGCAGAGCGGCAGGTTGATCACCACATGGCCGATGCCGACCGTCATCAGCGACAGCGGGATATGCAGCGCGTTCATGAGCGACAAAAGGCCAAGCGCGATGATCAGGTAGCTGACCGTCATCGGCGCGATCAGCAGTCCCCTTTGCAGCGCCGAGCCGGGCAGCTTGTAGCGCGCGAGCGCATAGGCTGCGAGAAAGCCGAGCAGCACGGAGATGACCGAGGAGACGAGCGCCACGACCATCGAGTTACCAAGCGCTGCCATCAGCTTGCGGTCGGCGAAAACCGCCTCGTACCATTGCAGCGAAAAGCCGTTGAACGGCGGCACCGGCAGGCGACCATCCTGGAACGAGAACAGCACCAATACGGCAACCGGCAGGAAGATGAAGGCATAGACGAGGACGAGATAGGTCCAGGAGAGCACGCTTGCGGAGATCTGGCGCAGCATCGTCAGGCCCTCTCGATCTTCAGCCAGCGAGCGCAGGCGAGATAGGCGACGGTGACGGCGAGCATCAGCACGATCGACAGCGCCGCTGCCATCGGGAAATCCGCCCGGCGCCCGAGCTGCAGCATGATGATCTGCGGCAGCACCAACTCGTTGTTGCCGCCGAGGATCTGCGGCGTGACATAGTCGCCGATGCAAAGCACGAAGGTAAGGAAAGCGCCGGTCATGATACCGGGCAGCGTCAAGGGCAGCACCACATGCCAGAAGGTCTGGAAGGCATTGGCGCCGAGGTCTGCGGCCGCGCGGCGGTAGTTTGGCGAAAGCTGGATCAGGTTGGAATAGATCGTCAGCGTCAAAAGCATGACGAAGAAGTGCACGAAGCCGATGACCGTGGCCGTGCGCGTGCTCGCCAGCTCCAGCGGCTCGGAGATAAGGCCGATGCTCATGAAGACCTGATTGATCACGCCGTTCTTCGATAACACCAGCAGCCAGGAATAGGAGCGCACCACATAGGAGGTCCAGAACGGCAGGATCGCCAAGATCAGCGCCATGCGCTGCAGCCGCTTCGGCACGCGCTCGGCGATGATCCAGGCGAGCGGATAGGCGAGCAGCACCGAGATCACCGTGACGATAACGGTGATCTCGAGCGAGTTGACGAGCCCCCGGAACAGCGCGTTTTCGGAGAAGAAGCGGACGTAGTTGTCGAAGTTCCAGGCATGGACGATGTCCCGCCCCTCCCGCTTCCAGAGGCTCATGGCCGCCATGAAGGCGAAGGGCACGACGAAGAAGGCGACGGTCCACAGAAGCGCTGGAGCAACGAAGCCCCAGGCCTTGCGCCGGTCGGCGTCTTCAAGCGCTGTCGCTGATGTCAAAGCGGTGTCTGCCATTACCGTCCAAGATCAAAGGATTTCGGCGAGCGAAGAAGAAGGGCGGGCGCGACACATCGCGCCCGCTGCTTTCATTACTGCTGCAGCATTTCCGTCCAGGCGTCCTGGAACTGCTGGTCGAGCTCGGCCGACGGGATCGGATAGAGCTGCGTCTTCTTCAGATATTCGGCCTGCTGGTCGAAGCGCAGTGCCGCCTTCTGCTGGTCGGTCAGGTGTTCACCCGCCTTGGCATTGGCCGGCATCGCCCAGTAGCAGGAAGAGGTCGCAAGCCGCGCCTGGCCCTCGGGGCTCACGATGTACCGCACGAACTTCAGCGCCAGCTCCTGCTTGGTCGAATCCTTCATCACGCCGATCGACTGCGCCCAGCGCACAGCGCCCTGCTCGGGGATGGTCCAGTCGAGGCTGGGCTTGTCGGCCGAGAGAACAGCGGTGATCCATTCGCCGCCGCCGACGAGAATGTCGACTTCGCCGGTCGCAAGCGCTGTCTGCGAGGAGACGACGTCGCTCACCTGCTTGGAAACGGCCCGCATTGCCGCGAGCTTTTCCTTGATCGCCGGCATGTCCGCGTCGCTCAGATCGGCGGTCTTCTTGCCGAGGCCAAGCCCGACGAGACCGATCATCGGCAGATAGTAGTCGTAGAGCGCTATGCGGCCCTTGTATTTATCCGACCAGATAACCGAAAGGTCCTGCATGTCCTTCGGGTCGACCTTGGTCTTGTCGTAGGAAATCGTGTTGTAGCCGAACTTCTCGGTGACGGCGTAGGTCTTGCCGTCCTTGGTGTTGTTGGCCTCCATGCGCACTTCCGGGAAAATGTCGGCGGTCGGCAACGCATCGGCCGGCATTTCGGCAAGCAGATCGAGGTCGATGGCCCGGTGCACGTCGACGCCGTCGATCACGAGCACGTCCCAGTCGCCCGGTTGCGACTGGTCGAGGATCGAGAGCCCTGCCCCGGTACCCTCATAAACCTTGACGTTGACCTTCACGTCATTGGCCTTCTCGAACGGCTCAAGAAGCGCCGGATCGGTGTGGTCGCACCAGACGAGCGCATTGAGCTCTTCCTGGGCAAAGACCGGCGCGGGGGCCGCGACCGTCGACAGAGCGGCGATCGCGATTGCGGCCGTGGAGGAGAAAAAACGGCGCAGGCGCGCACCGTCACGAACTGACTGCATCATGCTGTTGCCCTCTTGTTTTGACGCTCGTTTCGGCGTCTTCAAAAAAAGATTGAATGAATTCATTTTTTAAGTCAATCTCAATTTTGAACCAATTCATAATTCGGGGAAGCACTGGAATGACAGGACTGCGCGCACGGCAAAAGGCGGATCGCAACAGGCGAATTCTCGACGCCGCCGCCGTGCTTTTTCGCGAAGTCGGCTACGACAGCGCACGCATCGAGGACATTGCCGAGCGCGCCGAAATTTCGGTCGGAACCTTCTACAACTACTATGAAAACAAGGGCGACATCCTGCTCGCCACCGTGTCGATGGAAGTCGAGGAGGTGCTCGCCGGCGGCGGATCGATCGTCGACAACCCGCCCGCCTCCGTCATGGGCGCACTCGATGCGCTGATCGGCGAATACTACGATCACTCGCTCTACTATCTCAGCAAGGAGATGTGGCGCACCGCGATGGCGATCGCCATCCAGCAGCCGGAGAGCCCGTTCAGCAAGCGCTACACCGAACTCGATCGTCGGCTATGCGAGCAGGTTTCGACGCTGATCCGCAAACTTCAAGCCAAGGGCGTCGTCGCACTTGATGTCGATGCCGAGGCGGTCGGCGAGATGTTCTTCAACAATCTCAACATGATGTTCACCGAGTTCGCGAAGCGCGAAACCATGTCGCTCGACGATCTCAAAGCGCGCGTCTCACGCCAGAACCGCCCGCTGGCGACGCTCATTGCAGTGCGCTGACCATCGCGAAGACCACCGGAGCAGTCTGCTTCCGGATAAAGAGGGAACCCCATGAAAAATCTCGAACAGTCGGTGCTTCAGGCCGCCGACCGGCTGGTTGCCGCTTTCGCCAGGCATGACCGGACAGCCTATTTCTCCGCGTTCGCGCCGGATGCGACCTTCATCTTCCACACGCTCGACCGACCGCTGAAAAGCAGGGCGGAGTACGAGGCCGAGTGGTCGCTTTGGGAGGAACGGGACGGTTTTCGCGTGCGCGCCTGCCGGTCGAGCGAGCGAAATGTGCAGACGGTGGGCAATGTCGCGGTCTTCACCCACCGGGTCGAGACCGAACTGGAATTCAATGGAGAGCCCGCAACCGCGGACGAACGGGAAACGATCGTGTTCGAGCGGAAATCGTCAGGAGAGTGGCTTGCCGTGCACGAGCATCTGTCACGGCAAAGCTGAGGCTGCCGTCAGAAGGCGCCGACCACGACGGCGCTGACGAAAGAGAAGGCGGCAACGATGGCAATTGCGTGCGGAACGAGATGAACATGTGAGCGGCGTTGCGGTGTGGTCCCGTAGAGTGCGTAGCGGGACTGGATCATCGGTTTCGCTGCGTTCATCGCGTCTCTCCGTTCCTGCGAGGGCCACGGCCCATCGACTGTCTTGTTCTCCTATATTTTCCATTGAGTTTGTAGATATTAAATTCCGCAAATCGCATAAATCGTAAAAAATCGGTTCGCCGCCATCGCGCTCATCAATGGCGGTTGCGGTCGCGGTCCTGAAGATGCTTCGCCCAGGTTTCGCTGAACCATGGGGTGAGCAGCGAAACGTCGGAGGCGCGATGCGAGCCTTTGAGCGCGCTATCCGTTTCGACGCAGGTCCAGACGGTGAAAGCGGTGAGCTCATGTTTGCCGAAGGTCTGGATCAGCGGAATGTCGGCGGCATCACGGCCGCGGGCAACCGCGATGCGCCCCGCCCGCCGCTGGTTGTTCTTGGCGTCGAACGTATGCCAGCGATCGCCGAGATAGACCTCGAACCAGGCATTGAAATCCATCGGCGCAGGATGTTCGCTCGCGGGGATATTGGCCATATAGCCGTTCACGTAGCGCGCCGGCATGTTCATGCAGCGACAGAGGGTGATCGCCAGATGGGCGTAGTCGCGGCTGACACCGACGCGATCCTCATGCGCCTCGAGTGCCGTGCGCATCGCCTGCGCATAGCCGTAGCTGAAAACGAGGCGTTCATGGACATAATCGCAAATCGCCTGGACGCGCTCCCAGCCGGCTGGCACATCGCCGAACAGACGCCAGGCAAGCGCGCCAAGCCGGTCCGTTTCGCAGTAGCGGCTGGCTGCAAGATAAGGCAGCCACTCGGCGGGCAGGTTCTCGACCGGCACCGCATCCGCCAATGGGTCCGTGGCGTCGAGCCTGCCGTCATCCTCTATCACCGCATCATAGCAGAGCTTGAAATCGCCCTCGGGCACAGTCATCCGGAAGCAGGTGTTGCCATGCGGATCAGTGATCTGCTCCATCTTCACGATCGGCGAAGAGACTGGACCATGCTCGCGCCGCAGGCATGAGCGCCGTTCCGGCACGACGGAAAGATAGGTCATCATCGGGGTCGGCTGCGGGCAACGAATGCCGATTTCATAGCCAAAGCGCACGAACATCGCGAGGTCTCCCAGGAAATCAATCGGGAGCGATAGGCTCCCCGTTTGCTTGCCCGCAGCGACAGGCGGGCGATCCTTGGTGACCGATTCAGCAAGCGCCAGATGCGGGCGGTCACAGGGCAGAGACGCAAAGGCCCACTTTGAGATGGCGGACCCCTGCCGCAGAAGGTCGATACTATCGCATCGCTAATCAGGACGGAAACACATTCGACGCGAGATCGACCGCTGACCGCCGCCGAGACGGCGGTCCGCCCGGCCAAAACGCCGCTGCGCGCGGATTGTTCCTAGAGCCCGGCCGCGTCCTTGAACTGGTACCACCAGGAACCGATGGTGGAATACTGCGCCCGGAACATGCGCCCGCCCGGGAACGGATACCAGGGCAGCTTCTCGAAGACGTCATAACGCGTGGTGTCGCCGTCGATCGCCTCGGCGAGCGTGCGGCCGAAGAGGTGCGAACCGGTAACGCCGTGGCCGCTATAGCCATGGGCGAAATAGGTGTTGCTGCCGATCCGGCCCATCTGCGGCACGCGGGTGAAGGAGAGCGCGAAATTGCCGCTCCAGGCATAGTCGATCTTCACGCCCTTGAGCGCGGGGAACACCTTTTCGAGATTGGGCTTCAGCTTGGCGACGACATCGGCCGGATCGGTTCCGCCATAGACGGTACCGCCACCGAAGATCATGCGCTTGTCGGCCGAGAGCCTGAAGTAGTCGAGGATGTAGCGCACGTCCTCGACGCACATGTCGCTCGGGATCAGCGAATGGGCAAGCTCTTCGCCGAGCGGTGCCGTGGTGACCATCTGCGTCGAAACCGGCATGACGCGCGAGACGAGCTTCGGCACGGCGTCGCCGAGATAGGCATTGCCGCAGAGAACGACGATGCGCGCCGAAACCTCGCCGCCTTCAGTATAGACGGTCGGCCGCGCCGCCTCGTGGTCGACACGTGTCACCGGCGACTGTTCGTAGATCGTGCCGCCAATGCTTTCGAAGGCACGGGCCTCGCCGAGTACCAAATTGAGCGGATGCATGTGGCCGCCGGTCGTGTCCAGCATGCCGCCGCAATAGGCATCCGACTTGACGAGCTTGGCGAGCGCGTCACGGTCGAGCAACTGGTGATCGTCCATGCCATATTTGCGCCAGAGCGCCTGCTTGGCTTCGAGCTCCTTCATATGCGCCGGCGTATAGGCGGCGTAGATATTGCCCGGCTTCAGGTCGCATTCGATCTGGTACTGGCTGACGAGGCGGCGGATGATCTTGCCGCCCTCCTGCACCAGCCCGCCGATGAAGCGCGCCGCATCCTCGCCGTAGCGGCGCTGGATGGTCGCGAGACTGGCATTGAGGCCGTTGACCACCTGACCGCCGTTGCGGCCCGAAGCGCCCCAGCCGACCTGCGCGCCCTCGATGACGACGACCTTGTAGCCTTTTTCGGCAAGGTGGATCGCCGTCGACATACCGGAATAGCCGGCGCCGACGACGCAGACATCGGCCTCGACCCGGCCCTGCAGCCGGACCGGCGTGCGGATGATGTTGCGGGAGGCGGCGTAGTAGCTGGTCGGGTAGCTGCCGTCACCGGCATAGGATTTCTGTTTGGTAAGCATCAGACGATTTCCAGATAGGCGCTGAATTCGTAGTCCGTGACCTGCTCGGCAAAGCCCGCGATTTCCTGGCGTTTGCAGGCGATCAGCATCGAGCGCAGCACGGGATCGAAGATTTCGGCGGCAATCGGTCCTGCCTCGAAGCTGTCGACCGCTTGCCCCCATTCCGAGGGAATTTTGGGCAATTTCTCCGCTGCATAGGCCCGACCCGAAACCGGCGCCGGCGGCTTCCATTTGTTGCGGATGCCGACCAGGGCAGCACCGAGGATCGCGGCGATGACGAGATAAGGATTGGAGTCGGCACCGGCGACGCGGTGCTCGATACGCCGCGCGGCAGGATTGCCGCCGGGAATACGGATGGCCGAGGTGCGGTTCTCGTAACCCCAGCAGACGGCGGTTGGCGCGTGCGTATCCGGCCGCAGTCGCCGGTAGGAATTGAAATGCGGCGCAAACAGCAGCGTCGTCTCGGCCATGCCGCGCAGTAGACCGGCGACGGCGTTCTTCAGCATCGGCGAGCCCTCGTCGCTGCCGTCGTTGAAGACGTTGTTGCCCTCCTCGTCGAGCAGGCTGAAATGGATATGCATGCCATTGCCGGAACGGGTGCCATAGGGCTTGGCCATGAAGGTCGCGGCGAGCCCATGCTTGCGCGCCACGCCCTTGACAATGCGCTTGAAGAAGATCGCGTCGTCGGCCGCCTTCAGCGGGTCGTCGGTGTGGAGCAGGTTGATTTCGAACTGGCCGATGCCGTTCTCGGCGATCGCCGCATCCGCCGGCACGTTCTGCCGGGCGCATTCCTTGTAGACGTCGGAAAAGAACTCGCCGAAATCGTCGAGTTCGTCGATTGAGAGGATCGCATCGGAATCGAGACGCTTGCCGGTATAGGGCGAGATCGGCGGCACTGCGCTGTCCGGCTCCGGGTCGATCAGGTAAAACTCCAATTCGGTCGCGACGACGGGGCGAAGGCCGAGCTCCTTGTACTCACGCACGACCGCCGCAAGGGCCTGGCGCGGATCGGCGAGAAACGGCTTGCCGTCCTCAAGCTGCAGCCAGAGCGGCACCAGCGCGCTCGGCCGCGAGGTCCAGTTCACCGGCAGCGCGCCGCGGCCGGTGACACCGCAGATGCCGTCGCGGTCGCCGCTCGCAAACACCTGCTCGCTGTTGATGATGTCCTCGCCCCATACGTCGACACCGACAATCGAGAGCGGCATGCGGATGCCGCCGCCGAGCACCTTGCCCGCCTGCTCCACCGGCACGCGTTTGCCTCGCATGATGCCGTTGAGGTCGCAGACGACGGCCTGGATGCTTTCGATCGGCCCGTTCTGCTCGAGCCATGCCTTGAATGCGCTGGGATCTTCCGCGTCGAGCGACATATCGCAAATCTCTTTTTGTGATCACATTTTCAGAAAGTTGACATAATTCGGGAATTGGAGTCAAGCAGCGGCAGTGCTATCAGGCGTTTGACGTAGAGCGGGACGCGGAAAAGTGTATGCAGGCGTTTGCCAAACACCGCTCTCGCTGATGAGAAAGCCATCGCAATTCGGGCAAAAGGACATGCGCACTTGAAACCCCTTGTCTTACCGCCACTTGCGCGCCCCGACGGCATGACCACGCATGACTATGCCTTTCACCGGCTGCGCCAGGCGATCATGGTCGGCGCGTTCCGACCCGGCACCTCCGTCACCATCCGCGGCCTGGCCGAGGCGCTTGAAAGCAGCCCGACCCCGGTGCGCGAGGCGCTTAGACAGCTGACCTCGATCGGCGCGCTGCAGTTCCTCGAAAACCGCCGCATCGTGGTTCCGCACATCACGCCCGCCCGCTTCGAAGAACTGATCTCGTTGCGCATTGCGCTCGAAAGCCATGCGGCTCGCCGGGCCGTCGCTCATCTTTCCGAACGTCAGATCGAGAAGATCACGGCGATCGACGACAGCATCGAGACGGAGATCCGTCGGGGTGACAAGGTGGCGGCGCTGATCGCCAACCAGGCGTTTCACCGGATGATCTATACGGCCAATCCCGATGCGGTCGCCGTGCCGCTGATCGAGAGCGTCTGGCTGCAGCTCGGCCCGATCCTCGGCATCGCCATGGAACACGTGACCGAACTTTACGTGGTCGACCGCCACCGCGAGGCAATCGAGGCGCTGAGGCGCCGCGATGAGAACGCTGCTGCCGACGCGGTCGCTGCCGACATCCGTGAGGGTATCGGCGGCTTCGACCAGCAGGCGGTTGCACGGTTACTGCGATTGGCTGCCTGAGGCGACGCCGTCACAAATTTTAGTGTGACTAAAATTCCGTATTGACAACGCTCAGCCACAGCACCAAAGTCGTGCAAATACAGAAGCATAGCGACGGGAAGCGACCAGCCTCCCGGCCTCATGTTCGTGCATTCGAGGGGGAGGTGTCCGCTTGAAGAGCCAAAGATCCAAGTCCCGCCGCAAGACAGGCGCGGGCCTCAAGCATTCCCCATAGCCGACGACGCGCCGATCTCCGGTGCTCCTTTCCCCCTCACCTTCGGCCACGGCCGCATGACCGGCTGTGGCATCTGATTTCTCAAGCCAGAATTGGAAACACCATGAAGGAACTCACCAAGAGCCGTTTTGCAGCACTCCGCCGCACGATGGCCGAAAGCAATGTCGGCCTCGTCGCGTTGGCGCCGGGATCGCATATGGATTGGCTGATCGGCTACCATCCGCATCCCGACGAACGCCCGTGCCTGCTGCTCATCGGCCCGGAGAAGGAAGCGTTCCTGATGCCGGCGCTCAACGCCGAAGGCACGCGCGAGCACACCGACATCGCCTTCCACAACTGGGCCGATGACGTTGGCCCGAGCGACGCCCTGACCGCAGCGCTTGCCGATGTCGGCGCCGCAAAGCCCGGTCGCGTCGTGCTCGACGAAACCATGCGCGCCGATTTTGCGCTGCTGCTGATCGATGCGCTGCCCGCCGATACCGCGCGCGAATTCACCCCGGCGACGCTCGGCGCACTCCGCATGCGCAAGGACAAGAGCGAGTACGCGCTTCTGAAGATGAATGCCGGCATCGCCGATCGCGCCATGCAGGCGGCATTCTCCAAGATCCGCCCGGGCATGACCGAGAAGGAACTGGCCGCCGAGATCCGCGGGCACTTCGCCTCGGAAGGTGCCGCACCGGCCTTCTGGATCGTCGGCGCCGGCGGCAACGGCGCCTTCCCGCATCACTCCGCCAGCGAGCGGGTGATCGAGGAAGGCGATGCCGTCGTTATCGACATCGGCGGCCGCAAGCAGGGCTTCCCGAGCGACATTACGCGCATGGCGATCGTCGGCCGCGCGCCCGAAGGCTACGGGCAGATCCACACGATCGTCGAAAGGGCCGTCCAGGCGGCACTGAAGGCGGCTCGCCCGGGCGTGCTCGCCAAGGAGGTTGATGCTGCTGCCCGCAAGGTGATTTCGGACGCCGGTTATGGCGAGTACTTCGTCCACCGCACCGGCCACGGCATGGGCATCGACGGCCACGAGCCGCCCTATGTCACCGCGACCTCGGAAACCGTGCTCGAAGAAGGCATGGTCTTCTCGATCGAGCCTGGCATCTATCTCCCCGGCCGCTTCGGCATCCGGCTCGAGGATATCGTTATCCTCCGGGAGGATGGGCCGGAGGTTCTTTCCTCGCTCCCCCGCGACGTTCACGTCGCGACGGTCTGATCAAAGTTGCGGCGCCCCAGGGCGCCGCTTCTCTTTGCGCTCTTCGTCGAGCCCTGCGGCTATTGAACCGGCCGCTTGCGCGGCTTCGCGAGCTCGCTCCCCTTCTTGCCGGGTTGTTTCTTGTAGACGGGCTGCTGCTGCTCGACCGGTGGCCAGATCCAGTAATAGCCATAGGGCCTGCGCTGGATCCCCTCGTAATACTCGCCCTTCCGCGTCCGCATCTGAGCCTCGGCATCCCCCGCAGCCGCCACCATGACGAAGAACGCGCCGAGCACGGCTGCGACCACGAACTGATATTCCGATTTCATCATCACCAGAGCTCCTTGCCTCCCTTGTCTACGCCTGAGGCGGGCGGGGTCAACAGTTGTGCGTCTATCAGTTCTTGCTTGACGACCCCAACTGGCTTGATCATATTGGTGAGATGTCAGACCAATTTGGCCTCTGGGGAGGGAGCCGAATGAATGAACCGGCAAGAGCGGCACTGATGCCCCTGCCCCCGGCCGACCGGGCTCAGCAGGTGATTGCCGCGTTGGCTGACTACATCGAACAATCGGGCCTGAAACCCGGCGAACGCCTGCCGGCCGAGCGCGAACTGATGACGGCGCTGGCCGTCGGCCGCTCCACGATCCGTGAGGTCATTCGCCACTTCCAGGCACTCGGCGTCGTCGAGGCGCGCAAGGGCAGCGGCACCTATCTCTTGCGCACGATCTCCGGCGCGACCGTCCATATGCCGCTCACGCTCGACGCGGCGCACCTGCGCGACGTGCTGTTGATGACGCTCGAAGTGCGCCGCGGCATCGAAGTCGAAGCCAACATGGTCGCCGCCCGCCGGCGCACCGAAGACGACCTGAAGGTCATCGAAATCAGGCTCAACGAAATGGAGCGCGTGCATATCGCCAAAGGCACGTCGGGGCCGGAAGACCTGGCCTTTCATCTGGCGATCTACGACGCCACCCACAATCCGCTCTTTCGCCAGCTGCTCGAACAAATGCGCGAGGCCTTCGAGCGCTTTTGGGACCATCCTTTCGACCGAACGGATTTTGCCCGTCGCTCCTTCCCGTTCCACCGCACCCTCTTCAACGCGATCGCTGCTCAGGACCCTGAGACCGCGCGCGAAGAAACGCTAAAAATCCTCGCGATCGTCGAGGAAGACATCAAGGAAATGTCCAAATGACCAACGGCCTCGATCCGTTCGACCACGCCTCGCTGATCGTCGCGCATGACGAAGGCCACGCCTTCGACGCCGTCGTGCCGCCGATCGTGCAGACCTCGCTCTTCACCTTCAAGGACTATGACGACATGGTCGCCTCCTACCGGGGCGAGCGCGTGCGGCCGATCTATACCCGCGGCCTCAACCCGACTGTGCGCATGTTCGAGGAGATGCTGGCGAAACTCGAAGGCGGCGAGGACGCGATCGGTTTTGCGAGCGGCATGTCGGCGATCTCCTCGACCGTGCTTTCCTTCGTCGAGCCGGGCGACCGGATCGTTGCCGTCAACCATGTCTATCCCGATGCCTTCCGCCTGTTCGGCACGCATCTGAAGCGCATGAAGATCGAAGTGACCTATGTCGACGGCCGCGACGAGGAAGCGGTCGCCAAGGCGCTGCCCGGCGCAAAGCTCTTCTACATGGAAAGCCCGACGAGTTGGGTAATGGACACCCACGACGTCGCTTCCCTTGCCCGCCTGGCGAAGGACCAGGGCATCATCACCGCGATCGACAACAGCTGGGCGAGCCCGATCTTCCAGCAGCCGATCTCGCTCGGCGTCGATCTCGTCATCCATTCGGCCTCGAAATATCTCGGCGGCCACTCGGACGTCGTCGCCGGCGTCGTCACCGGATCGAAGGAACTGATCGGCCGCATCCGTTCCGAAGCCTATCCCTATCTCGGCGGCAAGCTTTCGCCCTTCGACGCCTGGCTGTTGATCCGCGGTCTGCGTACCTTGCCGATCCGGATGAAGTCGCACGAGCGCTCGGCACTTGAAGTCGCGCGCCGCCTGCAGGCCCACCCGCTGGTCGAGACCGTCTGCCATCCCGGCCTTGGCAACACATTGCCGCCTGGCCTTTCCGGCACGTCCGGCCTGTTCTCCTTCATCTTCCGCGAGGGCGTCGACGTCAGGCGCTTCGCGGACCATCTCGAACTCTTCAAGCTCGGCGTGTCCTGGGGCGGGCATGAAAGCCTCATCGTGCCGGGCGAAGTCGTGCTGTCGCAGAAAGCCCAGCCCAATTCCGCGGCCGCCTTCGGCATCTCGCCGCGATCGGTACGGCTCCATGTCGGTCTGGAGGGAACGGAGGCCCTCTGGAGCGATCTCGAAGCGGCGCTCGCCGTCGCTTCGACTGACTGACTGGAGCGGGATGAGGATCCCGGTCCGCCCACTTTGAACCAAAACCAACGAAGAAAAGAGGGAACAGAAATGAAGAAACTGATCACTGCCACGCTTCTCGCCAGCCTCATGGCCGGAAGCGCGCTCGCCGACACCAAACTGAAGCTCGTCGAGGTCATCACCAGTCCCGAGCGCACCGAGACGCTGAAGTCGATCGTCGCCAAGTTCGAGGCCGCCAACCCCGGCACGACGGTCGAAATCATCTCGCTTCCCTGGGGCGAAGCCTTCCAGAAGTTCGCGACCATGGTTTCGGCCGGCGAACTGCCTGACGTCATGGAAATGCCCGACACCTGGCTGTCGCTCTATGCCAACAACGGTATGCTCGAAAGCCTCGAGCCCTACCTTGCCAAGTGGGAGCACACGGCCGGCCTGACGGAACGCGCGCTCGAACTCGGCCGCGACGTCAACGACACCGCCTACATGCTGCCTTACGGCTTCTACCTGCGCGCCATGTTCTACAACAAGAAGCTCTTGTCGGAAGCCGGCGTCAACGAGCCGCCAAAGACCATGGACGATTTCGTCAAGGCGTCCGAAGCCGTCTCGAAGCTTCCGGGCAAGTCCGGCTACTGCCTGCGCGGCGGCCCGGGTGGACTCAACGGCTGGGTCATGTTCGGCGCCACCATGGCCGGCAGCAACACCTTCTTCAATGAGGACGGCACCTCGACCATGAACAGCGAAGGCTGGGTCAAGGGCCTCACCTGGGTGATCGATCTCTACAAGAAGGGGCTGGCGCCGAAGGACAGCGTCAACTGGGGCTTCAATGAAATCGTCGCCGGTTTCTACAGCGGCACCTGCGCCTTCCTCGACCAGGACCCGGATGCTCTGATCGCGATTGCCGAGCGCATGAAATCGGAAGACTTCGGCGTCACCACCATGCCGAAGGGCCCGAGCGGCAAGGCTTTCACAACCATCGGCTTTGCCGGCTGGTCGATGCTGTCGGCAAGCCAGAACAAGGACCTCTCCTGGAAGCTGATCGAGACGCTCGAAGGGCCGGAAGGCAACATCGAGTGGAACAAGCGCACCGGGGCGCTTCCGGTACACAAGTCGGCCGAGAAGGATCCCTTCTATGCCAGCGCGCAGTTCAAGGGCTGGTTCGACGAACTTGCCGACAAGGACGTCGTCCTGACTGTGATGCCGACCTACCTCGAGGAATTCGCCTTCTTCAAGGATTCGCTCGCCATCAAGACAACCCAGGAAGCCTTGCTCGGCGATATCACGCCGCAGCAACTCGCCGACCAGTGGGCCGACTACCTCACCAAGGCACAGCAGAAGTTCCTCGCCAGCAAGAAGTAAGCTTTTGGCCGGCGGCGGTTCGCCGCCGCCGGCCCTCATAACGCTTTGAGCGGAATGAAGTGTGCGCGGTCTCCGCCCTTCCCGCTCCGACCTAGAATCGAGGCACGCCCGAAAAACCGGCGGCCGCACAGGGGAAATTTCGATCGATGGCCTATGTCGCCCGCCAAAGCGGCCTGCCGGCAAGCAGGACGCCGCTGAAGAAGCGCATCGCCGATGGCGCCGCACCCTATCTCTATAGCGCGCCGGCGCTGATCCTGATCGTCACCGTGATGCTGGTGCCGCTGGTGCTCGGCGTCTCCTACGCCTTCCGCGATATCCAGCTCCTGAACCCGTTCTCCGGCGCCTATATCGGTCTTGATCATTTCCGGGCGCTGTCCGAGGACCAGGCCTTCTATCGGGCGTTGCGCAATACGCTCTGGTGGACCGGTGCCTCGGTCTTCTTCCAGTTCGTTTTCGGTCTGATCCTCGCATTGCTGCTCGACAAGCCCTTCTACGGCCGCGGCCTCGCCCAGGCGCTCGTCTTCCTCCCGTGGGCGGTGCCGAGTTTCCTCGCCGGCCTAAACTGGGCCTGGCTGTTCAATCCGGTCGTCGGCCCCCTGCCGCACTGGCTCTTCGGCCTCGGCATCATGAGCGAACCGAACAACATCCTGTCCGACCCGCAGCTTGCCATGTGGGGACCGATCATCGCCAATGTCTGGTGGGGCATACCCTTCTTCGCCATCACGCTGCTAGCAGCCCTTCAGGCGATCCCCCGCGACCTCTACGAGGCCGCCAGCATTGACGGCGCCGGCCCAGTGCAACGTTTCCTGTCGATCACCCTCCCCTTCCTTGCGCCGACGATCGCCATCACCATCCTCTTGCGCACCGTCTGGATCTCCAACTTCGCCGATCTCATCATCGTCATGACCAATGGCGGACCGGCCGACCGCACCCAGATCGTCGCCAGCTACATCTTCACCCAGGCCTTCAAGCGGCTGGATTTCGGTTACGCCTCGGCGATCGCGCTCGTGCTCCTGGCGCTGCTGCTCGCCTATTCGATGCTGATCGTCATCCTGCGGCAATGGCTCCTGAGCAAGGATTGAACCGATGCGCGCCAAACCTCTTTTCCTCACGATCGCGCACCGGCTGGCAATCCTTGCCTACATCGCGTTTGCGCTCTTCCCGCTCTACTGGCTGCTGAAGGTCGCCGTCACGCCCAACGATCTGCTCTACTCCGAAGGCATTCGAATGTGGCCTTCGCGCGCCAGCCTTGAGCACTTCGATTTCGTGCTCCGCCACAGCGCCTTTCCGGTGTTCTTCAAGAACAGCCTGATCGTCTCGGGTTCCACCGCCGTCATCGTCACCATCCTCGCCTCGCTCTCGGGCTACGCCCTGTCGCGCTTCAATTTCCGCGGCAAGTACTGGCTGGTGGCGCTGATGCTCCTGACGCAGATGTTCCCGCTGGTCATGCTGGTGGCGCCGATCTTCAAGATCCTCTCGCCGCTCGGGCTGACCAACAGCCTCACCGGCCTTGTCATCGTCTACACCGCCTTCAACGTACCGTTTGCCACTTTCCTGATGCAGTCGTTCTTCGACGGCATCCCGAAGGATCTGGAGGAGGCCGCGATGATCGACGGCGCCACCCAATTCGTCGCCTTCCGCCAGATCATCCTGCCGCTGACGCTGCCCGGCATTGCCGCAACGCTCGGCTTCGTCTTCACCGCCGCCTGGAGCGAACTACTGTTCTCGCTGATGCTGATCTCCGGCAACGATCAGGCGACGTTCCCCGTCGGGCTTCTGTCCTTCGTGTCGAAGTTCTCCGTCGACTTCGGGCAGATGATGGCCGCCGGCGTGCTCGCGCTCATCCCCGCCTGCCTCTTCTTCCTGCTCATTCAACGTTATCTCGTCCAGGGCCTCACGGCCGGCGCGGTCAAAGGCTGAGGATTGTTCTCATGGCTTCCATCGATATCGCCAATATCCAGAAATCCTACGGCATCCACCCGGTCCTGCACGATGTCGACCTGAAGATCGGCGACGGCGAATTCGTCGTGCTCGTCGGCCCGTCAGGCTGCGGCAAGTCCACGCTTCTGCGCATGATCGCCGGGCTCGAAAGCGTGACCTCGGGCGAAATCCGCATCGCCGGAAAACGCGTCAACGAACTGGCCCCGAAGGACCGCGACATCGCCATGGTGTTTCAGTCCTACGCGCTCTATCCGCACATGTCGGTCGCCAAGAACATGAGCTACAGCCTCAGGCTGAGGAAGGTCGCCAAGGAAAAGATCGCAAGCGTCGTCTCGGGCGCAGCCGCCAAGCTCGGTCTCGACCCGCTGCTCGAACGCCGCCCCCGTGCACTTTCGGGCGGACAGCGCCAGCGCGTCGCCATGGGCCGGGCCATCGTGCGCGAACCCAAGGCGTTTCTCTTCGATGAGCCGCTCTCCAACCTCGACGCGCGCCTCCGCGAACAGATGCGCGCCGAGATCAAGAAGCTGCACAAGGACTTGGGCGCCACCTCGATCTACGTCACCCACGACCAGATCGAGGCGATGACGCTCGCCGATCGCATCGTCGCCATGAACGGCGGCTTCGTCCAGCAGGTCGGAAGCCCTCTTGATCTCTATGACCGCCCGGCCAATCTCTTCGTGGCCGGCTTCATTGGGTCACCAGGGATGAACTTTTTCGAGGGAACCTATCGCAACGGTAGCGCCCCGCGCTTCGAAACCGAAGGCGGCATCATCGTTCCGGCCCAGCCGCATCCTGCCTTGACGGACGGCGCCAGGGCGACGCTCGGCATCCGACCGGAGCATGTCGAGATCGGCGTCGAAGGCCCGGATGCGCTGAAAGCCAATGTCGACCTGGTCGAACCGACGGGCTTCGGCATCATCCTGCACCTCTCCTTCGGCCGTGCCGGCTTCAAGGCGTTTACCAACGACCGCCGGTTCCTCAACGTTTCCGGCTCGCTGCCCGTACGCCTGCCGGTCGAGCGGCTGCACTTCTTCAACGCCGACGGCAATCGCGTCTGAGCGACGGCAGCGACATGGCGAAAATTTAGGCGCATCCGGCAAACCGGCCGGCTGCGCCGGTTGACTTCCACAAAGCGAGGCGTACCGTCGTCGTGTCGCAAGTATCAACCGCCGTGGCGCCAACTTAAGAGAAGCAAGCACCGCCAAAACGACAGATTGACGATAGCCTTCCTTGCCTGCGCCCGGCGATATTGAGGAAGTGTCATGCGAATTCTTGTTGTTGCCCTTGCCTTTTCGACAACGATGCTCTGTCCGTTCGCAGCCCTTTCGCAAGAGGGCGATGCGGCCGCCGGAGCCACCGTCTTCAAGAAATGCGCCGTCTGTCATGTGGCCGACAGCGACACCAACAAGGTTGGGCCATCGCTCAACCATCTGTTCGGACGAACGGCAGGCACTCATGCCGACTTCAGCTACTCACCGGCGATGATCGATGCCGGCAAGGCTGGACTCGTCTGGGATGAGGCGCATCTGCGCGACTATCTGCACAATCCAAGGACCAAGGTGAAAGGCACGAAAATGGCCTTTGCCGGTTTGAAAGATGATACGGATATCTCCAACCTCATCGCCTATCTCAAGCAGTATTCGCAGTAATCTGCGGAGACTAAACGCAACCGCTGCTCGCACGGAGGCGGCGAATTGCGACTGTTCGACGTTCGTGTAATAATTGCAGCTACAGCACCGCGTGTCTGACCAGACGCGCAAAGGTCGCTGTAGAACTTTGAATTCCTGCATGTTTTGCCGTTTGATCGGCGACGATTAACGGAAACATGCAGAAGGCTCTACGGATTGCGTATTCATGCCCACAGCCGCCAGCGGCGAGGAGGGACAGAAATGGCCGTGGTAGTTGTTCTGGTTTTGGTGGCCGTCGGTTCGGTGTTGTTCCATCTGTTGAGCCCATGGTGGTGGACGCCGATCGCGTCCAACTGGAATTACATAGACAATACGCTCATCATCACCTTCTGGATTACCGGCGTCGTCTTCGTCGCCGTCGTGCTTTTCATGGCCTATTGCGTCCTGCGTTTTCGGCATCGCCCGGGAAACCGGGCGGCCTATGAACCGGAAAACAGGAAGCTCGAAGGGTGGCTTGCCGGCGGCACCACGCTCGGCGTCGCCGCCATGCTCACCCCCGGTCTTTTCGTCTGGCACCAGTTCGTGACCGTGCCGGATGGTGCGGCGGAGGTAGAAGTCGTCGGCCAGCAATGGTTGTGGAGCTTCCGGCTGCCCGGCGCCGACGGCAAGCTCGGTACGTCGGAGACCCGCGACATCACCCCGGAAAATTCGCTCGGCCTCAACCGCAACGATGCGGCCGCCCTCGACGACGTCGTCATCGAAGGCGGCGAACTGCATTTGGAGGTCGGCAAGCCGGTCAAGATCCTGCTGCGATCGGTCGACGTGCTGCATGATTTCTACGTGCCGGAGTTCCGCGCCAAGATGGACATGGTGCCGGGCATGGTCACCTATTTCTGGCTGACGCCGACGCGCACCGGCACGTTCGAGGTGCTGTGCGCCGAACTCTGCGGCACCGGTCACCCACAGATGCGCGGCACCGTCGTTGTCGACAGTGCCGCCGATTATCAAGCCTGGCTCTCGCAACAGACGACATTCTCGCAATTGCAGGCAAAGGCAGGAACGAAAGAAACGGCGCAGGCAGTGAATGCCGCCCCGGCGCAATAACAGGCGCCCCGACGGCCAAAGCGGGATGAGGAAAAGTGCTCGCGATATCCGCCCGCATCCCGCTCGTGAGGAGACGCAATTCCATTGTTGGACGTGCGGAATTGCAGGTTCAAGGCGTTGGATCGAAATGATCCGGTGTTGGGAGGTTCTCGCAGATGGTCGATATCCGGTCAGGCACGGGCGAACAGATTGGCCCCGCGGAAGTGGAGGACGTGGAACTCTATCATCCCCATAGCTGGTGGACGCGTTATGTCTTCAGCCAGGATGCGAAGATCATCGCCGTGCAATATGCCTCGACCGCGATCGCCATCGGCATGGTCGCCCTCGTGCTCTCCTGGCTGATGCGTCTGCAGCTCGGCTTTCCCGGCGCCTTCGCCTTCATCGATGCGGAACGCTACTACCAGTTCATCACCATGCACGGCATGATCATGGTGATCTATCTGTTGACTGCGCTCTTCCTCGGCGGCTTCGGCAACTACCTGATCCCGCTGATGCTCGGCGCGCGCGACATGGTCTTCCCCTATGCCAACATGCTGAGCTACTGGCTGTATCTGCTGGCCGTCCTCGTGCTCGTCGCGAGCTTCTTTGCACCGGGCGGGCCGACCGGCGCCGGCTGGACGCTCTATCCGCCACAGGCAGTACTTTCCGGCACGCCCGGCGGCAAGGACTGGGGCATCATCTTGATGCTCTCCTCCCTCATCCTCTTCGTCATCGGCTTTACCATGGGTGGCCTCAACTATGTCGTCACCGTGTTGCAGGGGCGCACGCGCGGCATGACCTTGATGCGCATGCCGCTCACCGTCTGGGGCATCTTCACGGCGACGGTGATGGCGCTTCTCGCATTCCCCGCCCTCTTCGTCGCCTGCGTCATGATGCTGTTCGACCGGGTGCTCGGCACCAGCTTCTTCATGCCGGCGATCGTCGAGATGGGCGAGCAGCTGCAGCATGGCGGCGGCAGCCCAATCATGTTCCAGCACCTCTTCTGGTTCTTCGGCCATCCGGAGGTCTACATCGTCGCCCTGCCCGCCTTCGGCATCGTCTCCGATCTCATCAGCACCCACGCCCGCAAGAACATCTTCGGCTACCGCATGATGGTCTGGGCGATCGTCATCATCGGCGCGCTCTCCTTCATCGTCTGGGCGCACCACATGTATGTCAGCGGCATGAACCCCTATTTCGGCTTCTTCTTCGCCACCACCACCCTGATCATTGCCGTGCCGACGGCGATCAAGGTCTACAACTGGGTGCTGACGCTCTGGCGCGGCGATATCCATTTGACGCTGCCGATGCTGTTCGCGCTCGCCTTCATCGTCACCTTCGTCAATGGCGGGCTGACCGGTCTGTTCCTCGGCAATGTCGTCGTCGATGTGCCGCTCTCCGACACGATGTTCGTCGTCGCCCATTTCCACATGGTCATGGGCGTTGCGCCGATCATGGTGATTTTCGGGGCGATCTATCACTGGTATCCGAAGATCACCGGCCGCCTGCTCAACCAGGCGATGGGGCAGATCCACTTCTGGGTCACCTTCGTCGGCGCCTATCTGATCTTCTTCCCGATGCACTATCTCGGGCTGATCGGCATGCCGCGCCGCTACTATGAGATGGGCGAGACCGCCTTCGTGCCGGCATCCGCCCATACGCTCAACGAGTTCATCACCATCATGGCGCTGATCGTCGGCGCCGCCCAGATCGTCTTCCTCTTCAATCTCATCTGGAGCATCCGCCACGGCCGCGAGGCCGGCGGCAACCCCTGGCGGGCAACGACGCTCGAATGGCAGACGCCGGAAACGCCACCGCGGCATGGCAATTGGGGCAAGGACCTGCCGGTCGTCTACCGCTGGCCCTATGACTACAGCGTGCCGGGTGCAGCGGAAGATTTCATTCCGCAGACTGAGCCGGGTTCCGTAGGCCACGCGCCGGAGGGGGCCTCATGAACGTCACCCTCGTCTTCCTGGCGGTGATCTTCGCGATCGCCGCCTGGTGGCTCAGCCGGCAGCGGCTGTTCTCGAAACCCTGGCTGGAGGTCGGCCACGCCCACGACCCCCGCCCGCGCGGTAGGCCTTCGATCCCGCCTGCAAAAATCGGCCTTGGCGTCTTCCTTGCTGTCGTCGCCGCGCTCTTCTCTCTCTTCATCAGCGCCTACTTCATGCGCATGGCCTCCACCGACTGGTGGTCGACGCCGATGCCGAAGATCCTCTGGCAGAACACCGCCATCCTTGCGCTTGGCAGCCTGCTTCTGCATGCGGCCCGCGTCACTGCCGAACAGCATCGTGACGAGGCGAGCCGCACGGCGATGATCGCAGCGCTTGCCGCCGGTCTCGCCTTCCTCGCCGGCCAGGTCTTTGCCTGGCGGGAGTTGACCGACGCTGGCTTCCTGCTCGCCGACAATCCGGCCAACAGCTTCTTCTACATGATCTCGGGCATGCATGGCCTGCACATCCTCGGCGGCCTGTTCGCGCTTACCCGGGTCATCGTCAAGACGCGCACCGGCCCGATGGGCGAAAAGGCCGTGCTGTCGATCACGCTCTGCGCCACCTACTGGCATTTCATGCTGGCCGTATGGCTGGTGCTTTACGCGCTCTTTTCCGGCTGGGCCAACGACTTCGTCGAGCTCTGCCGGTCGCTCTTGACTTGAAGGAGGCAAGGCATGTCCGCCGAGACACATTCGCCTGTCCGAGAACCGCTCCATCGCCCCGCGGGACTTGCCGGCTTTGCCGCCGACTGGGCCTCCGACCAGCGGACGTTCAAGAACGTCTCCTGGGGCAAGGCGATGATGTGGATCTTCCTCTTGAGCGACACCTTCGTCTTCGGCTGTTTCCTCATCGCCTATATGTCGGCGCGCATGTCGACTGCCGTTCCCTGGCCCAATCCGAGCGAGGTCTTCGCGCTGCACATCGGCGGCTCGGACGTGCCGCTGATCCTGATCGCCATCATGACCTTCGTGCTGATCACCTCAAGCGGCACCATGGCCATGGCCGTCAATTTCGGTTACCGGCGCGATCGCAAGAAGACCGCTCTGCTGATGCTGCTGACCGCCCTTTTCGGCGCCACCTTTGTCGGCATGCAAGCCTTCGAATGGACGAAGCTGATCACCGAGGGCGTGCGTCCCTGGGGCAACCCCTGGGGCGCTGCCCAATTCGGCTCGACCTTCTTCATGATCACCGGCTTCCACGGCACCCACGTCACGATCGGCGTCATCTTCCTGCTGATCATCGCGCGAAAAGTCTGGCGCGGCGATTTCGACACCGAACGGCGTGGCTTTTTCACGAGCCGAAGAGGACAATACGAGATCGTCGAGATCACCGGCCTCTACTGGCACTTCGTCGACCTCGTCTGGGTCTTCATCTTCGCATTCTTCTATCTGTGGTGAGGCATGGCCATGACCGAAACGACTGTTCACACCCACGCGGCACCGGCAGCAAAAGTAGAAGGCCACGCACAAACGCACCAGCAACACCCGATCGGTCTTTATCTGGTCGTCTGGCTGCTGCTCTTCGTGCTCAGCACCTTCTCCTACCTCGTCGACTATGTCGGGCTGCAGGGTTATCTCAGGTGGTCGCTGATCCTGATCTTCATGGTACTGAAGGCAGGGCTGATCGTCGCGATCTTCATGCACATGGCCTGGGAACGGCTGGCGCTGATCTACGCGATCCTGCTGCCGCCGCTGCTGGTGCTGGTCTTCGTGGCGCTGATGGTCTCGGAATCGCACTACGTGCTCTTCACCCGCCTCACCTTCTTCGGCGCCGCACCATGATTGCCAACCGGCGCCGCCCCAATGGCGGCACCGCTGGACACATCCGCCTCAGTGTTGCTGAAGCCCGGTGATCATCGCGATGATCTCGTTTTTGTCGGTCTTGGCCGTCTCACGGATGCCGATCTGCTTGCCGCGGCGCAGAACGCAGATGCGGTCTGCGAGCTTGAACACCTGATCGAGGCTATGGCTGATGATCAGTACGCCGATGTTGCGGCTTTTCAGCGATTCGACGATCTCCTCGACCTTGGCGGTTTCGGCAACGCCGAGTGCTGCCGTCGGCTCATCGAGCAGGATCAGCTTGCTCGCCCAATGGGTGGCGCGGGCAATCGCGACGCCCTGGCGCTGGCCGCCCGAGAGGTCGCGGATCGTCGCATGGGCCGAGGGGATGCGGACATCCAGTTCCCTCACTAGCGTTTCCGTCTCGGAAATCATCCGGCGACGGTCGAGCAGGCCGAAACGGTTTACCGGCTCGCGGCCGAGAAACATGTTCATATAGACCGTCTGCTGGTCGGCAAGTGCCAGATCCTGATAGACGACCTCGATGCCATGGGCGCGCGCCATCGTGGCGTTCGACATCGCCACGGTCTGGTTTTCGATGGTGATCGTTCCCGAGGTCGGCGTGTAAACGCCGGAGATGATCTTGATCAGCGTCGACTTGCCGGCGCCGTTGTCGCCGACGAGCGCCACGATCTCGCCCGGACGGACGTCCAGCGAGAAGTTCTCGATCGCGGTGACGCCGCCAAAGGTCTTGCGGATGTCCTTCAGCTTCAGGACCGGCTCTGCTGCAGCACTAACGTTCGCGTTCATGACGTCGCCCCTCATACCGGCCAGGCTGCGGTTTCGCCGAAACCGTTTTCGATCGTTTCCACCTTCGGCGCGCCCGTGGAGATACCCGACACGCCGACGACATAAGCGCGCGTGACGAAGGCCTGCCCGCGGAAGCCGAACACCGCCGTATCGCCAGGCTTCGGCGCCGCCGCACCGCTGGCGTCGATCATCGCGTAATAGTCGATCGCCGAGGGCGGCGGCACCTCGACGCTTCGAAGCGCCGATGAAGCCGTCGTCGGCTCACTCGATACGATCGCCTTGACGTCGTAATCCGGGAAGATCGGGTCGATGTAGAAGCCGCCGCCGAAGCAATAGGCCTTGCCGCCCGAGAGATGGGAAACTTCGGTGAGGTAGAGTACCGCCGGCAGTTCCGGCAGATCTTCCATCACGTGCAGTGCGGTGGTGCCGTGCAGACCGTTGCCCGGCTCGCACTGCGTCGCGCCCGCTTCGGCAAGGGCCGGGAGCATGACGCTGGAGGTCGTGCCCGGCGCATTCACCTCGATCCCGTTGCGGCCGGCCTTGGCCAGCGCCTCGGCAGCTTTCGAGAGCGTCGCGAGATTGTGTGTCGGCTTCACCTTGCGGCTTTCATGGTCGAAGAGCAGCGCCGGAAAGGTGGTGATGCCGGCAAAGCGGCCACCGTCGAGCGCATCGAGACGATCCGCCACCGCGGCAACGTCGCTGGCATCGAACCCGCCTTCATGGCCGCGGTAGAAGGTATCACCTTCCGCCCGGATACGGGCGAGCAGATCCTGCCGATAGCCGGCTGCATGTGCGCCAGCCGCCGCTTCTGCAGCCTTTTCGCCGTTGAAGACCGTCCAATAGTCCGGCCGGAAGGTTTTCGCTGCGGCAGCCGCCTCGTGGCGCGCGACCTGCTGCAGGTGGCCGAGATGGCCGACCTTCAGGCCCGCCTTGTGGGTGGCGCGGGCACAGGCCATGTCGACGGCAACCGAACGGTCAATGCCACCACGCTTGACCGCTTCGCAGAAGGAACTGGAGCGGCCCACCTGCTTGGTCATCGCAAAGGTCTTCAGGCCGAGGCGACGAGCCTCGTTGCTCATAATCGCCGCATTGGCCTCGACCGTGTCGAGATCGAGCACATAGGCGTTGGCCGGAAGCTTGCCCTGCTGGTGCAGGCTCATCGCCGCTTCGATGAATGCCGGGTTGCGGCGGCGCAGAACGTCGAGAAACATGAAATCCTCCTTCAGCGGGACTTTTCGCGCAGCGACACGGCGACCGCAGCGAGGATGATGAGACCGCGAACGATCATCTGGTCGGATACGGAAAGGCCCATCAGGATCAGGCCATTGTTGAGCATGCCCATCATCAGCGAGCCGACGAGCGCGCCGATGATCGTGCCCTTGCCGCCGTTGAGCAACGTGCCGCCGACGATGACGGCGGCGATCACCGTCATCAGGTCGGTCTCGCCAAGCGTATACTTCGCCGCCTGCAGGCGACCGGCGTAAAGCAGGCCCGCAAGGCCGGCGAGACCGCCGCTGATCATCAGAACGGCCAGCCGAATGCGCGGCACGCTGATGCCGGAGACGCTCGCTGCCCGGCTGTTGTCGCCGGTCGCCAGCACATGGGCGCCGAAGCGGGTTTCGCGGTAGATGACATGGCCGCAGACGACGGCAACTAGGGTCCACCAGATCAGCGAAGGCACGCCGAGGAACGAGCCCGAGCCAAAGAAGCCGGTAAAGGTGCTGTCGGTCACGGGGATCGAGCGCAGGTTCGTCATCGAGCGGGAGACGCCGGCAAAAAGCCCGAGCGTCGCCAGCGTCACTAGGAAGGACGGCAGTTTGACATAGGCGACCAGTGCGCCGTTCAGGAGCCCGATCAACACGCCGGCGCCGATACCGGCGACGACGCCAGCCACCAGGCCGTACTCGTTGATCGTCACCGCCGCCGCCAGCGCCGAGACGGCAACCGTCGAGCCGATCGACAGGTCAATCTCGCCGGCCGACATGACGAAGACGAGGCCGATCGCCATGATCGTCACCGGTGCTGTCTGCAGCATGATGTTCGACAGGTTGCGAACCGTCAGAAACCCGCTGTCGCGAAGCACGATGGCGAAGAACAGAAAGATCGCCAGGAAGCCGAGATAGACGACGTATTGCTGCAGGTTGAGGCGACTGACGAGGCTCGCCGGCTGGCCGCTCGCGCTGGAATGGGCACTGGACATTATTCTTCCTCCGAAGGCAGGGGGAAAGCTCCCCCTGCACTACGGCGCCGCGGGTCTGGTCAGACGCGCAAAGGTCGCCGCAGCACTATGAAAAGCTGCATGTTTTACTCATGCAGCGGGCATCATTTCATCACTTCATCGCATCCGCGATCGTCGCGGGCACATCCTTGTTCAGAGACTTCTTCCAGCCGTCGGCGACCGACGCCTTGGTCACGGCAAGCGAGTCGACCACCAGGAAAGGCTCGGCCTTCTTGCCGACCAGCGACCCTGCCGCGGCGCGCGCTGCGGTGACACCGATATTGTACGCTTCGTCGGCGACCAGAGCTGCGATGTTGCCGCCCTTGACCATGTCGAGTGCTGCCGGTTCGTTGAGGTCGAGCGTCACGATCTTGGTGTGGCTGTTGCCGGCGCCGCGCAGCGTCGAAAGCACGCTCAGTGCCGGCTCCGCCCAGGTCACATAGATCCCGTCGAGATCCGGGTTCTGGGTGATCATCCCTTGCGCGATTTCCTCGCTGCGGGCCGGATCGGCCATGCCGGCCTCGGCAACGATCTTCATGTCGGGATAGTCCTGCTCGATCGTCGACTTGAAGGCGCCATCGCGCTGGTTGGTCACGTAGAAGTCGGCGTCATGATAGATATAACCGAGCTTGCCCTTGCCGCCGAGCGCATCCGCCATGGCAACGGCCGCCTTGTTGCCCATCTGGAAAAGGTCGTCCGAGACGATCGTCACATAGTCCTTGCCGTGTTCGTAACCGGCCGGCGAATTGTCGACGAAGGCGAGCTTCACACCGGCGGTGCGTGCCGGATCGTAAACCACGGCGGCGCTTGCCGGGTCGACCGGCAGCGACAGGATGATCGAGGGCTTCTTGGCAAGCACCGTCTCGACATCCGCCTTCTGGCGGGCTGCATCAAAGCCGGCATCGGTCTGTGCGACCACCTCGACGCCGAGGCGCTTGAACTCGTCCTGGGCGCCGCTGTTGACCGCGTTGGTGTATTCGCTCATCTCGTGCCAGACGAGCGCTGCGGTAAACTTGCCGTCCTTGATCTGCTGTTCCTGCTCCGCCGTCAGCGTCAGGCTGCCCGCCGGCGTCGGCGTCTCGCCATGCGGACCCGTGGTCTTGCCGTCAGCGGCAAAGCCGGATGTCGCGGCAAAGACCGTTGCCAGCAACGCGAAATGTCTCACTGCCCTGTGCATATCTGCCTCCCTTTTAGGAATGACGCCGCCGGAAGCGTCCTCTCTCCCGGCGGCCACCTGATTACTTGGCCGCGTCGAGCACCGACTGCGGCGCATCGCGGTTGAGCGACTGCTTCCAGCCGTCCGCGACGTTTTCCTTGGTGACGGTCAAAGCCGGGGCAACGACGAAGGCCGGCGTCTGCTGGCCGAGAAGCGACTTCAGGCCGGTCGCAGCCATGGCGCGTCCAAGCTCATAGGCCTTGTCGGCAACAAGCGCGGTGACGTTGCCGCCCTTGACCATGTCGAGCGCGACCGGTTCGGCAAGATCGAGCGTGACGATCTTGGTCTTCGTATTGCCGCTCGAGCGCAGGGCAGAGAGCACGCCGTCGGCAGGCTCGGCCCAGGTCACGTAGATACCGTCGAGATCAGGGTTCTGCAGCAGCATGGCGCTTGCCAGCTCCTCGGCACGTGCCGGGTCTGAGATGCCCTGCTCGGCAACGATCTTGATATCCGGATAGTCCTTCTCGATCGTCGACTTGAAGGCCTGGTCGCGCTGGTTCGTCACATAGTAGCTGGCATCGTGGAAGATGTAGCCAACCTTGCCCTTGCCGCCGATCGCCTTGGCCAGCGCATCCGCCGCCTGCTTGCCCATCTGGAAGAGATCGTCGGTAACGATCGAGGCATAGTCCGTGCCCTGCTTATAGCCGCTCGGCAGGTTGGAGAGGAACACGAGCTTGCTGCCATCGGTCACTGCCTGGCGGAATGCTTCGGCCGAGGTCACCGGATCGAGCGGCAGCGCCAGGATGACGTTCGGCTTGGCGGCAAGCGCGGTTTCGATATCGCTGCGCTGGCGGGCAGCGTCGAAGCCGGCATCCGTCGTCACCGCGATCTCGACGCCGGCGCGGGCAAACTCATCCTTGGCACCGGCCGAAACGGCGTTGGTGAAGTCGGACGAGGTATGCCACAGCAGCGCCGCCTTGTAGCCCTTGCCCTTGAGCGCGCCGAGATCGGCATCGGTCAGGGCGACATCGGCGCTCGGCGTCGCGCTCTCGCCGGACGGACCGACCGTCTGGGCAGAGGCGGCGTTTGCGGCAAGCACGAAACCGCTGACGAGTGCGGCAGCCATCAATTTCTTCAGAAGCATTGTCGTTCTCCCTCTTGTTTGGCAGTTCAGTCCATGACGCCGCAGTAGCGCGCCATGAAGGCGGCAAATCCGACGATCCCGGCGAGGTATTCCTCCACCTCGACCCGTTCCTCGTAGGTATGGCAATTGCGGATGTCGCCGGGCGCGCAATAGACGGCAGGCACACCCAAGCGGTTGACGAAGAATGGCGATTCCGACCAGAAGGGCGCGCCTTCGATGACGCCGCGCCCACCCATGGCTTCGGCCATGGCGGCTGATAGCGCACCGACTTCGCCCGCCGTTTCGTCGATTTCAGCCGCCGTGCCGCCAAGCGCATGGTCGCGGCCGGCCGGATAGGAAAACTCGACCGTGATTTCCGGATCGGTGATCGCCGAGCGCACCGCAGCCTCGATCTCGGCCGCCGCCGTGTCCAGCGATTCCCCTGGCAACAGTTTGCGGATCAGCGACAGTGTGCAACGCTCGGGCACGGCGATGTAGCCGCCGCCGGCAAGGCCGGTGATCAGCAGGAAACTGCGACCGATCAGCTTGTGCTCGGCCCGCGCGGCGATCTCGTCGGAGTGTTTCCAGAGAGCCGACATCGCCGCGTGGCTGGCGCGCAATGCATCCTTGCCGAGTTCGGGTACGCCGAAATAGGCGGACTTCCCTGTAATCGTGATGTCGGCGATGAAAAATCCGATCTGCGCCGGATAGACGGACAGCCGTGTCGGCTCGACATAGACGACGAAGTCCGGACGGACGATGTCACCGGTCTCGATGCGTTCGACCAGATCCTTGATACCGGCGGAGACACCGGTCCCCGGCTGACCGCTTTCCTCGTCGCCGACGAAGGCAAAGGCCACGTCCCCGGCCAACGCAACGCCGGACTTGTCGAGCAGCGACAGCGCCGCCAGCGACGCGCAAATGCCTGCCTTCAGATCGCCCGAGCCACGGCCCCAGACCGCGCCGTCGATGATCGGTGCGGCGAAGGGATCCTCGCGCTCGGTACCGGCCCAATGTTCGCGCCAGCCGTCGACATGCACGGTATCCGTATGGCCGATGAACAATAGGCGTGGCCCCTTGGCACGGCCCTTGCGCTCCGCCCAGACGTTCGGCCGACCCGGCAGGAATTCCGCCGTTTGCAAACCTTCAAGGCCAAGGCGCTGCATCGTTTCGGCCAGAAAGGCGACGAAATTCGCCTCGTTGCCGGTAATGCTCTCACGCCCGATCGCGCCACGAAAAAGATCAATCGCCGTCTCGCGATCAAGCACCGCGCGCAAACGTTCGTTCAAGCCGTCATTCATCGTCATCACATCGCCTCCCGAAGCGCGTTGACGTTTGCCCGCGGCAGCGAAATCCGGCCATCGGGCGCATCGACCCCGAACAGGGTGTTGTGCAGCTGACCGAGCCCGATCGCCGCCGCCCCGATGATCGCGGCGCGCGCGCCGAGTTCACCGGTCTCCACATTGACCGGATAGGGGAAGCACTGCGGCAGGAAGGCTTTTACCCGCTCAAGCATTTCCGGCCGAAGCCCGATGGATCCGCCGAGGATGACCTTCTGCGGGTTGGCGATCGCGGCAATCGCGGCAACGCCGGCTGCCAGATACCGCGCAGTGTCATCCAGCACCGTCAGCGCTGCCGCATCGCCCGCTTCTGCCTTGGCAAAGATGGTGGGCACGGCAACGGTCTTGCCCGAAAGCGCCGCGTAACGTTCCGCCATGCCATGCGAGGCAACCGCGCGCTCGAAGGCGCCGGTGCGCAGCGATTCCGCCTCGAACGGGTCGGCGCCGAGTGGCAGGAAACCCATTTCGCCGGCCGCGTTGCTGACGCCGCGCACCAGATGGCCGCCGACCATCAGGCCGCTGCCGACGCCGGTGCCCAGCGCCACATAGGCGAGGTTGTCGATCCCCTGCCCCTGGCCCAGCCAGTTTTCGCCAAGGACGGCAAGATTGACGTCGTTTTCGAGCATGGCTCCAAAACCGAGCACCTCTTCGAAGGCGCCGACGACATCCATCGTGTCGAAACCGGCAATGTTCGGCGCAAGCAACACACGGCCGGTCTCGCTGCAGGGCGCTCCGGGAACGCCTACCACCGCAAGCCGGATCTTCTCGCGAGCGATCTTCTGTCGGTCTGCCGCATCAAACGCCATGGCAGCGATCTGCTCTACGACGAAGCGGCCGCCCCGCGGATCGGTCGGCGCCGTGTCTTCGGCAAAGATCTGGCAGGCGAGATCGGTGATCGCCACGCGCACCTTCGTGCCACCGAGGTCGACGGCGATGATGAAGGCGGCATCGCACACCAGTTCGTAGGTGACGGCAGTGCGCCCGACATGGCCGCTGGTGCGCCCCGTCTCCTGCACCCAACCCTCTTCTTCGAGGCCGCGGACGATCTCCGAAATGGTCTGCTTGGAAAGGCCGGTCTGCTTCGAGATCGACGCACGCGAAATCGGACCGCCCTGGACGATCGCCTCCATGACGGAGCGCTGGGAGAACTTCCGGGAGATGCGCAAGCTGTCGTTCACGGGGACCTCTTTTAATTCGTTCTGTTACCGAACTTATTAATATCACGCATCGCTGTCAATCTTGCCCGATAGGATTATCTTTCATGGCGAACGGCGCGGCCTGCGGAGAAACAGGGCAACGGCGATGACGCATTCGGATGCGTCGCCATTTGCGATATGCTAGATGAATCAGATTGGCGCGGAGGGGCGCTTTTTCTCAAGAAATCAGTGGCATGACCGTCTCGACAGCTCTCGTTCCGCGATCAGCAAAATGCTCGGCTCTGGTCGTGCAGTTTGATGATTATGTCGTAGACAGGCTCTAGTCGTGATCCGTCACGCCCTAAAATCCGGCATCCAATCCAACCAGGGTCGCAATCAATGGCAGAGTTTCCGCAAAAGGCGAAAGTCGTAATCATCGGGCTGGGGGGCATCGTCGGCGCCTCGATCGCGCATCACCTGATCGAGCGCGGCTGGGATGACATCGTCGGCATCGACAAGTCGGGCGTGCCGACCGATATCGGCTCGACCGCACACGCCTCGGACTTCTGCTACACCACCAGCCACGATTATCTCTCGGTCTGGACGACGCAGTATTCGATCGATTTCTTCGAGAAGATGGGCCACTACGCCCGCATCGGCGGCCTGGAAGTGGCCCGCACTGGTGACGATGTCTGGATGGAAGAGATCAAGCGCAAGCTTTCCTCCGCCAAGGCCTTCGGTACCCGCGCCCACTATGTTTCGCCGGCTGAAATCAAGGCGATGTTCCCGCTGATCGAAGAAGATCAGGTGATGGGCGGCATGTTCGATCCGGACGCCGGCCTCGTCATCCCGCGCTCGCAGACGGTTGCCGGTAAGCTGGTCGATGCGGCGGAAAAGTCCGGCAAGCTGCAGGTCTTCGGCAACACGCCGGCAAAATCGCTGATCGTCGAAAACGGCCGTATCAAGGGCGTCGTCACCCATCGCGGCACGATCATGGCCGACCACGTCATCGTCTGCGCCGGCATCTGGGGCCGCCTGATCGCCGAAATGGTCGGCGAGGATCTGCCGGTCATGCCCGTCGACCACCCGCTCACCTTCTTCGGCCCGTACAACGAGTTCGAGGGCACCGGTAAGGAAATCGGCTTTCCGCTTCTGCGCGACCAGGGCAACTCCGCCTATATGCGCGACACCGGCGACCCGAAAACCACCGAGGGCGGCCAGATCGAGTGGGGCTATTACGAGACCACCAATCCGCGCCTCTGCCATCCGCGTAACATCCTTGAAAAGCACGAGGCACGCCTGTCGCCCTCGCAGCGTGACCTGGAGATGGAACAGATCATCGAGCCGCTCGAGCGCGCCATGGAGCTGACGCCAATCCTCGGCGAACTCGGCTATAACGAGAGCCATTCCTTCAACGGTCTGCTGCAGGTTTCGGCCGCCGGCGGCCCCTCCTGCGGCGAGAGCCAAAAGGTGCGCGGCTTGTGGTACTGCGTCGCCATCTGGGTGAAGGACGGCCCCGGTTATGGCAAGCTGATCGCCGACTGGATGACAGACGGCCGCACCGAGATCGACCACGCCTCGATCGACTATTCCCGCTTCTATCCGCACCAGCTGGAAGAAAAGTTCATCGAGGGCCGCTGCTTCGAGGCGGCGCAGAAGATCTATTACCCCGCCGTGCACACCCGCGAACCCTATGCCACCGGCCGCAACGTCAAGCGCTCGCCCTTCTACGAGCGCGAAAAGGAACTCGGCGGCTATTTCATGGAACTCGGCGGCTGGGAGCGCGCCCACGGCTACGCTGCCAACGAGCACCTTTTGGAGAAGTATGGCGACCGCGTTCCGGTACGTGAAAACGAGTGGGACAGCCGCCATTTCTGGCGCGTCTCCAACGCCGAGCATCTGGCCATGAGCGAGGACTGCGGCATCGTCAATCTCTCGCACTTCCATATGGTCGACATCGAAGGCCCTGATCATGTCGAGCTGCTCGAATGGCTGTGCGCCGCCAAGGTCGGTGGCGACGGCAATATCGGCAAGGGCATCTACACCCACTTCCTCGACGACGAGGGCATGGTACGGGCCGACTTCACCGTCTTCCGCATGGCCGACCGCTGCCGCCTGGTGAACGGCGCCGACGCCGGCCCGCGCGACTTCCAGTACATGCGCCGCGTCGCCGAAGATCGCGGCCTCGACGTCACCATCACCGACGTCTCGGAGAAGTTCATCACCATCGGCATCTGGGGTCCCAATGCCCGTGAGACGCTCAAGAAGGTGGTTGCCGATCCCTCGGGTCTCGACATCGAGAACTTCGCCTTCGCCGCGATCAAGCCGATCGAGATCGCCGGCAAAAAGGTCACCGCCTTCCGCATCTCCTATGTCGGCGAGCAGGGCTGGGAACTGCACATGAAGTACGAGGACGGTCTCGCCGTCTGGGACGCTCTGCGCTCGACCGGCGTCATGGCCTTCGGCGTCGAAACCTATGCGAACTCGCGCCGCATGGAAAAGAGCCTGCGCCTGCAGAACGCCGACCTGCTTACCCAGTACAACCTCATCGAAGCCGACCTTGCCCGCCCAAAGGTCAAGGACGTGGACTTCCGCGGCAAGGCCAAGCATCTCGAATACAAGGCGCGCGAACATCAGCCGGCCATGCTCTGCACGCTCGTCATGACGGAGAATACCGACAAGAACGGCGTGAAGCGCTATCCGGTCGGAACCCTGCCGGTGATGGATCCGGAAACCGGCAAGGTGCTGGTCGATGAACTGGGCCGCCGTTCCTACACCACCTCGATCGCCTTCGGCCCGACGATCGGCAAGAACATCGCGCTTGCCTATCTGCCCTGGTCCCATTGCCAGGTCGGCCGCAAACTCAACGTCGAATACTTCGCCGAGACCTATCCGGTCGAGGTTGTCGGCGTTGGCTACAAGCCGCTCTACGATCCGGAAAACCTGAAGCCGCGCAGCTAAGCCATCGGCATCCGCCCCCAAAACATAAAAGGCCCGCTCGGATCCGAGCGGGCCTTTTCAATGGTCTGCAGACCTAACGAGGTCACGGCAGCACGTGTCCTGCTGCCGTGAAGAGACGATACCAGTCCTCGCGCGACAGCGTGATGTCGGCGCCGGGCGCGATATCGGCCAAACGCTCGGGACTTGTCGTTCCAAGCACCACCTGAATGTTGGCCGGATGGCGGGCGATCCAAGCATAGGCGATCGCGGAAGCCGATACCCCGTACTTGCCCGCGAGGGCGTCCAGCACCCGGTTGAGTTCCGGAAAGTTCTTCTCGTCGCCGACGAAGACGCCGCCGAAGAAACCCTGCTGGAACGGTGACCAGGCCTGCAACGTCATGCGGTTGATGCGCGAATAGACGACCACTTCCCCGTCGCGATCGATCGATTGCTCGAGACCTGCCATATTGGCGGCGATTCCGAAGGCGACCGAAGGCGCATGCGCAATGCTGAGCTGGATCTGGTTGGCGACGAGCGGTTGGCGGACGGCGGTCTTCAGAAGATCGATCTGCCGCGGGGTGTGGTTCGAGACGCCGAAATGCCGGACCTTGCCAGCCGCCTGCAATTTGTCGAAGGCGTCCGCCACCTCCTCCGGTTCCACCAGCGCATCCGGGCGATGCAGCAAGAGAAGATCGAGATAGTCGGTCTTCAGCGCCGCAAGCGATCGATCGACCGACTGCAGAATATGATCTTTGGAGAAATCGAAATAGCCGCGACGGATTCCGCACTTGCTCTGGATGACGATCTGTTCGCGCTCAGTCGGCTTTAACCGCAACGCATCGCCGAAACGGCGCTCGCAGGCATGCAGTTCGCCGCCATAGATATCGGCATGGTCGAAGACGTTGATGCCGACGTCCCGTGCCTTCCCATAGAGCCGGCTTATGGCGTCGTCGCTGAAATCGGCAATCCGCATCAGGCCGAGAACGGCAGAGGAAACGGAAAGGTCGGTTGGTCCCAGATTGAATCTTTTCATCGGCTCGCACCATCAACATCGTTTCGAGGGAGGATTTTCGCGCAGGGGCGGAGTCATCGGCCTTGCGAGATCTTTGATCCTCAATTTCTAAGCAGCCTGAGGGCGCTTGGCAAACGCCTTTGGGGCAAACCGTGGAACGATGTGGCTTGCTGTGCCCAAGCGGAAAGGCCCGAGCATCGACCGTCTCAGCAGGTGCAGGCGTTCGGAGCGGACGCCAAACGCCCGCTCCGTGCGTGGACCGGTCAGGCAGCGGACCGATAGCGCTCGGCCGGCAACGACTGTGCAAAATTCGGCAGCATTGCCTGCCGTGCCGTATCGAGGGTGTTCCACTGGCCGGCATCGGGAAGCGGCGGGATGGTTACCAACTCGCGTCGATCGTAGCCGATCAGCGCCGCATCGACGAGATCGCCGACCTCCATCACACCGGAGAGCGTCTCGACATCGACGCCGGCATGATCCCAGATCTCGGTGCGCGTCGCTGCGGGCAGCACTGCCTGAACGTAGACGCCCTTGGTGGCGAGTTCGACATTCAAGCCTTGAGAAAGGAACAGCACGAAGGCCTTGGTCGCGCCGTAGACGGTTGCGCCCATCTCCGGTGCCAGCCCGACGACCGACGCGATGTTGATGATCGCCCCCTCGCCTCTCTCCGCAAACCCCGGAGCTGCCGCATGCGCGAGCCTGGTGACTGCCGTTACGTTGAGCGCGATCAGCTTCGAGATGTCCTCGCTCTGCTGCTGAAGAAAGCCTCGGGGGATAGACGTCCCGGCATTGTTGACCAGCACGCCGATGCTCCGGTCTTCGCGCAGCCGCTGCTCGACCTTGGCGAGGTCCTGCTCGTCGGTCAGGTCCGCCGGCACCACATCCACCGCCACGCCGGTTTCGTTCTTGAGGCGCTCAGCGAGCGCGTCGAGCCGCGCTGCATTGCGCGCGACCAGAACGAGATCATGACCGCGACGGGCAAATCGCTCCGCATAGACGGCACCAATGCCGGTCGAGGCACCGGTTACAAGGACTACTGGCTTCCTGCTCATCGATTGGGCTCCTTGAGTTTATTCATGATAGTCATAATGTATTTGGATATATGATGAATATCATGTATATTGTCAATCGAAATTTCAGGAGACGATGATGCGCGTGAGCCGGAAGCAGGTCGAAGAGAACAAGAAGACAATTCTGGAGGCGGCGGGACAGCTGTTCCGGGAGCGCGGCTTTGAATCCGTCACCGTTACCGATGTCATGAAGGCGGCGGGCCTCACGCATGGCGGTTTCTACGGCTATTTCAAGTCGAAGGAGGATCTGATCGCGCAGACCATCGCCGGCCTGCAGGGAGCAACAGAGCCCCTGTCCGTAGACCTGGCGTCCATAGCCGAGCGTTATCTTTCACCGGAGCATCGCGACAATTATGGCCACGGCTGCCCGCTTGCCGCCCTTGCGTCGGAAGTGAGCCGCCAACCGGGGGCTGCGCGGTCGGAGATGACAGAGGTCCTCAAGCGCCAGTTCACCCGGTTCGGCAAGATCGCGCCGGGCCCGAATGAGGATGAGAAGCGTCGCGCGGCGATCGGCAGTTCGGCGGCCATGATCGGCGCGCTAATCCTGGCGCGGATGACCGACGATCCCGACCTGTCGACGGAAATCCTCGATGAGACGCGGGTGTGGCTTTCCGACCGCGATCACGGAAAGCTGAGAAGCCAAGGTCCTTCCGACGGCAAGAGCGACGCCGGAAGCTGAACCATGTCGCGGAAAAATGCGCAGCGGTTTGCGATCACGGCGCACGGCAATTCAAGATATTGGAGCGCAAGCGGCAGAGCGGAACGGCGGCCACGTGCTTGGCATATCCTCTAATGCACCGTATTCGTTCGCAGATCACTGCGCCGGAACGATACCAAGGCGAGACACAGGAATCGTTGATGCGGGGCGTGAAGCGCCCAAAGGCAAACCGTTAAAGCGCGTCTCGGGTCGAGCTCGGAGCAACCTGTCCAACGATCCGCCCATCGCGTCTTATCCCGTCACCGGGCGGCGATCCCTTATCACACCGTCACCGGGCCTCCGGCCAGCCGAATTTCTTCGTCCAATAGCCGTTCCAGTCACTCACCGACTGCTGCGTTCGCCGGTAATTCCGCTCGGCTTCCTCCTCCGCCTTCAGAGCCGCCGCGAGCGCCGCATCGTCCTTCGCATTGGCGCGCGCCTTTTGTGCGATGTCGAGACCGATACGCGCTTCGTTCTGGGCATCCGCCAGGAACTGACCGGAGCTATGGCCTTCGGCATCGGCAACATAATGCAACTGGTCGCCGGCGGTTTTCAGCTTATAACCGAGCACGATCTCGGTTTCGGCAAAACGGCTGCGATTGCCGCGCACCGTCGCAGTCAGCGCATTGGCGATGGCCTCTTCGTGTCTGAGACCGGGATTGTTGAGCAGTTCAGCCTCGACCCGGCCGGCGAAAATCTCACCCTGCTCGTTGAGGATTTCCTTCAGCACTGCTTTCACGTTGGGGTCGCTGGATTTGAAACGGCCGGAGTTTAGCAATTCCAGCGCCGTGCCGACAAAAGCGTCGGCCCTCGCCTTCAGCTCCAGTATGCTGTTGTTGATTGCACCCTGCGCCTGCGTCGCTGCTCTGCCAGGCTCCGCTGAAACGCCGTTCGCAGCCCTGAGGATGTTGTTCGCGCTGTCGGCAGAACCGGCTTTCTCCTCCGCCTCGGCCGTTGTCCGCCTGAGGATTTCCAAGGCAACGTTGCTTGTCGGCGATATGGCGGTCACGCGTGGGTCTCCGCGGCAAAGGCGGCGCTCCTGCACCTGCCTGCCGAATGGGAGCGCACAGCCTCATGCCATCGCGAGAATCAAGAATGAAGGCAACTATCGATTGTATGTCTTAATAAACGGGTAACGCCGGTCATAGAAGCAGACGACGCCGCCACCTCCCCCGCCCCCTCTCCACCCGATGAGGATTGAAGGACGCTCGCTCACCGCGTTGCGGCGCCCGCCCCTTACATCTGTCCGCTTCGCTTTGTTTGCGCTTGTTCCCTGCGGTTCAAACGTCAAAAAGCCCGCTGGATTTCTCCATGCGGGCTTTTTTTGATTTGGTTGCGGGGGCAGGATTTGAACCTGCGGCCTTCAGGTTATGAGCCTGACGAGCTACCGGGCTGCTCCACCCCGCGTCCAGCGC
>NZ_JACVAO010000013.1:0-204476 GCF_014851885.1 Ensifer sp. ENS02 | reverse complement strand
TTTCCTCGTTGGCCGGGTCGATGACGGGAATGGTCTTGCCGGAACGCGCCGGCCGCCAGGCGCCGTCGATATGAAGCAGGATGTCTGGGTAGTGAGCCATGGGAAACCCTTTACTGAATGAAGTTCGCCGCTTTGAGCGCGATGCCGTAGGATCAGGTCAATGGGGAACAGGCCGCCTGGCCAGGCGGCCTTGACTGGAAAGCGATGCGGCCAACGGGTCCCAAGCCGAAGGCGCCAGGCGCGACGACTTAAGTTTTTGTGGCGTGAGCAGCTCCCGTCAAGCGGCGCGCCAGACGAGATCGATGCCTCCGCCGGCCGCCGGGGTCAGCATCGGTACGGCAGACAGGAGCTTGCGCGTATAGGCCGAGGATGGGCGGTCGAAGATCTCGTCGCGGCTGCCCTGTTCTTCGATAACGCCCTTGTGCATGACCACAACTCTATCGGCGATCTGCTCTACGACGCCCAGGTCATGGGAGATGAAGAGGCATGCAAAACCTTGTTCTCGCTGCAGTTTGCTCAAAAGGGTGAGGATCTGGGCCTTTACGGTCAGGTCGAGCGCTGAGACCGCCTCGTCGGCGATGACAAGGTCGGGCCGGCGAGCAAGCGCGCGGGCGATGGCGGCACGTTGCCTTTGCCCACCGGAGAGTTGATGCGGAAACCGCTCCGCGAATTGCGGAGCGAGACCCACTTCGGCGAGCACCTCATCGACCCGCGCACGGCGGTCTGCGGCGCGCATCGATTTTTCGTGCCGGAGCGGCGCTGCCACGATGTCGCGGATCCGCATGCGCGGATTGAGCGAAGAGTAGGGATCCTGAAACACCATCTGGCAATTGGCGCGGTAGTCGGCGAAGCCGCTGCTCTTGCGATTGACCACCTGTCCGCGGAAGGTAAGCGTGCCCTCATCCGGTTGCAGCAGCCCGGCGATGATGCGGCCAAGCGTCGTCTTCCCGGAGCCGGACCCCCCGACCAGCGCGACGATCTCTCCAGGATGGATATCGAGATCGATGCCATGCAAGACAGGCTTTGCGCCCGTGCCGCTGCCGTAGGCAAGCTTCATATTTCTGACGCTGGCGAGCGGAGCATTCGGTGCGACTGCACGCGCCGGCGCGCGGCGCGGCAGGGCCGAAAGAAGTTTCCGGGTGTAGTCGTGCCGCGGCATGCGGAGGAGTTCGGCCGTTGTCCCTTCCTCGACGCAGACACCCTTCTGCATGACCAGCACGCGATCGGTATATTGCGCCACCATCGCCATGTCGTGGCTGATCAGCACCATCGCGGTGCCTTTCTCTTCGACCAGCGCATGCAGCAATTCCAGCACGTCACGTTGCACGACGGCGTCGAGTGCGGTCGTCGGCTCGTCCGCGATCAAGAGCGCCGGTTCGAGCAGCATGACGGAGGCAATCATGATGCGCTGCCGCATGCCACCGGAAAACTCATGCGGGAAGGCACGGACGGCTGCGTCCGGATCGGCAATGCCGACACGTTTCAGCATCGCCAGGATTGCGCTTTGACGCGCTGACGCGTCCATTGTCGTGTGCAGCGCCAGACCTTCCTCCATCTGGCGGCCGATGGTGAGCGCCGGATTGAGCGAGGTCATCGGCTCCTGGAAGATGAGCCCGATGCTCTTGCCGCGCAGCTTACGCAGGTCGTCCGGCGCAAGCCCGCTCATATCGCGGCCGGCAAACCGGACGCAGCCCCCGCGCCTGACGATCCCGGGCGGCAGAAGGCCGATGACAGCGCGCATCAACATCGACTTGCCCGAACCGGATTCGCCGACGATGCCAATGCGTTCGCCAGCGCGAAGAGTGAGGCTGACGCAATCGACGACGGGTGGTGCCATCGCAGCCGAGGTGCCGAGCACGAGTTGCTCGACGGTCAGGAGTGGTAGCTGGGTCATTGCGTGCCTCTCATTTTCGGGTCGAGCCTATCCCGCAGCGCATCGCCAAACAGATTGATCCCGAGCAACGCAACGGAGATGCAAAGGCCCGGAAAGATTGCGAGCCAGGTCGCCTGGGCGAGGTAGGGGCGGGCAGCGGCCAGCATGTTGCCCCACGTCGGGGCCGGTGGCGGCACGCCGAGGCCGAGGAAGGAAAGCGCGCTTTCAGATAAAAGTGTCCACCCGAACATCGACGTTGTCAGGACCGTCAGCGGCGCGATGCAATTCGGCAGGATATGGCGCAGCAGCGTGTAGATTTCGGAATCGCCTGCAATCCGGGAGGCGTCAATGAATTCCTTCTCCCGCAACGAAAGCACTGTGCCCCGAACGATCCTTGCTACGGACGGCGTGTAGGCAATGCCAAGCGCCAGCACGATGCCGAATTTGTTGGCGCCGAAGATCGCAAGCAGCCCAAGCGCAAGCAGGATGCCAGGAAAGGCGAGCAGGGCATTGGTGACGGCGACGAGCACCCGATCGGTCCAACCGCCGACATAGCCTGAGATGGCGCCAAGCGCGGTGCCGAGCACAGTTGCGATCGCGACCGTGGCAAGGCTGACGATGCCGCTCGCCGACGCGCCGAGCATCAAGCGGGAAAGCACGTCGCGTCCGAATTCGTCGGCGCCGAGCAGATGCCGGGCCGAGGGGCCGGCGAGGCGTGCCTTCATGTCGAGCGCCATCGGATCATAGGGCGTCCAGACGGAGCCCAGGCAGGCGACGATCACGAAGGCGCCGACGAACAGGCCGCCAACCAGCGCATTGGCAGAAAGGGTCTTCATGTGATTTTCACTCGCGGATCAAAGAGCGGGTAGCACAGGTCGACGATCAGGTTGACCAGCACGTAGATGACCGCGATGAAGAGCAGGCATCCCTGAATGACCGGATAGTCGCGGCCGAAGATCGCATCGACGAGGAGCCGCCCGAGACCCGGGATCGTGAACACGGTTTCGACGACGGCGATACCGCCAAGCATGTTGCCAAGCACCAGGCCGATCAGCGTCAGCGTCGGCGCAAAGGCGTTGGGGAACACATGGCGCCACAGCACCGTTCGCTCGGGCAGGCCCTTGGCGCGCGCATGAGTGATGTAGTCGAGCCTGAGAACTTCGAGCGCCGAGGCGCGGGCCATGCGCAGAAGCACGCCGATCTCGTGCAGGAAGAGCGTGAGGATCGGCATCAGCACATAGAGCAGCCCGCGGCTCGGGTCTTCGGCGACGGAGACGTAGCCGACCACCGGCAACCATCCGAGCTTGAGGCCGAAGATGAGCAGGATGACGAGACCGAGCCAGAAGGTCGGGATCGACAGAAGCAACGCGGCGATCGACACAAGGGTCAAATCAAGTCTGGAGTTCTGGCGGAGGGCGGCGATGAAGCCGGCCGGAACGGCGACCAGCGAGGCAAGGGCGACGGCAACGAGGACGATGCCGGCGCTGACCTTGAAACGCTCGATGATGAGATGGGCCACCGGCTCCTTCGTAGTGATCGACGTCCCGAAATCGCCCTGCAGGACGCTGGTCAGCCAGATCGCAAACTGCGTCAGGATGTTCTTGTCGAGTCCAAGGTCCGAGCGCAAGGCAGCGACACTTTCCGGCGACGCCATGTCGCCGAGCAGCAATGCTGCCGGGTCGCCCGGAACAAGGCGTATCAGGAAGAAGACGACGACGGCGACGAGGAAAACCGTCGGAACGGCCATTCCTATCCGCGAAAGGATGAAGCGCAGCATCTCGAGCGAACTCTCTTACTCGGCGATCGTGACTTCCCACGCCCTCGGCATGGAGAAGATCGAGGCCGCGTAGTTCTGGACGTGTTTCTGGTAGGCCGAAGCCTCGAGCCCGTTATAGAGCATGATGAAGGGCACGGTTTCCAGGAAGCGCGCATGTAGCTTGTCGAAAAGCTCCTGGCGCTTGGCCGGGTCGGAATAACGCACGGCGTCGGCGAGCATGGCCTGCGCGTCCGGATCGTCCCAGACCTTGCGCGGCTCCTTGTCCTTGTTGCCCATGACGGAGTCCATGGTCAGTGCGGGGTCGTAGCGTCCCGAATAGGGAAACACCATCGCCGTATAGTTGCCGCTCTGATATCGGTCGAGTTGTGCCGCCCACTCCAGCACTTCGAGTTCCGCGGTTATTCCGACCTGCTGCAGCATTGCCTGTGCCACGATTGCCGCATCGTAGGTGTTGGAGTAGCGCGTATTGGCGATGAGTTTGATCGGCTGGCCGTTGTAACCGGCTTCCTGCAGCAGCGCCTTTGCCGCCTCGGGATCGTAGCTGTAGCCCTGGGTCTGGGCTGGGGAGTGGTACTTTGAGGTCGGCGGTATCAGCGAGTTGTTGGCCTTGCCGAGACCGAGCGTAATTCCCTCGACCATGGTCTTGGTGTCAAGAGCCATGGCGATGGCCTTGCGGATGCGCATGTCCTTGAGCAGCGGATCGCGCGTCTGCAACAGGAGCGCGACGATGCCGGGATTGGTCGCCAGCGAAACGGCGGTATCGGCGTTCTGCTTGAACTCCTCGACATCGGCATAGGGAACGTCCGGTACGATATCGATGTCGCCATTGAGCAACGCAGCCTTGGCGGAGGAGCGGTCGGGAATGACGGCGAAGCGGACGGCCTCGACAAGCGGACGCTTGGCGCCGGTGTAGCCGTCCCGCTTTTCTTCGCTGCGTACCGCGTAGTCGGCAAAGGCTTCGAGGTCGATGAATTCGCCCTTACGCCATTCTTTGTACCGGAAGGGACCGGTGCCGACAGGCACGTTGAACGAGCCGTCGGCGTTAAACGATGATTTGTCGAGTATGCCGGTCATGCCGCAGTCGGTTCTGGCAAGCGTTGCCTGAAAGAGGGCGTTCGGCTTTTCGAGCTTGAAGACGACGGTTTTGTCGTCGGGTGCCGTGACCGATACGACATGGGCGGCGCCGCCCGCGGCAAAGTCGTTGCGGCATCGCCATTTTGTGGCTTCGTCCATGTAGCGGTTCCAGTTCCAGACGACGTCGGCCGAAGTCAGCACATTGCCATTATGGAACTTGACGCCATCCCTGAGCTTAAACGTGTAGGTCAGGTCGTCGTCCGAGACAGCGACCTCCTTGGCAAGCAGCGGCTTTACCGAGGCGTCCTCGCTATATGCAACGAGACCCTCGACTATGTGCAACACGACGGCGTCGCTGTTGGCGTCTCGGTTGACGCCCGGATCAAGGCTGCGGATGTCGGCATTGAGTGCGATTTTCAGCGTTTCTGCTGCGGCCGGGCCGCAGGCCAAGGTCAGCGCTAGTGCTGCGGCCGACGCGGCCAGTCTCTGTCTACGGTTCACCTCAGTTCTCCTCTTTGTGGTCTGTCCGGTTTTCCGGTTGAGCGAACTGTGCCTTTTGTTTGATCATAATGCAATACGAAAAATCGCAAACCTTGTCGGCCTCCCCAAAAGGGGGGGTAAATGCGCTCTCGGCAGGCGTTATCTTTCGCTGCGGATCCGGTCCTCGACTTTCTGCAGCGTCGATTCAAGGTGGCGCCGCAGCGCAAGCTGGGCGAATTCGATCTCGCCGGAGCCAATATACCGGAGGATCTGGATGTGCTCCTTCAGCGACCTCTCCATGCGCTCGGGCCGGAGCCGATCGAATACCGAGGACTCGCGCAGCAGTCTGAGGTCGTTCTGCATGCGCACGGATTGCAGGATGAAGCGGTTGCCGGACCAGGTGGCGAGTGTCTCGTGGAAGGAGGCGTTCAGTTTTAACCAGCTGTCGCGGCTGATGCTGCCGGCGGCATTGATCTGGTCGAACATGCTTTCATGTTCGGCAATGAGGGCCTTGAGCGCATCCGGATCGGCGCGGTAGTTCGGCTCGGCAAGGCCTGCAAGCTCGATCGCGATGCGAAAACGATAGCTTTCGGCCAGGCTTTCTGCGCTGTCGAGCGAATCGACGAACGCCCATCCGTGGCCGCGCTGGCGGTGAATGAGGCCCTGGGAGGATAATTGCGTCAACGCCTTGCGGATCGTCCCGCGCGCAATGCCGTAGCGTTCCGTCAGCTCATTTTCCGACACTTCCTGCGGAATGGTGCCGACAGAGCGGTCGCGCAGGATCTGCTGCTTGAGGCGCTCCGTTTCGCTCTCACTGAATGTCTCGATGTAGGTGCCGTTGCCGAGATCGGTGGCGGCGACAAAGCCTTTGTTGGGGATGAGGCGCACGAGATCCTTGGTCGCAAGGATTTCGAGAGCGGCCCGCATCGGTGTGCGCGATACGCCAAACATTGTTGCCAGGGTCTTCTCGACAATCGGATGACCTGCCCGCCAGCCTTCTTTTTGTGCCTGAAGCAGGATCTGCCGGGCAATGTCGATCTGCAACGCGCTCGGGCTGCTTTCCGTGCTCATCAACTGGCTCCAGGGTCTGGTCGGTCTTTGGGTTGCGCTTCTGACATAGCTGTTCGATTTCCTCTGGACAATTCCTTGTGATAGTGCATTTTAACGATACAAAAAGCAACGTAGAGTGAAAGAGAAGACAGATGACCGCCGCACCGTTTCCGTTCGTTTCGATCTCAGGAACTCCGCTCGAGCGCGGGCGTCAGTATGGGCAGCAGGCGAAGGACCGTGTGCGTCGCAGCGTCGAACTGTATGCTGGTCGGCTTGCGACGCTCGGGGTCTTGGCCGACGACCTGAAGTCGATCGTTGCCGGCTATGTACCGCTCATCGAGGCATTCGACCCAAACTTCGTGGTGGAGATGAAGGGTATCTCCGAAGGTGCGGACTTGCCGTTCGAGCACGTCGTCCTCATCAATGCCCGTACTGAGATCCTTGCGAGGGCACGAAGGACCCAGGCTGCGAGGGCTGAGCATTCGGGCGACGGCTGCACCGGTGTCGTTGTCCTGCCTGAGCGCAGCGCCACGGGAGAGCTCGTGCACGCGCAGAACTGGGACTGGATGGCAGAATGCGCGGAGACGGCGATCGTCTTGCGCGTCAAGCCGGATGAAGGTCCGTCCTATCAGACGTTCACGGAGGCCGGTGGCCTTGCACGCAGCGGCATGAACGACAAGGGCATCGCCGTCACGGCAAATTATCTCGAGAGCGACCGCGACTTTGCCGGCGACGGCGTGCCGCTAGCACTCATCCGGCGCATGGTCCTGCAACAGGAACATCTGGCGATGGCCATGCGTGCCGTGGCCGGAACGAGGAAGTCGGCGTCGAACAACATCATCGTGAGCCACAAGGATGGCTTTGCCGTCAGCTTCGAATGCGCACCGGACGAAGCGTTCAACATCTATCCGGAAAACGATCTCATCGTGCATGCCAACCATTGGCAGAGCCAAACGGCGCTTCTGAAATTGCGTGAGCAGGCTCATTCAAGCTGGTCGGACAGTTTTTACCGCGACTGGCGCGTTCGCCGCATTCTCGAAAAGTCCGACAAGATCGGCGTCGCCGAGGTCAAAGCCGCGCTTTCTGACAAGTTTGGTTATCCCTACGCCGTCTGCCGTCCGCCGCATCGTTCGTCCCGCGGCCATGTCTCGGCGACAGTCGCGACCATCGTGATGCGGCCGGCGGCAGGTGAAATGGAACTCGCGGTGCTGCCGGCCGACAATCCGAGCTTCAAGAGCTACCCGACCTATCGCGACGAAATTGCCGCTTGAACCTTGGTCGCCGTCGCCTCGCGCGCGCCCTGCCCATTCACAGAAGGTCCACATGCCATGGATACGCTCACCACGCCCGGCCCGAACAACCTTGATGCCTACTGGATGCCATTTACGGCCAACCGGGACTTCAAGGCGAATGCTGAATTCATCTCCCGTGCCGAAGGGCTCTACTACTTCACCAGCGGCGGCCACCGCCTGCTGGACGCTATCGCCGGGCTTTGGTGCGTCAACGTTGGCCATGGCCATCCGCGCATCGTGGAGGCGATCCAGAAACAGGCGGCGCGGCTGGACTTCGCATCCTCGTTCGGCCTCGGGCATCCGCTGGTCTTCGAATATGCCAACCGGCTAACGTCGATTGCGCCAGAAGGCATGAACCGCGTGTTCTTCACCAATTCCGGCTCGGAAGCGGCCGATACCGCGCTCAAGATCGCGCTTGCCTACCATCATGCGAGGGGTGAAGGGCAGCGCCAGCGCATCGTCGGGCGTCAGCGCGGTTATCACGGCGTCGGTTTCGGCGGCCTGTCGGCTGCGGGCATGGGCCCGCACAAGAAGCAGTTCGGCATGCTCTTGCCCGGCACGGTGCATTTGCCGCACACGCATGATCCGGCGAAGAACGCCTTCAGCCGCGGTCAGCCGCCGCACGGGGCAGAGCTGGCCGATGCGCTTGAGCAGATGATCGCGACCTACGATGCATCGACGATTGCTGCCGTCATCGTTGAGCCGGTCGCGGGATCGACCGGTGTTCTCGTTCCGCCGGTCGGCTATCTCGAGCGGCTGCGCGAACTCTGCACGCGCCACGGCATCCTGTTGATCTTCGACGAGGTCGTCACCGGTTTCGGTCGGCTCGGCCATGCTTTCGCGGCCGACCGCTTTTCGGTAAAGCCCGATCTACTGATGGTGGCAAAGGGCATGACCAATGGCGCGGTTCCGATGGGCGGCGTCATTGCCAGCGATCGCATCTACGATGCGATTACCTCAAAGGCGGCACCAGGTACGGTCGAACTCTCCCACGGTTATACCTATTCCGGCCATCCGCTGGCGGCCGCCGCCGGATTGGCGGCGTTGGACGTTTATGTTTCCGAGGGGATTTTCGAGCGGGCAGCGGGGCTCGAACCGCACTGGGAGCAATGTGCGCACAGCCTGAAGGGGCTGCCCGGTGTCGTCGACATTCGCAACCTCGGTCTGCTTGCGGGCATCGAGCTTGGCGAAAACGCCGCCGTCGGCAAGACACTCGCCAAGAAGGTCTATGAATTCTGCTTCGAACGCGGCGTGCTCATTCGTCCGGTCGCAAACACGATCGTCTTGTCGCCGCCTCTGACGATCGGCAAGGACGAGGTCGAAACGATATATGCGACCATCGCCGCAGCCCTTCGAGCAAACTGATATCGCAAAGCTGACACACCAACGGGCTCGAGGAGTGTCCTGCGGCTCGATCGCCGCGTGCTACCTTCGATGGCCTTCTGCGCCCGGCCTCCCGCCGATGCCGCACGACCAGACGGTGGGCCGGTGCGCGTCGTGATCGATGCAAACGGCGACGGTAAATCCGGGTAGGTGCGCCCCGTGATCGGCCAAACGCTTGTGTTTGTCATGGTTCGGGAGAACCGCAGGGCCTGCGGTTCGTGTGCGTCCGATGAGGCCAGTTCAGCGATCCTGGTGGCGGTGCCGCCGTCGCCAGGCAAGGACATCTTCGGGTGTCGCCTTGCCTGCGCGCGGGCCATGGATGGTGACGGCGCGCGAAGCGGCCGCGACTGCGAAGTCGAGCGCCTCCTCGAAGCTCTGGTCCTGCGACAGGCACCAGGTAAGCGTTCCACCAAAGGTGTCGCCGGCACCAGTCACGTCGACGACTTTCAAGGTAAAGCCGGGCACGCGCAAGACCGTTTCATGGTTGCGAGCCTCCGCGCCCTCGGCGGCCAGCGTCCGCACAACTCGGTCGATTTGGTGCTCTCGCATCCAGTCGCCGATGAGGTTGATGTCGTCGTGGCCGAAAGCGGTGTGGAAACCGATCTGGTTGAAGATGACGACAGCCGCGCCGGTCAGATAGGGCATGTCCTCGGGCGTGCAGCCGCCGACGTCGAGATCGAAGATCGCCCGGCGCCCGTTGGAATGCAGGTCCCTGAGGAGATCGGCTTGCTTCAGAACGCCGTTTTGCGTCTTGGCGTGCAGACGGCGGACGCGATAGAGCGTGGTGTAGAGGTAACCCGGCTGGCGCAATGCCTTCAGGCTGGCGCCTGAAAGCCACATCGGCTGCTCGCCCATCTCGACGGTGAGCACGATGTGCTCGCCCTCGACGAGGAAGATGAAGTTGCGCGATTCCGGAATGGCGGGATCGATCAGCATGTGATCGACGCCGACGCCATTTTGCCTGAGATCGGCGATCAGGCGCTCGGACAATGGGCTGTCGTTGAGTAGCGATATGAACTGCGTATCGCCGCCAAGACCGGCGTGCACGACGGCGGCGTTGGCGATGGAGCCGCCGGCTTCTGCCGGAAGCTCCTTGACCATGCCCTTGTCGGCGCGGCCGGGCCAGCGGTCGGCGGTGTAGTATTCGTCGAGGGCGACATCGCCAATGAAGAATGCGGTCATAAGGTTAGTCCCGTGCCCGCTGCCGCCGACACCTTTATCGGACCGCCCGAGACTGCTACCCATGGGCTTTCGCCGAGGCCGCAGACGGCCATCCAGTAATAGGGTGCGGGGCCGGAAACGCCGCGGCAGGCATCGTGCCAGACATTGCGATCCATGACGACAGCCTGCCCGGGCGCGACGACGAAGGCTTCGATCTCGTCGCGATCAGGTGCTTCGCCATCCGACGCCGGCGCAACCGCAAGGACAACCGGTTCAGCGAGACAGAAGATCGCCTCTTCGGTCAGCGGGTGCCGCTCCATCGCGCGGCAGTCCCAGGGCGCTTGTCCGCCACGGGTGAAGCCGAGATGACCGCGGCCGTCGATCAACGGCGTTTTCGTAAAGCCGTCGTTCCAGCCGTCGCCGGCAGTCCAGACGACCTTGCCGTCCGTGTCACCGGTCAGGTCGTACACCCGGCCGTAGCGGGAAAAATTGTCCGGGGTCACCGGCCGGGCGTGGACGGCGTTCATGCCGCGCTCCTGATCGCGCGCACGACACGCATCAAGCCTGCGACATGGGCGGCCTCGACCCGGCCGGTGTCCTTGTGATCGTGCTTGAACCAGCTGCCGACGACGGCGCCGTCGGCCTGAGCCAATTGCTCGGTGGCGTTGGCTTCGGTGAGGCCGGCGCCGATCAGGAGCGGCGTCTCGCCACCGGTCGCCGCGCGGAATCGCGCCACCTTCTCCAAGTCGGTCGGCTGGCCGGTCGCGTCCGACGTGACGACCAGCCCGTCGCAGCGCGACGCACCGATGCGCACGTCTTCCTCCTCCAGCCGGCCTGATAGGACCGGCTGGTACTTGAACCGGACACCACCGAGGAGCAGGGCCGTCACACCGTCGCGGCGGGTCTGAAGTTCGGTCGCAAAGGGGACGTCTGCTTCGGGCGGCAGGTGGCCAGCGACGGAATCCACCTGGATGAACGCGACCGGATAGGTCCGCGCGAGCGCGAAGGCGCGGGAGTCATCGCGCAAGACGTTGACACCGATGCGCGTTCCGAGGTCGAGGTGGAAGATCCGCTCTAGCACCCGTTCGACATCCTCGGCATCGCCGAAATAGTTCTCGACAACCAGCCCATCGACGCCTTCGCCGGCCATGATGCGGGCTTCCTCTTCGGCCTGGGCAAGCTTGGCCTGAGCGCCGTCACCGGCAAGGTGCAGCATGCCGAGGATCGGTTTTTGGATGGTAAAGGTGTCGCCGAAGCGGCTCATGTCATGTCTCCTGCACGCCGTGCGGCGCGGTCTCGCGGCCCCAGCGCGTTGCAAATTTCATCTGGACTGCCGGCGAGTAGACGATCGACGTGCGCTCGACCAACCGGTCGTCCGCGTCGAGCACATCCCCGCTGGCGCAAAGGTAGCCCGGCACGTCCTGCGCCGGGGCAAAGACCTCCCGCAGGCGATCGGAAGCCGGCACGACGGTCAACAGCAGTTCCGAACGCAGGGGGTGACGGTCATAGTCGCGGCGCAACACCTCGTAGAGGGATTGCGACGCGAAGTCGTATCGATCAAGCCCGGGATAAAGGGCGAGATCGAGCTCGGACGTGTCGACGTTCAGCCATGTCACGCTGTCGCCGTTGGCAAGCCCGCGGGCGCGCACCAGCACGAGTTGGCCGTTGTCTGCCCGGTGCTCCAGCACCTGCGTCACCGGGCGCTGGCCCTGTTTTCGGGCAAGCTCCGTGAAGCTGCCGAAGTTCCAGATGTTGTGGCTGATCGGCCGGTGCGAGACGATTGTGCCGCGGCCGCGAACCTGCTGGACCAGCCCCTCTGAAACCAGAAGCGCCATCGCATTGCGCACAGTCGTGCGGGCAATGCCGAACTGGTCGCGCAACTGGTTCTCCGAGGGAATGGCTTCACCTTCGGAAAAGTCGCCGCTCAGGATCGCGGCGCGCAGCGCCCGATAGAGCTGCCGGTAAAGCTGCTCGCTCGAATAGAGATCGAGGCGCAGCCGCGACAGTCGATCGTCAGGGCGTTCGCCCGTTGCGGTTGAGGCGTCTGGCATGGGGGGATGGGTCAAGGCAGGCTCCGGCGCGGTTCTGTTACTTCGTGGCTCCGTTTATCTTGAACTCCTCGACACCCGCCTGTTTCAAGCCGTAGCGGTCGAGGATCTGTGCATAAGTGCCGTCGGCTTTCATGGCGTCGAGCGCGCCCTTGATTGCATCGCGCAGTTGTGTGTTGGCCTTTGCAAGGGCAATGCCGTAATGGTTGATCTCGCCAACCTCACCGATCTGGTAGAATTTGTCCGGCTCCTGCTTCATCAGGTCGAGCAGTCCTTCAAGGCCGATGACGGAAGCCTGGGCACGCCCCTGGCGGATCTGCATGATGTGCTCGGCCTGGGTCGGGATCTGAATGACGGTGATCAGCTTGTCGGCCGGGCAGATGGATTTGCCAAGGTTTTCCGCCCAGGTGACCCAGCTGGTTCCGGTCGCGACCGCAACCGTCTTGCCGCAGAGGTCGGCCTCGGCCTTGATCTCACCCTGGTGGTCGGCGGTCGAATAGAAGACGTTGCCGGTCTTGAAGTAGTCGATGAAGTCCAGTTGCGTCTGGCGTTCCACCTTGTCGGAGAAGGCGGTCATAATCAGGTCGGAGCGGCCGGTGACCACCTGCGGGATCAATTGCGGGAACTCGACGTTTTGGAATTCCGCCGTCAGGCCGAGGCGCTCGGCGATCGCCTTGGCAAGATCGATGTCGAAGCCTTTCAGTTCGGTCGAGCCGGCGTCGCTGTATTCCATCGGCGGATAGGCAAGGCTGATCGTGACGTTCAGCTTGCCGGTGTCGCGCACGGCATCCGGCAGGGCGGCGGCCAGCTTCTCGTCGGCGGCATGGGCAGCAGCCCCTGCGGCAAGGCTGATGAAGGTGGCGGAGGCAAGCGCCAGAGCCATCGGCAGCAATCGTTTCATTTCCTGTTCTCCCTTTTTTGAACTCTTGTCGTCAGGCAAGCACGCGGCTCAGAAAACTGCGCACACGCGCATCACCGGGGTTGCTAAGAACCTGTTGAGGTGCGCCGTTCTCGCGGATTTCGCCGTCGATCATCACCACGACGCGGTCGGCGACTTCTCTTGCGAAGCCGATTTCGTGGGTGACGACGATCATCGTCGTGCCGCCGCGCGCCAGATTGCGCATCACCTCCAGCACCTCGCCGACGAGCTCCGGATCGAGCGCGCTGGTCGGCTCGTCGAAGAGCATGACGCGCGGTTCCATGGCGAGCGCCCGCGCGATTGCCACGCGCTGTTTCTGGCCACCGGAAAGCTGCGACGGGTAGCTCGATGCCTTGGCCGCCATGCCGACCTGCTCGAGCAGGGCCATGGCGCGGGCTTCGGCCTCGGCGCGGCTGAGACCGCGCACCACCATCGGTCCCTCGGTGACGTTGCCGAGCACGGTGCGGTGCGCAAACAGATTGAAGTGCTGGAACACCATGCCGAGCTGGCTCTGCTGGGCGCGCAGTCGCTTGACCGGCAATTCCTGCAGCGCGCCGCGGTTGAGCTCGTAGCCCATGATCGCGCCGTCCACCCACACGTAGCCACCATTCGGCGTTTCCAGGTGGTTGATGCAGCGCAGGAACGTGCTCTTGCCGCTGCCCGAGGGTCCGAGGATGCAGAGGACCTCGCCATAGGCGACGTCCAGGTCGAGACCCTTCAGCACCTCGTGATTGCCAAAACTCTTGCGGATACCGACCGCTTTAACTGCAAGTGTCATGCTTCACCCGTGACGGCCGGACGACGCGCCCAGGCTTTGAACCAGCGGCGTTCGGTGGTTGTCGTTGCGGTATCGCGGCCGAAGTGGCGTTCGAGATAATACTGGCCGATGGACAGAACCGTGGTTCCGGCCAGATACCAGACGGCGCAGACAAACAGCAGTTCGATGACGGCGCCGTTGATGAAGTAGATGCGCTGGGCCGCGTTCAGCATCTCGCCCATCGCGATGGTGGCGGCGAGCGAGGAGAACTTCAGCATGCCGATCGCGCTGTTGCCGAGCACGGGCAGGATCAGCCGAAGGGTCTGCGGCAGGATGATGCGCCGCATCGTCTGCCCGGGCGTCATTCCGAGCGTGTGGGCCGCCTCCTTCTGACCCTTGTCGACCGAACCGATACCGCCGCGCACGACTTCCGTGAGGTACGACCCTTCGTTGACGCCGAGACCGAGAACCGCGGCGACGAAGGGTGTCACCACATCGACCATGCGCGCGTCAATAAGACCGGGGATGTAGAGCTTCGGAAAGATCAGCGCGATGTTGAACCAGATGAGAAGCTGTAGCAGCACCGGTGTACCGCGGAAGATCCAGACATAGAGCCAGGCGGCAAAACGCAGGATCGGGTTTTCCGAGAGCCGCATGATGCCGAAGGCAAAGCCGAGCAGCACGCCGAGCACCAGCGCGCAGGCCGAAATGAGCAGCGTCCAGCCGAAACCGGTGATGATGACACCGGCCGTCAGAAACTCGCCGACCACCGTCCACTGGATCTGCCCGACGGCGAAGGCGCGTCCGATCACCGCCAGAAGCAGGATGACGAGACCGCCGCTGATCCAGCGTCCGGGGTGTTTCAGCCGGCGGATGACGACATCGGGAGCGGGAAGATCCGACAACGACAGTGCGGGACTTGGTTTTGACTGAGACTGGTGCATGGCATCCAATTGTAGGGTTAGGCCTACAACTTGATACTGGCGCGGCCTGAGGGAGTCAAGCGGCCCCCTCGGGTATATTTGAGGGTTTGCATGTTTAGCTGCTTGGGGAATTGCGCAGGCGGTTCGGTTTTCCCGACGGCACTTCAAGAAACGTCGGCTGCTGGTAGCGGCGCTTTTGCGGCGACTGTTCAAAAGTCAGATTGAGCAACGGCGTTGTCAGCTGCCGGCAATCGAAATTGCTCCAGTGGTCGGTCTTGCGGAACAACGGTCGGGGTTTGGTTTCCGATCAACCGGGCTTGAAGCCGATCACCATCGAGTCCGGCCCCAGCAACGGCTCGACGCGCGTGGACACAAAACCGGCGTCGCGCATCCAGGCTTGGCAGTCGGCGCCGGTATAATCGAAACCGCCGCGGGTCTCGATCAGCATGTTCAGGCTCATCAACAGGCCGAAGGCGTTCAAGCGGCGCTCGTCGTCAATGACGGCGTCGTAGACGATCACGGCTCCGCCTTTCGGCAGCGCAGCGAACGCTTTTTCCAAGAGCTTCCTTTTTTCGGCAAGATCCCAGTCGTGCAGGATGTGCCCCATCACGATCACGTCCGCATTGGGCATTGGGCCGTCGAAGAAGTTGCCGCTTTGGAAGGTGATGCGGTCGGTAAGGCCCTGCCGGGCGACGAAGTCGTCGAATATCGGCTGCACGGCGGGCAGATCGAAGCCGATGGCCTTGAGATGCGGATGCGCTCGCGCGATCACCACCGGCACCATCCCCTGCGCCGCGCCCACATCGGCGAAGGTCGTGTATTTCGACCAGTCGAACCTGGCGGCGATCGCCTGCGCCGCGCCGGCGCTGATCCCGCTCATCGCCTCGAGGAACCCGCGCAGCCGTGCCGGTTCCGCATAGATCGCGGCGAAGAAATCTTCGCTGTGCTTGGCTTCGTTCTGTGGTTCTCCGGTGTGCAGGGCTTCGGTCAGCGAACCCCAGAAACCGTAGAGCCGGGCATTGGCCATTTCGAGGATGCCGCCGATATAGGATGGCTTCGCCTTATCGAGGAAGAGGTCCGTGTCAGGGGCATTACGATAGCGGCCGTCCTCGCGTTCGAGCAGCTTCAGCGCGACCAGGGTGTCGAGAAAGTCGCGGGCCGAGCGGGGATGCAGTTTCAGCCTGGCCTGCAGATCCGGCAGTTCGGCCGGGCCAGTCGCAAGCTCGGTGAAGACGCCGAGTTCAACCGCACTGAGCAGGGCCTTGGACGCCCAGAACCCCATGCCGACCTGCATGATGTTGTTCGGTGTCGTTGTACCCATCGCTCGACTCCTCGTGGATCGTGTCGTCGAACGGCATCTGGGATTGGTGCGGAAACCGAAACTGTTCGGCAGCGCTGGCCGTGGACGTCCCGTCTCATCGACGCAATAAAATATTGCGTTCTGCGATGGGGTGCAATTAATCAAGAATCACTAGCAAGGAGCGCAATCGAAGATCCCGTTGCGTGACTTCAGGTGGAATTGCTCCCGGTTGCGAGACTCGCGCTTTATTTGCCGAAACCTCGGATCGACGTTTCGGTTACGGTCACGGCAGCGAGGGCCGCCTCGATATCGCGCCCGCGAATGACGGACGCGGGCGACCTCGAGCGGCTGAACTCCGGGGTGGCGTATTCGCATTAGCTGCTGTCAGGTGGGGCAAAGAAACAGTTCACGTCGTCTTCCGTCGGATGAAGGCAAATATGATACTGCCCATCGCCCGACGGGATCTCATCGCCATAGGGGATAAAGAACACGTGCGGTCGTCTTGCCATGTGGTGGTCGCCAGCATGCAAGAAAACGGAAAACCCACGAGCCCCTCGCAAAATGTCGGGCGCGGGGATGGCAGCACAATCGCCACCTGCCTCATGAGCCTTGCAGCACGCCAGAGGATAGGTCCAGCCGGTCTTTGCCTGGTGAGCGTCCGTTCGAACGACTCCGACTGAGATTGTCGCAAGAATAATCAGATAGATGGATGTTGGCGCGGCTCTCATTGTGCACCTCCTTGGAGGCAGCCCTTCGAAAACGCCGAGAGGTTGCTTGCTGATTGGCAAGTACGAATTGTCTGTTGTCAGCATACTCCCGGGTGCTTGGCGTGAAACCTGAAATATGCTCCTCGGACCAACGGCCAAGGAAACACCAAGGGACAAGGCGGGTACTGTCGCGAGGGCGGTTTCCTTGGAAATGCACAACGGGCCATGCGCTCCATCGTAAAAGTGCACAGCCGACCTGTCGCGCGGGGCTTCGCTTAGTCGTTATTGACGCTGGCCTTTCCGCGTCGATTGTTGTGCCGCAGCACCCGCTCGCTGATAGACGAAGCAGCGTTTCTGTAGAGGGCAATCGCGGGTGGTTCGGTGGATGATACGAGCCGTCGTGCATCAATCGGCCGTATGACCGTAGCGGCTGCGAAAGACTGCTGACGCCTGACGATGCATCCTGCGTCGGCCAGCCGGTTTAGGATATTGAGGCTTCAAGCCTCATGGGTAAAATTCACCCAACCTTGCTCGGCTCACTTGCGACCCCTTTGATGATGAGCGCCGCCAAAACGGACGTGGCGACCCGCTCAGATATCGCGCCGGTTTGCGTTTCGGAAGCAAGCGCCTCCGCTGCACCTAACAGACCGACGCACACAGGATGGATATGGCCAACTTCCAGCTCTGAGAATGGCCGAAGGGCATTACACATCAAATCTATGTATGCGCGAATCATGAGCCGTTGCTGCGCGGCCATCTCTTCTGTCCCTTTGAGCGCCGCGGATATTGCGAGACCTTCTGGGCCAAAATCGGCAAGGCAATTGAAGTATGCTTTGCTGATAATGTCGGCTACGGCGGTGAGCTCCTTTGGCGCTTCGCAAAGCGCGGAGCGGAGTCGGTGGACATAGTTTTCCTCCAGCCGCTTGAACAGTGCCAGCAAAAGTCCGGACCGGGTAGAAAAGTGTCCGTAAGCGATCGGACGACTGACCCCTGCTTTTGCAGCCAAGGTCCCGAGCGTCAGTTCATCTGCGCCCTGATCCCGGACAATTTGCATCGCGACATCAAGCATTTGTTCGCGACGCATATCTTTCTTGAGCTTCACGGTTTCCCCTTGCACCTAAAGTTACAATATGTAAGTTACATAGTGTAACTAACCGGTCAAGGGTGAAGTGATGAGTGAAGTAGCTGTCATCGGGCTGGGGCGCATGGGCAGCGCGCTCGCCAAAGCGCTTATAACTTCGGGAAGGAGCGTTACAGTCTGGAACCGAACTCCAGGCAAGGCAGAGGCCTTGGAGCACCTCGGCGCGTCGAGGGCGGAAACGCCGTCCGCTGCTATTGCCGCCAGCAGCACACTCATCGTCTGCCTGTCAGACTACGCGGCAACCTCGATGGTCCTCGATGACGCATCCGCGACAGACTTGCTCCAAAGAAAGACCGTCGTGCAACTCACGTCGGGCACGCCGAAGCAAGCGCGTCAGCTTGAAGAATGGGTGGCGAACCGCGGAGGAAGCTATCTTGACGGCGCGATTTCTGCCTGGCCAAGTCAGATCGGTGGACCTGAGGCCTCGATCGTTATCGCCGGACGAGAAAGTGTCTTCACCTCGCTCGAAGCGAGCTTAAGGCTGCTCGCTCCAAATCTTACTCACGTCGGAAACGATATAAGCCGCGCAAAGGTTCTCTTTAATGCGGCTCTTGCCTATTTTGCCGGGCACTGGATTGGCTTCAGCCACGGGGCGGCGATGTGTGCTGCGGAAGGAATGGATGTCGCGGAATTTGGCGAAACAATAGCTAGCCTGTCACCGATGTTTGCGGACGACCTGCGCCACATGGGTCGAGCCATCGAAGGAAACCGATTTGCTGATCCCCAAAGCACCATCAGGTCGGTCGGCGTGGATATCACGCGGCTCGTCGAGATAGCGGATGATTTGAACATCAACACCGCGTTTCCCGCCTTTGCCTCTGATCTCTTTCGCAACGCTACAGACGCGGGGTACGGCGCCGAGGAGCATTGTGCGATTGTTAAAGTGATCCGCGCTTGGTGAAAACGGTTCTCTAAACTGCAGGCGTGCTGCCGCAATACGCTGTGCAGCTAGACGGAGCTGTCCAAACTAACATTTCGAGCGGTCTTGCTTTGTCGATCAGCAAAAAAACCGTGAGGTCGACCCGTTGCAAGCAGGCGATGGAGCCTGGGCGCGACGATGGTGCGATGAAAGCGACCGGAGCGGCTAGTTGGATAACGTTCCTGGACGCTGGCGGGCGCTACGCTGAACCTCTTGGCGAGCGGCTCTTTTGACGGGTCAAGCCGGGGGAGAACGGGGGCTGGCCGCGTGCCGCGGCCGGCGCCTGGTGCGCTCAAGCAGGTGTCGGCAAAGCCGATCGTGCCACAGTTTCGCGCGCGTCTGCTTCTCGAAATGATATCAGTCGGTGGGAGGCCTCGTCCCAAAGGACGAGCTTCACCAAGCCCAGGCTTTGCCTGATGGTGATGCGGCCCATATCTCCCAGTTCAGGATGATCACGTATGACCTCAGGAAGCCTGTAGAAGGGAACTCGGCTCGACAGGTGATGGAGATGGTGCATGCCGATATTGCCGGTGATCCAGCGCAAGGGCTGCGGCAGATCGTAGTGCGAGGCGCCATGCATGGCCGCGTATTGGAACGTCCACTCGGGTGGCCTTGACCAGTGCGTGTCTTCGAACTGGTGCTGGACATAAAACAACCAGACACCTGCAGCCCCAGCAAGAAGGACGACCGGCAGATGGATCAGGAGGAACGGTGCGACACCCACTGCCCAGATAAGAATGCCCGAGAGTGCGGCAATCGCCACATTCGTTGCCATGGTGGAAACCCACGGAAGAGCGCCAGAGCGCATCATTCCGAACGGCAACCTTTGCTTGAACAGGAAGAGCCAGGCGGGACCGATGCCGAACATCACGAGCGGATGCCGGTAGAGGCGGTAACGAACCCGTCCTCCTGGCGTGAGGGCGTCGTATTCGGCAACGGTAAGCGTGGTGATGTCACCGACACCTCGCTCGTCGAGGTTGCCTGCCGAAGCATGGTGTACGGCATGGGCGCGGCGCCAGTAGTCATAAGGCGTTAGTGTCAAAACGCTGATCATTCGGCCCGTCCAGTCATCCAGGCTGCGCCGCCCGAAAAACGAACCATGTCCGCAGTCATGTTGCAGCATGAACAAGCGCAGGAGAAATCCCGCCGCAACAGGGACGATAAGGACCACGCCGAGCCAGTACTCGAAGTGCAAACAGACCCAAGCTCCTGCCCACAGCAGAACAAATGGAACAAGGGTCGCCGTCAGCTCGAAGGTGCTGCGGCCGATATGCGGCTGTCGATAGGTGGACAGGATCTTTAGCCAGGCTTTTTCACGGTCGACGGTTGCTGCCGCGCCGTGGCCGGAAAGCGGGCTGACTCTGGAATTCTTCAAGGCGTCTTCCTAGTTGATTGTGTGACATAGTCGCCTTGAGACATTGCTATGGACGCAACAGGCAAACTGGGATTTTGGGCCGAGATCTCGCTCGCCTTCGAAATCATGTTTCGGCCTTCGACGTGATCGCTCATAGCAGCGCGTTCGCCGGCGGAATAGCGGCAGACCGGCCGACGCCGCCGTTGCATGTTGGATGACGCCAAGGCCTTATCTGGAGCATTTGACTGTGCCGGCAATCATGACGAGCCCTTCCGTAGGATACTGGGAGCCTCCGCGCGAAACTTGAGGCCTGATAGCGATTTTGAAAGGAAGGTTCGTTCAGAGCGCGAAGCCAATTGCGCTATAACCAAAGCTAGCGAGCAAATTCGATGGGGCGTTTTATCGATATCTTCACCTAGGCGTCAATCGGTTGTTCGCGTTGTCTGCAGCGCGATGCGAGGTCTCCGCACTCGACGACGATTTCGGGTCTGCCTTTCGCAAAATCCGCGGAACGGCGGACCCTGACCTGAAACTCGGCTTTTAAGTTGTCGGATTTTGGTTTCGACGCCGCTATTCGTTGGGGAAGGGGCTTAAGCAGGGGCTAGCATCAAGAGAACCAGAACCGCCGCTATTATCACGCTGAACCCCAATATGATCTTGATGATTAAACTTGCATCTTCCAAAGAATGCTCCTATTAGTAGAGAAAACGAAGAATACAACCTTCAAAGATATAATCATCTGCACCTGGGGTTGTATATATCTGAATTAGAAACATCCTTGGATTGCGGACGATCTAGGAAACGTGCGGGATTTTGGTTGGGAGCGATGACGTGGCGGAAGGGCTTCGCGTGCGACCGAAGCGGTCGTTTCAGGCCTTAAATACCGGTCACAGTGTCCATCGGGATTGGTTGAGTGAGGTCGGCGTCTGTTTCTGATCCCAAGGGACTAACTTGACGACCGCCCAAGGACGGCGCACGTCGGTTGGGGCTAACTGCGCGTCGTTCGCTTTGTCAGTCACCTTCCACCTCTCGGGCCAAGCTTTCCCTCAGCTTTGCGGCCGCTTCTGCTACTGCGGCCAAGTGGTGTTCAGAAGTCATTTGCTCACGCGCGTGGCGCAAGGCGGGTCGCACCGCCTCGATCGATTTTCCAAAACGTGCCATCCATGGGTAGCGCGGCACCATCCAAAGATGGAAGTGGTGTGTCGTGTCTTCATTGTAGATGTAATACACGTGCTCGATACCCAGTTGGCGCTCCTGCTCACGTCTAATGCGTTGGACCAGTGGCAGAAATTCCGATGTTTCGGCTTGGCTCATTTCCGTCAAAAAGCAAAAATGCCTCTTTGCGGTGACGACGATTTGCCCGGGGATTGGATAGGCGACGTCCTGGTGAGCATGGAAAAAGCGTGTTTCTTGGACGCGCCTCCAGGGACTGTTCGTCTTCCCGACGTAATCTCGCAACTCAAGCAACTCTCGCCCATCCCGATAACTCACATCCGATCGCTAATGTCTTTGCTCGTAACCGCACAGCTCGCTTGCTTGAAAAGGGATAAACTCTGACGGCAAGGGATGATGAGGCGGTCTGAACCATCGCCGGCAATCGACCGTGCTTTTGTCTGTCGTACGAAACCGCGCCCGCATGCGTCGGCGGCCTTGAGAGGTTCTCGAGGCCCTACTCCCGCTTCCCAAAGCTTTTCCCTTCGATCTCGCAGCAGACCGAGGCACAGCCGGCGATCCGGCAGATGCTTGTCCTCGCCGTTCACGACTTGCTGGCTGACCTTCAGGACGACTTCCGACGGCTTGCCGCAACGCTGGCGAGGGCCGGGGTCGTAAGGGCTAAGGTTCGCGTTCATCTGTCGATCACCTTTTCAGCAGGCTTTCCACCACCTCGGGACCGAGAACCTTTTCGAGGGCTTTCACTCCGTTCTTGGGCAGTCTCGATAGGCCGCTGACAATGCCCTCTTTCCACGCATCTCCACGTTCCCATGCTTCCTCCCACGCATCGGCCAGTTCGTCCCCGTGGCGCGTCTCCACAAGCGCTTCGAAGAGCAAGGCGGCCTGCGACAGGTCTTTGTCCGCCTTCACGCGTCCTAGCGTGTCCGTCAGCCTACGCGAAGACACGATCAGCTTGTGGACGGCATACCTCTCGGGAGCGGGGACAAGGACGTTCACGCCCTCGCGGAAGAGAAGCACCGTCCGGACGGGCTCGTAGATGAGATAGTCCAAGAACCGGAGGTTTTCCGCCGACGCGCCGCCGAGGGCGGGCATGGGCGACGGCTTGCCAGTATATTCGTCCGATCCTCGGTTTCCAGTCGGGAACTCCACCCGATAACCCTTGGCGTTCTGGAAGGCCACCACCTTGGCTTTGTCAGCCTGGTGCGGAACCGCTCGGAAGTCGGGATCGACCGACTTGAGGATTTCGAGGATAGGCGGCAGGCTGTCTTGGACCCCAGCCGAGATTGCGAAGTCCTGCGCGAAGTCCGCGTCGCCTGTCTGCATAACCGCCGAGGGAAGGCGGACGCCTAGCATCCCCGCATAGGTGCTGAATGCGACTGACCCGATAAGCACGGCCCGCAACCGAAACAATCCGGCGTCGGCTAGGGCTTTCGTGACGTCGCCCGCAAACTGATCGGGGCCGGGGAGGCCAGCGCGGCGCAGCGTGCTCACCATGCGCCTCCGCTCCCGGATTTTGTCCTTGATTTCCTTGTGGGCCTTCACCCGCTCCGTGATCGCTTCGTCGCTCGCGGGACCGACGTAGCTTCGCTTGTCTTTGCCCTCGGGGGTAGGGAGATCAAAATACCAGTAATTGCGATCTTTGACGGTCACGCTCACGAACCATCCCTCCAAGGGGAAGTCCGCCACGAATTGAGCATCGAGCGTCCGTTGCGCCAGCTCCGCGAACATCGTCCGATAGCTGATGTCGATCTCTTTCATCATTGGTGTTTCCTTATCGAGTGCGCCGGCCCTCTCGGCGACAAGTTCGGCCATCACTTGGTCGAAGCTCCGTTTCCTTCTGCTGATCAAGTCATCTTGGCTCATCTCACCGCTGTTATAAGTCGCTGCCAAGACCTTATAACGATGCGCGGCCTTGTCAATGTTATAAGTCTTTGCCAAAACCTTATAACGGGTTGGCTGCTACGAAAAAACCCCGGAAGACCGGGGTTAGAGTGATGCACGTTGTGTTCTGTTTCGAGCACTGACGATGCTGACTGTGGTGCCGACTTTCGCTTTGCACTGCGCAAAGCTGGATGCAGCGCTCATCAGGATGGCGGCCGTGGTGATCGCTAACGTTTTCATCTGATTGCTCAATTCAGGTAGTAGATTTTCGTTCGTTCCGGTTCGGTGGCCTTGAGGCCGTCTAGCTCGCAGCTGAAGACGGCTGCATATTGCGGGACTGAGAAGCCGTCCTCTGCCCCTTTGACAACGAACGAGATAGTCGTGATCGGTATTCCTTAGAGTTCCTTTCAGACGATGATGGCGGCTTCAGGATAATGATCAACAAGCCGAATTTACTGCCCTCCGCACGATAGCTATCGCGTTCGCAATGGTCGCTTGGATGAACATCTACGACCGCCATGGATCATGGAGAACAACTCGCGCCTGTCGGCGTCCGACACTGGGCCACATTTATCAACGACCCGAGGTGCTTGCTTGAGACGGATTCTCGATATCCTCTCGATTGAAGGCCGGCTTCGACCGATTTTCTCTTGCGTTTCGTTCGGCATGGGCGCTCTGAAGCATTGCATGCGAGCGCTGGGCAGCCTTCTCGCATCGAGCATGCAGCTCCTGTAGCTCCTTGTCCGTCAGTTTCTCGATACCGACGAATTCGTTTTCGGCATCCGTAAACAATATGATTTCGTCGAGTTTGGCCTGCAGCGCCGCCCCATCTCGATTTTGGGTATTTTGAATGAGAAACACCATGAGGAACGTGACGATCGTTGTTCCCGTGTTTATCACTAGTTGCCACGTCTCGGAGAAGCCAAAGAAGGGGCCCGACAGTGCCCAAGCAAGAACCGTGATCACACAGACGATGAAGGCAAGCGGGCTGCCTGTTGCGTGTGCGGTTGCGGTGGCGAACCTTGCAAAGAAACGATCCATGGTCAGGCCTGCGTGCGATGTCGTTGGCCTACAGCGGGTTTACGACAAAACGGGGCACAGCCATGCTTGTTCCCGATGCTGCGAAGATTTGAGATGTTCTTAATTGCTTCCAGTGTTCTGGTCTTTGCGGGTGCGAACAACTGAACTCTTCACGCCGAGTTCGTAGTGTTCTCCAAGGCATGAATTTATCCTACCGACCAGGTGAGCGAATTGCGCTACCCCATCGTCTCATGAACGATCCCGGCGGTTTGCGCTCTGAAAGGGTCGTGCGTGAGCCCTCATCATCAGTGCTTCTTTTCAAGTTTGTAGGTGTTGAGGCGTCTGATCGCCCGCCGCGATTAAATGTGCCGATCGTACGGATGGTATGGTTTGGCGACGAGAAGTGGAACGATTCCTCCGTAAAATGCTTTCTCTCCTGCATTCACCTGCCAAGGAGAGAACCATTGAAATCGCTGGCTGAAATTTTCGAGCATACACTGCAGGATATCTATTTCGCTGAGAACGCCATCACCAAGGCACTTCCAAAGGTTGCTAAGGCAGCCAACAGCGCTGAACTGAAAAAAGCGGCCGAAGAACACCTCTCGGAAACCAAAGACCAAATCAAGAAATTGGAGCAGGTTTTCAAGTCGATCGGCAAGACGGCGTCTGGTGAAAAATGCGATGCCATCGAAGGGCTGATCAAGGAGGCCGACGGTTTGATGAAAGAGGCCGAAGGAACAGCTCTCGATGCCGGACTACTGGCCGCTTGCCAAGCTGTCGAGCACTACGAGATCGCGCGCTATGGCTCTCTTCGTGAGTGGGCCAAGGATCTTGGTCATGATGAGGCGCACAAACTTCTGAGCGAGATTCTCGACCAGGAGAAGGCTACGAACAACAAGCTCACCAACCTCGCCGTGACGTCGATCAACAAAACATCGAAGCGATCCAAGGCGGCCTAATCGCCAAGGGGCGGCCGCGCCCTTTAAAATGGCGCGGCTGGCCGCGGCGCAACCTCTGCAGTTGTCGCTCCGGCAAGGTGAGCCGGTTTCGTGGATTGTCATTCCAGAGCCGTCGTTTTCTTTGGCTCAAAGGAGAAAAGCGTATGACTTACATCGAGGACGACAACGGCGAGGTCTGGGACCTTGCCGAAAAGATCGGGTTCTGCATGCTCACCACTCAATCCGGCGCGGACCTTAAGGCCAGGCCAATGTCGGCCTACATCGAGCGGGTTGAGAACGCCCTGTATTTCTTGACCGACGTCAAGAGCCACAAAGATGACGAGGTCGCGCGCCATCCAAATGTCTGCCTGGCTTTCGCCGACACGAAGAAGCAAAAGTATGTGTCGATTTCGGGCGTAGCCGAGGTACAGAATGACCGCGAGAAGATCCGGGATCTCTGGTCAACTCCTGCCAAGGCATGGTGGGACAGCCCCGACGATCCCTCCATTCGCATTCTCAAAGTTACGCCAAGCTCGGCAGAATACTGGGACAGTGCCGGCACTGTGATCAGCTACATCAAGATGGTAGCGGCAGCCGTCACCAGCGCCAAACCGGACATGGGCGAAAACGCCAAAGTGCGGATGTAGGTATTGGCGGGCCGACGTGGCCTGTCATCTTTGTCGCCTGAGATTACCTCATGAAATCGGTGATGCGGCGGCTTGGCGCGATCGCTCATCTTTTCAACGGGCAGGAAAACGTCTTTCCGCTGATCGCCTCATGATTCCAGACGCGCTGCTGGCGTTATCCGCCGCCACGGCAATTGAACCTCAGGTCGAGACCTGGCGAAAACAGCCGTTGCGCAGGCCATTCTCGTCGGCGCTTCAATTGATCGGCTGCGACATTTAAGGGGAAGTACGTGTGACGGATTGGCTTTTATCTGTTGGTGTGAAACTCGACATTTTTCCGCATCTGGCAGCTTTGATGGTGGCCTACATCCTTGCTCTGCCGATCGGCTGGGATCGCGAACAAAACGAACGAAGCGCTGGTCTTCGCACATTTCCGTTGGTCGCCATCGCCGCATGTGGGTTTATACAGGCTGCAGAGACGGTCATACTTGGCAACGCCGAGGCCACCGCGCGCGTGGTTGAAGGTCTGATCAACGGTGTCGGTTTCATCGGTGGCGGCGCAATCCTTGTCGGCAAGCTCGGCACTCGCGGGACCGCCACGGCGGCGAGCATCTGGGCGACCGGCGCAATCGGCGTCGCCGTGGGGCTCGGATCCTACGATACCGCCATCGTTCTATCGATCGTCACGTTCGCAACGTTGAAAGTTATGACAAATTTCAAGTCACCGAGAAACGAAGCCCTGGCACCGCGGGAAAAGGATTGAGTTAGCGCCATTGTCATATGGCACGAGAGATCCAGCCCTAATCATCGCATGTCCGGATTCCCAGCTTACCACCGGCGCGAGGCTGAATTTCCTGCGGCTACGAGCAAGCGTTTAGGACGGTCGATCCAACCGTCCCGCGTCCCAACCTCTCGTGCAAGCAATGCTGGACCACCTCAGCGCGGCCGGAGCAAGCCAAGCTATTGGCACCGGCCAAGATAGTCTGACTAACGTTCCCTGCTGCGGACGCGCTCTCATGGCTCGAGAGCGTTGTGCCTAGGCGGCGCACGTTCGATCAGGCGACCGCAAATCTCGCGCGCACCGGTCTTCCTCCTGGTAATGCTCGACGTTCGGTGTTTGCCGCTCGATCCGCCGCGAAACCTCGGCTTTCTTCACTCTGGCAATCCGGCCATGCGATAGCCTTCGATAAAGCGCTGGACTGTTTGTGGATCGCGAGCAGGTTGGGCCGCGGCCCAGTGGGAGATGGTGAATTTCGGAGCCATTGCCATGAAAAGTGCTGCTTCCCGCATTGCCTCGTCTGTGCGACCGAGTTGGGCAAGGCTGGCCGCCAGTATGCGGCGTGAGGGGCTGCGGTAAATCGCCTCCATGCGCAAGATCTTGACGGCTTCTTCATATTGGCAAGCAGCGTAATGGGCGAATCCAAGTTGCCAATAGTACCAGCCTGGCGGGTGCGGGTTGAGCCGAAGCGCCCTTTGGGCCAGTTCGACCGCTTCCGATCCGCGCCCAGCGAAGGCCACAAGTTCTGAACGGATGGCTAGGGCATCTGCATTGTTTGGTTCCAGCGTAAAGGTGGTTGCGAAGGCTTGATCAGATTCGGACCAGCGTTTTTCGTAAGCCCATAGATATCCGACGAACCAGTGACTGGCAGCATCGCCTTCGTCCAACGCAACTGCTTTGTGAGCTAGCTCAAAGGCCCTTGAGCGGTTCTCTTGGGTGGGTTCGATGCCTTGCGCCCATAATTGCCAATAAACAAAAGCCAGACAACGAAATGCCTCTCCATACTCGGCATCGATGGAGACTGCGTGGTTCAAGAGTATCTTGGCCTCGCGCAGCGCTTCTGGGGAACTGTTGAACGCTGAGATCAGAATTCGCCCCCTGACACAAAGATCATATGCTTCCAAGCTCTTCGGACGTTTGCGTGACGGTGGTCGCGCCAAGCGTCCAACGAGGGCCTCGACAATCTTGTCTGTGACTTCGTCCTGGAGACCGAAAATGTCTTCGAGATTTCGGTCGAAACGTTCGGCCCAGATGTGATCGCCGCAAGCGGCATCGATGAGTTGGACGTTGATGCGCACGCGACCGCCGGCGCGACGAGCGCTGCCTTCCAAGATGTAGCGAACACCCAGTTCGCGTGCGACTGCTCGAACGTCAGGTGATTTTCCCTTGTAAGCAAACGTCGAATGCCGGGCAATGACGAACAAGCCGGGATTTCTGGAAAGGTCGGTGATCAGGTCTTCTGTCAAACCATCCGTGAACACGTCCTGTTCGGGCTGACCGCTGAAGTTGGTGAACGGTAGCACGGCGAGGGACGGCCGCGCAGGCAGAGACAACTCTGTATCTTGTCCGTAGACCTTCAAGGCTGCGGGGTCGTAGAGCACACGATATACATGAACTTCCTCGGCGATATTTTTCAGGGATTTCGGGCCGAGATCATCGAAGCTGAGCGCGAGCTTCCGCTTGACTTGGTCGTGGATCGCCGCGGACAGGTAGATGGCGCCTGGGTCGGCAAGGCTTTGTAGCCGGGCGGCGATGTTGACGCCATCGCCATAAAGGTCGCTGCCATCTATCAGGACATCGCCGAGATTGATTCCGATGCGCAAGACGACATGGCGCGTCTCGGGCAAGGCAGCATTGGCGGCCTGCATCTTCCGCTGCAACTCAATCGCTCCGGCCAAGGCATTGACCGCGCTTGGAAACTCAATGAGAACACCGTCACCCATCAATTTGACGATGCGGCCGCCATGCGCACCTACGATAGGCTGGAGGATTGTCGTCCGACGCTCCTTCAGCGCTGCGAGCGTGGCGATTTCATCCTCCTCCATCAATCGGGAGTAGCCAACAACGTCCGCGACGACGATAGCGGCGAGGCGGCGATGAATGTGTTTTTCGGCCATTGAGCAGAAGGTTCCTCACTAGTTGCAAAGTGCAACGCGGTTATCTTTGCGGCCTGAGATTTTCGGCCACGATGGCCCCGTTTGGAAGCATACGCCTGTTGCAATCGGCACGACAGGCGCATGCTGACGTGCCCGGCTTCTTCAAGCCGCAACACGTGACAAAGACGCAGAGGAGGGATGTGCTGCACCTATTGATCGCGTGTTCTTGCGACAAGCCGGCGAACAAATGGCCGCGTCGGCCCGTTCAGCGACAGTTGCGCGGAGAAGAAAAACGAGCGACAAGTTCGGGAGGGCGATTGCAAGGGGTAGAGGCGAAGACCCACAATGAAGCAAGCGGAGAGCGCACGTTCGTGGTCGATCTCGCCGGTACGGATGCCGTGGACTCCGGGATTTTCACCTGGGATATCGTCCGGGACCTCGCCTACGGAGATTCGCGGAACTAGTTCCGAAGCGGTACTCCTGGTCAGGCCAGTGGCTTGCCGTGAGGTCCCGAACGCGCATGATAGTGGGCAGCGACGCCTGACGTTTGCATATTAGCCTCCATGCACGCACCAATGAAGGCCTCGCGCGCGACTGCAGAGGGAACCGAACGGTTCAGCGCGCCCCGGCATGTCGTCACGGCTCGTTCATAGCCCTGTCCGTGCCTTATCGGCCATTCATGCTCTAGAAAATCCAGCGCGTCGTAAACTGATGCGAATAGGCGGTTCGTTCCTGACTGTAAGCGAACAGATAATGGAACCGCCCAAAGTACCTCAGGAAGGCGCATGATGTCCCCCTTCCGTATCCTAACAGTTTGATAAAATAGAAATAAACTATAGATGACACTATACAGGTAGGGGCTTCGTTCTTCAACGTCCATGCACTAGTCATCTCGGGCGGCAACCTAGTACGTTCGCCGTACGGGGTGGCGAGAACTCCGTTCTGGAGGTATCAGCTACCGGCCAAGGGCCCTTCAAAGCGCCACCTTCGTCGTCTCAAAATCGATGGACAAAGAGTTATGGCGTCTGGGGCCTCCACGGAGACATCACTGTCAGTTGGCCGCCCGCTTGAGCCCCCAGATACGCATGAGTTCATTCGGCCCTGAAATGCCGGCGTTGCGGACGGATGGGTCGGCCGAGTTCCTTTTGGTCTGTCCCACCGCACGGGCAAACCATGTCCGAAGCCGTCCAAAAGGTAGTACGACAGCTGGATTTGCTTGGGCCCTTCCAGCGGCTCAGCGTACCCCACTCTTTTTCCTGTACTCGTCCGGACTGGGGCGCAATCTTCAGCACGTTCAGCGCTGTAAAAAAAACGCCCGCGTCGGCATTATGAGGGTCGACGACCCTTGTACAGTGCCAGATGGACATGGGCGGCCAGTCTTTCTGCGTCGGCGAGCCCGCACCAGATCACCCCTTTCGTCAGGCGATCGGATGGTGGCCGTTTCCATCTCACGCATTGCCCCACCCGTGGAAATACGACCAAATAAACACGGGATCGATAGACGCCGTGACTGCGGCAGGTGTGTTCAAAAATCTGTCGGATCAACGTTGCCATTTTCTCGGAACAAGTGCTGCCTGTTCGACGTTGAGCGACATTCGTCGGCTTCCACGGCCTTATAGGACGCGTGAGGCGACCAGCACATGCAGGACGGTAGTTAACGATGACACACGGCAATCAAGAGGCAATCGCTGGGAAAACATGCGTCACTCCAAAACCCACTCGCGCGCGCTCAGTCGAACCTTTCGAGACAGTCTACAACGGCCACTACGATCTCACGGAATTTATTGCCATCTACAAGTTACAACCTTTGGAAGCCCGCGAGATCCTGGAACGCATAGGCCCCTCACGGACGAAGCTCGACGCATACATGAATGAGCTTCGCGTTCAGGCCCAGAAGTAGTCAAAAGTCGCTCACGTCCTCGATCGTTCGGTGTGACGACCGCGATCAGCAAGTGCTCCGTCTGAACGACTCAACCGCGCCGGCGCTCGTTAAGCGGAGGGGGATGGGGTCGGAGGCAAGTGTGGATGAGCCTCCGGCGGCACTATGGGCGACCAAGAGACGGATACCAGGCCACACTGCGTACCATCCTAAAACTTGATCAGGCCGTTCGAAAGAAAGGCCCGCAGCTTGGCGTGCACCGGCACGGACTGATAGAGGGCAATTAGTTCTGGCGACCCCCTCTTGCCATGGTGTCTTGCCATCTCTGTCATCGAGACGCGCTCTCCGGCGTAAGGCACGTACCGCACGAGCGCTCCTGCGGTGACGTAGCCGGGGTGAATAACACGGCAGTAAAAGCCGGGGCGAGCGACCTTTTTGTATAGTTTGGGAAAGCCATGATCTCCCATTCTATCCGCAAGTACTCGGCACGGCATCCGGGGCGCTGTTACTTCCATCACGAGATCGCCTATTAGGAGACGGTCGCCGACCGACACGATCTGGTTGTCCAAACCTGCAATACACAGATTTTCGCCAAATAGCCCGTGATTGATAGGCTTGTTGAGCGCCCTTTGCCACCAAAGGCGGGTTAGGTTTCCTTCAACGTAAACCGCCTGCTCGGGACCGCCGTGGTATTTTCCATTACAAACGGCGTCGTCTGCAAGACCCTCGAACCCAACGAAGACCGTTTCGCCTGTTGGGTGCTTGTTGATCCCGGTTTTCATCTTCTTGCCGGGTCTTTCTTCGGGTTTGCCAATGCACACCGCCAACACCTTCAGATCTCGCGTTGCGGCCTTCATGTACAGCCAACCTCCTCAATGATGCGCTTGCTCTCCCAGCGGTGCCTCATCCGCGAGCGCGCTTTGTGCCTGCCACCTTTCACGGTTGTTATGGAACCTCCTTTCTTCAACGGGCGCAACATCGACCATCGATCCTCATAGCGAGGTAGGCGAGTGTTTGGCGCGACGCCCACTTCATCTCTACACGAAGGCGGCAGGGTCGGTATCAAATCTAGGGGAGGGGGAGAACGACGCAGTCTTCGAAAGGCGAACGTTTCTCGCTCGCTCCACTAAACAGTTGGAACCGCCGCCAGTCCCTATCCTCGCAATGAGCGTGCCGCCGGTTGCGTAAGCGTTCGGCTTCGCTTGCGCTCGAATTGAGCGATTTGAAGATGGGCGCCACGACCTGCGGGCGCCCCAGGGGAGCGGTGCTGCGCAAGTTTATATTTGCGGGGGGCATAAGAACAAGGTCTCGCCCGAAAATTGTATTTTCCATCGGTGAAACCAAAATCTGCGTTCCTCGCCGTTTGTGGGTGGAAATTGTCCCGGTTAACACAATCGAATAAACTACAAACTCACTTGATAATTATTGCAACTCAAAGGTGAGGTTGCTGACTATGCTGATGCCGTCTCGTATCAGTGACCCCATTATCCGTTCAATAACCAATTTATTCTATAGGATACTTGCTTCGGGCAATGCAGCCCGGTCCACCTGCTTTCATGTGAGGTATGGCCACTGGCGATAGAAATGAGTTCGGCACGCCAGCAGCGATATCCACATCAGGAATCGTCTTCATGAGAATTAAGAGCCAATTTATCGTTCTGGCATCGGTCACCGGTATGACCATGGCTGGCCTCATCACCAGTCTTTGGGGCTACGCGGGTGCAGCAGCTGATGTTACGCGGGCTTACGACCAGAAATATCACTCGTACATGCTGGCTGACAACTTCCGGCAATCGTCGGATGATTTGACTCGCCTCGTGCGTACCTACGCCGAGACGGGGGACCCTTCCTTCAAGGACCAATACAATGCGGTCGTTGAAATCCGCAATGGAACGCGACCGCGGCCCGAAGACTATCACCGCATCTATTGGGATTTCGTCGCAGGCGGGGACGCAAAGCCGCGTCCTGACGCAACGGCTGTTTCTATGCAAGATCTGATGCAGCAGGCTGGTTTCACCAAAGAGGAATTCGCCCTCCTCGGCGAGGCGGGAAAGCGCTCTGATGCGCTGATCAAGCTTGAAACCGAGGCGATGGCGCTCGTTGACAACGCCGCCAAACTTGGCCCCGAAGCCAAGAGCAAGGCGACGAAAATGCTGAACTCGCCGGACTATCACCGATTCAAGGCCGAGATCATGAAGCCGGTGGATGCCTTCTATGTGAAACTGGAGCATCGCACGCAAGCGGCCGTCGACGAGGCCAGTGTCAAGGCATCGTTCTATTGGATGCTCATCACCATCGCCATGTCCGCTTTGGCGCTCATGCTTTTCATCGTCGGATTCGTCACCTTCAAACGAATTATCGGGGGCATGTACAAGCTTGGGACTTCCATGGGCCTCGTTGCTGAGGGTCAACTGGACGCGCAGATCGAACTTGCTCGCAATGCCGACGAAATCGGCGACATGGGCAAGGCCCTCGAAGTCTTCCGCCAGGGCGCGATCACCAACCGGCGGCTTGAGCAGGAAGCTCAGGAAAGCCGCAAACGCGCCGAAGTCGAGCGCATTGCGATGCAGGAAAAGGCCGAAAATGATGCCGCTGAACGCTTGCGCGTCGCAACGTCGGGCCTTGCAGCCGGCCTCAAGAGACTGGCATCAGGCGATCTGGCCTTCCAGATTAACGATGCCTTCGCGCAGGATTTTGAGACACTTCGCCACGATTTCAATCAGTCCGTTGCTCAACTCGGCACGACCCTTGTGCAGATTTCCGGGTCAATTTCGACCCTCGATACCGGCACGCGCGAGATCGCGGTCGGAACCGACGACCTTTCGAAACGGACCGAGCAACAGGCTGCGTCGCTCGAAGAGACCGCGGCGGCGCTTGACCAGATTACAGTCAACGTCGCCAATTCCTCTAAGCGAACTGAGGAGGCAAAGGGGGTTGCAAGCCGCGCCAACCGTTCGGCAGCCGAATCCGCCCAGGTCGTATCCCACGCCGAAGAGGCCATGCGAAAGATCGAGGAAAGCTCACAGCAGATTTCCAACATCATCGGCGTTATCGACGAGATCGCTTTTCAGACGAACCTCCTCGCTCTCAACGCCGGCGTTGAGGCGGCCCGGGCGGGAGAAGCCGGCAAGGGCTTTGCGGTCGTTGCCCAGGAAGTTCGAGAACTCGCCCAGCGTTCTGCACAGGCTGCCAAGGAAATCAAAGGCCTGATCGACAACTCTTCCGCAGAGGTGGACAACGGTGTGAAACTCGTCCGTGACGCAGGCTCTGCGTTGAAAACGATCAGTGGCTTCATTGTTGAAATCAACACCCACATGGAATCGATCGCCACATCTGCGAAAGAGCAGTCCGCCGGGCTTGCCGAAGTCAACACCGCAGTTAACGCGATGGATCAGACGACGCAGCAGAATGCGGCAATGGTGGAGCAGTCCAATGCGGCTTCCAACACACTTGCGAATGAGGCGGTGCGCCTCAGAGGACTTGTCAGCCAATTCAAACTCCAAGGCGCAACTCAGAGTCGAACGGGCGAACGACCACAAGAAACGACAGCTCTCAGCCGCATCGGTCGACGCGTAGGACGGCAGCCTACCACGGCAATGCAGCACTCGATGTCAGCAGCGACTGGCAGGAGTTCTGAGCCGCCCGGCCGTCAAAGCAGGTAGAAATACGGGCCTGGCAAGTTTGCCAGGTTTGCTGGCTGCTTTTAGCTGGCGCCCTTCTGTGGTTCCAAGGTGCGACGTTGACCATTTCAGGATCCATGGTCAACGTCGTTCAATTTGGATCGCAGCTAGGTCTCGGTATGGCGGAACACAACGCATGCGGGCACCTGCAGCACTGCTCAGTCACAGGAAATCGACTTGCGGGAAACCCGCGATCCGATGCCACTGAATTTAGTTTGCTCCTCACCAATCGTTTACTTCCTAACGGCTGCTCCATGAGTATCATCGCCTTGATGCCGGGGGCGGCGTCATTCGGGGCAATTTGTCGTCTTGGGAGAGCAACAAATGAACCTGGAGAATTCGAGCATCGCACCGAACGACGTTGCGCTGCTCCAGAGCGTGCTTGACGCATGGTGCCGTCATCAAAAGATCAGCCGAAAAGACGCCACAGCGGAAGCGAAAATCCTCATCAACGAGTATCGAAGAGGCGTTCGTTCTCAGATCGGGTTGATCGACGCGCTCGCCAAGCAGCAGTAGGAGCCGATGGCTTCCCATCGGCCATTTCGCGGGAACAGTTGCTGAGGGTGCATCGGCGCCATCAGCTTTTGGACCCTTCGCAAGCCGTCATCGTTCCACCGGATTACTGCAACATCGAAGTTGGAGCAGTCTGCCCGCGGACGTCGCCCTCTGACGGGCCGCGTCCAATAGCGCTGCGAAGTACTTCCTGCCTCCCAGCCACTTGCACAGAAGGTCGCCGAGTGGGGTTCAGGATTAACGAGGTGCGAGGCAGTCCTCACAAATGCCGCAACCGTCGACATCCATCAGTGAGGCGAGGTGCTTCTGTTGGCAACAGAGGCACACTACGGTATCGGACGTGTTTCGTGGCTCGCGTTCAGGCGGAAGAATTTCGATCTGTCGGTCAGAACTGGCACGGGTTGTCTGTCGATTCATCTCGGGGCTCCATGTCGAAGACGCCACAGAGATAGGAAGCCGTTAAACCGACGCAAGATGTCGATCGCGACGCTCCTTAAAGCGGGACCAAGATGGGGGCGATCCAGCTCGCATTTAATGCGCCTCAAACCGATCCAGCATACTCTGAAGTACCGCATTTTCCTGTCGAAGCTTCCGAACCAGACGCTTTTTCAGCCGGAGGTTTGCATCCTGGAGTGACGCCAGCTCGTCAACAGTGACTGCAATTGCAATGTGCACTGACTTTGTTGGCACGCGCCGCGCCAAACCCGTCGAACGAGGACGCTTCGAACGCTCGGGCGGCTTTACCGGGAAGGTGGCGTTGGCTGACGCATCTGCCGAGCTTGTCTTGGGGACGACACTCTCTTCTGGCACTTCTGGTTGACTAGCGGTTGTTGGGGCATCATCGACCGCCGCAGCCACTGAATTGAGCGGTTCCGTAACCTCCGGTGGCTGGTCACCAATTCGAGCTTCAGCAAGAAACAGATGTGGGACTTCGGCCTCCGCCTCACGCACAAATGCCTTCAGATCGGTGTCGCCCCAAATAGAGGCTGGTCGACCTGTCGAACGTCGGCGCGCCGATTTCACTTCGACAATGAACTTTCGCTGTTGTGGCTTCATCGATATCCAGGGACCAAAGCTGGTTCAGCGCGTAAAGCGTCAAAATCGCTCTAGCATCTTCTTGAGTTGGGCGTTCTGTAGCACCAGCTTCTCCGAAAGCTGACGCCTTAGCATTCTTATTTCCTCATCCAGGGCGGCCACGTCATCGGCTAAAGAGATCGGCTGCTTGGGAGCACGGAGGCTCGGTGAGCCATACTCGACCCGAGGATCCACCGCAACGGAGGCGCTTGATCTCTTGTCTCTTGTTTGCCGTCGGTGTGGTTTGCGTGCGGGTCGATCCGCCTGCTCGGGCGCCTGACCGCCCAAAAGGTTTGTGCTGTGGCTGGCGGTCTCGAAATCAACCGCATTTGCTCCGCCGGTCCGGACATTGTTTTTGACTTCGCTCGGCTCCGGGTCGGCAGCGTTTGTGACCGCATCCGTCGTTTGAGTACTTGCAGGAGGATCCATTCCTGCCAAGGGCGCATCCGAGCTTTCGCTCACGGGCTCCGATATAGATTCCCGGGGCTCGACAGCTCTGCCTCTTGAGGTCAGATCAAGTAAGAACTTCCATGGTGATTTCATGATATCTCGTCATCCAGGATTGCGCCATGCCATCTCCGAAGGATGCTTTGACGAAGACCGATCGCGTAGACGATCGGTCTTTCATTAACACTCAGCTGAGCCCGAGCCGCTTGCGCAACTCAGCATTCTCGGCCCGCAACTTATCGCCGAGCTCCCGGCGAAGCCGCGAATTCTCTTTCTCCAGCTGAAGAAGATCCGCGATCTCGTCATGTACTTGCGATTGCGCGGCCGTCCTCTTGTCGTCGTTCTTCCTTGCGGCGTTTGCCCTTGCGGCGCGCTTCGGTTGACTTGCAGTTTTCGCCTCGGCCGAAGTTTCCTTGCGCTTCCGGCCTTTCCCGGCGCTCGGTGCGGGGCTTGACTCTGCCGTGGCAGCGTCCACTTTTTTTGCTCGTGGTCCGCGCTTCTTAGGCGCTGCCACTTCCGCCGGAGCGGTCGCAGTAACCTGGTTGTCGTCCAATTTGACCTCATCTGCCATAAGTCTATTTCCTCTCTGCGGATCGAAAGCATTTGTCCGACGCGCGAAATATGACAGCCACACCACCCGCGGTCGAGACATCAACGATATCAGTGCTACATTGCGCGAGGCCGACCGAGGCAAGTTTGCCAGCGACGAAGATGTGGCGACGTTGTCGGAAGGAAGTCAAGTCTGCCCGTCAATCATGAGTGGGGAGCCTATCCGCTGGTCAGGGCTCTGCAGTGCTTGATGAGATCGGCGCGCTTATCGAGAAGGGCGATCCGGATGTGACGCCTCGCGTGGTGGAAAAGACATCGTCGACATTGCCCGATCGCTGGCGCGTGCGCAAACGCCTCGATAGCGCCTGGTAAGGAGCATGCATCCAGCGAGTTGGACCTGCTCGGGACTAGGCTCGATTGCTTGACTTGGGCCGGCGGGAGGCGAACCTGCGTCAGGGTGCTATTTGATAAAACCTGGATACTGGACTTCTTCTCGATTCACACCTTCGGAATCTAACCGAATGGGGGCGGGATCCGGGGGGGCGCCCATGTAACTATGTGCGACAAGCCAGTCGCGCAAAATAGTCTCAATTGCGGCGGCTCGACCGGCAGGGGACGGTGAAAGCTCCGGGTCGGTCATGTAGGCCGCGAGCCCGGCTTCGATGTCATCAGCAAGGGGAGGCAGGTCTGCGAAACCGGACATGAAAGACTCCTCTGTATCTCACCGATATAACGAGCTTTCATGGCGCCTGTTCCCAGCGAGTTGAACAATTGCTCCAACGGCTCATTCACCCGACAGCGGAACTCTTGTCGGTGCGAAGCAATTGACGGCATCCGTCGGCGGTAACCATTCGAAGAGAAGCTTCTCGCGCAAGAACCGGCTGTCGGCACGTGGTTCTAAGAGATTGCCTGACGGATACGGCCTGGGCGCCGCCCTCTCGGCTATCCCCGGGATGTGGTCGGACCAGCCGACCGCGGCGAAACATGCTTTCATTGGGACATGCCGGCAACCTCGGTGGCTCGACGCGCAATCAGTGCCGTATGGCCTCCGACGTAAGCTCCACGAAGCGGCCGATTGACCAGAGATAGGCAACGATTTGCCATCTCACACGGTCGCGGTTTCCGTATTTCTCTAGTACTCGATCAAGGGTTCTGCTCGCTTGGATCTGCTCGTCAATTTCGCCAATGACGTAACTGTCATGGCCGACAGCGCAAATGTCGCAGCCTGCTTCAATGACATCGAAAACGAATGCCGGTATTTCGCTTGCGTCCATCTGGCGTCGTTCGGTCATGGTTAGACCCCCTCCGCTGTGTTCGTTTTGTCAGGGTTCGATCGCTCGGTGCGACAGGGCAAACCCTGTCCCTTCGTAGCGGCATGGGCTTGGGCCGCGGTCGATCATGGAAACAGTCGCTCATCCGTGAGCGTGAGCAGGACGACGACCTCTGTCTGCAAGTCGGCGCAGATCTGTTGATATTCGGTGATCAGCTGGATGCGAGCCGGGTACTCCTGCAAAAGATCGTCGAGAGCCGAGGCGGCCAGCGCGTAAGCCTCGAAGAGATCGAGCAGACCAGGGTCTCTCGCCAGGCGCAACTGGGGGCGATGGCGGGGTAAAGCCATCTCCAGGCGGGCTCGTCCGAGGTGCATAAGTCTCATGGCCGGTCCCCCGTTTCCGCTAGCGCCTAGTTCGAGGGGGCGACCGGCGTTGGAAGGACAGCGGTGACTTGTTGGCCAGGGGCGTTCGAGAGCGCGCTGCCCACGAAAAGATAGCCGCCGATGGCGACAATCGCCAGCAGCATCACTCCGATAGGAAGCCCGGTTGAGAATCTTCGCTCTGGTTGGTTATAGCGGTATTGTTCGTACATCTTGAGTTCCTTCGATCATCAGCGACACCAAGGCGAACCGAAGGGACGAAGGCCGCCCTGGTGTCGTTGTTCGCCCGCAGCGCGCAGGGGAGCTGGCCATGGGCTAAAACAAAATCTAGGGCGGCTAGCGTCGCGCAGCTACGGTATTAGGACCATTGCGAAGGGGTTATCGGACTGAAGTCCCATGGTGGAACATTTTCCCGCACCCTACGTTTCCATGCGCGTTTTCTGCAATTTTCGTCGCAAAGCCTGGAAGCCGCACTCGCCCTATCAAAGCGCTTTCCGATAAAGAGCTGTCTTAAAAAGTATGGCCCCGTCGGGGGCACGACGAGGCCAGAGGCTCTTATCGAGGAGACTTCACTGGGGGACATTGGTGAAGCCTTGTGCCTGACCCTGATTGGGGAAACAGAATCAAGACAACGTGGAAACGCCCGCATCGCGAAATCGTTCCGGGATCTCAGCAAGAAAAGATGGCCTCGAGCGAGGTGCAGGAAACGTCTTGTTCCGAAAAGGTGAAGGCGCCGGCGCAAAGGCGAAGTCAATTCGCAAAAGGGTCAAGTCGCCACGAGAAGCGACACTGGCACAACTGGGTCTTCCTTGACGGTCCTCGTGACGACGTAGGTGAAGTAGCGGGCGATTCCGAGTTCCCAGTCGAGAAGCGTGTCGATCAGGCGCTGGTAGGCGTCGATGTCGGCAGCGACGATCTTCAGGACATAGTCAACGCCACCGCCGACTGACCAGCAGCAGACGATTTCGGGAATGTCGCGAACAACCCGCTCGAATCTGTCGAAGTCGACTTGGCGGTGGCTGGCAAGTGTCAATTCGACCATGGCGCTTGCGACGGGGGCTACCCGTCGAAGAGATAGGCGCGCGTGATATCCGCTGATGATGCCGGCCTTTTCCAATCTGCGTAGCCGCATCCAGCAGGGCGTGGCAGAAAGGCCCGCCTTTTCTGCGAGTGCAAGCTTGGTGATGCGGCCATCCCGTTGGATGGCGTCGAGGATGCGTAGGTCGATCGCGTCAAGTCTCATGGCAAACTCCTGAGGCGGTATCGCGCTCTGGTCTGCGTCAAGCGCTTCCGAGCAATGCCGCCTTTTCTGCTTCCATTTCCGCGATGTCTTGAAAACGGTCGGCGATGCGCGCGTGCGCGCGACCGCTATCGGCAGCGCCGATAGCAACGATGATCTCGTCGGGGCCGGGGGCGTCGGCGATCTGGAAGTTGGCGGTAAGGAAGTGCGATCGTTTGCCGTTTTCACTCTTGTGCATCATCGGCAGCGACAACAGAGCGCCCGGCGCATTACGAGTGTTGGCAAATTCGAGGTAGTTCGTGCCGCCGATCGCTTCGCGGAAGGGGTTGCCGAAGCGCAGCGTGTGGATCATCGCCGAGGCATGTTCGATCTCACCGGCGATGCCGACGGCCGCGGCCTTGCCGCAAGCCTCGACCTTATCCGCAGGCATCTGGCGGAGCAGCCGGCCCGTCATCTCCTGGCTAAGTTCACCGGCGATGCGAGTGATTTCCGGCCGCAGATCTTCGACAAAGCCTCGCCCTGCCCAGGGGTTCTGGATCACTGCAGCCACCAAGACGACGTTGACCGGGCGCGGCGCTATCTTGCCGCCTTCGATAAGGGTTTCTTCCAGGAAGGTGCAAATTTTTCGGATGCCGAGTGTCATTGGGACGCCGCTGATAGTGGAAACTTGCGACAACTTACCGGCTCGCCTGGGCATTTCTTCCTCTGTTTCGAGGAAGTGGGCACCGGTCGTTGCTGCAAAGACAAGGAGATCCCCGCGTTGAACGACTCCGCTCAATGAGCGAAATCTAGATCGTCTTCTTTTTGGAGGAAATTTCGGCCCTTTGTTCCGAGTGGAGAAAAAATGGCATCGGTCTTCCTCCGTCCGTGAGAATGCGCCCGTCTCTGCGCCCGCCCATCATGGCTCCGCCAACAGGCGACCACCAGATGGAAGGGAACCAAATGAAGACGTTACTGGCGAACACGACCGCTTTGATGCTGTCCTGCAGCTTTCCGCGGGCACAGCTTACGCTGCGAGCGCACGGCTCGATAGGCTCATCGACCAGAAGTATCCGGAACTCGAGAAGGTCTACAAGGAACTCCATGCCAATCCTGAACTCGGCTTTCATGAGACACGGACGGCAAAGCGTCTGGCGGCAGAATTGGAGAAGCTTGGCTTCGAGGTGACCGTCGGCTTCGGTGCGGGTACCGCTCTCGTCGGTGTCTTTAGGAATGGCGACGGCCCGACGATCATGCTGCGAACAGAACTCGATGCGCTGCCGATGGAGGAAAAGACCGGGCTCGATTGCGCCAGCCGCGTACAGGTTCCGGCAACCCAATGGCCTGGAAACACAGATGAGACGGCAAAGGTCTTTGTCGCCCATAGCTGCGGCCATGATATCCATATGGCGTCATGGCTTGGGGCGGCCCAATTGCTGGTCGAGATGAAGGATAATTGGCATGGAACGCAGCTCCTCGTCGGTGAGCCGGCCGAAGAAATCGGGGGCGGCGCAACGGCCATGCTCAAGGCCGGCCTGTTCGAGAAGTTTCCGAAGCCAGATTTTGGCTTCGCCATGCACGTGAACGGTGATCCCGCCGGCAAAATAACCGTGAAGGACGGTGCCTTCAGCGGAAACTCCGATACGTTCGACCTGACCTTCAAGGGTCGCGGGGCGCATGGCAGCGCTCCGCATCTCTCGATCGATCCGATTGTCCAGGGCGCGCGTTTCGTCACCGATATCCAGGCTGTTGTGAGCCGTGAGAAGGATCCGCGCGGACCGGGCGTGATTACGGTCGGAAGTTTTCAGGCGGGGCCTGCGGGCAACATCATCCCCGATCAGGCCAAGCTGAAGTTGACCATGCGTTCGACCACGCCGGAGACGCGCAAGCTGCTGCTGGAGGCGATGCAGCGCGTCGCCAAAACGACGGCGCAATCGCCATGGCGCCGGAACCGGAACTGCTGCGCATCGGCGGCGGCGCTGTGGCCGGCACGAACTCGTCAGAGCTGATCGGCGACGTCAGGCCGGCATTGGATGCGTCCTTTGACGGCGTCGTCTACGTCCCGACCGCGGTCCAGCCGACGTTGGGCGTCGAGACCTATCCCGAGTTCATAGAAGCGGGCGTGCCTTCCATTTTCTATTGGGTTGGCGGGACCTCACCCGAACAGGTTGAAAAAGCCCGCCAAGAGAACAGGCCCGTTCCCTCCAATCATTCGCCATTTTTCGCTCCGGCCCCGGAGACTTCCATCAAGACGGGGGCGAAGGTTCTGGCGATCTCAGTGCTCGAAAAAGCCGGCGTTGACTGAAGCCTAATGGGATAGCGGCTTCGAGGTCATCGCCAGTTCGATGCCCGCGAACTCGGCGTTGAAGATACTACCTTTCATAGAAAGTTTGGCCGAAGATATCCATCGGAACGAAGTAGACTTGTCCACTACCGGCGCGCATGTTGATTGATAGAAATCAAGAGGCGAGGCAGTTGGATCAGAAGTCCCGGATATTGTCGCTCCGCGACATCGCGAGCCAGATTAACAGCGGTAGCGATCTTCAGACGGCATTGCAGCAGCTCATCGCCGCTGCATGCCGCCATGCGAACTGGGCCCTAGGCTCAATCATGGGGATCGACGCGGCGCATGGGTACGCCTATGTCATCGTGCGCCATGATCCAACGCTGATCGAGCGGCAGCTGCCCGACAAGTGGGAGCTGGCGACCAGCCCCTCCCTGATCGCCTTGCAGCGCAATGAGCCCGTCTATATCAGGGACGCGCGTGCGTCGGGCGAGTTTCCGGGCTACAGAAAAGAGGCCTTCGAGCGCGACTATCGAACGGTGCTCGTCATGCCGATGAACTGCAGGGATGCTGAGGGCCGCCCGATGGTGCTCAGCGTCATCGCCCGCGAGGTGACTGAAGTGTCGGAGGACGACCTTGCTTTTCTCGGCACGATCATCCACCTCGGCGCCATCGCCGTCAAACGGGAACACCGTCTCGAAGCCGAGAAGCGATCCGCCCAGCGGCTGGAACGCGCGCTGGAGGCGCATACGTCGCTGCTCGAACATGTGTTGAGCGACGGGTCGGTCGCATCGCTTTCCAGCATGGTTGGGAAGATGTTGCCGAACCCGGCCGTCGTCGTTGATTTCACGGCCAATCAGGTCGTTGCTGGCCGGTCGCCGAATGCGCTTTACGACGAGGCTGGTTGGCAGCAGGCGGCCGCTACCGTTCTTAGCCGGCCGCTGATGAAGGCGGCCCGTGATGCCGTCGAGCGCGGGACGGCCGACGCCGTGAGCCTCTACCTCGACGACGGCACGCAACGGTTCAAAATAACGGCCCGCATCGAAGCGCTGATGGTCGACAATCAACTGGTTGGGGCGCTCATCATTTTCCCGACGACCCGCGAATTCAGCGATCTCGATCTCCTGATGCTCGACAGCGCCAAGTTTGCATTGAGCGTGCAGATGATGCGAAGCTTCATCCGGTTTCGCTTCGAGACGCGGACGCAGACCGAACTCTTTTTCGAGATCGTGGAGGCGCGGTGGCGTAATGCCGGTGATGTCGCCCAGCGGGCTCAACGGCTCGGGCTCAGCTTCTCAACGCCTCAGCAGATGATCGTCGTCGATTTTCCGGATAAGACGAAGGCATTTGGCGGCGCTTCTGTCGATGTGGAGCACACGCTCTCGCGTGTCATGCAGCAGGCATCCGTCCAGGCAAACCTGATCGCGGTCGAGGGCGGCGTCGTCTGCCTCGTCCCTCATGATACGGGTAAGCGGCAAGAGCGCACGACAAAGCTCGCGCGGCGTATCGCCGAGGAACTCGGCCGCTATTTCGACGAGGCACCTATCGTCGTCGCCAGCAATCGATGTGCGGCCCTTTCGGACTATCCGCCAGCCTGGGAGCGCTGCGCCCGGATGATCCGCATCGGGCGTTCATTCGGCCTGACCGGGGCGGTCTCCGCCCAGGATTTTGGCCCGCTGCCGATGCTGGTCGCCGCCTGCGAGGCGGGCGACGTGCGCGGCTTCGTGCAGGAGAGCGTGGGCGCCATTGCCGATCACGACCGTGACAACGGTACTCCTTACCTCGAAACCCTGTCGGTGTATCTGCAGGAAGGTTGCCGAAATCAGGCCTGTGCCGATGCTATGGGCCTGCATGTGACGACGCTGCGCTATCGGCTGGCGCGCATCCAGGAACTGTTCGGCGTCGATGTCGAGACGCCGGAAAAGCGCTTTGCCGTCGAGCTCGCGATCCGCCTGCACGGCGTCATCGACAACCGCTCTACCGTCAGCAGTTAGCTTATCTTCATCGGCCAAGTATCGCCTTGTGACCTCGTCGCCACCGATCTTCTGCGCCCTTGATCGTCTCCTCGGGATCGATGGAGAAGTTCCTTCGCTCCTCCTTTGAAGCCATGGAAGCATGGTCGCCATCACGGCGTTAGCCTCCAACCAACTTGATGGTGAGGAGGCGAGAAGCGCATGGTTGAGACAGCAGCATCGACGGACGTGCCGATTGATCCGATTGCGCTTCGTCGCGCCTTCGGCACGTTTGTAACCGGTGTCACCGTCATCACCACCCGCGACGAAGACGGCACGCCGCGTGGAATGACGGCGAATTCCTTCACGTCGGTTTCGCTCGATCCGCCGCTGCTATTGGTCTGCGTCGCGAAATCCGCGTCGAGCTATCCTGCCTTCACGAATGCGGGATGTTTTGCGGTCAATATCCTCCATGAAGGACAGGTCGACGTCTCGGGAAACTTTGCCTCGAAATCCCCCGACAAATTCCAGTCGGTGACCCACGATCATATCCATACGGGCGCGCCGGTCCTGACTGACAGCCTGACCTGGTTCGATTGCACGACTTACAACACCGTGGACGCCGGCGACCATGCAATCCTGATCGGCCAGGTTCGCGCATTCGGCACCAGTCCCACCGCACCGCTCGGCTTTTGCCGCGGCCGCTATGCCAGTGTGAAGGACCCGCTGCCAAACGGCTGGCTTGCGTCGCATGGGATGATCATCGGCTATCTGATCGAGGCCGGTGAAGGCTTGCTGCTGCGTTCGGATGGCAAGGGCGGCTGGGTTCTGCCGTCAGCACGGCGCCGCAAAGCCGACAGCCAGCTCGTCATCGACGGTGGCGACGCGCTCAGCCTCGTCCCGGACGAGACCTTCCTTTACTCCGTCTTCGATGTCGCCGACAGCGACCCGGGCTACCTGGTCTATCGCGCCCGGCTGGCGGGTGAGGGCGGCGCCGGCACGAGCCTGCCATCCGATCTGCGCTTCTTCCCGCTCCACGATCTTCCTGATGATGCGATCGCGACGCACGAACTGCGATCCATGTTGCGCCGCTACGTGCGCGAGCGGCAAGCCGGCCGCTTCGGCATCTACATGGATTCCGACGACGGCGGCCGTGTGGCGATGATCGACGGCGAAGCTCGCACCTGGCTTCAGACCTCCCAAGACCAAGGACATTGAAATGAAGACGACGGTCAGTTCCATCGAGGGTTCGCGCCAGTTGCTGTTCATCGGCGGGCAGTTCGTGGCACCGAAGAACGGCAACTACATCGCCAGTTTTGACCCGACGACGGGCGAGCCCTGGTATCATTTTGCTGAAGCAGGTGCGGACGATGTCGGGGCAGCCGTCGTTGCTGCCGCCGCCGCCTTCCGCGACCCGGCCTGGCGCCGGATGACGCAGACCGATCGCGGCGCGCTGATGCGCCGTCTCGCCGAACTTGTTCGCGCCAATGCCGATAGGCTGGCGGAGATCGAGACGCGCGACAACGGCAAGCTTCTCAAGGAAACCCGGGCGCAGATGCGCTCGATGCCAGACAGCTATCACTATTTCGCGGGCATGGCCGACAAGCTGCAGGGCGAGACCATTCCAATCAATCGTCTCGATACGCTGAACTTCAACCTGCGCGAGCCCTTGGGCGTCGTCGGCATGATCACGCCGTGGAATTCGCCGTTGATGCTTCTGACCGGCACGCTGGCACCGTGCCTTGCAATCGGCAATACGGTCGTCATCAAGCCCTCGGAACACGCGACCGCCTCGACCTTGGCGCTTGCGGAACTGATCCACGAGGCGGGCTTTCCCGCCGGCGTCGTCAATGTCGTGACGGGTACGGGCCAGAGCGCCGGTGAGGCGCTGACGCGTCATCCTGGCGTTGCGAAATACGTCTTCACAGGCAGCACGGCCACCGGCCGGCGCATCGCCGGCAACGCCGCGCAGAACCTTGTTCCGTGCTCGATGGAGCTTGGCGGCAAGTCGCCTCACGTCGTCTTTGGTGATGTCGACATCGAACATGCGGTCAACGGCGTCGTCTCCGGGGTCTTCGCAGCCGCTGGCCAGACTTGCGTTGCCGGCTCCCGCTGCTTCGTCGAGGAGCGCATCTACGATCGCTTCGTTGAGGCGCTCGTCGCCCGAACGCAACGCATACGGGTCGGTCTCCCGGCGGTCGAGGACACCGACATCGGTCCGCTCGCGCTCGCCGATCAGCTCTCCAAGGTTGAATCCTACGTGGCCTCCGGCGTCAAGGAAGGGGCGCGCGTTGCCGCCGGCGGGCGGCGTCCGCAGCGGCAAGGGCTTTCGTCAGGGGGCTGGTATTTCGAGCCGACAGTGATGGTTGATGCGCAAAACGACATGACCTTCATGCGCGACGAACTCTTCGGTCCGGTGGTCGGCGTCATGCCGTTCCGCGACGAGGAAGAGATGATCCGGCTCGCCAACGATACGCGATACGGCTTGGCTTCCGGCATCTGGACAAAGGACATCGACCGGGCGCTGCGGTTCGCCAACCGGATCGATGCCGGGACCGTCTGGATTAACACCTACCGCTCCGCGTCTTTCATGTCTGCCAACGGCGGCTTCAAGGAAAGCGGCTACGGCCGGCGCGGCGGGTTCGAGGTCATGCACGAGTTCTCGCGGTTGAAGAACGTCATCGTCGACTACTCCGGCGCGATGCAGGACCCCTTCGTCATCCGTCTGAAGTGACAGCAAAAGCACCGGCACAGGAAAGGCAGAAAACATGAAGTTCGCAGTCTCCCTCACGATGGAACGCTTCTCCCCCGATATTCCGATGGAGCAGGTCAAGAGCAACTTGCTGCAACTCGCACGGCTTGCCGACGAAGGCGGCTTCGAAACGCTGTGGACTGCAGAACACCATACGCTGGAATGCACGATCTCCCCCAATCCGTTCCAGACGCTGGTCTGGCTCGCGCAGCACACGGATCGCATCCGGCTCGGCACCTCCACTCTGGTCGCGCCCTATTGGAATCCCATCCGGCTCGCCGGCGAGTCGGCGCTCTGCGATCACCTGACCAATGGCCGCCTGGAGTTCGGGATCGCGCGCGGTTCCTACCAGTACGAGTTCGACCGTATGGCGGGTGGTATTCCGCAGCAGGAGGGGGTGGCCTACATGAAGGAGATCGTGCCGGCCGTGAAGAAGCTCTGGTCCGGCGACTATGCCCATGAGGGACAATACTGGAAGTTTCCGGTCACGGCGGCAGTGCCGAAGCCGCTGCAGCAACCCCACCCGCCCATCTGGGTGGCGGCGCGCGATCCCGGAACCTTCGACTGGGCGATCGCAAACGGCGCCAGTATCCTATCGACGCCGCTCTCCGCGCCGGAAGCCGAAATCCACGTGCTCTCCGAGAAATTTCGCAAGGCGGTCGCCGATCATCCGGAGGTGCCGCGCCCGCGCTTTATGATGCAGCGCCGCACCTGCGTCTATGACCGGCCGGATGGGTGGGAACGTGCCGTCAAGCACAGCATGGACTACGGCCGCGCCTTCGAAAACCTCATGCAGAATATCGGCACGGTGCACAACGGCTTCCCCGAGGCAGTGCCCTACGAAGCGGTCAAGGGCAAGGACAACTACAATCCGGACAACATCCGCAAGAACCTGATGTTCGGCACGCCGGACGAAGCGATCGAGAAGCTGTTGGTCTATGAGGCCGCCGGTGTGGACCAGTATTGCTTGGGCCTGACCTTCAATCTGCCGTTCGAGCTGCAGAAGCGGACGCTGGAGCTATTTGCCAGCGAAATCATGCCCTTCTTCGCGGCCCGTGAGAAGGAACAGAAGCGTATCGCGGTGGGTGCCTGAACATGGCAGGAGCTCAGCGCCATACCGTCGGAGAGGTGACGCTCAACTACCGCATCGAGGGAGAAGGCGAACCGCTCGTCTGCATCCACGGCGTCGGCTCCTATCTCGAAGCGTGGTCGGGCGTGGTCGAACGTTTGAAGGACCGGTTCACGATCCTGACATTCGACCTTCGTGGTCATGGCCGCTCCAGCCGGGTCAAGGGCCGCTACGAGATCGACGACTTCGTCAACGAGACGCTGGGGCTTGCCGACGCAGCGGGCTTCCCGACCTTCAATCTTGCAGGCTTTTCGCTGGGCGGCCTGATCGCCCAGCGTCTCGCTCTGACCCACCTTGGACGTCTGCGCAGGCTGGCGCTCTTGTCGACCGTCGCCGGCCGCACGCCGGCCGAGCGTGAGCGGGTTCTCGACCGCCTCGCCGCCCTCAGAGACGGAACGCCTGCCGACCATCACAATGCCTCGCTGTCGCGCTGGCTGACGGAAGAGTTCCAGGAGAACAACCCGCAGGTGATCCAACGGCTAAGGGCGCGGGATGCCGAAAACGATCCCGACTGCTACGCGGCAGCCTATCGTGTGTTGGCGGAAACGGATTTCGGCGGCTTTCTCGATCAGATCCGATGCCCAACGCTGATTGCTACCGGCGAAGACGATGCCGGCTCCAACCCGCGCATGGCGCGCTACATGCACGAGCGCATTCCCGGGTCCGAGCTTCGTATCCTGCCGGGCCTTCGCCATTCCATCTTGATCGAGGCGCCCGACGTCGTGGCAACGCTGATGGGCGAGTTCATGAGCCAGGGGGAGACGGTCGATGGATGAAGCACTGCGAGCAAGGGGAGAGGCCATCCGGCGCCAGGTGCTTGGCGATGACTATGTCGATGGGGCAATCGGCAGCAGCGATGCCTTCTCGCGGCCGTTTCAGGATCTGTTGAACGAACATTGCTGGGGCACCGTCTGGACGGACGAAAGCCTCGACCTGAGGAGCCGCAGCCTACTGAACCTCGGAATGCTTGCGGCGCTCAACCGCATGCACGAATTCGGCATCCACTTTCGCGGGGCGATCCGCAACGGTTTGACCGACGAAGAGCTTCGCGCAGCACTCGTGCAGATCGCGATCTACTGCGGCATTCCCGCAGGCGTCGAAGCGTTCCGCGTGGCCCGGCGCGTCCGCGACGAGATGGCTGAAAAAGGAGAGCGCTGACTTCCACGTTTTCTAGGAAGGGGCAGCGCCGCGCTACCTCGTATCGCCGGAAGACGGATGGCGGGCTCAGAACTCAAGATCAACCCGATGGCAGGAAGAGGACCCTGTCAAAAACCAGAACGACAAAGGGAACGACAACATGAACACATTCGCAAAACTCACCGCGGCGGCATCGTTTGCCTTGTCGCTCGCGATCGTTCCGGCCCACGCCGGTGCCGTACTCGACCACGCGCTCGATGCAAAGACACTGAAGGTAGCGACCGACGCCAACTGGGCGCCGCAGTCCTTCATGAACGAAAAGAACGAGATGGACGGCTTCGATGTCGATGTCGCCAAGGAACTCGCCAAGCGGTTGGGTGTCGGTGTCGAGTTCGTAACTCCCGGCTGGGACATCATCACGGCCGGCAACTGGCAGGGGCGCTGGGACATGCATGTCGGCTCGATGACGCCGACAAAGGAGCGTGCCAAGGTCTTCGATTTCCCGGCCGTCTACTACTACACCCCGGCCGCCGTGGCCGTGCACAAGGACAGCCCTGTGGTCGGCCTGATCGATCTGGACGACAAGGTCGTTGGTGCGACGGCGACGTCCACCTTCGAAGCCTATGCCAAACAGGATCTGACCCTCGACGCTGCTGGCGCACCTGCCTTCGAATACACCTTCAAGCCGAAGGAGGTGAAGTCCTACGCCAATTCGACGACCGCATTCGATGATTTGCGCCTCGGTGACGGTGTGCGGCTCGACGCAGTCGTATCGTCGCTGCCCAGCATTCGCGACGCAATCAAGGCCGGCTATCCGATCAAGCAGGTTGGCGACCCGGTCTTTTACGAACCGCTCGCAGTCGCTGTCGAACACGGCGACAAGGAGCTGAGCGACAAGATCGCCGAAGCGATCAAGGCGATGCAGGACGATGGCACGCTGAGCAAGCTGTCGGAGAAATGGTACGGCGTCGACTACACCGTCGTGAAGTAAGGCAGCCATGTCTGGCGGTCCGGGCAGCCGGACCGCACGTTGTCCAAAGGGACCAAAGATGCTTTATCCGGATACTGTCGAGTCCGAAATACTCGTCCACAAGCCATGGTTCGTGGCCAGCATGTTCGCTGCCGTCCTCATTGCCTTCACGGCCTTCGGTCTGACCGGCACAACGATGGGCGAACTGATGCGGCCAGTGATCGGCGAGCCGCTCGAAAGCGGATTCTACGGCCGCTTTGCGACCGCCTTCGTCGTGGCGGTGCTCTTCTGCCTCAACATCGTCCTGATCGGCTTTGCGAGCCTCAGGGTCCAGATCGTCGTCGTCTGGCTCGAATTGCTGGCGCTGTTCCTCGCCTTCTTCCAGACCTTCGATCTCAGCCTGCCCTTCATAGAGGAAAAGTTGCCGTTCCTCATCACGCAAGGGCTGGTGACGACGGTCTATGTTTCGGCGATCTCGATTGTGATTGCCTCGGCGATCGCCATCCTCGGCGCCGTGGCCAAGCTCTCGACCAACGGCTTCGCCTATGCGATTGCGAGCTTCTACACGTCCTTCTTTCGCGGCCTGCCGCTGTTGATGCAGGTTTATCTGATCTATCTCGGGCTGCCGCAGCTCGGCTTCATCATCGACGCGGTGCCGGCCGGTATTCTGGCACTTTCGCTCTGCTACGGCGCATACATGACGGAAATCTTCCGCTCCGGCATCCAGAGCATCGACCGTGGCCAGTGGGAGGCGTCGCGCTCTATCGGCTTCGGCTTCGGGCTGACGATGCGCAAGGTCATCCTGCCTCAGGCGCTGCCGGTCATCATCCCTCCGACCGGTAACCAGTTCATTTCCATGCTGAAGGACAGCTCGCTGGTCTCCGTCATCGGTGTCTGGGAACTCATGTTTCTCGCACGAACTCTTGGCCAGAAGACCTTCCAGCATATGGAAATGCTCATATCAGCCGCCATGCTCTATTGGACGATGTCTATCGTTCTCGAGCTGATCCAGTCCCGCATCGAACGTCACTATGCCAGGAGCAAGGTCAGATGAGCGCCGAGACCATCATCGACGTCAAAAATGTTTCCAAGTGGTACGGCGCCTTCCAGGTGCTGACCGACATCAACCTGACGGTCCGCAAGGGCGAACGCATCGTGATTTGCGGTCCGTCCGGATCCGGCAAATCTACCTTGATCCGGTGCTTCAACCGCTTGGAAGCGCACCAGGAAGGTGAGATCGTCGTCAACGGGATCAACCTGCATCCGAAGATGCGCAATGTCTCGGACGTGCGCCGCAACGTCGGCATGGTGTTCCAGCACTTCAACCTTTTCCCGCACATGACCGTACTGATGAACTGCATGGTCGGACCGATGTGGATCAACGGCGTGCCGGAAGCGGAGGCGCGGGCAAGGGCGCTCACATTCCTCGATCGGGTACGCATCCCGGAACAGGCCCACAAGTTTCCAATCCAGCTTTCCGGCGGCCAACAGCAGCGCGTCGCGATCGCGCGCTCGCTCTGCATGCAGCCGGCCGTGATGCTGTTTGACGAACCGACATCCGCGCTCGACCCCGAGATGGTGTCCGAAGTCCTTGATACCATGACGAGCCTGGCAAAGGACGGCATGACGATGGTCTGCGTCACGCACGAGATGGGGTTCGCCAGGGCCGTCGCAGATCGCGTAATCTTCATGAACTCGGGACAGATTCTCGAGGAGGCTAGGCCCGATGATTTCTTCGACAATCCAAAACACGAGCGGACCAAGCTGTTTCTCGGTCAGATCCTGAAGCATTAGCTCGGCGCCCAACCGTTTCAGCTACCAGTTGATGCTCGTTGGTGCGTTCTGATGCGCGGAACGCGCTCGGCGTGTCTCCGAACGCTTTGCGAAACTCACGCGAGAAGTGCGCTGTGTCCGCGAAGCCTGTGATATTTGCAATTTCCATCACAGTCAGCGAGCCCCCGGAAAGCAGGTACCGCCCGTAGTTCAGTCGCATGTTCCTAAAGGTTCAGCCCTTCTGCGCGGCCCGCAAGGCGGAGGCCGGATAACGTAGGGTCGGGTCGAAGGGATTGAGCTTACTGCTGATCGCTTGCGCCTCTGCCTTCAAGAGATCGGTGATCGTGCCGCTTCGCGTTTCCGTCAGGCGCGATGCCAGCGTGCCGATGCTCAAGGAGGCGACGGCGATGCCGTTGCGGTCAAGAACCGGCACGCCGAGCCCAGCCATGCCCTCGATCATCTCGAAATTCATCTGGGCTGCGCCGATCCGCCTGACCTCCTCGATCTTGATGCGCAGGTCCACCTCGTCGATCGCCGCCCGGTCCATGATGCGAGGCATATTAAACTTGATGATCGCCTCGCGTTCTTCCTCTGGCAGGTGGGCGAGGATGGCGATGCTGCCCTGGCCGATGCCGAGCGGCACCTTGCCACCGATGTCGCCGGTAAAGGAGCGGATCGGGAAGGGACCCTCGACGCGGTCGAGGCAGATTGCGTCAAAATTGCTGCGCACCAGCAGAAAGACCGTGTCGTTGAAGGTGGCGGACAGCCTCAAGAGTGACGGCCGGGCGATGTCGAGGATGCCTTCTCGCCTGCGCGCCTGCGAGGCGATCGAGAAGAACTCCAGCGACAGGCGGTAGGATTTCCCCTCTGGCATTTGCTCCACGAGGCCTTCGGCAATCAGGGTCTTCAATAGCCGATGCGCCGATGGCTGGCTGAGATTCAGCCTCCGCGCGAGATCGATGACCCGCACACCCTCGCTCGCGTTATCTGCGAGGTCTTTCAGGATGTGGATCGCCTTGGTGAGGCTGGAGCTTCCGGCGTTCTCTGATTCCGACATTTGCGAAAATCTTTCAAAATCTGCGTGGCGTAATTCCGTATATCGGATTTTTCTAACAAAAAATTCCGAAATAGAAAATTGCATTTGTGTTTTTCGTCAATTTCCTGGAGTTAATTCACGCAAGCCTTCTTCAAGGGGTGGATGTGCCAGACGTGAATAGCCGAGAGGCTATTCCGAGCGCGAAACCGTGCCTTTATCGGTGCACTCGCGTACGCCGGAGATCTCAACGCCTGAAGGAAGGTTCGATGGTTGACGACGTGTCGCAGCCGCCGGGATCGCCGACAAGAAAAATGGGGCAGGCGATCCCAGGGGTAGCGACCCACGGGAGAATGAGCATGAGTTTCCTGAACCTTGAGAAGGTCTCCAAGTTTTATGGATCGGTCGCGGCCGTTCATGATTTCGATCTGGCGGTCGAAAAGGGCGAGTTTATCTCGCTGCTCGGGCCCTCGGGCTGCGGCAAGACGACGACCCTGCAGATGATCACCGGGCTCGTGCGTCCCTCCTCGGGCACGATAACCATGGGCGGGCGCGACATCACTCATTTGCCGCCGCCGCAACGCGAACTGGGCGTAGTCTTCCAGAGCTATGCGCTCTTCCCCCATATGACCGTGGCGCAGAATGTTTCCTTCGGCCTCGAAATGCGCAAGGTCGCAAAACCGGAGCGCGACAAACGGATCAAGGAGATCCTGTCGCTGGTCCATCTCTCGGCGCTTGCCGATCGCTACCCGCGCGAGATGTCGGGCGGGCAGCGCCAGCGCGTGGCGATTGCCCGGGCGCTTGTCATCAATCCGCCGGTGCTTTTGCTTGACGAGCCGCTATCGAACCTCGATGCGCAGCTTCGCGAAGAGATGCAGTTCGAATTGCGCCGCATCCAGCAGACCGTCGGCATCACGACGATCATGGTGACCCATGATCAGGCTGAAGCGCTGTCGATCAGCGATCGCGTCGTCGTCATGGAGAAGGGGCGCATCACCCAGGTCGATACGCCTTACGAACTCTATGAGCATCCCCGCAACGACTTCATCTCGTCCTTCGTCGGCAAGTCCAACTTCATGTGTGCGACCTCGTCCTTCAACGGCAAGGGTGCGTCGATCTGCATCGACAACACGCCGATCCGCTTCAACACCGACCGCCGCGAGCCGGATGGCAAAGTCTCGATCTTCATCCGCCCAGAAAAGCTCCGATTGACCGAGCCGGGCGAGGGCCAGATCCAGGGCAAAGTGACGACACGCTATTTCATGGGGAGCCAATGGCTGGTCAGCGCCGAGACACCGGCGGGCGTTCTTGCCGTTGCGGTTCCCAATCTCGGTGCGCCGCCGCCGATGGAAGGCGAAACCGTTGGGCTTGCCTGGCAGAGTGCCGATTGTCGTGTGCTGGCGGGAGCGGCCAAGTGATGAGCGCCGCTACCTCCGCCATCAAGCCGCGCCAGCTCGCGCCCTTGGCTCTTTCCGGGCCGACCACCCTGTTCTTCATCGGCCTCGTGCTCTTGCCGCTTCTGTTGACGGTGATCCTCTCCTTCAACAGCTATGACTATACCGGCGGGATCCAGAGCGACTTCACCTTCGCCAACTACCTCACGGTGTTGCAGGACGAATATTATCTCTCGACCTTCTGGCGGACATTGCGGCTTGCGCTTCTGACGACGGTCATCACGGTGGCGATCGGTGTGCCGGAGGCCTACGTGCTCTCGAACATGCGCAAGCCCTGGCGGTCGATCTTCTTGCTCGTGATCATCGGCCCGCTGCTTGTTTCTGTGGTGGTGCGCACCTTCGGCTGGAGCATGCTGCTCGGCAAGAACGGCTTTGTAAACAGCGCGCTTGCCATTGTCGGCCTTGACCCGGTGCAGCTTCTCTACACCGAGACGGCGATCGTCATCGGTCTCGTCCATATCATGCTGCCGTTCATGGTCATCCCCGTCTGGACCGTTCTGCAGAAACTCGACCCGACGGTCGAGGCGGCAGCGCTCACCCTCGGCGCCTCGCGCTTCACCGCCCTTCGTCGCGTCGTCTTTCCGCAGGCGGCTCTCGGCATCCTCTCCGGCAGCCTCATCGTCTTTGCACTCTCGGCAAGCTCGTTTGCCATCCCCGGCCTGCTTGGCGGCCGGCGGCTGAAAATGGCGGCAACACTTGTCTACGACGAGTTCCTGATCGAGCTGAACTGGCCGCTCGGTGCGACCATCGCGATCATCGTGCTTGTCGCCAATCTCGTCATCATGCTCGCCTATAACCGCCTCATCGAGCGGCAGGCGAAGCGCAAGCTGGGTTGAAGCCATGCAGAGAAACGGACCCATCGCTCTCGCATTCCATAGCCTTGTCGTCGTCTTCATGCTGGCGCCGATGGTGGTCGTCTGCCTCGTGGCCTTCACGCCGGAAAACACCCTGGCGATGCCCTGGAATGGGCTGTCGCTACGGTGGTTCAAGGCGGTTTTCCATCATGCCGACTTTATGTCGTCCTTCGGCAACAGCGTAAGGCTCGCCCTGCTATCAGCCACCATCTCCACCGTTTTTGCGGTTCCGGCGGCGCTGGCGATTACCCGCTACGATTTCCGCGGCCGTGAGGCGCTGAACGCGCTCTTCCTGTCGCCACTGATCATTCCGCACCTGGTCCTCGGCGTCGCTTTCCTGCGTCTCTTCTCGCTGATGGGCATGGGCGGGTCCTTCGGTTGGCTTGTCGCCACCCATGCGATCGTCGTCACCCCCTATACGCTGCGGCTGATCCTGGCGTCACTCACCAGCATGGACCGCAACGCCGAAAATGCGGCGCGCACGCTGGGGGCTGCGGAGTGGACGGTGTTTCGCCGGATCACCATGCCGCTCATGCTGCCAGGTGTCAGCGGCGGCTGGTTGCTCGCCTTCATCAACAGTTTTGACGAGCTGACCATGTCGATCTTCGTGACCTCGCCGTCGACGGTAACGCTGCCGGTCCGCATGTACATGTACGCGAGCGAATCCATCGATCCGATGATGGCGGCCGTTTCGACGCTCATGATTGCACTTGCCACCGTTACGATGATCATCCTCGATCGCCTGTTCGGTCTCGACCGGCTGCTTGTGGGCAAGGGCTGATATCCGATGTCGATGAACCCGTTACTCCGGCGGCGCTACCGCCTGGACGAGACACTCGTGCCCTTCACATTGAACGGGACGGCCCAAACCGGGCGCCGCGGCGACACGGTACTGACGGCGATACTCTCGGTCAGCGGTCGCCTGAGACAGAGCGAATTCACCGGGGAGAACCGGGCCGGCTTCTGCCTGATCGGCGCCTGTCAGGATTGTTATGTGATGACGGCGCAAGGCAGCCGCGTCCGCGCCTGCAGCACCGCCTTGCTCGCGGGCATGGCTTTCATCACCGATCTCGGCGCGGTGTCGGAGACGGCCCATGATTGAGCGGTTGCAGCCCGTCATCGTTGGCGCCGGACCGGCGGGCATACGCGCCGCCGAGCGCCTCGTGCGCGCAGGTCTCAGGCCGATCGTGCTTGACGAAGGTCTGCGCGCTGGCGGGCAGATCTATCGACGCCCGCTGATCGACGACGGTCGATCCTATCGCAGTCGCTATGGTTCGGAAGCTGGCAAGGCAAGAAGGTTACACGAGGCTTTCGAGGCACTCTTGCCTGCGATCGACTATCGCCCCGAAACGCTGGTCTGGAATGTTTCGGCGGCTGAGCGCGGCAATCAGCTCGATGTCCTTTTGGCCGGCGTGCATCGGCAGATCGGCTTTTCGCAACTGATCCTGTGCACCGGCGCGACCGATCGCGTGCTGCCATTTCCGGGATGGACGACGCCTGGAGTTTACACGCTCGGCGCCTCCCAAGTGGCGCTGAAAGCCCAGGGCTGCACAATTGGTGACCGCATCGTCTTCATGGGCTCCGGTCCGCTGCTCTACCTCGTTGCCTGGCAATATATGAAGGCCGGCGCGTGCGTGGAGGCGGTGCTCGACACAGCACCCATCACGTCGAAGCGACACTTGCTGTCGCTTGCCATCCATGCGCCGCGCATCGTCGGGCTTGGTGTTTTCTACGGGCTCCAGCTCCAGCTGGCCGGCGTGAAGATCCGCAACGGCGTGCGGCCGGAGGCGGTCCTCGGGACGGGCCAGGTCGAGGGTCTTCGCTTCCGTCGGCGGGCAAGCAAAGGTGAGGTCGTCGAGACGGTATCCTGCGACGCGCTCGCCTACGGTTTTTCCCTTCGGCCAGAAACCCAGCTTGCCGATCTTGCCGGCTGCCGTTTCTGTTTTGACGAGCGCGATCGCGTGTGGCTGCCTGAGCGAGACGCCATGGGGCGCACTAGCCGGGCCAACGTATACGTTGGCGGTGACGGCAGCGGAATTGCCGGCGCCGATGCGGCGGAAGTCTCGGGCGAGCTCGCCGCGGCCGCTCTGCTCGAGGATGCGGGGAAAGCATCAGCGGATGGAGCGCGCCTGGTGGCGGCCCGCGAAGCGATCCTGCGGCAGCGTGATATCCTCGAACGTGCCTTTCCCTTCCCGGTTGATTGGTTCGAGACGGTCCCGGACGAGACGACGCTGTGTCGTTGCGAGGAGATTACCATTGCAGAAGGACGCCGCGCCATTGCGAGCGGCTCCATCAGCGAGATCAACCGCCTGAAGGCGCTGAGCCGGGTCGGGATGGGACGTTGCCAGGGGCGCATGTGTTCCGCCGCTGCCACCGAGTTCTTGAGCGGGCTTTGTGGCGTTTCGCCCGGTGAGGTTGGTCGCCTTCGCGCTCAGGCGCCGGTCAAGCCGATCCCGCTTGGTTTCGGTGCTGCCGTAGAAGCGGAGGCTCGGTCATGAGCTGGCGCATCTCCGTCGACGTCGCGATCATCGGCGGCGGGCTGGTCGGCAGCTCCGCAGCACTTGCCATGCGTAAAGCGGGGCTTTCAGTCGCCCTCATCGATAGGGGCTATTGTGGCGCGCAGGCGAGCGGGGTGAACTATGGCGGCGTGCGCCGGCAGGGCCGCGCCCCCGAACAATTGCCTTTGTCGCAGCGCGCACACGGTATCTGGCCGCAACTCAAGGCAATGGTCGGCATCGATGCCGAGTACATGCGCTCCGGCCATCTGAAGCTCGCCCGCACGGAAAAGGATTTTGCCAAGCTCGAAGCCTATGCCGAGACGGTTCGGGACTATGGGTTGGGGCTTGAGCTCGTTGCCGGTTCGGCGTTGGCGCACCGGTTCCCCTGGCTTTCCGCCCAGGCGGTCGGCGCGTCGCTCTGCCCCGGTGACGGCCACGCCAATCCGCGTCTCGTTGCGCCCGCCTTCGCACGAGCCGCCGAGCGCGCCGGCGCGATGGTACTGGAGCAGACGCCGGTGCGCGACGTCGCTGCGACCGGAAACGGTTTCGAGATCCTCGCCGGCGACGGCATCGAGATCCGCTGCCAACAACTGGTCAACAGCGCCGGTGCCTGGTCCGACCGCTTTGCCGCGAATTTCAACGAGCCTGTACCGCTGACACGTATCTATCCCTCGATGGTGGTCACCGAACCTCTGCCATTGCGTTTGCCCGTCAGCATGGGTGAACAGGGCGGCAGCTTCTATGGCCGGCAGGTGGCGCGCGGCAACTACGTCATGGGGGGCGGTCGCGGCCTGCCCCTTGGAGATCCCGACTATTCGCGTCCGTCGGTGACGGCTGCATCCTCCGTCATGCAGCGTGCAATCACGCTCTTTCCGCATCTGGCTGAAGCCCAGGTCATCCGCTTCTGGTCTGGAACCGAGGCGGAAATGCCCGACGGCAACCCGGTGATCGGCCCGAGCGAGACGACATCAGGCCTCTTCCACGCTTTTGGCTTCTGCGGCGCAGGTTTTCAGACCGCGCCCGCCGTCGGCGAAGTGCTCGCAGAACTCGTCACCGAGGGCCGCAGCACTACGCCGATAGACGCCTTTTCCATTGGCCGCTTCCGCAAGGTGGCGGCCGAAACTGCAGCCTCGTTGTAAACAGAAAGGGGAATACCATGATCGACCAACGGCTTACCAAAACCACGGCCCTCGCACTGCTGGCGTTCGTTATGCAGCAGAATTCTGCCTCGGCGGAAACCAAGACGCTCTACATCGGCATGAACGGCGGAAACTTCGAACGCGCCTATACCGAGCACGTGCTGCCGCCTTTCGAAAAGGCGAACGACGTCAAGGTCGTCGTCGTACCCGGTACCTCCGCCGACATCCTCGCCAAGGCAACCGCCGCCAAGGACAATCCGCAGATGCATGTCATGCTGCTTGACGATGGCGTAATGGTGCGCGCCATCGGCGGCGGTCTCTGCCAGAAGATTGCTGCTGATCCGGTGCTTGACCAGATCCAGATGGCTGCCCGCCTGAAAGACGACATGGCGATCGGCGTCGACATGGGCATGACCGGCCTTGCCTATAACAAGAAGCTCTTCGACGAGAAGGGCTGGCCGGCGCCGACCTCGTGGATGGACATGGCCGATCCCAAATTCGAAAACGCCGTCGTGTTCCAGTCGGCTTCCGCATCGAGCTTCGGCCTGCACGCCTTCCTGATGTTCAACCGCATCCAGGGCGGCGACGAGACCAACGTTGAACCGGGCTTCGACAAGTTCTCCGATACGATCGGCAAGAACGTCATCGAGTTCATCCCGAGTTCGGCGAAGATCTCCGAAATGGTGCAGACCGGAGAGGCAGCGATCTTCCCGCTGACCCCAACAGCCGTCAACAACCTCAAAGACAAGGGCATTCCAGTGGAATACGCCCAGCCGAAGGAAGGCTCCGTCGTGCTCGCCGTCACCGAATGCGTGATCGCCAACAACAGCGAACCGGAACTCAGTCAGAAGCTCGCCCACTACCTGCTTTCGGCCGAGGCACAGAGCCTGGCGCTCGATCACGGCAACATCATCCCGTCAAACGTCAACGCCAAGGCCGGCACAGATGCGGCGAACGCGAAGCTCTCGACGTTCAAGGCCAACATGGAGACCGCCAAGGTCCTTGATTGGGATGCGATCAACCAGAACCGGCAGGAATGGAACAAGCGCTGGAACCGTATGATCGAACGGTAAGTGTGGCGGGAACGCTCATCAGTCCGCCAGGCGCGCAGGCGTGCGCCTGGCGTTGCGACATGGAGCGGTGATCTTCCTGTCTGACCACGCAACCGAAGCTGGCTATTGGCGCAAAGCGGACATGTCTCACAACGTCTTACTGTCGCGGATCTGTTGGCCCACCAGTCGCTTCGTTCGTGCGAACCAAATCCCCTATTCTACGGCCGAAGGTGCGGTGAACGTATAACCCACGCCATAAACCACCTTGATCGGTACAGTGAGGTCGGTCTGCTCGCCGATTTTACGCCGAAGGCGACTGACGACGGCATCCAGGTGCCGGTTGTCGAAGTGGGTCCTAGGTCGGGCAATTGTCTCCGCCAGCTTTTCCCGCTCGCATATGCCGCCGCCGTGTTTGCAGAGCGCGCTTACCAGCGCGAATTCGGTCGCCGTCAGCTTGAGTGAGCGCTGGTTCGGCGCAGTGAGCGTCCAGTGTCGGCTGTCCAGCACCCACTTGTCTCCAGTGCTATCAGCCAAATCGACGTGCTCGCCCGTTCGTCGCAACAGGCTGCGGATCGCGGCTTCGATTTCCCGCAGCGTACTGTGTTTGACGAGATAGATGTCAGCGCCGCTTTCGAAGCCCCGGATGCGGTCGTCGCTGTCGCCAAGAGCTGTGAGCATGATAATGCCGCAGCGATGTTTCTCGCGGACTTCTCGCGCGAGGTCGAATCCGTTGCCATCGGGCAACCCGACATCGAGAATGATGACGTCTGGCGGCTCATGATCATCCAGTACTCGACGGAGCGCTTCTGCAGTCGCAATTCCTTCGGCGGTGAAACCGCAAAGCGCCAGGAAGTCGACCAGATCCTTGCGCAGCCGCTGTTCGTCCTCGACGATCAAAACATGCGTCAATTCATCTTCTCCTTTAGCTGCGTTGGCTCCGCCGCCTCCCTCAGCAAGGGCACGCGTGCCACGGCAGTCGTCCCCCCTCCTTCATTGGAGAAAAGATCCAGCGTGCCACCATGATAGGCCAGAAGCTTGCGCGACGAGTACAGCCCGAGCCCTGTTCCACTTCCGGCCTTGGTGTTGGAGGCACGGAAGAACCGGCGTCCGATCTTGTGAACCTCCGCTTCGGGTATGCCGATACCGCGATCACGGACCTGGATAATGATGGACCCGACATCGGATCGGCCATCAATGTGAATAGGCTGATCGTCGGGAGAATATTTGAGTGCGTTGTCAATGAGATTGATAACGACGGTTGCCAGCATGTCTGGATCGGCAATCGTAGAGACTGCTTCACCCTGCGTCCTGAAACGCAAGCGTTCACCGCGACCGGTCATGTCGAAATGTAATTGCACGTCGGCAATGAGAGATGCGATCTGCATCCGCTCCGGCCGAAAGCGATTGTCACCGTCATTTGTCATGAACCGCTCGATCAGGGAGAATAGACGATCGAGCGCCTCGCCAATGCCGGCAAGCCGTTCCTTCGTTGCGTCTTTGGATTTGTCACCTATGAGGCCGATCATGTCGACCGCATTGCGAATGACTGCAAGAGGCGTGCGAAACTCGTGACTGACAATGCGCATGAAGTCAGCCTGTTCTTCACGAAGGGCGCGTTCGGCCTCAAGACTGGCATTCAGTTGGAGTTCGAGCCTTCTGCGTTCCAGCACTTCGCGCGATAAGGCTTCGTTTTTCTCACGCAGGGCTGCCGAAAGTCGCGAGTTGACCATAAACAGCAGGCAAGCAAACAGGGCAATCAGGAACAGACTTCCCTGCAGAAGATACCAGGCGTTGCGGTTGTTAAGGATCGCGATGTCCTGGTGCGCCGCCGGAAACCAGAATTCGATCGCGCTATGAACCACGCTGGCTGCCATGTATTCACCCAGCACCGCCATCGTAATCCAGCGCAGAAGCCGGGGCTGCGTCCGATCGCGCAAGAGGGCCACACACATCAATGACATCATCAATACCGTAAAGGCGGTCGATGTGTGGACGCGGATTGCAAGATCGCCCGGATCGAGCGTCACCGCGATACTCCAGGCTGCGACCTGAAGGACAAGCAGCGAGACGCCGACCCAGGTGTAGCGGGGCTGCCCTAAAAAGCGCGCCAGGCCCTCGGCGAGCAACACGAGGCCAAGCTTGATGATCGTATTGTGTAGCACGATCGACCACGCAGCTGGCTGATCGCCTCTCAAGATCATCAGGAACAGCCCGATGGCGATCGCAGTGTATCCGGCCGCCAGAAACTTCAATTCATAGAGATGGCGCCAAGCAAGCCAGACAAAGATCCACGCGACCGCCTGTAAACTGGCGGTTGCCAGATCGACGACGAGCACTGTCTTGAGGTCCAGCATCTCTCAGCATTTGCACAGGGCGGCGGTTCGCGCAAGTCTAGGTCGTCAGGCGGCGAGTTGAGGGACAAAGAAAGGACAGTAAGTTCAGCCGAGCTTTGGCAGAATCTGTAATAAATTTGAAGATTTGACCTAAATTGGAGAGCGGCGTCTTCCACCGGCAGTCTCGGATGGGCTCGTTCGCCTTCATGCATGTTTTGGTCAGAATTGAATAGTTTTGTTCTGTAGATTCCTCGACCCCATTTGCCTTACCGTCACTTCACAGTGACCTTGCATTTGTTTGATTGGGGGAGAGCCCTTCGCGCGCAGATTGCGTATGCGCCGAAGTCGGCCGCGCTTGCTCCAATTTTGAAGGGGCTCGCCGTATGAAACATGCCGAACGCACGGGAAAGATCTTGCGAGCATTTCGACTTCGGTCGAACGCTGCCTCGTCCCTCACCCAGGGGGAGTTGCCATTCTCTCAAACATGCAGTCGTGAAGTTGCTCCTTTCCGGCCTAAATTGATCAACCGAGCGCGGGGCAATGATGGTTGCCCGGCCGGCGTTCGGAACGTTTACGTCCCGCATGTGCTCATCATGTTGGCTTTGGGGCTCGGTGGAGCTGGTATGGCAGGCGAAGCGTCTGCAGGCTGCAATGGCGATCCAAACCAGACAATCGGCCAGGTCGACTACGGATATACGTGGTCAGCCTGTTGGGGCGACAGCGGTGTCGATCATGACGATGAAAAGGACGGAGACGCCGGAGCAAACATAACGATCAACACAAGTGCGTCGTATACCGCTGGCGCAAGTCTCCCCTACGTCGTGCCGTCGGGCTCAGCCGGCGGTGTCATCATGACATACACGATGGGCGGCGGCGGTGTCGACGAGGGACGCGCGGGTGCCGGCGGGACCGTGACGATCACTAATTTCGGCGCCATTACCCTGTCTGCGTCTACGGATCCGGGCACCATCGGGAGTTTGATTTCGGCAACGAGTTTCGGCGGCTCCGGGGACGAGGACAATGACAATTACAAATCGAACGGTGGTGCCGGCGGTGCCGGAGGCGCGGTAACGATTACCAACTATGGAATGCTGGCCGTGGAATCGCTGAAGTCGACCACGGCCAGAGGCATGGCCGGGATCTTTGCGGTGAGCAAGGGAGGCAGTGGCGGTGAACAAAACAGCGGCGCGACCGGCGACCAGGTGGGCGGCAACGGTGGCAACGGTGGCACGGTCAGCATCGCCAACACAGGGCAGGTAAATCTCGGCAGCCCGACCAGTTCGCTGAGTGGCCTCGACTATGCGTGGGGCCTGGCTGCCGAATCCACCGGCCAGCAGGGCGGTCACGACAACGGTGCGGGCGGTGCGGGCGGCTTCGTCGATATCGCGAACGGTTCCTCCGGAAACGCAAGCGCCGGGGCGATCAGCGTTTACGCAAACGACACCGACAGCGTGCGCGGCATCCATGGGCTGAGCCAGGGCAGCGACGGCACGGCATCGCGAGACAGCTCCGATAAAGGCGGTGTGGGTGGAGGCGGCTCGGTCGTAAATGTCGACACCTACGCAGATATGACGATCGTCGCCACGGGCCAGGTGACCGAGCTTTCGGGCGGCGTCGTCGCCGTCACTCGGGGTGGCGATGGTGGCGACGGTTGGAGCTCGAACGTCGCGGGTGCCGGCGGCGAGGGTGGCAGGCCAGACAGTGGGCTGGCCGCGACGACCGTGACGGTCCATTCGGGCATCATTTCGACGCAGGGCGACGACCTTGGCGGTGTGATCGCATTGAGCCAGGGTGGCCGTGGCGGCGACGGCCAGGACGGAGAGAAGGACAGCTCCGGCGGTCTCGGCGGGAACGGCGGTCAGATCCAGTTGAACCTGTCCGGCGGCAGCGTTTCGACAGATGGCAGCAACGCCTTTGGCCTGTTGGGCCAGAGCATAGGCGGTCAGGGTGGCAATGGCGGCGACGAAACGGCTGTTGTCGGCACGAGTGGTGGGGGCGGCTATGGCGGTAACGCCGGCAGCGTGGGTGCCTTTACGAACGGCGCATCCAGGATCACGACGACGGGTGACTACTCGACCGCCATCACCCTGCATTCCATCGGAGGCGGTGGTGGCACTGGCGGCGACTTCACTGACGTGCTCGGCGGGGGAGCGGGCAATGGTGGCAATGGCGGCAGTGGCAACACGGCTATCGTCAACAACAATGCAGCAATCACGACGGCGGGCGGACATTCCTACGGTATCCTGGTCCAGTCGATCGGCGGCAGCGGCGGCACAGGCGGCATTGCCGCCGGGCTCACGCTCGAGCTGGGTGGCGATGGTGGCAGTGGTGGGTCGGCGGAGACGGCCAGCGTCCTGAATGCCGGTACGATCACCACATCTGGCTATTCGGCGCACGGCATCATCGCCCAGTCGATCAGCGGCGGCGGCGGCGCTGCCGGTATGGCGGGTGGAATTCTGTCGATCGGCGGTTCCGGCGGCTCCGGTAACTTTGGCGGCAATGCGCAGGTTCAGAATTCAGGTGTCATCAGTACCGGCGGGGATGCCGCCATCGGCATCCTGGCGCAATCGATCGGCGGCGGTGGCGGTTCGGGTGCCGGCGCGTCGGGCATCGCGACCGTTGGGGGTTCAGGTAGCGCCGGCGGTGACGGCAGCGAGGCTGGCATATTTTTGCCCGGCGGCTCGGTCACCACACGGGGTGAGATGGCGCATGCGATCATGGCACAGTCGATCGGTGGCGGTGGCGGCAACGGCGGCAACGTGATCGACCTGTCGGTTGGTCTCCCCGCATTGGGTGTCGGCGGCAGTGCCTCGGGCGGCGGCGCCGGCGGCAAAGTTTGCGTCACCAACCAATATTCCGGTGACGGTTGTTCCGCAGAGACTGGTGCGCACGAGGCGGTTGATGTCGCCACTGCCGGCTCAGGCGCGGTCGGCGTGCTCGCACAGTCGATTGGTGGCGGCGGAGGCAACGGGGGAAATGCCACGGGTGGCGATGCCGGGCTTGGTAGCTTCCAGATTGGCGGGGGCGGTGGGGGCGGTGGCTATGCCAGCATCACCAGTGTCGACTTCCAGGGCTTGACCCTTACCACTCAAGGTTCGCACGCCGCCGGCATCGTTGCGCAATCGGTCGGGGGTGGTGGCGGCACGGGCGGCTCCGCAAGCTCCTACTCCGCAGGTCTCGGCTTTACGGCGTCGGTGGCTGTCGGTGGTACCGGCGGTTCAGGCGGCGCCGGCGGCGACGTCTCCGTCGACCTGACCGATAGCATCATTAGCACCGGCCAACACGGCGGCGATGTGACTGATGCCATCGGCGTCCTCGCACAGTCGATTAGCGGCGGTGGCGGTAGCGGTGGTTCCTCGGTTGCCGATGCGCTCACCGTGGCAGTGCCGACCGGCGAGGATGTCTCCTTGGCGATGAGTGTCTCAACGGCCGTCGGCGGTAGCGGCGGCTCAACCCACTCTGCGGGCGACGTCTCCGTGAGCTTGGACGGCAGCACGGCGGTCTCTACGAAAGGCGCTTCGTCGCATGGCGTGATGGCACAATCGATCGGCGGCGGCGGCGGGAATGGCGGCAGCGCGTCGTCGATGGCAGCGACCGCCGGTACCGTGGATACTGTCAGTGCCGACATCGGTGTTTCGGTCGGGGGCTCGGGCGGCGGCGGCGGCAATGGTGGTGCTGCCGAAGTCGCACTGAAGGATAGTGCCTCAGTGACGACGGCAGACGACTATGCCAATGCGATCGTGGCGCAATCGATCGGCGGGGGTGGCGGCAATGGCGGTGTCGGCAGCGTCAACAGCAAGCAGATTGGCGGCGGCTTCAACCTGACGGCCAATGTCGGGGTTGGCGGCTCGGGCAGCGGTGGCGCAAGCGGCGGGGTGACGACTGTCGATCTTGACGCAGGCACAGCCCTAAAGACCAGCGGCACGGGTGCACGCGGTGTGCTCGCCCAGTCGATCGGCGGCGGTGGTGGCACTTCGCAAGGCGTCAGTGTCGGGCTGTCGGCCAGCGCCAGCCTGCCCGGAGGCGAGGAGCCCGAAGGCAGTAGCGGCGACTTTTCCGCATCGGTTGGGGTTTCGGTTGGCCGGACCGGCGGCAGTGGCGGTTCGGCCGGGACGGTCAACGTCACCACATCGGGCAATATTGCTACCTTCGGCGCAGATGCGGACGGCGTGCTCGCGCAGTCGATCGGCGGCGGCGGCGGGCTTGGCGGCTCCGTGGGGCAGGCGAGCTCCGGTGATGCCGAGCCGCTCGATGACCAGGGCGCCAGTGATTGCCTGAGCGACGACGGTGACGGTAAGTCCGGCTACTGCTTCGATGTCAATGTCGGTGCCACGATCGATGACGGCGGTACCGGTGGCACGGCCGCCAACGGCAACACTGTCACGTTGACACATGCCGGCCGCATCAACACCACGGGTGATTGGGCCGACGGCATCGTCGCCCAATCGATTGGCGGCGGCGGCGGTGCCGGTGGTAGCTCTACCGCGTCTGGCAGCCAGGCAACTGCCAACATAACCGTCGGCGTCGGCGGCCGTGGCGGTGCGGGGGGAAATGGCGGCGAGGTCGACATCACCTTCGACGACAATCACGGCAACAGCATCAACACCTCCGGATACAGTGCCTATGGCGTGCTCTTACAGTCGATCGGCGGTGGCGGTGGCCAGGGCGGTGACGGTTCGGATCATGCGGCGGGCAAGATCACCGTCGGGGGCGGTTTCGGCGGCTCTGGCGGCTCAGGTGGGTCGGGGGGCCTGGTTGAGGCGCAGGGTTGGATCAATCTGTCGACCAGCGGCGACGATGCGCACGGTATCGTCGCGCAGTCTATCGGTGGCGGCGGTGGCGTCGGTGGCGCTGGAAGCCGTACGGCTTCCGAGGACGAAAACAGCCACGCGATCGACCTCGTGGTCGGCGGCAGCGGAGGGGTTGGCGGTCGTGGCGGCGAGGTCGACCTTGCCATCGGTACCGCGCTCAACACCTATGGAGACCGGGCGTTCGGCCTCGTCGCACAATCAATCGGCGGCGGCGGCGGCATAGGTGGCGCCGGCGAAGCCGACAGCATAGCCTCGCTTGTGGTTGGCGGATCGGGCGGCAGCGACACGGATGGCGGCGCTGTCACGGTCGATCTGACGAGCGAGAGCACGGTTCACACGCGTGGCATCGGCGCGCACGGCATTGTTGCCCAATCGATTGGCGGTGGCGGCGGCATTGGCGGAACGGCTTCGGGCGCGCCGCTCTCCTTCAAAGGTGACAGCCCTGCCAGCTTTGGTGATGGCGACGATGTTTCCGTCAATATCGACGGCGGCATCCTTACCGATGGCGACTATTCCTTCGGTGTTCTCGCGCAATCAATCGGCGGTGGCGGCGGTTTCGGCGGCAACGCGACCAGTGCTTTCATCGGGTCGAACGGTAACCTCTCTTCGGCCGGAAAAAGCGGCGATGTGACGGTCACCCTCGATGCCGGCAACGAAATCCGAGCGACCGGCAAAGACTCGATCGGCATACTTGCGCAAAGCGACGGAGGCACAGCCAACAACGGTACGGTCAATGTGACGGTGGATGGTTCCATTACGGGCGGATCCGGTGACAATGGTGCCGGTGTCTGGGTCGCGGGCGGGCAGAACAATAGCGTGAACGTCAATTCCGGAGGCATGATCTCGGCTAATTCCGGTGTCGCCGTCCAATATAGCGCCGGACTGAACCCGCTCTCAGACGGCACGCTGATGGTGGTGAACAACGCCGGTATCATCGACGGCAGCGTCAAGGGGGCCATCACCGTCGACGCCAAAATATCGAAGACGGCCCGTGTCGGAAGCGGCATGGCGGTCTCAGTCGTCAATGAGACAGGTGGCCTGCTGACGGGTGCAAAGGTTTACGAGGCTGACGTGTTCAATCATGGCCGGCTGGCAGTCGGCGGTTCTGAGGCTATCGACGCCACGAAAATCACCGGCAACTTTGCCCAGCTTATGGACGGCGTTCTGGCAATCAACGCCGATTTCGCTGGCTCGCGCATCGATCGACTGACGGTCGAGGGCGACGCCAGCCTCGCCGGCAAGTTCACGGTGAGTGCCGAAAGTGTCTTGCCCGGTATCACTTTGTCTTTTCTCACTGCGGGTGGCACCTTGGATCACTCGCTAAGCGGGCAGTCGGCAATCTACGACTACGTGCTGACCCGGACTGGAAACGAGCTGTCAGTTGCGACGGGTTCGGCCCATTTCGGCGAGCCTGGCTTTGCGCTGAACGCGGACCAGCACAACGTCGCCGACCACCTGCAGGAGATCTGGGATGCCGGCGGCGGTTCCTTCGGCAGACTGTTTGGCACACTGGGCTCGCTTGCTGATGGCGATTCTGGTGCATACGGGTCCGCCCTGTCCGATTTATCGCCCGGCGTCGCAGGAGCGGCCGCGGCCGGCAGCATCGCCACGACGCGGCAACATCTCGACCTTTTGCTGAGTTGCCCGATGTTTGCTGCGGACACCTCGTTCCTGACTGAGACGGAGTGCGCGTGGAGCCAGGCAGGTGCACAGAAGCTTGACCAGAAGGCCAGCGGCGGCGTCTCGGGTTTCGACAGCATGACCTATGCGCTGCAGGCCGGCGCCCAGGTCGAGGTGTTGCCCGACTGGTTTGTCGGCTTTGCCGGGGGCTACGACCGCAGTGCCATTCGCGGTGACGACGGTCGCGTCAACGCCGACGGCGACGTCCTTTATGCCGGTGCCTCACTGAAGCATGAAATTGGTCCTTGGCTTCTTTCGGGCGCTGTTTCCGGCAGCTATGGCTGGTACGACAACGTGCGTACGATCCGGATTCCGGGCTTTGCCGGACAGGCGGAGGGCGAACCGGAGGTCTACAATGTCAGCACCCGGTTGCGCGCTGCTTACACCTTTGCGCAGGATGCCTACTATGTGCGGCCGCTGGTCGACCTTGACCTGATCTATTCGCACGCCCGTAGCTACCGAGAGTCAGGTGCCGGCCCGCTCGATCTCCTGATCAACGACACCCGCCAGTGGAGCTTCACCACCACCCCGGCAATTGAGATTGGCACGCGCGTGGATCTGAGCGAAACGACGGTTATGCGGGCCTACGCGGCCGCAGGAGTGAGCTTCAGCAGCGCTGACAGCTGGGATACGTCAGCCCGGCTGGCCAATGCACCAGCTGGGGTCGGCGCTTTCGAAAGCACGGTGCCACTGGCCGATGTGGCAGGTCGACTAAGCGCGGGCGTCGACATCGCTAACGCCGACGGCTTCAGTTTGCGCGTCGGCTACCAGGGCTCGTTTTCCGACACCTATTCCAGCCATGGCGGCACACTGCGGATTGCCTACAAGTTCTGAGGGGATCAAAGATCTTAAGACAGGGCATGTCGTCGTGGGTGGGTCCAACCTGTCCCAAAAAGCGTTCCCGGGCAATCCAACCGGCAAATCCAGTCAACGAGGGCGCGAACGAGGTGGTGGCGCGCTTGCTTGACCCAAGAACAATGTACAGAGAACCGGTTTAGCGTACCGGCGTGCGCACAACGAAAATGAGCCTCCGCAGGGGGGCGGAGGCTCACGCGCGCATATATTTTCAATAACAAGTTTTATAAATATCAAGCAGTTACACGGAAATATGAACCGTAAACGCAGCGGCGGCTGCGTCGAAATAGGGTGGCGGTGTGTGCAAATGCAGGTGCAGTTTGCCAATCGGGAAACCGCATAGCAACTCGCCCAAATGGACATTTTGCGTAATACATTGGGCTTAGCCAATGACGCGACGCGAGCGCTAGAAAAATCGCGTAACGTTTCGTCGGGAACGTTGCGGCGTTGCTCTGCCACCTGATGGTTGCGATCTGGCTGTGAGGCTTCAGCACTCATAATATGTACACTGAAACGACCAAATCATTGGGGAAATGCGAAGCAGAAACGCATGTAGTGCCTCTCCCGACGGTCGCGACCTAGTCTCGCAACAAACAACGCAAATCACCAACGTCGTGCAATTGTTTTTGAACTTACGCCAGCCGCGTCTCACCGCCTGTGCGGGAAGCCCCAACTTATACATATTATCCCGTATATTCTATTGGGATTTATACTTGGTTTATTTTAATGTGGAATGGTGTTCGATTGGTAGCGGCAGTGTAGAGATTAGAATTATCTCCGTTGACATTTTGTGTGTTCTGTATCTTTATAATTATCTTCTTGCATTCTGATAAGTATATCTCAAGCGTGACGTTGCTACGTTCGACGCTGCGAATGCCTTTGGGCTTCCCTAAGCACTATCCGGCGAGCTGGGCCTTAAAGCAGCAGATCTCGTTAAAGCGTCCGTGTTTGCTGGCGCAATTTAAAATTGTGATACTGGATTCTCCGACTGATCGCGCAACGCTTTCTCCGAGGTGCCTTTCATGTCAGAAACAATCACGTGGTCCCTAACCGCAGGTGGCAAGTCAGGCTCTGCCATCCAGACCAAGGGCGCATCGACGGGCGATGGTATCGTTTCCGTCTCTGTTGATCTCGACGCCGGAAGTGCAGAGCGCGATCTGGCCCTGCAGGTCGACAAGGTCGACAACGTCGCCTTTCTCGCAATCTCTTCCGATCTTCTCGACGGTTCGGTGACGGTCAAGGCAGACGGGGCCAATGCTTCCGCGCTGAGTGGTCCGATCCTCTTGTTCGGAGAGGCGGTCAAGCTCTTTGCGGGCGATCTGACCACCCTGACAGTTCACAACACATCGGCGGATAAAGCCGCCAAGGTAACGGTTCTGATCGGCCTGACGGTCTGATCTGACTTTCAATCCGGTTTCGACGGCCCGCAAGGGCCGTCCGATGCATCGTTCGCTTTTGCATTCACGATCCGTTTGAGAACAGGAGCCGCGCATGCCCATCTCTCCAACCTATCCCGGCGTCTACATTCAGGAGCTCGACTCGGGCGTGCGAACCGTCGCCGGTGTGCCGACCTCGATTGCCGCTTTCGTCGGACGCACGAAAAAGGGGGGTGTCGGGGAACCGACGCCCTGCTTCAACATGGGCGAGTTCAATCGCCGCTTCGGTGGGCTTTGGAGCGACAGCAATGTCTCCTACGCCGTCGACGATTTCTTCGCCAACGGCGGCGGGCAATGCCTGATCGTACGGCTGTTCGAGCAGGACGGCGGCGACGGCTATGCAGGCTTGACTGTGGGCACCCTGATCCTGCGGGCCAAGAGCCCTGGTGCCTGGGGTAATTCGCTCTCAGGGAAAATCTCGCACCCCGACGTCGCCGATCCCGAGGGCGCGGCCGCAGCTGCCAAGAAGTACGGACTGACAGTCAACGACATCTTCGATCTGGAGATCGTCGACACTGCCACTGACACCCGGGAGGTATTGCGTACCCTGTCGATGAGAAGCGATGCGGGCCAGCGCCGGTTCGACCGGATCCTCGCGGCCCAGAGCAACCTCGTTGAAGCGCCGCCGGCCCCGACCTTTTCCAATAGCCGGCCCGCGGATGCCGCCACAGGTACTGCTACCGGTGGCGACGACGGAACGACGCTGGCCGATGCGACCTACCAAGGTGATCCGGCGCTGAAAACCGGCATGCAGGCGCTGCGCAAGGCGGACATCTTCAACCTGCTCTGCATCCCACCCGACACCCGCGAGGCCACCCTGCCCAAGGCAGTCAGGGAAACGGCCGCTGCACTTTGCGCTGAAAGGCGCGCGCTTTACATTGTCGATCCGCCGAACGAATGGGACGCCAACCCCGACACCGCGGCGACGACGGCGAAGAATGCCCAGCTCGACGCCACGGACCAGGTGCTTCCACTCACCAATGCCCGCAACGCCGCGCTCTATTTTCCGCGGCTTCTCAAACGTGATCCGTTGCGCGGCGGTCAAATCGATGCCTTCGCGCCCTGTGGGGCGGTGGCGGGCGTGATCGCCCGCACCGACGTCAATCGTGGGGTCTTCAAGGCGCCGGCCGGCCTGGCCGCAACGCTGTCCAATACCCAGGGGTTGACCGTGAAGCTGACCGATCAGGAAAACGGCCTGCTCAACCCGATCGGCGTCAATTGTCTGAGGTCGTTCCAGAACATCGGCCGCGTCGTCTGGGGCGCTCGCACGCTGGCGGGCTCGGACGTGCTGTCGGACGACTACAAGTACGTGTCGGTCCGGCGCCTCGCGCTCTTCATCGAAGAGAGCCTGTTCCGCGGCACACAATGGGTTGTGTTCGAAGGTAATGACGAACCGCTCTGGGCACAGATCCGTCTCTCGGTGGGATCGTTCATGCAGCGGCTGTTCCGGCAGGGCGCGTTCCAGGGGGCGAGCCCCAAGGAGGCCTATTTCGTCAAGTGCGATGCATCGACGACCACGCAGGACGACATCAATCGCGGCATCGTCAACATCGTCGTCGGCTTCGCGCCGCTGCAGCCGGCCGAATTCGTCATTATTTCGATCCAGCAGATCCGCAGCGCGTCCTAAAGGGAGGGCGGACAAACATGCCACAGTTCACCACGAATGCCGACCGTTTCGACCCCTATAAAACGTACAAGTTCCGTCTGCGCTTGCCGGACGGGGACTACGTTGCAGGCGTCAGCAAGTGTTCAGCGCTCAAGCGCTCGACGGAGGTGGTCAAGCACCGCGAAGGTGGCGACCCCTCGACCAGCCGCAAGTCGCCTGGCCAGACCGAATATGAGGCAATCACGCTGGAGCGCGGGGTTACCCATTCCAAGCAGTTCGAGCAATGGGCTAATAAGGTGTGGAACTATGGGGCGGGCCTCGGGGCGGAGGTGTCGCTCAAGGATTTCCGCAAGGACCTGATACTCGAAATCTACAACGAGGCCGGTCAGATTGTTTTGGCCTACAAGCTCTATCGTTGCTGGCCCTCCGAGTTTTCGGCCTTCTCCGACATGGACGCTTCGGCTAGCGCCATCGCGATCCAGACGCTGAAGCTGGAGAACGAGGGATGGGAGCGGGACGAAGACGTGGCTGAGCCTGAAGAGCCCAGCTTCGAAGTTCCGGCCTGATCATGACCCTGGGAGCTCCCTCACGGCTGGACGCCTCCGCGGTGATTGAGCTGGCCGACCGCGCGAGCGTGCTGTCGCCGGCTCAATGGTCGGTCGCGCTGCTGCAACGGGCCTATCCCGAGGCCGCGTGCGGGACCCTCTTGGCCCTGCCTATGGGGGCGCGCGACCGTTTGGTTCTGGCGATCCGGGCACGACTGAGGTCGGGCCCGCTCCGGGCGGAACCGGTTTGCGAAGCGTGCGGTAAGATCTACGAGCTCACGCTCGAACCCGCCAGCCTCGGGCTGGCGGGGGAGGCGCTTTGGCCAGAACCTGGTTTTCAAAAGGTGATGATCGGTGGCTGCGAGGCGGTCTTGCGCCCGGTGACCGTCGGCGACATTCTTGAGATCGAGACCATCGCCGAACCTGAAACGGCTGCGCGGATGCTGGCGGCACGGGTCCAGGAAACAGCAATGGATCTGCCGCTCGATGGCCTTGCCGAGGCTCTGGAGGCGATCGATCCGGGCGCCGATGTGTGGTTGGAGACCGGCTGCCCGGAGTGCGGCGCCAGGCAATCCGTGGCTTTCGATTCGGTGCATTTCGTCGCTCGTGAGCTGCAACAGATTTCGCGGCAGATCCTGCATGACGTCGTGCACATCGCTCGGGTCTTCCACTGGTCCGAGGCCGAGATCCTCGCTTTGCCGGAGCATCGGCGGGCCTTTTATGTGGCCGAGGCACTGGCATGAGCGCGTTCCTGAGCAACCTTGCCGCGCGCGCGCGCGGCACGCTGCCCCGGCTGGCGCCGCGCCGGCCCGGCCCCTTCGAAACGCTGGGTGAAAGGTCCGAACCCTCCGACAGCGATAGGCCGGTGCCTTCCATGTCTTCCGAGGCTCCGTCGCGCACCCCGCGCACCAGAGAGGCCGCCCCTCCGGCGGCCGCCCCCGTCGCGGGTCCGACCATATCCGCAGCAGCTACGACGGTCCTGAGGTCGACACACGCTGCAGCGCCGGTCACGCCAGCCACGTCGGCACCGGCTGCACCGTCGCGTCGCATGATGCCATTGGCGCCCGCCGCAGGCGTTGCTCCGGCTGCTCTTGCTTCGAGGCCGGCGGTCACGCCACCGGTGGCAACGTCGTCGCAAGCCGTTTTGGCCGCTGAAACCCCTCCGGTCGCGCACGCTCCCGTTTCGTTGCCCATCGCGCCGTCCGCTCCGGCGCCGGTGATCGCTAACGGCACACTTGCAGACGCTCTTGGGGACATGTCCGGCGAAACGGCCCGGGCGGATCCCGAACCGGCGGCGTCCCCTGTCGCTGCCGATGGTCGGCCGGTATCGCGATCATCGATTGTCCCGGTCCCGAGGGCCGCCCCGCCATTGCTTGCGCGCGAGGATACCGCGCCGAATTGGGCAGCGCAGGTCCCGCGAGGCAGGAACGCTGACCGAGCTGTGGAGCCGCAACAGCCGCCCCAGGTCGAGATCCGCATCGGCACCATCGAGGTGGTGATGGATCCGCCGCGAGGCGGACAACCAGCCCCGGCAAGGGCGGAGGCTCGGGGGATCAGCCTGGATGACTTTCTCGACGGGAGAGGTGGGCGATGAGCAACCCGCTGGCCATATCCACCGTCAGCGCAGCCTTTCTCCGGCGCATCCTGTCGGCGGCCAACGCCGTGGTGCCAAATGCCAAGGTGCGGTTGGGGGCGCCCACGGCCAAGCTTGCCGAGGATGCAGCGCCGCTCGTCAATCTTCATCTCTACCGGGTCGAGCCCAATGCCGCCCATGCCAATGACCATCTGCCGACGCGTGGTGCCACCGGCCAGATGCGCGGCCCCAGCAAGCTGGCGCTGAACCTGCACTATGTAATGAGCTTCTACGGCAATCACGACGCGTTCGAGCCCGATCTGATGCTGGGCGAGGTGATGCTGGCTCTGGAGCATGAGCCGCTGCTGAGCAAGACCACGATCCACAACGCCATCGAAGACAACGACGAGCTGGAAGATAGCGACCTGGAGGCGGCGTTGGCGCGGCTGCGCGTGACGCGCCAACTGATGACGATCGATGATTTCTCGAAGATCTGGTCAATCTTCTATCAGGTCCCCTATGTGCTGTCGCTCTCCTACGAGGTTAGCCATGTGGTGATCGAGACGTCCGCCACGCCACCGGTTCCTACCCCGGTGGCGCATCCCGGGCTTTGGGTCTCGCCGGTTTCAACGCTCCGGCTCGACGCAGCGGGCAGGGCGCCCGGCAGTATCATCCCGCCGGTCTGGGGCGGTATCCTCCATGTGGCGGGCAGGGGCCTGGCCAAGCCGGGGCTCGAGCTGGAAGTCGATGGTGGCGGTCTTGCCATGAGCGGGGTTCGGCAGTCGGAGGCGGCGCTTGCAGTGACGCTCGATGCCCCCACCTTCGGCGGCGTCGAGTTGGCCGTCGGCGTCCACAGACTGCAGGCGATTGCACCCAGGACCAGCGCTGACCAGCCGGATCACGTGCGCGCCCGCTCCAACGCATTGGCCTTTGCACTCAGCCCAGCGATCGTCGTCGGTACGATCACCGCGCCGGCGGGTGGAACGACGGCGACAGGTACGGTCGATATCGGCTTCACCCCTTCGATCCGGTCGGATCAGGCGGTCCGGTTGCTTCTCGATGTCCGCAACCCGGCAGCGCCGGCGCAGGTGATCCTGGCCGGGCGTATCCCTGTGGAGGGTGGAGCGAACGCCGCCTCGCTCACCTTTTCCTTTGTCAGCTTGCCGCGCGGCGATTATCTGGTGAGGGCCGATGTCGACGGGCTCCTCAGCCCGGTCACGCTCGACAGCACCGCGGGCAGCTCCACCTATGGCCAGATCATCGGCCCGGAGCTTTCGCTGTGAGCCGCGCCGAACATATCGCGTCCCTGGCCGACGCCTTCCCGGTCGTGCGCGCCTGGCTCGAACACGGCCCGGTCGCCGAAACCAAACCGCCGCGCACCGCTGCCTGCGAGCTGGCCGATATCTTCCGACTGGATGCGTTCGGTCGCAACATCCTGCTCTTGTGCGCCTATGTCGCCTTGGAACCGGACGGGCGTGACATCGTCGCCCGGTTGCTTGACGATCCTTTGACCTCTGCCCCCACGCTGTCGCTGGCACTGACGCGTCTGCCGGGCGCACACTGGAAGGGACTGTCGGCCGAGGCGCCACTGCGCCGGGCAGGGCTGGTCCGGATCGAGGGCAGCGGCTCGCTGGTCGATGCGCGCCTGCGCCTTGCGGACACGGTGCTGCTGCGCCTTGTCGGTGCGCCCTCGCTGGACGCCGGGGCCTCCGCCCTGCTGCGCCGCATTCCGCGACCGTTGTCATTGGCACCCAACCGCGCCACGCTCGCCCGGGAAATCGGTTCCCGCCTGTCTCTACCGGACACACCGGTGCTGCACCTGACCGGCGGCGATCCCGAGGGCAAGCTTTGCGCTTTTGCCGAAGCCTCAGCCGGGATCAACGCCATCACCTATGCGCTGAACTCGCAGCTTCTGCCCCAGACAGCCGTCGAACTGGTGGACTTCGCCGCTGGGCTCACCCGGGATATGATGCTGTGTGCCGGGCGGTTGGTGCTGATGCATGACGACATGGGCGAGACACGGACCGCCCAGCTCTTTGCCGAAACCTATGGCGGGCCGCTCGCCATCGCCTCGGTCGAACCGATGCGGGTCGGTCACCGGTTGGCGCTCCGCCTGGAGATGCCGCGCCTGAAGGCGTCCGAGCAGCTTGCCGTGTGGCACAGCGTTCTCAGTGATGACGATACCGATCTTATCCCGGCCCTGCCGCGCCTTGCCGCCACCTTCTGCGTGGCTCCCGAAGTTGCGCGTGCTGTCGCTGCAGAAATGTCGCTGGAGAGCAATCGCGATCCGAAGCATCTGGCGACCTGCGCCTGGGAGGCCTGCCGCCGCACCGCGCGGCCCCGCATGGACGACCTGGCGCATCGCGTGGCCTCGCCCGCGACGTGGGACGACCTGATCCTGGCGCCGCGACAGAAGGATGTGCTCGAAAGCATCATTGCCCAGGTGCGCAACCGCACGCAGGTCTACGAGGAGTGGGGCTTCGGCGTGCGGCTCCAGCACAAGGGGCTCGGGGTCTCGGCGTTATTTTCAGGCCCGTCGGGCGCGGGCAAGTCGATGGCCGGCGAAGTCATCGGCAATGCGCTCGACCTTGATGTCTACCGCGTCGACCTTTCCGCGATGGTCTCGAAATGGGTCGGCGAGACCGAGAAGAACCTGCGCCGGGTCTTCGATGCGGCCGAGGATGGCGGCGTGATCCTGCAATTCGACGAGGCCGATGCGCTCTTCGGCCGCCGCTCCGAGGTTAAGGACAGCCATGACCGCCACGCCAATATCGAGGTGAGCTACCTGCTCCAGCGGCTCGAGGCCTATCGCGGGCTTTGCATCCTGACCACCAATATGCGCGACAATATCGACGACGCGTTCCTGCGTCGCCTGCGCTTCATCGTCGATTTCCGCTTTCCCAATCTGGCCGAACGCCGGGCGATCTGGATGCGGATCTTTCCTGACGCACAACCTCGCGAGCAACTGGATTACGACAAGCTGGCACAGCTCAACCTGGCCGGCGGATCGATCCGCAACATCGCGCTGGGCGCGGCCTTCCTCGCGGCCGACCGCGGTTGCGCAGTGTCGATGGCCGAGATCCTGCAGGCGGCGCAACTCGAATACGACAAGGTTGGCCGGCAGATGACCGACGCTGAACGCGCGGGGTGGCTGCAATGACTGCGGGGCCACGGATCGTTCTCAACATCGACCGGCTTCGCGTTCATGGCGTGCACGCAAGCGACGCTGCCGCGTTGGCGAAGGGGCTGAGGACGGCGCTTGCCGCGCAGCTTGCCGCCAATGGCGGCGCGCTGGCCGGGCAGGGTGGCGCCGATCATTTGCGTTTGAGCCTGCCACCGGCTGCAGGGCGCGGCCCTAACGCGCTCGGACGCCTTGCCGGTCAGCGGATCGCCGGGGCGCTCACCCGCCCGAAAGGAGGTGGCTGATGTCCCTGCGCGCTGCTCTGCGTGCCCGACGTTCGATGCCCCGTTCCGCACGCAACCGCGGTGGCTCGGGCGTGTGTGAACCTAAGATGCGGCTGCCCGGATCGCTCAGCGCGGTGCCCGGCGTACTTCAGCGTAAGCCGGTGGTCGGTCCGGCGAACGACGCCTATGAGCGCGAGGCCGATCAGGTTGCCGGTACCGTCGCAAAGGGCAGTGCTGCACGGGCTGTCACGCCCATGACGGCCGCTTCGGTGCAGCGGCAAGGCGGCGGGTCCGGGGGCAACACTCGGGGCAACACTGGGGGCGGGCCATCCGGCGCTGCCACGGCGGCCAAAGCGGTTTCTGAGGGCGGCCGCATGCTCAGTGTCGCTGAAGCCGGCTTCTTCGTACCGCGTTTCCGGCGGGACCTTTCGCATGTGCGCGTCCATGAAGGGCCGCAGGTTGATCAGGCCGCGGCCATGATCGGGGCGCGCGCCTATACGCTTGGAAACGATATTGCGCTGGCCAAGGGCGAGTACATCCCCGGAACCACCGAGGGCCGACGCCTGATGGCGCACGAGTTGACGCATAGCCTGCAACAGACCGCTGGCGAGCAAACCATCCGCCGCGCGCCGGACGGCGAACGCAAGGCCGCCGACTTCAAGAAAGTCACGATGGTCTTCAACGGTGAGGAACTGATCGTTTACGGCGACGGCGAGGAAATCATGCGCTACGACGGCGATTCCGGTCGCCCGATCAAGATTACCGAAGAGGATGCCAAGGCCTGCGGCGCAGATGTCGATGTCGACACCTATCTGAACGACAAACGTTTCACCGGCATCAAGGACAAGGGGCCGATCCCGGAGGGCACCTATAGTTTTTCGCCACCGGGTATCAGCCAATTTTCAACCGGGGAACAGCTGGACCTTTTGGTCGGCGGCATCGTCGGCAAGAAAAACGTCACGGTCCAGGGGCAGAGCATTCATGCCGGCGACTGGGGGGCCGGACGGGTGCACCTCAATCCTGTCGCGGTCAGGGAGGGGCCGTGTGGCAATGCCGGAAGGCGAAGCGCGTTCTTCCTGCACGGCGGGCTACTGCGCGGCAGCTCAGGCTGCATCGATATCCAAACCAGCTTCGACGAACTGGCTGCCTTTCTCGACGGCTACAAAAATCCGGTCACGCTCAAGGTCGCGTATACCGATCCGGCGACCAGGGTCGGGTTCTGGACTGGGCTCGGCGGCGCGCTTGCCTATCAGGGCTTCCATTTCACCAGTCAGGGAACCGGCTTGTTAGGCGCCGAGGTGGCGGGCGACAGGACAAGTTTCGTCGCCTCGCTGCAATACAATTTGCTGCTGGACTGGGCCGGCGGTGCCCTGACCGCCGGCGTTCATGTCGATGTGCCGGTCGACGATCGGGACGCCTTTATCCGCGCCGGATTGCGCGGCGGTGCGGAGTATCGTGTCTACCGGTCCCTCTACGGGCGGATCTTCGGAGGCGGTTACTATGATACCGCGCGCGGCGATCTTCCGGCCGGGTTCGGCCTCCAGGCCGGCGGCGGCCTCGGCTATGATTTCGGACCGGTGCAAATGGAGGTGCTCTACAATTTCCTGGCGCCTCTGGGCGACGAGGATGCCGCCACTTCAGGCCGACCGGAGCGCCAAAGGGCGCACCAGGTCCTCACAGGGATCGGCTTCGAATGGTAGGGCGGGGCGACATAGCGCGACCTGCGCCGGCGATTACCTGCAGCACCAGGCCAGCTGCCGGGGGGCTGCCATGTCCGTGAGCGTCGCCCAAGCCGCCAAGCCCCCCGCCTTTGCCGTCGCGACGCCGACGAAACACAAGGCCGAGCCGTTGCCGGATCAAGACCAGGTGCCTCGGCGCCTGCTTTCTTCGCTGTCCTCGGTTCCTTTGGTTCAGCGCGTCTGCGCTGAATGCGCCCGAGAGGATGACGAGCACACCATGCCAGTCATGCCGCGGCTTGAAGTGGGCCCGGTGGACGACCCGTTCGAGCGCGAAGCGGATGACATAGCCGGACGTGTGATGGCGACCCGCGAGCCAAATTCCGTTCAACGTGCCGGGCTCGACGCAGAAACGCCGGACGCCATGCCCCGTCGCATCAGGCGGAAATGCTCGGCCTGCGGAGGTGACGAAACGCCGGTGATACCGAGACTGGAGGTGGGACCGGTTGACCATCCGCACGAGGCCGAAGCGGATTCAATCGCAGCGACCGTCATGACCCAGCGCCCCGGCACCGGTCTTCAGCGCCGGAGCGAAGACGACGAGCCGGAAGTGATGGCACGCAGATCGGTCGTTCAACGCAAATGCGCCGCTTGCAGCGCTGCTGAGGAAGAGATGCCGGTCATGCCGCGTCGGGCCGTAGCGACGGTGCAGCGCATACCCTCGCCGCTGCTTGAGCGCGAGATGTTGCATGACTTGACTGACATGCCGCGGATGCGGGCCGACGGCCCTGCGGGTACCGAACACATTGCCGCCTCGGCCGGTCAGCTGGAATCCGGCGGCAGCGCCCTCTCGCCGCAAACCCGAGACTTTTTCGAAAGCCGCATGGGGCGCGACCTCTCTGACGTGCGCATCCATCGCGGCAGCGCCTCGGATGCGCTGAATGACAGCATCTCGTCGCTCGCCTTTACCTACCGCAATCATGTCTGGCTGGGGCGAAACGAAGCGGAAGCGCCGTCCTTCACTATGGCGCACGAATTGGCGCATGTGCTGCAACAGACCCAGCCGGATGAAGTGCAGCCGAAAGTGCGCCGCGTCCCGTCCGATATCATTAGCGAAACGCTCTACTTCGGCGAGGAGGCCAACAAGACACCCACCCATGACCTCGTCGTTGCCGACGCGGTGAAGAAAAATGCCAAACTCATGGGCGAGGTCTCGGTGCCAAACGCGCACCGCGACCTCGGCGCCGTGGAAGACGGTTTCGGCTACGCCGACCTGGTGCTTTCGGATCCCAACAAACTCTGGGGAATCCGCTTCGCACCCTATACCGGCCCGGCCACAGGCACCGCCGCCGCGCGCGGCACCGCGAACGGGACCGGCTCCGGTACCAGCACAGGTACTGGAACCGGAGCCGGGACGGGTACCGGTGGCACCGGCACCAGTGGCCAGACCCCACTGCCGTGGTATGTCGTGTCTGAAGGCGGCAAGAACATCATACCCAAGAGCCTTGGGCACAACAAAGTGCTTCACTTCGACGGCGCGGCGCTGACGGCGGATGCGGGCTTCCGGAAGTACCAAAACGAATCGAGCCCACGTTGGGCAACGAAAGACTTCGTCCGTTCAGCGATCGATGCGCCTCAGAGCTACGAGATCGGTGATGTGAAGTTTGCCGGCGACGAGGATCGTGAGCACAAGGCGGAAAAGCAGATCGGTCACTACGTCACCGGATTCAATAATGCCGCCCGGCATTACAACACGATGGTAGAACAGAGCGATCAGGTCAAGAACGGCACTGCGCCGGCCGGCTCCTGGACCGGGAAGTCGCAGAGCAATTCGCTCGCCAAAACGGGCTTCACGGCCGCGAAGATGACCAGCTCGGCCAGCACCGGCGACTTCATCCCGCTGGAAACCGGGTTAAATCTGCGCCTTCGCAAGATTGAGAAGACGATCCTGGGTCGCGACAAGCCGGTAGACGTTTCCGGTTTCATTTATACCGGGAAGTCCTATTACCGCCAGAAGAGCGGCGCCAAATTTCTGTGGGAGTATGTTTTCTGGCCGGACCGGCCCGGCGAGCAGGACGACAAGACGTCGCGGTCCCTCCGGCGCAGCAAGCTGACCGATGCGAGCCAGGCCCTCTATGATCAGGTCTTTGCTTCGCCGACCGGCAAGAAGGTCATGCCGCTGCGCCATGCCGCTCCCCATGTTCAGCCCAAGAAGCCGAAAAAGCCGCTGCCGCCGCAGGAGGATCCCTTCCAGGCGCAATACAACACCTGGAAGGAAAAGCAGAAAGCCTTCACCAGCACCTTTGCTGCCTACACCAACGACAAGTCGGGAACCGGTAAGGCAGACATCGCCAAGCTGGCCTTTGATACGGCGATCCAGAACACGGTCAAGCTTTTGGGCGGCAAGGGGCCGGACGGCTCACGGCCGGTGCAGAACACCACTGAGCTGACTGCAGCGCAAGCCGAATACAACCGCGCCGAGCTCATGGAAGGACGCTCCGGACGGATGCTCGGGGCAATGCGCAAGACCTTTGGCGCGACCTTCGTCAAGGCGCTCAACATCTACCACCGGCTGAAGACCAAGTTCGAAAACTTCCTGGCGGGCGCAAAGAAACGCACCAGCGGCGGAAAGATCGGCAAGGCGATCATGAAGGTCGGTGGCGTGATTTTCGGCGCCATCATCAAGATCATGCTGCCGCAGGTCGGCGCCTATCTGGTCGACTGCGTCGAGGAGGGATTCAAGTCGATGCTGAAGTCGATGATCGGCACCGACTTCAGCAAGTACACCGATACGGTCGAAGGCGAGATCGTCAAGAAGTACCAGGAGATCTCGGAAAAGATCGAAGCCAAGGTCGAAGAGGCGGCCGAGGCGATCAAGACCCGGTTCGGCAGCATCTACGAAACCGTAATGGACACCTGGGAAGCTGCCAAGACCCTGATCAGCATCGCTCGGCATGTGTTCAACGTCGCCCGCATCGCCTCCTGCGCCGCCGGCGGGCTCGAGACGGTGGGGATTTCCTGCGTCGTTGCCGGTGTCGACTACATCCTTTCGCTCTTCGACATCTCGCCCAGCGAGTATCTTCTGTCGCATATGCTAGGCTCCTGTGTCGCGCAGGACCTGATCAAGGAGTTCATCCTCGGCCGGGCGATCATCCAGAACCTGCCGAAGGAAATCGCCGAGACGATCCGCAAGAACCTCAAGGACATTCTGCCGACTGAGGTGAAGCCGCTGCTTTGCGATCATATCGGCGATGCGCCAGACCTGCCGGATGCCTCAGAGGTTCCATGCGAGGACATCGACAATCCGGGCAGTGGGCGCGGCGGCAGCGATCTGTCGAAGCCGCCGCCGGGTTTCCCGCCGGGCATGAACGAGCGTCGAGCGACCGAGAAGGAAATCCGCGACCATGGCCGTCTGGGCACCGGGGTCGTCGACAACACAGGCAAGGTCGACCGCAGCAAGTTGCCCGAAGAGTTCCGCAAGCTGCTCGAACCGGAAGCACCGCCGCCTCCGGGAACCCCGGAAGTCTGGGATCCGCCGGAAATCAAGAACCCGCCACCGGTCAAGAGCAGCCCTCCGGCAGACAAACAAACGGCCCCGGGTGCCTCTCCCCCCGACCAGGCAAAGGACAAACCCGAGGACAAGGCGCCGGGACAGAAGCCTGCGAGCGGACCGGCCGGCAGCAGCGGCGACCAGGCGGGGTCCGGTGGCCAGTCGACCCAGTCCGTCCGCCGCGGGCAGATCACCGGTCCGACCGAGGGCCTAACGACCTATCACACCATCTTCCCCGGGCCTTCCGGCGGCTTCGCTTACGGGCCGGGCAATGCCAAGACCGTGTTTGATGTCTACCTCTACGTTCAGACGTCGGACATGCGGACTTTCGGCCCGCTGCCGATCCGCATCAAGGTCATCGAAGTGGGACGCTCCAAGACGATCGGCGATTGGATCAAGTACCTCCCGGACGGTTCCTATGTCCTGAAGAACGACACCGAAGTCGAGATCAATCCGACCGGGCGCGATTGGTTCATTGCAAAGCTGAGTGTGGACAGATGAGACAGTTCCTGGCGTTCCATCTCAATGATGTCACCTCCGGCGCATCGGATCGGGGGCTGCAATGACGGGTCTAACCATCTCCCCGCAGGTCCAGAAAGGCGCCCTCGTCGGGCTCGACCTCTTCAACCCGCTCTCCTCGGTGGCGATCTTCCAGTACAACCCCGACCAGATCACCCGGTCGATCGCGCCGAACTACAGCCAGGCGGGTGGCGGAAGAGGCGAGCCGTTGCGGCTGGCGGGACCTCCCGCCGAGACGATCAGCGCGAACCTCAAGATGGACCTGATCGACCAGATGGAAGAGGGCGAGAACGGACCGCTGGGTGGCGGCATCTCGGGTTACCTCGCGGCGCTCGAAATGATGGTCTACCCCAAGACCATCGCCGTTGCGATCAACCAGGCTCTGATGCTGGCCGGAACCATGGAGGTGGTTCCGCCGGCCGCACCGCTGACGCTCTTCATCTACGGCTGGAAGCGGGTGGTGCCTGTCAAGATCGAAAGCCTGTCGATCACCGAGACCGCGCACGACCCGGCCTTAAACCCGATCCGCGCCGATGTCGCGGTCTCGATGAAAGTGCTGACCTACAACGATCTGTCGATGACCAACCCGGGCTACTGGGCCTTCCTGACCCACCAGGTGATCAAGGAGACGCTCGCCACCGTCGCAAGCGTCAACAACATCGCCGATGTGGCGGGCAACCTGGATTTCTGAGAGGGCGTGATGATCACAGCAACAAGCCGATACACCCTCGCCACCGAAACCGAATTCACCCGGCCGGACGGCAGCAAGGTGCGCCACATCGTACCGCCGATCCTGCCGCACCCCGAGGATCACACCGTGGCGCGCCAGCACCGCGTCACCGACAGCGATCGCGCCGATATCATCGCCGCACAGACCTATGGCCAGGCGACCGCCTGGTGGATGATCGCCAATGCCAATTCCGCCGCGCATCCCGACCAGTTGACCGCGGTGCCCGGCGCTCCACTGGCCATTCCGATGCCCGATGCGAGGGGAGGCAGGACCACGTGAGCGCCTTCGGCAACATCCTCGGCATTCGCGTCACACTGCTTCTGGGCAGGGAGGCCGTCGTGCTGCCCGCGCCGCTCGAGGCGATGGAGGCGATCGAAGAGATCGAGGTGCGCCAGGCGATGAAAAAGGACTCAGGCTTCAAGATCACGCTGCTGGCCGGGCGAGAGGGACCGCTTGGCGCATTTGGCCCTCCGTTCGTCAATGATCCCCGGTTCCAGCGCGGGGCGCGGGTGGTGGTCGTTGTCTGGAACGGGGTGGTGCCGACGCCGATCTTCGACGGGGTGGTGACCAAGACCCAGTACATACCCGGCGAAGGGTCAAATGAAGGCAAGTACCTGATGTTGGGCCGCGACCTGACCTTTGTCATGGACCGCGAAGAAAAACGCGCCCAGCACCCGGCCCAGGACGAAACCGTGATCATGAATGCCATGGCGCTGAAATATGCCACTTACGGCGTGATCCCGGTGATCATGCCGCCGCCGGTGATCGATCCGCCGATCCCGGTCGACCGCACGCCGCAGCAGACCTGCACGGACCTCGCCTATGCCAAGAAGATGGCCAGGCGCCACGGCTACAAGGTGTTCATCGATCCAGGCCCGGCGCCGGGGATCAGCCAGCTCTATTTCGGCCCGGTGCCGCGCCCCGGCCTGCCGCAGAAGCCGATCTCGGTCAATCTGGGGCCGATGTCGGATGCCTACGATGTCACTGTCAACCACGATGGCGAGACCCTGACGGCTGCGCGCGCCAAGGTGCATGACCGCTCCACGGGGCAGGTGGTTTCGCTGGAGATCCCGACCTCCACCAATACGCCGATGTCGGCCCTGTCGGAGGCGCTGACGCAGATGGGCAATACCAAGACGAAGGAGATAGTGACCTCGGGCCTCAACACCGCGCAGGTGCTCGCGCGTCTGATGGCTGAGGTGAACGAACCGGCCGAACGGGTACTGGAGGTGACCGGCACCATCGATAACACGCGCTACAACGCGGTGCTCAAACCCTACTACGCGGTCGATATCCGCGGCCTGGGGATGATCTACAACGGAACCTATACGGTGGCCGAAGTCAGGCACGTCCTCAAACCCGGTGCCTATACCCAGTCGTTCGCACTTCAGCGCGACGGGCTCTATCCGATCCTGCCGGCCGTCGCACCGGAGGTATCGCCGATATGAGCTGCGAGGACGAAAAATTCTTCGGCAAATATCGCGGCAAGGTTGAGCTCAACATCGACCCATTGGGCCTTGGCCGGGTGCAGGTCAGCGTGGCTGATGTCATGGGGGATGGCACGCTCGCCTGGGCCATGCCCTGTCTGCCGGGAGCCGGACCGGGCGTTGGCATCTTCGCCATCCCGCCCTCGGGCGCCAATGTCTGGGTCGAATTCGAGCGCGGCGACCCGGACTATCCGATCTGGTCTGGCGGGTTCTGGGACGCTGGAGACACGCCGGCGGCGATGGGACCGACGCAGGCGCTGACGCGGATCTGGGCGGGCGACAACTTCAAACTGGAGGTGCTCGACGCGCCGGGCGTGGGGGAACTCACGCTCAGCATGACCACGGCCATGGGGGATGCCGTGCTGAAGGCGGGGGCGGACGCCATGGAGCTGAGCTTTTCCGGATCGACGGTCAAGCTTGGCCCCGATGGGGTCACGATCAACAACGGAAATCTGAAGGTGCTGCCATGACCACGCCGATCGTCACGCAGGGAACCGTCGCCACCTGCCCGCATTCCATCCCGATCACGATCGCGGCGACGGGTGTGAAGCTTTTGATCGACGGCACGCCGGCAGCCCTTCTCGGCGACAAGGGCACGATCGCAGGTTGCCCGTTCACGACGCCCGAACCCAAGCCGCAGCCCTGTCTCATTGCCGAGTTCACCAAGGCGGCCAGCAAGGTGCAGTCGGCCGGCAAGCCGGTGTTGTTGGTCAATCCCGGCGACCTTTGCAAATCCGGCCAGATCCCCAACGGTCCGGTGGTCTGGTCTTCGCCGCAAACCAAGGTTGTCGCGATATGACCTGGTTTTCCTTCCCCTACCGGATCTCAGCCGCCGGAACCACGGCCGAGGCCGACCGCGACCAGCAGGTCCGCGACATGATCGAGCAGGTGCTGTTCACGCGCCGCGGCGAGCGGCTCAACCGGCCTGAATTCGGTGCCGGGTTGCACGAGATGGTGTTTTCGGAGAACACGCCGGAGATCGCAGCCGCCGTCCAGCACATGGTCCAGGGGGCGCTTCAGCAATGGCTGGTCGAGGTGATCGAACTGCGTGGTGTGCGGGTTGAGGCCGTGGACAGCCAGTTGCGGGTCACGGTCGTCTACAGCCGGCTCGGCGACGACGAGATTCGCCGCGCCGTGGTGGAGGGCGCGATATGACGAAGTGCAGGTGTCATTGCGGCACGTCGCTGCGCCGGCAGAGGGTTCTGGAAAGCAACGCCGACATGGGTGGCGGGCTTGAGATCAACGGCATCGACTTCGTCGAGGTGTTGGACAGCGGCGCACCGGCTGGCATGGCGCAGAAACTGCTCGACGTAGCTTTCCTCAAACCCGATGGCGTCGCGGCCCTGAACGAGGACAACTTCGCCGTGACAGGCGGAACGCGGGTCAAGGGCATCAAGGTGCTATCGCTGGCGCTGCAGCCGGACGGGTTGACCCAGCGGCTGACCCTGGACCAGGCCGGGGATTTCTCGCCTTATGTGCTGTCGCTGCGGCAAGGGGCGGTGAACGCTGCACCGCCCGCCAATATGGATCGCCAGCTGGCGAGCGTGTGCTTCTCCTTCAAAGTCGAATGCCGCTCGGATTTCGATTGCGCCGACCCTGCACTTTCGGTTCCGGCGCGTCGTCAGGGGCCGCCGACAGATTACCTGACCCGCGATTTCACCGGCTTTCGCACGATGATGCTGGACCGCATGTCTGCCACCATGGCCGACTGGACCGAGCGCAATCCGGCGGATCTGGGCGTGACCCTTGTTGAGGTGCTGGCGGATGCTGCCGACAAGGTGAGCTGGTTTCAGGACGCCATAGGCACCGAAGCGTTCTTCGAGCGCACGCGCTTTCGGCAGTCACTCGTGCGCCACGCCCGGCTACTCGGCTATCGTCCGGGCGAGGGTTGCAATGCGCGCACAGCCGTCGCCGTGACGGCGGATGTCGACCGGGATGGCGCACCTGACGTGATTGCGCGCGGCACCCGGTTCCTGACCCGCCCAGAGGACCGGAGGCAGCAGCGGCCGACGGTGATCACACCAGAGGCGGAGCTTTTCGAAGACATGGTCCGACGTGGGTCAGTGGTGTTCGAGGCACTGGAACCGCTGAAGTCGCTGCGCGTGGCGCGCAACGATGCGGGCTTCCACGATTGGGGCGACGAGGGCTGCTGCCTCACCAAGGGCGCAACCTCCGCTTTCCTGACGAAGGCTCCCGGCGATCTTGACCTTGTGGCAGGCGATCTTCTTTTGCTGGAGGAGCGCATTCCTTTTGGCGGTAGCACCGAGGATCCGCCGGATCCGACGCACCGCCAGGTCGTGCGTCTGTCGGAAGGCCCCAAGCCTGCAAGTGATTCGATCTTCGGTCTCGCCTTGACTGAGGTGCGCTGGTTCGCCGAAGACGCGTTGAGGTTCGCTCTGCCGATCGGTACCCTCGATGGCAAGCCGATGTCGGTGGCGCGTGGCAATGTTCTATTGGTCGACGAAGGCCGTACCGTCGATCACGGCGACCCCGCGCACGAAGACGAAATCCTCTTGGAAACCCTCTCCACCGACGGCCTGCTGCCAGATGACGGGCCTGGCCAGGTGCTGCGCTACCGGCTGGCCGCCGGAGAGGTGGTGCGCGCGCCGCCTTTCGATCCGGAGAGTGCACGCACCGCCTCGGCGGCTGCGTCGCTTTCGCCGGTGGCCGAACCGGTCGCACAGGTCGCGCTCGTCGGCGACGGTGAGATATGGACGACGGTGCCGGACCTTCTGGCGTCGGAGCGTTTCGCGCCGCATGTGGCGGTCGAGGCAGGCACCGTGCCAGGGACGGCCTATGTGCGCTTCGGCGACGGGGTACTGGGCCGCCGCCCAACCGATGGAGCCGCGTTTGTCGCGCGTATCCGTCACGGCGGCGGTTTGCGCGGCAACATCGGGGCCGGCGCGATCGCCCATGTGGTGACCGGCGACGGCAACGGCATCTTCGCGCTGAGCAACCCTGTCCCGGCAACCGGCGGCATCGTGCCGGAACCACGCACGGCAGTGCATGTTGCCGCGCCACAGGCGTTTCGCGTCTCGCGTCGTGCGGTCACGGCGGCCGACTACGCCGTGGTTGCCGCCCGCCACCCGAGCGTCGAACGAGCCTTCGGGCGCCGCCGCTGGACCGGCAGCTGGCACACGGTCACGCTGGCGCTCGACCTCGTCGGAGGCGGCGAGGTGGACGCTGCAGTCGAGGCCGAGTTGCGCGCGTTCATCGAAGATCATCGGTTGGCGGGCCACGATCTAGAATTTGTCTCGCCGGTCTTCGTACCGCTCGACATCATCCTCTTTGTCTGTGCCGCGCCCGACGCCTATGCGTCGGACATCAACCGCGATCTCCTGGCGCTCTTTTCCGATCGCGATCTGCCGGATGGAACCCGCGGGCTCTTTCATCCGGATGTCCTGGAGTTCGGAGCGGACGTGGCGTTGTCGCCGATGATCGCCCGCGCGATGCGGATCGACGGCGTGTCCTGGATCGGCACCACCGACGAAAGCAACGCGCCGGTGGGCCGTTTTGCCCGGATGGATCAGCCCGGTGTGGACTATGCCGCCGAGGCGATCCTGCCGATCGCCAGCGCCGAGATTGCCCGGCTCGACAACGATCCCAGCCGTCCCGAGAACGGCCGGGTCCGCTTCATCGTGGAAGGGGGGCGCTGATCATGGCAACGCGCGACAAAAGCTCGCCGTGTGGCGGCATCGACCTTGGTCCGCATCGCCCTGCCAACCGTGCCGGGCTTTCACAGGTGGATTACCGGATCACGACCCAGCCCGAGGCGCTGGCGCGAATGCTGCATCTTCTGCCGCGACACGGGGTGATAGACCCGGAGACCGGTGCCGAGCTCCAGCCGTTGGAGGCGTTGCGGACGCGCGACCTTCGCGATCCGACGATCAGCCTGTTCGACGCCTGGGCCATGGCCTGCGACGTGGTGTCCTTCTATTCGGAGCGCATCGCCAACGAAGGTTTCATCGGGACCGCCACCCAGCGCCGTTCGGTGCTCGAACTGGCGCGGATGATCGGCTATGAGCTCGCCCCCGGCGTGGCGTCCAGCGCCCATCTGGCATTCTCGGTCGAGGACACGGACAATCCCTATCGCGTGGTCCAGATCGGTATCGGTGTGCAGGCGATGTCGATTCCGCACGAGAAGGGCAAACTGCCGCAGATCTTCGAAACGGTCGAAGAGATCACCGCACGCGCCGAATGGAACAACATTCACGCCCGAACCGAGCGTCCTCAGAACCTGGTGCTCTACAACAACCTCGAAAGTGATGGGGACACAGCCAACGGCACGCTCTACCTCTTCGATCTGGACAACTCATTCGACGACGCCACATTGGCCGATCCTGACCTCGTTACCATTGCTGCCGAGGCGGATCTGGAACACTACCACCCGATGACCCGACGGCTCGATCTGCCCGCCGCGCTGGCGAAACGTATCGAGGATAACGAAACGAACGAAGAGATCGACCCGGTGCTCTACGCGCTGCCGGTGAACGAGGTCTGCCTTACGGGGCTCGGGCTCAACCTGCGCAAGGGCACCCGGTTGTTGGCGGTGGCGCAGGCGGCGAGCGATGGCGCGCCGGTCACGGCCATACCGATGCGGGTGGTATCGGCCACCGAGGACCGAGCCTTCGGCCTGACGAAAGTCGTTTTGACGCGCAGCGGCCACGCGCCCGAGAAGGTGCGCCGCGCACCGCCCTTCCGGCTCGCGAAACTGCTGATCGGCATCATGCCCTCGATGCGCATCGCGCTGGGCACTCAGGCGATCGAGACGCATGTGCGCGGCCGGACCTGGTCGGGAGACGGGCTCTCGGCGCTGGTGCAATCCCAATCCTGGCAGCGCGCCAAAATCATGACGCTGGTTCGCCTGCTGGTCTTGCCGCCGCCGGAGAAGGACGATGGCGAGGTGCCGGCACTCGGCCTGCATGTCATGCGCGACAGTTCCGGGTTCTTCGGCAGTACTGCGCCGCTCCACGCCACGGTGAATTATGGCACCAAGGCCGATGGGACCTATGACAAGGGTCCCTATACCCACAACTGGGATGGGGCCACGGGCGGATCACCCAACACGATCTGGCTGGACGGGATGGGTGCAAAGTACATCGACAAGGGCGCCTCCCACGTCTACCTCGACCGCGAGCTGAAGGAATTGCAGCCCAACGGCTGGGCGATCATCGAGAACGCCGCGGGCGGGTCTCTCGGTTTGCGGGTCGTGCATGCGGCGGCGGAATCGCGGGCGGACTACGCAATCACGGGAAAGTCGACCGGCGTGGGGTTCCGCACCGCCAATGGCGGACTGTTGGAGCTCGGCGGCACCGACTCGACCACAATCTACAATTCCTTCCTATTTCGGGGTTCGCAGATCCATGCGGTCAGCGCGCATCTTCCGCTTGCCGGTGTGCCGCTGTCGCCGGAGCTGCCGCAGAGGTCCACCTCGGTCGAGCTGGACCGGCTTTATCTCGATCTCGAACGCGGACGGCCCGTTTCGCTTTCCGGCGCACGCAACGATGCCGAGGGCATCACCGGGCGCGAGACCCATATCATCGACGAGGTCCAGCATATCGACGGGATCACGCGGCTGGTGCTGACCGGCGAGACCGCCTGGCCCTATGACCGCACCACCGTGCGCATCAACGCAAATGTCGCGCTCGCCACCCATGGCGAGGCGGTGGCCGAAGACCTCGGGAATGGCGACGCCCGGCTGACGTTCCAGACCTTCACGCTGAAGAAGCCGCCGCTCACTTACGTTTCAGCCGCAAACGAGGCCGGTCGCGCCTCGACCCTGAAGATCCGTATCGACGGTGCGCTCTGGCAGGAGGTGACGGCACTGGGCCAGGCCGGGCCGGAGGACCCCGTCTACGAGGTGCGCCTGTCCGACGACGGCAAGGCGCATGTGCGCTTCGGTGACGGCCGGACCGGGCGTCGCCTGCCCACCGGCTTGCTGAACGTAAAGGCGGAGTACCGCAGCGGCATCGGCCGCGCCGGCGAAGTGCCGGAAGAGGCGATCAGTCAGCTGAGAACCCGGCCGCTCGGTGTGCGCGCAGTGGTGAACCCGTCGCCCGCAACAGGCTCGGCCGATCCCGAGACGCTGGATAGCGCGCGCGAAACCGCACCGGGCACGGTCAAGACCCTCGGGCGCATCGTCTCGCTCACCGACTACGCCGATTTTGCGCGTAGTTTTGCCGGCATCGGCAAGGCCCAGGCGTGCGAGCTGTGGTCAGGGCAGAACAAGGTGATCCATGTCACGGTGGCCCCTGAAGCGGACGCCGAGCTCACGGCAAGCGATCCGCTGATGTCCAACCTTGCCGATGCAATGGCCAAGGCGCGCGATCCTGCACGTCCCCTGATCTTGCAACCCTACGCGCGCCGGTTCTTTGCCCTGACGGCCAAGATTTATCCCGATCCGACCTACCGCGCCGAGGACGTCAAGCTCTGGGCGCGCCAGCAGATCGAGGCGCTTTTCGGTTACGACGCGCGCAAGCTCGCCCAATCGGTGAGTGCTGCCGAGGTCATTGCCGCGCTGCATCGGGCGCGCGGTGTCGTATCGGTCGATCTCGACGCGCTCGAGGTGCTGCTCGACGGCTCTACCACCGGTTCTGTGGCTGCTGATCTGTCCTCGGTGCTGCCCTCGCTCCCAGCCGTCGGGCCGGGCCAGCGCGGGCAGCGCCACGACTTTGCCCCGGCGCAATTGCTGACCGTGCTGCCGTCGGCGGTCAGCCTGACGATGATGGAGACCGCAAATGTATAATCGCGCGACCGGCAACCTTTTCGAACGGCTGCCCAGCCATTTCCGCACGCGCGATGCCGAAGAGGGTCGTGCGCTTCAGGCGCTGATGGAGATCATGGCACAGGAGCTGGTCATCCTGGAGCGCGACATAGACCAGCTCTACGACGACTGGTTCGTCGAGACCTGCGAGCCGTGGGCACTGCCCTACATCGCTGCGCTGATCGGCGCCCGGCCGATGCGCGAGATCGGGTCCGACCAGATAGGGCTTCTGCGCGGATACGTCGCCAATGTGCTGCGCAACCGGCAGGCAAAAGGCACCGCCGCGGCGATCGAGCAGGTGGCGCGCGAAGTGTCCGGATGGTCGGTGGTGGCGGTCGAATTCTTCCAGAGGCTTGCGACCTCGCAGCATATGAACCATGTGCGACCGGCTGCACCGGGCTTTGCCGACCTGCGCAACACCGCGCGCTGCCGCGCCAGCCGGTCGCCGTTCTCAACGATGGCGCATTCGCCGGCCGCCGGGCAGCCGGGCGCCTATGCCGGGCGCTACAACATTCCGCATCTGGGGCTGTTCATTTGGCGGCGCGCGGCGGCACCGATCTGGCCTGTGGAAAATCCAGCCGCAGGGTATCTGGGCGGGGCCGTTCCGCGTCCCGATGCACCGGATCCGGGGCTTTTGACCTTTGATCCGCTGGGACGCGACCTGCCGTTGGTCAACCGCCCGGCGGCCGACCTGAGCGTGGGTGCGCGGATGACCGCGCGCACCGTGCCTGCGACATTGTCCCGTGATGAGGTCTTCGCCGCGCTCAACGCTGCCCGCGCAGACGGCGCCACTCCGGGCCGCTGGTTTGAGGAAAGCCCGCCGTTTCGAGTGCGTCTGGACGGCGCGGAGGTGTCGCCTGAAAAGCTCTTCTGCTGCAATCTGGAAAAGGCCGAAAACGGCACCTGGCGGCGGCCGGCCGTGGCTGGCACGGTGATGGTCGACCCTGAGCTCGGCCGGATCTCGCTGCACGCTTCGGACGAGGGCAAGGCGGTCGAGACCGGTTTTGCCACCGGGCAGCCCTTCGATATCGGCGGCGGCGCCTATGACCGGCGGTCGAGCCTTGAGAAATGGCTGCCCGATCTCGTAGTGCCCGGCGAGGCGCCGCCCTGGCAGATCGGTGTGACGAAGGTGGCGGGCCATGTGACCGACAACCCGCTTCAGGGTGGGCCGGTGGTCGCGAGCCTGCGCGATGCGGTCGACCGCTGGAATGCCCAGGCCACCGCGGGCTCGCGCGGGATCATCGCGGTGATGGACAACGCCACCTATGTCGAGGCGTTGAACGCCACCCATGCAATCACGTTGCCGAAAGGCGCAACGCTGGCGATTGTGGCTGCCGCCTGGCCGGTGGTGGAGGAGCCGGGCGGGGTGCGTCGCCGCTTTGCGGGCCAATTGTCGCCGATGCACCGGCGGCCTCTTGTTCTGGCGCCGGCGATGATCGAGGCGGCGGATGCGGGCGACGGCCCGGCCGGTTCGCTGGTGATCGACGGATTGGTGATCACCGGCAATCTCACCGCCCGGCCTAGAGGCGATCTTGGGGCTCTCCGGCTTTACAATTGCACGATCGGCGCCTCGGGCGCGGCGCTGGACTATTCGGTGCGTGCCACCACCGAGAACGCCAGGATGAGCCTGGTCCTCGACCGCTGCATTGTCGGCAAGGTGGAGCTACCGCAGGCGACAGGCGCGATCGAGATCACGCGATCGATCATCGGGGAGGATCAGACCGCCGGTGGCGGCGGGGCAGGGGCTGGCGCCTTGGTGCTGCGCGTGCCGCTCATGGACATGAGCTGCAGCGGCAGTACCGTCCTTGGCCGCACCACCTGCCGCAGCCTGCAGGCGGAAAACAGCATCCTCACTGGGCGGATCACCGTCGAGCACCGGCAGAGCGGCTGCGTCCGGTTCTGCTATGTCGACGAGACCTCGGTCTTGCCGCGCCGCTACCGCTGCGTGCCGCGTGCGAGCGACGACCGCAAGCCGCGGCCGGTCTTCGTCTCGACCCGTTTTCAGGATCCCGAATTCGGGCTCTTAAGCCTGCGCACGCCACAGGCCATCCTCGAAGGGGCCGAGGATGGCATGGAGATGGGAGTGGGCTACGCCAACCGCGACCCCGCCCGCCGCGCCAACATCCGCGATGCCATCGAGGAATTTGCGCCATTCGGCCTTGTTCCGGGCTTCATTTACATGAGTTAGGAGGCCTGCCATGACCGGTGATATTTCGAGAAAGACCTTCGATCCTGTCAAGGATTTCAGCCTTGTGGGGATGCAGCAGGGCCGCCTGTTCACCGATGCCGACTGGAACGAACAGGGCGACATCCTGCGCGCCTCGGATCGGGAGACGGCGGCTGATATCATCGGCCCTGCCGGCTTTCCGGAGGACGATGCGGGCTTCGGACTGATCCCGGATCCCGGGACCGGAACGCTGGTGATCACCCCTGGTACCGGATACGTGGCAGGTGTGGGCCATGTGCTGCGCTGGCCTTTTGGCTTTTCGCTGACCCGTCAGTCGGGCACCGGCGGCAATGCGGTCTGGCGGATCGACGATGGCGGGGAGCTGGCTGACGACGACGTGCTGAGCACTGACCCGGCGGGCCTGAGCGTTTTCGTCAAGGTGCGCAACTTCGCTGAGGATGCGAACGGCGTGCGGACCTTCCGTACCACGCCAGCCCTTGGTGATGCCGTGACCCGCGCCTTCCGGCCGGCAACAGTCCAGCGGCAACCATATGGGGCAGGCACGCCGCTTCCGGCGGTGGCCGGCGACTACCTGGCCGTGCTCAAGTCCACAGATCTGATCGTGACCGCACTCGATGAACCGCTGCTGCGCGAGGTGGCTTTCGACGGGCCGGATACGGCCTATCGTGAGCGGACCATCTGGCAAGTCCAGCTGGTCGCGCGCGCGGCGCTCCTGGCGCTTGGATACCAGGCTTCCGACCTGACCTGCCCGGCGCTGTCAAAGGGGTTCGATCCCGTCCTTGCCGACCGTGCGCAGGGCGAGATGCGCGCGCGGGCGGAGCTTTCCGACCTTAGCGCCGGCCCCTGCAACCTTCCGCCCGCCGCGGGCTACCGCAGTCTCGACAATTTTCTCTTCCGCGTCGAGATCCATCTGGCTGGCGACGAGGCGGCGGCGTTCTACAAATGGTCGCGCGAGAATGCCATTCACCGCACGCGATACCGCGAGATCGACGCAGGCGTCTTGGTGGTGGACAGCATCGGCCGTGATGAGATGACCGCGTTGAAGGCGGGCGACTGGATCGAGATCCGCGATCAGGCGGCGATCTATGGGGAGGCGCCTGGCTTCTTCGCCCGGATCGACGAGGTGGTCGGCCAACGCGTCTCGCTTGCCGAACTGCGCGATCCGCTCACGCTTGCGCCACTCCTCAACAACGGTCTCCCGGACACAGACAAGCTTCCGGCGGAGGCATTCGTCACCCGTTGGGAAGGCGGGCTTCCGGCGCAGGTGGACGATGCCGCGGCCGATTGGGCAGATCTGGAGAATGGTGTCCAGATCCGCTTCGAAGCCGGTCAGTATCAACCCGGCGATCACTGGATCATTCCGGCGCGCGCCGTGTCCGGCGATGTGGAATGGCCACGCAATCCGGTCACCGGCGAACCGTTGCCGAAACCTGCAGAAGGACCGCGGCGCAACTATGCGGCGCTCGCCTGGCTCGTGCTCGACGGTGCCGGCGCCTGGACCGTAGCCGAAGATTGCCGCCCGCTTTTCCCGCCGATTACCCGCGCCAAGCAGGTGCTCTACGCCGGCGGCGACGGGCAAGAGGCCCTGGACGATCCCCTGAATGCGGCCGCCCTGGTACCTCTACCAAAGGAGCTTTCCGTCGCGGTGGTGCGCGGCCATAAACCGGTCCAGGGAGAGACGATCCGTTTTACCGTTGCGGAGGGGGCCGGGCAGTTTGGTAACGGCATGCCAACCCAAGAGGCCACCACCGATGGCACCGGCGTGGCGTCGGTTACCTTTAGCCTTGATGGCACGAACAGGGTGCAGCGCGTCTTTGCCCAGCGGCTGGATGCCGCCGGAACACCGACCCATGAGCCCATCAGCTTCAACGCGACACTCGCGCGTGCGACCCACGTCAGTTTCAACCCGGCCAATACGCCCGCGCTTGCGCTCGCCAATACGGTGCAGAAGGCTATCGAGGCTTTGGCGGGGCTCCAGCATGTCGGCTGCACCACGATCGTCATCCAGCCGGGTGAGGACTGGGTGGCCCGGCTGGAGGGGCTGCAGCCGGGCGAGAATGCCTCGATCTGTTTTGCCAGGGGCACCTACACCACCGGGCGCACCGTTGAGATGACCGGTCTTGGTCATATCCGCATCAGCGGCGCCGGGCCCGGGACCGTCCAGATTCTGGCCTATCGCACGGAGGCGGCCATCGCCTTTGCAGCCTGCGCCAGCGTTGTGGTCAGCGGGCTTGAATTTGCAACGCCCGACAGCAACAGCGCGGTCGATCCCGGTCGGAAGATCCACCGTCAGGGCACGCTGGACTTCGGTCACTGCGACGCGGTTGAAGTGCATGGCTGCACGCTGAGTTGCGGCGGCGGCACCTCGACCGAGCGCACCTGCCTGACGGTCCGGGGCTACAGCGAGACGCTGAAGAGCTTGAGGGTCACGCAATCGGTTCGGATCGCCAACAACAGTCTGACGGTCGGCAACCTTCAGGAGGGGATCGTCGTGACCGATGCCGTCGACGTCGATGTGTCCGGCAACATCCTGACCGCCAAGCCGGGCAAGGGCTCGCTCAACATCAAGGCGTTCCTTTCCGACAAGGTCTGGCTAGCCACGACCGCAAACAGCTTCATCACCCGCCCCGTGAAGGGCTATGTCGGCCGGGGCACCGGCTTCAAGGAGATTGGCGTCAAGGAATGGCGCATGACCTTCGACAGTCCAGTGCCGCAGAAGGACTGGGACGCGCTGGTCGCTACGAACCCGCCCGCCGCGGCGGACCTCAAGAACCAGGAAACGTTCGGTCGCTGGGCGCAGGGGCTCGTCGCCTCCGTGGCAGAGAACCCCGACCGGATGCCGGTGTTTCGCAAGCAATTGAAGCGGCTTGGGGACTCGTTCGGCACCCATGGTGAGGGGCTGGACAATACGAAGGTGCGCACCACGCTCCTCGTTTCGAGCGACCCGGTCGTGCAGCGCTTCGATGCGAGATCGGGTGCTGAGCGACAGGTCGTGGTCGAGGCGAACGGGCAGGTCGTCGCCTTCGACAGTGCCTTCAGCCAGAAGGATTGGACGACGCTCATTTCCCGCAGCGGCTCGGCTGCCAAGATCGCAAATGCAGACGAACTTCTGGGGCTGAGCTACGGCCTGGCGAAGAAGGTATTGGAGGATGCCGAGCTCCGCGCCGGGCTGGGATCGGTCCAGAACTGGCTGAAGGGGCTTGAGGAAAACTCGGTCAGCCTGGGGGCGCAGGGCATCGTCTGCGGTGGACGGCGGATGGACAATGTCGCGATCCGGGGCAATGCAATCCGCGCCTTCCAGGTGGGGGTGCGGGTGGCGGTCAGCCACATGCGCAACGCGAATGTGCGGGCCAGATCGGTGTCGATCGACGACAACCGCATGGAGTTGATGGCGCCCTACGCGCAAGCCTATGCCGGTTACGGTGTGCTTGTCGGGAATGTCGATACCCTGCGCATCCGGGGCAACGAGATGGCGCTGTCGACCCGGCCGAATTTCAGCAGGTATTTTGCGCAGGGCATCCGCATCTGGGGCTTCATCGGTCACCAGGTGCTGGTGGCGGAGAACCGGATTTCGATGGCCACGATGGGCATCCGCCTGGTTTCGGTCGTCGCGTTCGGCGACGAGGATCCGCACCTTTGGGTGTTCCGCGAAAACCTGATCGAGGGACCGGGGATCCGTGGCTGGAAGGTGACGCCATCCTGGCCGCTCGTCGACCAGAACAATCTGACGCGTAGCGTCTAAGGATGGCCTGACGCCGATTTTCGTTGTATGATTGTGTTTCCTGGCTCTTATGGCAATGATTTTGTGGTGCCACCGGGTTCGAGTCCCTGTCAGGTAAGCGAAGCGGAGCGGGACACCGGTCCGCTTCCCGCATTTTTAGGCATGCAAAACCTGTGTGCCGGGTCCGTCCGGACTGCCCGTTTTCCAGCTTCGACGACGTGATCCGGACCCTCAGACGTTACGTCCGGGGCAGTCCGAGGTGACGATCGGAACGTCGAGCGAGATCACGGCGATGCACCGGGACGGCAGGACGCTGATCTCCGATCTTTTGAGCCGGCTGGTCGTAGGTGACTTCAAGGGGTCTTGGCGGTATCGGTCGTCAGTTGAACCAGAAGATACGTGACGATTGCATCCCGCTTGGCCAACCCCTTGGGGCGGCCCTCGGGGTCCAGGGCAACCAGCGTTTTGCGTGCCAGCTGATCCATTTTTGTGAGCGCTTCGGCGTTCGTCGCGTCGGCTGTGATCGCTTCCTTCGTAAACCCTGGTAGCTCAAGAAGTTTGCCGGCGTCGGGCGCGTCGAGCGCCTCGCGGAATCGTGCCTGGGTCTCAGAACCGTTCTGGCCCGACAGGTAGCTGATCACCGCTCGGCCGTCGGCGGCCGCGGCGAATTTCCCATCCGGGTCCGTGACCACCAACGTCAATTCCGGATCAAAGCTCGACAGTGCCTGAAGGTAGAGGACGACGGCCGACGGGGCGTAGTAACCTGGGCGGCCGAGATGGAGGACAAGTGCTATCGGTCGCCCCGGCGTGAGGGTGCGCGTCAAGCCCTCGATCGCTGCGACGCCCTCCTTCTCAATCGATTGGAAATTTTCGACGACATCCGTAAGGGGCAATAGCTTGACTTCGGATTTAGCAGCCTCGCGAAACGTCAGTGCGACACCGCCCGCGGACAACTCGCTGATCGTCCCAGACGCGATGCCCCAGACCCCGAGCGGGAGCAGAAGCAGCGCGATGAAGGTGGTGCTCTCGCCAATCTTCAGATGTTTGAGGATCAGGGCAAGCAGCACAGCCAGTGGGATGCTTGCGATGGCATATACTATGGCGCTCATGGCTGCCCCCGCTCTAAAATCGAGCTATCGCGTATATCCTTAAACATTATAATCAGCCATTTTGGCTTTAACTGTTACATTTGGAACAGGTTCGTCACCAATCGTCATGTAAAGTATCGGAAGGCTGGCTGAATAAATTCAGTCAAAGGCTATGTCCGATAATAAATGTAGGGATTTTCGTTCGAAAATCCGACGGATATCCTTGTTTTATCGCCAAAGTGAACGTTTCTCGTTGAATTTTCAACGAGGTGGATCTTTTCCATAGTGTTGCATACGAAACCCGACGACCATCTGACGGCTCTGTCCCAATGTGAAGGAGAGCCCGACGGCGGTTGGACATGCCCTGGCGTTGGTCTGGGCGATTGGCAGGTCCCGCGTGGCGTGACCGTGCCAACTTGAACGCACAGTAAACCGACCATCAGCCGCGGCAGAACTAGCGGGCAACAGCGCGCTACAAAAACGATGGGAGGCTTCCGTGAAGACAAGTGTACGCGGCATATGCGCCATGCTCGCCGAAGAGGCAATCGTCCTATCAGCCTACAACGATGGCACAGGAACCATGACGGTCGGCGCCGGACATACGGCGGCGGCCGGTCCACCTGTTCCCCGCTCCGGCCTGACGATCACCCTGACGGAGGCGATCAACATCTTCCGCACCGATCTTGCCAAGTTCGAGGCGCAGGTTCAGGCAGCCGTCAGGACCCCGCTGGCGCAGCATCAGTTCGATGCCCTTGTGTCGTGGCACTTCAATACGGGCGCGATATCGAAGGCAGGCTTGACGCAGAAGCTCAATGCCGGAGACGCTGTTGGCGCCGCCGCCGAATTTGCGCGCTGGAACAAGAGCAACGGTAAGGTGCTCGACGGCTTGGTCGCGCGTCGCGAGCGTGAAGCAGCCATGTTCGCAAAGGGAGAGTATGGCAGCCCGAAGATCCGCGTTCTGGAGAGCAGGGGCGGCCCGGACGAAATCTTCACCGCCGACCAGATCGAGACGCTCCTCGGGGGTGCCCCGAACTCGGAAGAAGAACAGACCACCGAAGAACTGCTGGCCAATCCGATCTCGCAGCTTCTCCCGCTCAACCGGCCCAAGCAATCCGCCGCGCTCACGAACACCGTGCTTCAGGAGTTTAGAAACCTCATCCCGGAAGAGGGGCGTGATGACGCTGTGACGTTGGTCGCCGTGCGCGGCTACTACCTCAACTCGATGGGCAAGGAGAGCGCAAACGATCGCGGCGTCTACGACGACGCGATCTTCATCGTCGAGCCGAGCGGTGTCCACAACTTCAACGCCAATACGGACCCCAGCCGTTTCGGTCGCGGTATCGCGCGGCTGAAGCCACGCCAGGCGATCCGGTACAGACCCGGTCTACACGGGTTTGGGCGCAAGAACGGACCCTATCCCGCCTTCCGGCAGGACAGCGACTGCACGGTCATTCGCGATGAAACCGGTGAGGATACGGATTCGCAGGATGGCCGCTTCTGGATCAATCTCCACCGCGGCGGCGTCACGTCCACCTCCAGCCTCGGTTGCCAGACGGTCCCACCGCATCAGTGGAACGAATTCAAGACCCTCGTAGACGGTCTGCTGAAGAAGCATGGACAGGAGACTTTTTACTACTTGCTCGTCGATCAGGACGATGTCCCACAGGAGGAAACGACCATGCCTGTTATCACGCAGCCGGCACCGGCTCCGGCGACGACCGAGGCGAACCCCGCACAATTGCTGCAACAGATCCTCGCGCTCGCTGCGATGTCGCGCGGACACAAGCCCGCGAACCAGGGCGACATGACCTGGCTGGTCGATGTCTTGCGGGCACTTGTCACCCAACCGACGATCAATGGCGTTGTCCTGAATGGCGCGAAACCGGACCCGCTCGCATCGGTCAGCGACCCTGACCTGACGCCGGTCAACGGTGCGCTCGGAAAGACGCTCGGGAATGCGCTCGACGGCCGCAAGACCGCGATAGGTGCCATCGGCATGCTCGCCACGACCCTTCTGCCAATCTTCTTCCCGCAGCTGGCGCCGGTCACGGCGATCGCTGCACCCTTGATCGAGGGGGCGGCGAACGCGGGCGCCACAGCGGCGGCGACGCATGCTGGCGGAGGGCTCGGCAGCGAGCTTGTAACGGCCGCCTTCCCTGTCTTTGCCGCGATCAGCGGCTGGGGCGTGATGGGCAAGGTTGAAAAATGGGTCCGCGCCCTTCGGGGCGGGCTTGAAGCGCCGGCCGCGTGAGAACCGCGGCTGCTCACGCCAAGACAACAGGGAAACGCACATCAGGGCCATAAAGGAAAAAAGAGATGAAACGCTTGGTTGTTTGTTTCGACGGAACCTGGAACGACGCCGATAGTGCCCGTTCCGAAACGAATGTCGCGCGGATCGCGAGGGCCATTCGCGCTTGCCAGGACGAAAGAGGCGGTATTCCGCAATCTGTCCTGTACCTGCGTGGTATCGGATCGTCCGGCCTGCAAATTCAACGCCTTTTGGATGGCGCGATCGGCACTGGCGTGGATGAGAACATCCGCTCCGGATACATGTTCCTCGCCCAGAACTATGTTTCAGGCGACGAGATCTATCTGTTCGGTTTCTCGCGTGGCGCCTTTTCCGCGCGCAGCCTGGCGGGGCTGATCGCCTCATGCGGACTTCTCAGACGGCAGCGGCTCGGGGATCTGCGCAACGCCTGGCAGTATTACAGAACCACCGAGGACCGGTCGCCGAAGGATTTCGTTGATAGATATTCGACGGATGCGCACCTGGATGTCGAAGTCACGATGCTCGGGGTCTGGGACACGGTCGGCGCGCTCGGCGTTCCCAGCCACATTTTCAGTGGCTTCAACTGCAGGGAATATGGATTCCACAATACCACGGCCTCAAAGATAACGCGCCACGCCTACCACGCGATGGCCATCGATGAGTCGCGAGACGAGTTCGTGCCGACGCTCTGGACAGGCGACGTCCCGGCCAATTGCACGATAGAGCAGGTCTGGTTCGCAGGCAGCCATGGAGACGTTGGCGGAGGGTATGTCGACCGTTCACTGGCCGATATCCCGCTGGTCTGGATGGCGCAAAAGGCGCAGGCCTGCGGGCTTGTGATGGACTGGACGATGCTCCCGAAAGGACTCGACGTCAGCGCCCCGCATCACGACTCGCGTGCAGGCTGGTCGCTTAAGGACCGGTTGACGCCGACATTCCGGCAAATCTGCGAGAAGCCGTTCAGGGTGAATTACTACGAAACGCTTTACCGGCCGCGCGATGGACAGGGCATCGCTCAACGCACGATCAACGAATCCCTTCATGAAAGCGTGATCGCGCGCTATGGGCAGACAGTTTCCTTTTCTCCGGACGACGATCCGTCGGCGCGCGCGCAGCAAGTCTACAAGCCCAGAAATCTCGCTCCGCTTTTCAATGTCCCGGTTCGGGGGCAGCGCCCAGTGGCGCCCAATGTGATCGCGGCTCAGACTGCCCAGGTCGCGACCGTTTGAAAACACCACACGCCCGGTTCATGGGGCTGGACGGGAAGATGCACGGCAAGACGAGGAGGTCTTGCCGTGCATTTTCGTCTGGCCGCTCGTGAAGCCAAAGCTGGAATGGATTTCACCTGAGCCGGAGGTCAAGGCGACACTGCACATTCGCAACCGCATTGCACCGTCATCGGTTTTGTGGAGCCGGACGTCCGTGCCGCAGCGTTTGGGGCCGAGCAACTTTCAGGGGGCCTCGCTTGATGGCCCACCCGAGAATGCGCCGCAAAAAAGAGATCGCCAGGTGGTGCCCGTGACCTACTGCCATGGTCCAATCCGCTTCACGTGTCCTCACGGACCAGCATTGCCAGCAATCGTGCACTGCCCGCCGGTAAGCGAGCGGCTAGGCACGTTCTAGGCCCTTGCGGGCTTGCGGTCACGCCGCAGAGGGAGAATAGACGATCGGTGGTTAGTCCCAGTGACCGTGACGCCGGTCGCCTCGTCCGTCTTCTTGAGCTTACGGATCCCGGCCCACATATGGCGTCGACGGCGCCGGCTAGCGGTCCGTCTTCGAAATGCTTTGCGAAACCTCGGGCAAATGCAGCGGATCTTGCTGCGCACCGGCAGCAGACCCAGGCTTCTCAGTCATGTCGCTTCCCGCCGGAATGCTATTGATCCGGAACAGGGTGGCGAGATGTTGAGACTTTTGCGTCCCGGGAAAATGACCTGAGAACAGCCGCTCGACGGTTCCGTCCTCGAACATGCCGTAAAGCGCAAGTGTGATGCGCTCGGGGAAATCGGGGAAACGGCGAGATGAGACCACGAGGGCGTAGGGCTCGTAGGTGCCTTCCGTGGTCGGTGTGGTGTCGGCAGCACAACGGGTACCGGTACGTTCGCCATAGTCGGCAAGTGCGGCCTTGATGATATCGACATCCCCGAAATAGCGGGCCAGCCGACCGTTACAAAATTCCTCCGCCGCCTCGGAATGCGAGTCGATTTCTCGCGGGCAGATCATCCAGTTGTCCTGCGTCAGGTGCGCCGCATTGGTTTTCAGCGTGTCGCCGATCGTAGATCCCTTGACGTAGCCCCAGATCTCAAAGGTTCTCTTCTTCTCGGTGTTTTCCTTCGTGGGCTGCTGGAGAGTGAAATCAAACTTCTGTTCCAGCCAGCCGAGAAGGCCGTTTCCGGCGGTTGCTGCAGGTTGGGTCGTACTGGGCGGGGTGGCTTGGTTCGCGGGCACCGACGACCATCTTCTCGTCTTCGGATCTTCGCCCTTTGCCTGTTTCAGCCAGTTGAACACGTCCATGCAGGTCGGTTTGGGCGGTGCGTCTTTGGGAAGGTCTCCGGCTGCCTCTGACGAACGTGGATCGAGATGCGCCTTGACGTATGAGCCGTTCGCCACGAAGACGATGGGCGAGAACGCAAGATAGGGTGCCTGCCCGTTGTAGGCGAAGTTCTGCATCCGCTTGAGCGTGATTGTCGTCGGATCGCAAAGCAGGTCGTAGTCGCCGTCGCCTGTTTTCAGGAACGCGGCTCGTTTCTTTGCGTCCACGCCCTCTTCGCTAAAATGATATCCCGCACGCTGGACGGCCTCGGTGCAGATATCCCAAAAGAAGCCGAGATAGCCTTTGGTGTCCTGGTCCCGCCAGATGAAGGGTCGCGCATCTTCGCGCACCCCAATCCTAATCTCACCGCTGTCAAGCGTCTCGGCACGCGCAGTGTAAGAGAGGACATGCGCTGGGACGAGTGCGGCGACGACGAATTTGGCGAGCAGTGGGCGCATCGGCTACTCCGCGGGTGTTGGTCTTGGCGCCACGCGTGCGGGCGTCTTTCCCGAACGGAAGCGCTCGGCGCCGCCGCGTTGGTTGAGAAGAGCAGCCGTGACGCAAAACACGACGACGAAGCCGATGAACGCCGAGAACATCGCCGAGTAGACGACGAGACCTCTATCGATTGCGTCGAGGCTCAGAGTGGTTGCGGGCTTTGTGGCCCATGATGTCAGGTAACGGGTCGCCCCTCCGCAGACGGCCATGACAACCGATGCGCCGACCGCCCAGATCAGGCTTGAGAGATACGTCGGCTGCAGCGAGAGTGACAGTGCCCGAGCCAACCATGCATCGAGCAGGAACGCCACGATCAGGGCAAGTACGGCGCCGCGAACGGCCGTCGGCGCGTTGTATTCGAACGAAAGCTGCAGGAACAGCGAGAGGCCTTGATCGCCGGCGGCCCAACCTGTGTCGAGGCCGGTTTTCCAGAGCTGCAGCCCCATGACGAATACGGCGGCGACGGCCCAGGACACGAAAACGACGAGCACGGCTTGCGGCAACCACGAGGTCCAATGCGCCTCGCGCATGTTCCGCCAACGACGCGACTGCATGCCTGCGTCGCGAAGCGCGAGCGTCACAATCATCGGGATGCAGTAGTTGTTGAACGCGTAGAAGATGTAGGTCAGCGTGCGAGAATAGACATTGACGGGGCTACCCCATACGAGCTCGCTTTCAAACCGACCGGGTAGCAGGCTCCAAAAGAGGCTGACGAAGAGCACGGTGCCGAGGGCCCAGAGCGCAGTCAACGTCGCGTAGGATCTGCGATAGCCAGCGCTTAAATGGGGGTGCAACAGGGCGCCGAGGAACTGCTCGAGCTTTTTCCGGGCAACGACTTGCTGATGTGCCGCCGCCTCGTCTGCCGTCGCCGGCGAGACGACGATGATCTCGTGCTCGACATAGAGCGCGAGCAGGATGCAAAGATCGTCTGCAAGGTCGTCGGCATCCGACGCCAATCGCTCCCAGGTCGCCCTCTTGCGTTCGCCGAGGCTTGCATCGGCGGCTCCGTTGCTGACAGGCGCTTCCTTCGCCGCGCCTGACCCGTAGCCCGACCTCTCGTCCAGATCCACGACCAACTGATCCCGTCGCTTGCTGAGCTCTTCCTCAAGTTTCTGAAAACGCTCCCGCGCGGGGGCGTTGGCGAGCTTCAGCTTGCGGTCGAGGATCCAGGCAGAGACGGAGAAGATCAGTTCCAGATCGAGACGAAAGTCCTCGGGTTCGCTCAACTGATCCTTCGCGGCCGCCTGATAATGATCAATACGCTCCCAATTGCTGCGCGGAATGAGGAGGGTGTTCTTTTCGAGGGATGACGCGCTGTCGGCCGAGATCGCGAGGTCCTTCCGGCGCAGATCTTCACTGGCGCCGATGACGCGGGTGGGAATACCCGCCAGGCGGTGGGCAGCACTTCGCATCCAGTCCTCGAAGCTTCCCAGAAGCGGGAAACTGGGTGCCAGACCGACCATGATCAGCGCGATGGCAAGCGAGACCGATGCGTCGATGCCGATATCGAAGTCCCGCACGACCGACGGAACGACGATGGTGGACAGAGGCTGCATCCAGGTGCTTGCAGCACTGTTGCTGCCCGGGGTGAAGCCTGTGGTGATCGCTACCGGGGCATCGCCGGAAGGAACGGGAAGCTTGCTCGCACCGATCGAAAGATCCGGGCCACCGAGCATCGGGAGGAGTTCCGCGTAGGCGCAGAGGAAGAAGTAGATGATCAGAAGTATGAGCGCGTAGCATGCGTAGGCGTGCATGACGATGCGCCGCGCCCGAAGCTTGTCGGGCGACAACAGGTTGACAAGCCGCTCCATCTGCCGCCCGCCCTCGTAGGTGACACGGTTGAAGCGCCCGTAAGAATAAAACAGGACTATCGCCGCTCCGAAGAGCAGCGCGACAAGGTTCGGCATGGTGGTAAATCACAGTTTGGAGCAGTGCCTTAACGGCACTGCTGTACCGCCGGGTTGCATTGTGCAGCTGCCGTCGCAGGCACGAATGACGTCAGGGCAATGAGCACGAGCAATAGCTTCATCATGGCATCCTCCCTTGCGATTTTGCTTTTTGATGCAGGAAGCGATCAGTTAACAAGTCGCGTTGTCGAAAGGCATAAGTTGCAAGACAACCGAGTGTTCAAGGAACTACTTTCCCGATTGTATGATACCAAACGCGTCACGGCGTGGATGTTACGTTCGTAACACCTGAAGTCTCCGGGCAGGTGTAATTTACATCGGTCTCTGTGCGTTCCGCACCGTCGCCAGCGCGGTCACCAATCTCCGGATCTCCAGGCAACGCGCCGGCGAAAGCTGGATGGATGGATCTCTAGCGCAGCCGCGGGCTGCCGCGGAATATCTCAGCAGCTCTACGGGCCGATGCCATGCTCTTTTGGGACGATAGTTGGCGCTTGAGCCGCCGCTGACATTCGATTGGTGTGCACGGTTGCTGGCGGCGACCCTGAGGCCAAAGCGGCGCACGAGATTGACGCCGACCGGATAGGAGCAAGTCTTCCGTCCGAATGGGGCGGCCCGCATCGTTATGGACTGGTGCCTACGCACCCTTGCCAAATCGGCTTTCGAGATATGCCACACCAAACGACACGATGTCCCGCGCGTCGAAGAGGTGGCAGAAAGCATCTCCGACCGTGCCGCTCCGGTGCCGGCTAGTGGCAACGTAGGCATTCGCAATCGTTTCGACCGCGTCGGCCTGGCCCGCGACCGCAAAACGATCAAGGATGCCGTTGGTGTCAAAGTCTTCGGCGGTCTCCCATACCGTTTCACCATTCGGACCAAGAAGCGGCATCTCGTAAGTCACGCGCCGCTTGCCGGGGATGTCGGCGATGGCTTCCGCATAGTGGAGAGCGGTAACGGAGTTCAAAGGGGCGCCCAGCAAGAGCACTTTTCCCCTAAGTTCGACAAATCGTTGGATTGGCGAGCCATTTCCCAAAGCCTGGCCAAGCCGATGAGGCTCTATCAACGTCTCGGAAAGTGGCCCAACCGCAACCATGGATGCGTCGGGATGAGCGCTACGGCGTGCGCCGGGCGCTTCAACAAGAAACTGGTTGAGCAGGCCGAAACCCGGATAGGTGCGAGCGGTTGCGGGATCGAACGGCGGCCAAGTACGACGCGCTTCATCAGCCATCCGGACGCCATTCAAAGTTTCCTCGTAGGGTGAGCGATCCCATGAGGCATAGCCCATGAGGGTGCCCGATGACCCAATCGCATCGAGAAGTGCGCCGACAATGGCGGCCGGCCCGCCTTTGACAGCACCAACGGCTTTCAAGGAGGCGTGCACCATCACAAGATCGCCCGTTCGAACGCCCAGTTGTCGAAGATCCGTCGTAATTTCAGTCCGGGTTTTCATCGAACCAGTTCAGATTTTCCAAGGTCCTCGAAATCAGGCCGCCGGGGCCAGTACGAGTATCCACGCTACCAGTGACGTCGAACGTCAAAGCAAGTATGCTTGGTGCAGCGGCCGGCGGGCGACTTGCCAATTGTCGGGCATGAGCTGTCACTTCTCCGAGGCAAACAATGCTTAATTGAGGCTGGATGCAGAGGCGTGTTCCATGCGATGTTTAAAGCGGACGCCCGACGAGCCGTAGCGAGCACCGTGGCCTAGAGTGCCTCGCTCGCGACTTTGGCCGCCATCGATACCAGGAGCGCTGCCAAAGCAACGGCTGTTCCAAACCTCGCGATCTTCATACGGCGTTCGCGACGGCCATTCCAGTCATATCCCATCAGCGTCGCCTCCCGTTCCGCATTTGGTTTGGTCCGCCAAGGGCTTTCAATCGACCTTGCGCCCTGGCCGGCGTTCTTGAAGTAACTTGAGGTATCTGCGCCGGATGCAATCGATGGGTACATCGCCGGTGAACCGCAGCTTGAGCAGGACCTCGACCTCGGCATCACGCTCGATCGCCATGCCGCGCTCTGCCCATTTCGCAACGACGCGATCGGCGATTTCCTCCCGCGTGGTCACGAACGTCCCTTTGCTTTGGGTCATTTTCGTTGCAGGGCGAGCGCGCCGGCCTCCCGGCAGACACCCCGCAGCGATGAAGACCGATCCGCAAGGCCCCCCAATGTCCCACTGATGTGATCGGCCTGTTGTCTGGTTAATCTGAACTGCAGCGCCGACACATCCGTGAGATTAGGGTCGACGCTGAATTCGATCCTCAAGAAAACGTCGCCCGTTTCATCGCCTTTTGCCGGCTCGGCTTTCCAGCCGACGATGGTCGAGGACCTGACATTGCCACGCCCGTCCGTACTCCAGTCGTTCATGTGCTTGCAAACCTCTCTCTTTGCGAAAACCAACGACAGACAAGAAGCTCTAGACCGCACGCCAGGAAGAATGTCCGAAAGTGCGCGTATCGGAATTGGTACATACCAGTGTTAAGCAATAGTTTTGATTTATGCATTTGGCATTTAAAAATTACAGGTCGCTAAAAGATTGATGCGACAATAGAGCCAGACAATTCCTTGCGCTAATTGTTAGCGCAAGGATTGCGGCTTGCCTGTAGGATGTCCTTTCTCAAAGCAAACGGGAGGTTGTTATGAGTGATCACGTCTACAAGAAGGTAGAGCTGGTCGGCAGTTCGAAGTCGTCTGTTACCGACGCTATCGAAACCGCGATCGCGCGTGCATCGAAGACCATGAGAAACCTGGAATGGTTCGAGGTCGACCAGATCAGGGGACACATCAAGGATGGCGAAGTCGCGCACTACCAGGTGGTCATGAAGGTCGGGTTTCGTATTGACGACTGAACAGGCGACGGATGGGCGCCAGCTTGGATCGACTGGCGCTTGCAGCAACGATCGTTGCGCCACGCCGGCAAAACACGCGGCTCAGTCGATTGTGCAGGGTTAGTAAGGGCTACATTCTGCTCCAGCATAAAGCTCCGCGCATGTCAGGGGTGTGCCATGGAGCCCCTGCGGCCGCATTGGTTCATAGCGAAAGAAGACGTGGTGGCCAGGACGCGGGTCAACGATCGACTGCGCGGGATCATGGCGAGGTCCCGCCGAAGCCGGGGCCATATGGGCCGTCCAAATGCTCGCTCGAGAAAGGGAGGATAGGCAATGGAAAATACGCAAGGTGGGCCGCTTAGCCGCGATCTCCTTCTTGGAAGCTGGAGGATGACCTCGTGGGTTGCGAGAGACGTCGCGACTGGAGAGCGCAAGGATGCACTCGGTCAGAACCCTCAAGGCACGGTTGTCTACACACCGCAGCGCGTGACTTTTCTTATTCTCAAGAACAATAGCAAGCGGCCCGAGCGATTGCCGCCGTCAGACGAAGAGAAGATCGCTTTGTTCGAGACGATGTTCGCCTATTCGGGCACCTACACGGTTGAGTCGGATCGGGTCGTGCACCACGTCGATATGAGCTGGAATGAAGCATGGAGCGGCACAGAGCAGGTACGGTTCTGCAAGGTCGACGAACAGACGCTGACTTACACCTCGGCCCCAGCCCCAAGCCCATTCGACGGGCGTGAGGTCGTCCACGAAGTGACTTATGTCCGAGAAAAGTGACCAGCGAATGCGCCGCTACAAATTTCTGCCAGTAACTTGTAGCGGCCTCCGCAGGCGTCGATGTTGTGCGTGCATAACGAGGCTCCGGGCACGATGATCCTGGAAATCAAGCGGATCCTGCCGTTTCGTGTGTACCCTTGTCATCGGGCACCGGTGCATCATCACCAACGCCATTTGGCCTATTCGGCGGGCGTGGGTGCGAGTTCTGCGCCGCGGTCTGCATCTAGGATAGCGTCGATGGCAGTCAGTTCTGGCATTTTCAAACCTCTCGCGCCTCCGCAGCAGACTAGGAGATACGCGAGATACACCGCACCAATTGCGAACATGATGGCGACATAAGACAAGGGCTTTGAGAAGGACGCATCGCGGAAGATCGCGAGTTCAAAGGCAAGCCATGCGATCGCCAGTACGAGCACCGGCACTTCCCAAACGCCCAAAGAGAAGCTCTGGCTCGGCGGGGTCGATGACGCTTGGCCGCGTACATCAGCACCGTTACTTCGTAGATGATTGCCGGAAGCAATGTGGCGGCAACGGCGCATCCGTCTGCTGTGTAAACAGGACAAGGATGATCTGATTGATCATGCGCGTATCGGCAAGATTTTCTACAGGCCGAGCAACGCGCGCATGTTGGAGGACCTGCACGAGGCGTCGCGCCAGCACGACGAAATCATCGATGCAATAGCGAACCACGGTCCTGACCGGGCGGAGGCGTTGATCCGCGCACACCTCGATCTATCGCGCAAGAACATGGCGATGTATGCCGCCCCGGAAGGGATGGCGATTTCTCTTGGTGTGTAACATATCCGGGCCTCCGGTGTTCTTACGTTAGCCCGCCGGACGATTGATGTTCATTCGACGCGAAACGATCGATGGCGTCGAAGACAGCGCGGGACATGCGCAATGGTTGCTCCGGCGAGCCAGGTGGCCTGCCGCTGACGCCCGGGACGTGAACGCCGAGCTTCTCCAGCCGCCGGATTTGGTCGTGTGCGCGGGCGATGTGGCCGCTCCCTTCCGGGCCCGGCATCATCGCAAATACCGTCAGCCCGACAGCGGGAGAGGTTTCACCCGTTCTGAAGCTTGGCGTGTCCAGAGACCAGGAACCGCCGGAAAGACCGGCCGACAGCATTTCGACGAGGAGCGCGACGTTCGCACCCTTGCGGCCACCGAAGGGTAGCAGCGCGCCTAAGAGTGCCTTTTCGGCGTCCCGGGTATCGGCGCCTTCGTTGTCGACCGCCCATCCTTCCGGGATTTCTCGCCCCTCGGCGGCGGCGGCGGCAATGTTGACGTAGGCAGTCGCGCTTGACGATTGGTCGACGATGAGTGGCGGCGCGTTGGCGCCGAGCGGAAATCCGAAGGCGATGGGGTTCGTGCTGTAGACAGCCGGTCCTCCTGCCTTCGCTACGACCATGGCATTCGCGTTGGTCGCCGCAAGACCGCCCAGGCCTTCCAGCGCGAGCCTGCGCACGTAGTAGCCGAGCTCGCCCGTTGTATAGCTGTTCTTTTGGGTGAAGAGCGCGATCCCGAAGTTGCGGGCAGCATCCACGAAATCGCGGAAGGCAAGGTCGAAACCAAGCTGCGCGATGCCTCGGTCGGCATCGCAGGTGATGTGAGCGGGGAAGGGGCGCGTGGCGGCCGGCGTGGGATCGCAATTGATGCGCCCCTCGCGAAAACTGTTCAGATAATCGACGAGGTGCGGAAACCCGACCGCGCTCGGGCCGAAGCGGGCGGCCGACACTGTTGCGTCCACGAGCGATCGGGCGCTCGCCGGATTGGCGCCGGCACCAAGGCAAGCTCTCATCGCCAGATCTTCTGCTTGCCTCTGGTTGAGTTCGACCTCTTCCATCTCAGATCTCCAGTCCCGCTTTCCTACCCTCATAAAACGCATAGGGTGCCTGCCGCGGTGCGGCGCAATCGCCGATCTGGCGCGTAGCGATACCGCGTTCGGCGAGCCCCGGCATCAGCCAGTCGGCCGGGGCATTCGTGGTGGCCGTCACCAAGGCATCCGCGTCGATGAAGCGACACTCTCCCGTGGTGTGGTCGACGATGGTCGCGCCGTTGCCGTGCCATTCGATGACGCTGGCTTCGACGATCCATGTGACGCAGAGTTTCCTGAGCGCCTGCCGCATCGGAACGTCAGCTGCGGTTCGCTGCAGCTCCTTGCCGACGAACGGGTCGGGCGTCAGGAGCGCCACCTCGTGGCCCTCCTCGGCGAGCTTCCAGGCGGTGCCGCAGCCGCGCCAGCCGCCGCCTTCATCCAAAAGCAGAACGCGCTTGCCCGGCCTTGCCTGCCGCGCCATGACGGCTTCGACTGTGAAGACGTTACCCTTCGCCAGGCCCGGCATCGCCTCGACCGCCGGCAGCGCTTTCTGGAACACCGTCTCCGGCGAATAGGAGCCGGTGGCGACGATGACACGCCCGAACTCGGAAGGATCGATGTCCTCGGCCTCGACATAGGAGTTGAGGCGAACCTCTACACCGAGTTTTTCGAGCTGGCGCTCATACCAGGCGATAAGATCGAGGATCTGGGCCCTTCGTGGCTGCATGCCTGCGAGCAGGAAGTTACCGCCGAGCCGGTTCGACGCCTCGGCGAGCGCGACTTCGTGGCCACGCTCGGCGGCCACCCGGGCGGCCTCCAGTCCGGCTGGGCCGCCACCGATGACCAGCACGCGCTGGGGATCGCTGGTCTTCAAAAAGCGGTCGCCGTTCCATTCGGCCTCGCGGCCGACGGACGGGTTGATCAGACAGCTGATCCAGTAGTCGCGCGACCGGCGTCCCCAGCACATCTGATTGCACGAGATGCAGCCGCGAATGTCCTCCGGGCGATCTTCGGCCGCCTTCGTTGCAAGATGCGGATCAGCGATCTGCCCGCGCACGATCGAAACGAGGTCGGCTGCTCCCTCGCCGAGCACCGTTTCGGCGTTTTCGGGGGTGCGGATGTGGCTTTCGGCGATCACAAGCGCGTTCTTGACGACACTCCGCAGGACTGAAGCGAGATCGGCGCCAAGTTTTTCCGGATAGAGGAACGTCGGCATCAGCTTGTAGAAATCGAGGTAGCCGCCAGAGCCGCAGGTGACATAATCGATAAGGCCCAGTTCGTCGTGCAGGCGGATGATTTCGGCAAGCTCGTCGCGTTGAAGCGCAACCTTCACGTCCGGTTCGTCACTGACGGCAAGGCCGACAATGAAATCCGGCCCGCAGACGTGCCTGATCCGCGTCAGGATTTCCCGAGACATCCGCGTGCGGTTTTCAAGCGAACCGCCCCACTGATCGTCGCGCCGATTGCACCATGGCGTCCAGAATTGGTCGACCAAACCGAGATAGGCAGCCCATACTTCGACGCCGTCAAAGCCGGCGTCCCGACAGCGACGTGCCGCCGCAACGAAGCCATCGATCGTTTCCAGGATTTCCGCTTCGGTCATCGGATGCGAGCCGTCGCTGTCATGATAGCTCGGCCCGCCCGAAGGCGACCAATGTGGATGGAACGAATTGTCGGAATCCCCATGCGCTCCGACGTGATAGAGCTGCTGGATCGCTATGGCTCCATGCCCTTTGATCGCCTCGACCACCTTCTTGAAATGGGGGATGACACTGTCATCGGAGTGGCGAAAATTGCCGCGAGTTAAAACGGCTGCGGCATGGACGGGCATGGGTTCGACGACGATCATCGCGGCGCCGCCGATCGCTCGTTCCCGGTAATAGGCGGTATGTCGTTCGGTCGGCAGACCCTCGACCGCCATGTTCGCCGTGTGCGCGCCGAACACGATCCTGTTCTTCAGCGTGTGGGACCGCAGTTTGAGAGGGGAAAACAGCCGAGGAAATTTCTTGGACATGGCGCAACTCCTGGCGGGGAGGGGATCGGGACTGGAATGAGGGAGGAGCCACCCTTGGCGCTTTTCCGGGCGGAGGACCGGCCGCCCGGAGGAATGGCATTCGCCGGCCGATCCGCGCTTACGCTGCGTTGGCCGCGATTGCCATTGCGCGATCGTTCGTCTCGTGCGCATTGACCATGGCGCCCGCGAGCTGGCGGAAGGTGACAGTGCCGAGAGGCATTCCGGACGGATCGACGACGGTGATATCACCTTCGGGTGCAGAGGCGAGCGTACGGACCGCTTCTTCGATTGTGAGATCGGCGGCAATCCGTTGCCCACTGTCGGCTGCAGTTGCGCCAAGCGGTGCCATGATCGCCTCCACATGGACAACGCGGCCCCGGTTCACCTCCTTGACGAAATTGGCGACATAGTCGTCGGCAGGCCTCAGCACGATATCCTGGCTCGTGCCCTGCTGGATGACCTCGCCGTCGCGCAAAATGGCAATCTGGTCACCGAGCCTCAGCGCTTCGTCGAGGTCGTGGGTGATGAAGACGATCGTCTTTTTAATCTCCTTCTGCAGGTCCAGAAGCACCGTCTGCATGTCCGTGCGGATGAGAGGATCGAGGGCTGAATAGGCCTCATCCATTAAAAGCACCGGTGCGTCGTTGGCAAGCGCGCGGGCGAGCCCGACGCGCTGCTGCATGCCGCCGGAGAGCTGATTGGGATACTTGTGCTCGAAGCCCTTAAGTCCAACCCGTTCCAGCCAGCGCATGGCAGTATCGATGCTTTGTGCGCGCGCTACGCCCTGGATTTCAAGGCCGAAGATCGTGTTGTCGAGCACGCTTCGATGCGGAAGCAGCGCGAACTTCTGGAACACCATGGCGGTCTGGTGGCGGCGGAACTCGCGCAGTTCCGCCTCTGGCATCTTCACCACATCGACGCCGTCGACGAGAACTTCGCCGGCCGTCGGATCGATCAGCCGGTTGATATGCCGGATGAGCGTCGACTTGCCCGAGCCGGAAAGCCCCATGATCACCTGGATCGAACCCGACGGCATCTCGATGTTGATGTCGCGAAGGCCGAGCACGTGCCCGTGACGCTCGTTCAGTTCGGTCTTGGTGAGGCCGTTCCTAACCGCCTCGACATGAGCCCCGGCATTCGGTCCGAAGATCTTATAGAGATGGCGGATTGCGATGCCGCCGAAAGCGTGCTCAGCCATGGACCACCTCCCGGTGCTTCTGCAATCGTTCGCCATAGGCCTGGCTGACCCGGTCGAACATGATGGCGATGCCGACGATCGCAAGACCATTGAAGATACCGAGCGTGAAGTACTGGTTGGCGATCGCCTTCAGTACGGGTTGGCCAAGACCCTGAACACCGATCATCGAGGCGATGACGACCATGGCAAGCGCCATCATGATCGTCTGGTTGATCCCTGCCATGATGGTCGGAAGCGCAAGCGGGAGCTGCACCTTGAAGAGCTTCTGCCGGTTGTCGGCGCCGAAGGCATCGGCCGCCTCCAGTACGTCCTTGTCGACCAGGCGAATGCCGAGATTGGTGAGCCGGATCATCGGCGGGATCGCGTAGATGACGACGGCGATCAGGCCCGGCACCTTGCCAATGCCGAGCAGCATGACGACGGGGATCAGGTAGACGAAGCTTGGCATGGTCTGCATGACGTCGAGCACCGGGTTGACGACCCGCTGGACCCTGTCGGAGCGCGACATGAGAATGCCGATCGGCAGGCCGATCGCGATCGACAGGATCGTGCAGACGAAGATCATCGAGATCGTCCGCATCGTATCATCCCACATGTCGAAGTAGCCGATGAGCAACAGCGTCACGAGACAGCCGGCGGCGATGCGAATGCTTCTGGTCGCTGCCCAGGCGATGGCGAGGATGAGGAGCGTGATGATCGGCCAGGGCGTCTTCGTCATGAACCGTTCAGAAGCGATCAGAAAATGCTGGAGCGGCGCGAAGAAGCCCTCGATCAGATCACCGTAGTTTCGGGTAAAGCCGCGAAACGTTTCGTCGATGACTTTCTTGAGGTTTCGAAGCGCGTTGTCGTCCATGCTGGGAAATTGATAAAACCAGTCCATTCGGTTCCCCTTCTCGAAAGAGCCGACGCGTTCTTGTTGTTATGTCGGCGAGAACGGTGCGATATGCTGAAGGCACACCGCACCGGGTTTTCGGCCGTGCTGACTACAGCGCAGCCTCGATCTTGGCGGCGGCCTCTGGGGAGACCCACTTCTTCCAGATATCCGGGTTTTCTTCGAGGAAGTGCTTTGCACCTTCCTCGCCGCTGGCCTGGTTGTCGGTCATCCAGGCCATCAATTTGGCGATTGTCTCGTTGCTCCAGGAGCGCTTGTTGAGGTACTCCATGACCTCGGGGCCAGCTTTTTCGGAAAAGGGCTTGGCGACAAGTGTCACGATCGTATCGACCGGCCAGGCGCTCGGCTTCGGGTCAGTGCATTCGGCAACCGTAATGCAACGCTTCCACTCGGCTGCGTCATAGGGGACGCCTGCCTCAAGCTGCACCATCTCGTATTTGCCAAGCAGGGCGGTCGGTGCCCAGTAATAGCCGACCCAGCCTTCCTTGCGCTCATAGGCCTTGGCAATCGAGCCGTCGAGGCCTGCTGCCGAGCCGGTGTCGACCAGCGACCAGCCGGCCTTCTCTGCTTCGAAGGCCTTGTAGAGCTGTGCGGTCACGACCGTTCCACCCCAGCCCTGTGGACCATTGAAGATCGCGCCCTTGCTCGGGTCTTCAGGGTCCTTGATGAGGTCGGGATGCTTCAGGAGATCGGGAATACTCTTGATGTCTGGATGGGCATCGGCGAAATACTTCGGGATCCACCAGCCCTGAACGCCGCCATCGGGTAGCGGAGACCCGACCTTTACGATACGGCCTTCTTCGGTTCCCTTCTTGACCACGTCGGGAAGCAGATCGATCCAGGCCTCGGGCGCGATATCCGGCTCGCCTTTTTCCGCCATGGAGGTGATCGTCGGTACGGTATCGCCGATGGTGATTTCGGCGCTGCAGCCGTAACCTTCATTGAGGATGATCTTGTCGAGATTGGAAATGACCTCGGCACTTTGCCAGTTCATGCTGGCGATGGTGACGCTGCCGCAGTCTGCCGCGCTGGCGAGCGACGAACCGGCGACGGTCCCAAGGAACAGGCATGTCGATGCTAGCAAGCTTTTCATTATCGTTCCCTCTTTTGGCGGCTTTTCTTCTGAGGCGGGGCGCCGCGGACCCCGTCTCAACGACGCTAGGAGGCTTCTCCCATGCGAACCGATTTCCTGAACGCAGCCCTCAATCCGCGTGAGACGGCGGTATCGAATCCGGCCGCGCGCATCTCCTCGATCGCGGCCGCGGTGGTGCCGCGATAGTCGAGGAAGGTCTGGACAATGTCGGTCGGACAGTCGTCACGCTGCTCAAGCAGCCGACCGGCACCCGTGATAAGGGTATTGACGGCACGCTTGGCGATCTCGGGAGCCAGTCCTTGCGAGACGGCGTCTGCCATCATCGCTTCGGCGAGCAGCGCCGGAAAGGCAGGCCCGGATCCGGTGAGGCCGGTCAGATAGTCGATTTCCGCTTCTGAATGCACTTCATCCTGAGAACCGCAAGCATCGAAGATCGCCCTTATGATGTCGCGATCGTCGTTCTGCAGCCCGGCGGCTGCGACCCACGGCGTATAGGACTTGCGGACTTCGGTCGCCGCATTTGGCAGGGTTCGGACCACGCGGTCCATCCGATGATGCTCAACAAGGGCGCTGAGGCGGATGCCCGCCATGACGGAGATGACAAGCTTGCCCTCGGCAACAACGTTCAGGCTGAGCCAGTCAGCCGGACGGACGGAGAGAACGATGACGTCCGAGCGGTCGGCAAGTGCCTGATTGTCCGATGTCCAGAAGGAGCGGTTGAAACGGTCAGGGCGCTCGCTGCGATAGGAGAGCGACAGGTTCTGAGGCTCGACGATGCCGGCGTCGAGAATGGCGTCGGCGATTGCTCCGCCCAGCCAACCCGCACCACCAATTACGCCAACCCTCAAAGGCCCGCCCGTTTCCATGCTTCTCTCACTCTGGTTTGTAGCCATGCCGGGCGAAGAAGCGATCGAGCTCCCTCTGCTGTGGTGTTTGTCCGGTGTAAATCGCGATGTATTCCGGAATGCGCTTCATGCGGAGCGCAAGATCCTCCTTGGACTGCATCGAGATGTATCCAATCTGGACCAGGTAGGTCGTTCGTGCGCGAACGTCCGCCGGTCCCGCGTCATATCCGAACCGCATGAACATGCGGCCCAGCGCCTCCATTCTCGCCTGATCGGCCTCATGGACTTCGGCCTGTATCTCGGGCGATTGCAGCGCCCAGCTGCGAACGGCGAACTCGAACTGGGAGTCGAACAGTTCCTTGTTCACCCAGCAGTCGAAAACGTTCAGCATCGCCTCGGCCAAGGACTCCGCATAGGCTTCGGACTGTTTGGCCAGATTGCCGGTATTCTTCTCCCTCCAGCGCGCGACGAGGGCACTCAGCAGTTCCTCCCGGTCCTTGAAGAACCAATAGAAGCTGGTCCGGGAAAGATTGAGCCGTTTGGCCAACGGCAGGATCTTCACCGAGTCCACGCCCGACTCGAGCAGGGAGTCATAGGCGGCCTCGAGCCACCCCTCCTGAGAACCGCGCCAGCCAGTGTCAGTCATCGCCTGTTCCATGATTGCCTCCTAACAAATCCAAACGGCCGTTTCAAGCAAAATGTACATATGTGTCGAATATCTGAACCACGGTGTTTTTGATTATTGACACCTATGTACATTTCCGCTTACCGTTGCGATAAATTCCCATAAACCGGAGCCCGTCGCATGTCGAACGATCCCCTGCTTCAGCCGTTTCAGTTGAAGCATTTGACCCTGCGCAACCGCATCATTGTTACGTCTCACGAGCCTGCCTATCCCGAAGACGGCATGCCGAAGGACCGCTACCGCGCCTATACCGTTGAGCGGGCCAAGGGCGGGGTGGCGCTGACGATGACCGCCGGCTCGGCGGCAGTGTCCAAGGACAGCCCTCCGGTCTTCAACAACCTGCTCGCATACAAGGACGAGATCGTGCCTTGGATCCGGCAAATGACCGACGCCGTGCACGAAGAGGGGGCTGCGATCATGATCCAGCTCACGCACCTCGGCAGGCGTACCCGCTGGGACAAGGGCGATTGGCTCCCGGTCGTTGCACCCTCACATCATCGCGAGGCAGCGCACCGAGCCTTTCCCAAGAAGCTCGAAGACTGGGACATCGAGCGCATTATCAGGGACTTTGCAGACGCCGCCGAACGGATGAAGGCGGGCGGTATGGATGGTGTCGAGCTGGAAGCCTACGGGCATCTTATTGACCAGTTCACCTCGCCGCTCACCAACGAACTCGACGGTCCTTATGGAGGTTCGCTCGATAACCGCCTGCGCTTTTGTTTCGACGTCTTCAGGGCCATGCGCGAAAGGGTCGGCAACGACTTTATCCTTGGCGTTCGCTATACGGCAGACGAATGTCTTCCCGGCGGGACAGGAAAGGCCGAAGGCCTGGAGATTTCCCGTCGTCTCAAGGAAAGCGGCCTCATCGATTATCTGAATGTCATCCGCGGTCATATCGATACGGATCCGGGCCTCACAGATGTCATCCCGATTCAGGGGATGGCGAGCGCACCACATCTGGATTTTGCCGGCGATGTGCGCGCGGCAACCAAGTTTCCAACCTTCCATGCCGCCAAGATCCAGGACGTGGCGACGGCTCGTCACGCAATCGCTGCCGGCAAGGTCGACATGATCGGTATGACCCGCGCCCACATGACCGACCCGCATATCGTGCGGAAGATCATGGAAAAGCGCGAGGATGATATTCGCCCCTGCGTCGGCGCCAACTACTGTCTCGACCGCATCTATCAAGGTGGCATGGCTTTCTGCATTCACAATGCGGCGACCGGTCGCGAAGAAACGATGCCGCATCGGATCCCGAAAGCTGCCGTTCGCAAGAAGGTCGTCATCGTCGGTGCCGGTCCGGCCGGCCTTGAGGCTGCTCGCGTCTCGGCGGAACGGGGTCATGAGGTCGTTGTTTTGGAGGCCGCGAACAATCCGGGCGGTCAAATCCGCCTGACGGCCCAGAGCGAGCGCCGGCGGGAAATGATCGGCATTATCGACTGGCGCATGAGCCAGTGCGAAAAGCTCGGCGTCACCTTCCGGTTCAATACCTGGGCCGAGGCTGAGACGGTACTCACCGAAAAGCCCGATGTCGTCATTATCGCTACCGGTGGATTGCCGCACACAGAGGTGCTGTCGAAGGGCAACGAACTCGTCGTTTCCTCCTGGGACATCATCTCCGGTGATGTGAAGCCTGGAACCAACGTGCTCATCTTCGACGACGCCGGCGACCATGCGGGCCTCCAGGCTGCCGAGTTCCTCGCCAAGGCCGGTGCCAAGGTGGAAATCATGACACCGGACCGCTCCTTCGCGCCCGAAGTCATGGCGATGAACCTCGTTCCTTACATGCGCTCGCTGCAGAAACTCGACGTCACCTTCACAGTCACGTACCGGCTGGAGTCGGTTGAAAAGAGTGGCAACCAGATCATCGCCCATGTTGGCAGTGACTATGGCGGCGTTGCCAAGCAGCAGACCTTCGACCAGATCGTCGTCAACCACGGAACCATCCCGCTGGACGACCTCTATTTCGAATTGAAGCCTGACTCGCGGAACCTTGGCGAAGTCTCCTACGACGAGCTTATTGCCGGCACGCCGCAGTCCGTCGAACGCAACCCGGAGGGCGCCTATCAACTCTTCCGGATCGGCGATGCCGTTGCGGCCCGCAATACACATGCGGCCATCTACGATGCGCTGCGTCTTGCCAAGGACATCTGAGAATGGCGCGGTTTGACGCCTTGCAAGCGTTTCTGGACGCGGCCTTTGTCGCGTTCAACCAGTTTTCACAGGATCTGAGGGCGCGCCAGTCACTCATGCAGATTTTTGCCCAGCTTGAAGCGCCGCAACCGCAACGTCTGGACATCGGCAAGCGCCTCCCGGTCTGCAGCCAACATCTCGACAGTGTGCTGGCTGCAGAAACCGGCCGATCGTCCCTGGATACGCTAATCAGACGCTTCTCGGACCTTGAACCGATGCTCGAATGGAAGTGGCGCTCGGTCTACGACCATACGGCCAGCGAAAATTTCTTGATGAGCCACGCCAATGCGATGATCGCCGGACCGGGCGGCCTGGAGGACCGGAGGGACCTCTGGCTCGGCGCGACGCTGATGGCGCCGTATGTGCGTTATCCCGACCACGACCACGCCCCGGAAGAGACGTACCTCGTCCTGTCGGAAGGCGAGTTTCAGCATGGCGATTCCGAATGGTTCTCACCCGGGATCGGAGGTTCCTTCTACAATCCGCCTGGCGTCAGACACGCCATGCGGTCGGGTGAAAAACCGCTGTTTGCATTCTGGGCATTGTTGCCTGATCGACCGAGGCACTGACGAAAGGGCGTTCGGCCGAGACCGAGCGCGGGAGAAAGGTTTGCCATGAAAATACTTGTGACGGTGAAGCGGGTGGTTGACTACAACGTCAAGATCCGGGTGAAGGCAGACGGTTCGGGCGTCGAACTTGCGAACGTGAAGATGTCGATGAACCCGTTCGACGAAATCTCGGTCGAAGAGGCGCTCAGGCTGAAGGAAGCCGGCAAGGCCGAGGAAGTCGTCGTCGTTTCCGTTGGTCCGGCCAAGGCCGAAGAGACGCTGCGCACGGCGCTTGCCATGGGTGCCGACCGCGCCATCCTGGTTGAGACCGAAGACCAGGTCGAGCCGCTCGCTGTCGCCAAGATCGTCAAGGGCGTGGCCGAGGCTGAACAGCCGGCCCTGATCATCGTCGGCAAGCAGGCAATCGACGACGATTCGAACCAGACCGGCCAGATGCTGTCCGCGCTGCTCGGCTGGGCGCAAGGGACCTTTGCCTCCAAGGTCGAGATCGGCGACGGCAAGGCGCCAGAGTGCACAGCAAGGGTGACCCGCGAAGTCGACGGCGGTCTGCAGACGATCGACATCAAGCTGCCGGCCGTCGTCACCACCGACCTGCGTTTGAACGAGCCGCGCTACGCCTCGCTGCCGAACATCATGAAGGCGAAGAAGAAGCCGCTCGACAAGAAGTCGCCGGCCGACTTCGGCGTCGACACCGCCGCCCGCCTCAAGGTGCTGAAGACCGAGGAGCCGTCGGGCCGCAAGGCCGGTATCAAGGTCAAGTCGGTCGCCGAGCTCGTCGAAAAGCTTAAAGTCGAAGCCGGCGTTCTCTGATTTAAGGAAGGGAGATTTTATCATGGCCATTCTTCTTCTGGCTGACCACGACAGCAACCACCTTTCCGACCAGACCGCCAAGGCGCTGAGCGCGGCCTCGAAAATCGCCAGTGGGACTGGAGCCGATGTGCATGTTCTCGTTGCCGGCGCCGGCGCGAAGCAGGCTGCCGAACAGGCGTCCAAGCTTGCAGGCGTTTCCAAGGTGCTCGTTGCCGACGACGCCTCGCTTGCCAACAACCTGGCCGAGCCGCTCGCTGCCCTGATCGTCTCGCTCGCTGGCAGCTACGACACCATCGTGAGCGCCGCCACCTCGGTCGGCAAGAACGTGATGCCGCGCGTTGCAGCCCTGCTCGACGTTTCCCAGGTCTCGGAAATCATCGAGGTCGTCTCGTCCGATACTTATCTGCGTCCGATTTATGCCGGCAACGCCATCCAGACGGTGCAGACGACCGAAGCCAAGCGCGTCATCACCGTGCGCACCGCCTCCTTCGCGTCCGCCGCGGAAGGCGGTTCGGCTGCGATCGAGAGCGTCTCGGCTGCCGCCAACCCCGGCGTTTCCTCCTTCGTCGCCGACGCCCTGTCGTCGTCGGACCGCCCGGAGCTGACGTCTGCCAAGATCATCATCTCGGGCGGTCGTGCGCTCGGCTCGTCGGAAAAGTTCCAGGAAGTGATCCTGCCGGTGGCCGACAAGCTCGGCGCTGCCGTCGGCGCTTCGCGCGCTGCGGTCGACGCCGGTTACGCTCCGAACGACTGGCAGGTCGGCCAGACCGGCAAGGTCGTTGCGCCCGATCTCTACATCGCCTGCGGCATTTCCGGTGCCATCCAGCACCTCGCCGGCATGAAGGACTCGAAGGTCATCGTCGCCATCAACAAGGACGAAGAGGCGCCGATCTTCCAGGTCGCCGACTACGGCCTGGTTGCCGATCTCTTCGACGCTCTGCCGGAGTTGCAGAAGGCTTCGTAGGTCCGTTTTTAAGCGACCGAACCCAGGTGGGCTGACCGTGGTTCGGTTGGCCCTTCCACGCGATTGCAGCATCAACGAAAAGGATACCACAGTGGATGTACGCGCCGCCGTTGCCGTTCAGGCAGGCAAGCCGCTCGAGGTCATGACGGTTCAGCTCGAAGGCCCGCGGGCCGGCGAAGTGCTGATCGAGGTCAAGGCCACAGGCATCTGCCACACCGACGATTTCACCCTGTCCGGCGCCGATCCGGAAGGCCTGTTCCCGGCGATCCTCGGCCATGAAGGCGCCGGCATCGTCGTCGACGTCGGCCCGGGCGTGACCTCGGTGAAGAAGGGCGACCACGTCATCCCGCTCTACACGCCCGAGTGCCGCTCCTGCCCATCGTGTCTGTCGCGCAAGACCAATCTGTGCACCGCGATCCGCTCGACACAAGGCCAAGGCCTGATGCCCGACGGCACCTCGCGCTTCTCGATCGGCAAGGACAAGATCCACCACTACATGGGCTGCTCGACCTTCGCCAACTACACGGTGCTGCCGGAGATCGCGGTTGCCAAGGTCAACCCGGACGCGCCGTTCGACAAGATCTGCTACATCGGCTGCGGCGTGACGACCGGCATCGGCGCCGTCATCAACACGGCACAGGTGGAAATGGGTGCGACTGCGATCGTCTTCGGTCTCGGCGGCATTGGCCTCAACGTCATCCAGGGCCTGCGCCTTGCCGGCGCCGACATGATCATCGGCGTCGACCTCAACAACGACAAGAAGGCCTGGGGCGAGCGCTTCGGCATGACCCACTTCGTCAACCCGAAGGAGGTCGGCGACGACATCGTGCCTTACCTCGTCAACATGACCAAGCGCGGAGCCGACCAGATCGGCGGCGCCGACTACACCTTCGACTGCACCGGCAACACCAAGGTGATGCGCCAGGCGCTCGAGGCCTCGCATCGCGGCTGGGGCAAGTCGGTCGTCATCGGCGTTGCCGGCGCGGGCCAGGAGATTTCCACCCGGCCGTTCCAGCTCGTCACCGGCCGCAGCTGGATGGGCACCGCCTTTGGCGGCGCGCGCGGCCGCACCGACGTGCCGAAGATCGTCGACTGGTACATGGAAGGCAAGATCGAGATCGACCCGATGATCACCCATACGATGCCGCTCGAAGACATCAACAAGGGTTTCGAACTGATGCATTCGGGCGAGAGCATTCGCAGCGTGGTGTTATACTGAGCGCGGGTTGAGGACCGTTTCCAGACTGCAAATGCACTTTTTGCGCCGCAGCGTGATCTAGCCGGCGGCGCCAACAAGCAGCCGGGCATTGTGCGCCGGCCAGAAGGAGGAGAAGCCCATGCCAAGCATTGCGATCCATCCATCCCTCGACAGCGGGTTCAAGGCGACGGACGCTGCCTTTTCCGGCGGCACGCTGGTCTGCAACTGCGCGAGCAATCCCGTGAAAGTGCGCGTCAAGGGTGATATCGCCCACAACCATGCTTGCGGCTGCACAAAGTGCTGGAAACCCGAAGGTGCGGTGTTTTCGGTCGTTGCCGTCGCACCGACGGCCAACGTCGAGGTGCTGGAAAACGGCAACAAGCTTGCGGTCGTGGACCCGGCGGCGCTGATCCAGCGCCATGCGTGCAAGGATTGCGGCGTACACATGTACGGCCCGGTCGAGCGTGACCACGCGTTCAAGGGGCTTTCCTTCGTTCATCCTGAGCGCTTCCAGGAGGCAGGCTGGGCAAAACCGGGTTTTGCCGCCTTCGTATCGTCGATCATCGAGAGCGGCTATGACCCGGCCGGAATGGACAGCATGCGCGCGCGGCTGCGCGAACTGGGCCTCGAACCCTATGACTGTCTCAACCCAGTCCTGATGGACGTTCTCGCCACCTGGGCGGCCAAGAAGAGCGGCGCGCTTCCTGCCTAATAGTCAGACCGCTGACTGTCGGCTATGTCGATCGCTAGGCCAAGCCTAGCGATCGACGACGAGATCACTGAGCGGCTTCGAACAGCAAGGAAGGAAAAGCCCAGCATCGATCTCTCGTTGCCTTATTCCGCCATTGTGGTTCATCTCGACCGAACCCGATACGAGCTTGGACTTGCACGTGCCGCAGACGCCGTTCGAACACGATGAGGCGAGTTTTACGCCCGCTTTCTTTGCGCAGGAAAGCACGGTCTGCTCGCCCCCGATTTCGATCTTGCGGCCCTGTTTGGAGAACTCGACCTGGAACGTTCGGGTCGCCGGCTGATCGACGATAGGAATATCCGGGGTGTCGATCACGGCCGCATCGAAGCTCTCCTCGATGTAGTTGGATTGCGGAACGCCGAGTTCGGCAGCGATCGTGCGCGCTGCCGCCATGAACGGGGCAGGGCCGCAGCACATGACAATGCGTTCGGCGATATCGGGAACAGCAAGCTGCAAGTAAGCAGCCGATATGCGTCCCGTCAGGCCATGCCAGTTGGTTTCGCCGGTAACGACTTCCGGCAGAAACTGCAAGCGCAGGCCCTTCATCCGGTTGGCGAGTGACGCGAGTTCGTCGCGGAAGATGAGGTCCTTCGGGGTTCGCGCCGCGTGCATGAAGACGACGTCGACAGGCTCGCATGTATCGGCCAATTCGCGAACCATCGCCATGACCGGTGTGATCCCCGACCCTCCCGACAGAAAAAGGTACTTCCGACCGTTCGGGCGAATGAACTGGCCGAGGGGACCGTTCGCCTTGACCTTGGCGTTGACCGTGAGCCGATCGTGAAGCCAGTTCGAGATCTTGCCGTCGGCGACGCGCTTGACGGTCACCGAGAACGCATTGCTGCGCTTCGGCGAGGACGAGATGCTGTAGCAGCGGCTTTCCGGCTCGCCCTCGATATCGAGGTCGAACAGGAAATACTGACCGGCTTCGAAGGCAAAACGTTTGCCTTCGGTGGACGCAAAGGTAAAGGTCTTCACGTCGTGTGTTTCCTGATGGACATCGATGCAGACCAGGTCCTCGTCCGCGTCGCGGCTCCAGATATCGCTCGGCTCGAGACGCCCGGCGGGAGAAAAGTTGCTCTTAGTATCCATGGGCGCGCATCCGGTCGATGTACCACGACGCGAATTTGTCGAGGTTTGTTTCGGAGAAGGGCGAGTAGGGACCCGGCACGTAAGCGGGATCTTCGACGCCGGCATGGGAGCGGGCGACCAGTTCGGCGTCCTGCTCGGTTGTGGCGATCCAGACGTTGGTGAGTTTTTCGAGTTCGTAGTCGACCCCCTCGACGGCATCCTTGTGCACAAGCCATTTCGTCCGCACGAGCGTCTTGTCGGCCGAGAGCGGGATGACGATCGAAACGACGGCGTGGTCGCCCATGAAGTGGTTCCAGCTGTTGTGACCCCAGAGATGCATGTCGCCGAGATCCTTGCGCGACATCGTGCCGAGCAGCTTTGCCGATGCAGCGGTCGCGTCGGGCGTCTGGGATTCGCCCGCCCCCGAAATGATCAGCCGTTGCGTCCGAAAGTTGGTGGTGCAGTCCACCAGTTGCTCGACCGCCGCGGAGGGGTAGCCATCTGCCTCCCACCGCCTGGTGCGCTCCTCATAGAGCGAAAAATGCTCCTCCGCCTGGGCGCGATCTTCCGGGCTCAAAGCGTCCGGATCGAAGCCGAAATCGAGGTCGACGAAGGAGACGCAGAGCTCGGGATGGTTGGCGGAACAGTGGTAGCATTCACGGTTGTTCTCGATCGTGAGCTTCCAGTTGCCTTGTTCGATGACATCGGATTCATACGCGACCTTGGCGTTGGCAATATCGTAGGGAGCAAGCCGTTCTGCCATGACCCCGACGAGACGCTCAATATCTTCGGGCGGATCGTTCGAAAGGCAGACATAAACAAGGCCGCCAACCGACTTGAAGATCACGGGCTTGAGGCTGCGGCATTCCTTGTCGAAGCTCTTGCCCATATGGGGCGCATAGCTCAGTTCACCGGAAAGCTCATAGGTCCAGGTGTGGTAGGGACAGACAAGCTTCGAAACGATCGTCTTGCCTGGATCGAGCAGTCGGGCGCCTCGGTGGCGGCAGACATTGTGCATGACGCGGATTCCGCCGTCATCGTCGCGCAGGAGGATGAGGCTGGTCTTGCCAATATCGACGACGGTCGCATCGCCCGGCTCCGGTACATCGCATTCAAGCCCAATGCAGATCCAGTGCCGGCGGAAAAAGACCTCCAGATCCGCCTCGAAGACATCCTCTCGCGTGTAGAGACCGGCGGGAAGCGAATGGCCCTCCGCTCTTGCATCAAGCAGCGATGATATGGGAGAAGAAAATGTCTGCAGCATAATTCCACCTTATGTTCCGATCGGAAGCTCGACGGGCTCCACAAAGAGGATCGCTCAGGCGCGGCAGTCGCTCAACGGCACAAATATGCGCGTTTCACATTACCAAATGTAATGGATCCAAGATGGTCAATCTGAGGAAGAAACTCCCGCCGCTCACCGCGCTGACGGCCTTTGAGGCAGCGGCTCGATTGTCGAGCTTCACACGGGCCGCGACGGAACTCGGCGTGACGCAGGCGGCTATAAGCAGACAGATCCATTTGCTCGAAGAGGACTTTGGGTTCCCCTTGTTTCGGCGGCTTCATCGCAAGATCGAACTGACTGATAAAGGCCGGCTGCTTTCCGCAGCGGCCGGCGACGCGTTCAATCTTATTGCCGACACCGTTGCGGATCTTCGGTCGGAGGGAGCAGATGACGAGCTGGCAATTGCAGCGACCATCTCCTTTTCACATTTCTGGCTGCTTCCAAGGATCGCTGCCTTTTCTCGAGCCTATCCCGAAATCAAGCTTCGCATCATCACACAAGATGCCCGAACGAGCATCGAGGCTAGCGATGTGGACCTGGCGATCCGCTACGGGACCGGCACCTGGCCGGACGGCCAGGCGGAGTTCCTGTTCGAGGACGAGGTTTTCCCGATTTGCAGTGCAGATTATCTGGCCACCGTGGATCCGATCCGCACGCCGGGAGACCTAATCAATCATCCGCTGATTACGAGCGATATTGATGACCCGACATGGACGGGCTGGGATGAATGGCTTGCAGCATTTTCCGTAAAGGCGCCGAAACGCGCCCGCGGCCTGCGATGCAGCTTCTATACGGAAGCCATTTATGCGGCGATGAACGGGCAAGGCATTGCGCTCGGTTGGAACCGCCTTGTCTCCGACCTTATTCGGCAAACTCGTTTGGTCCGCCTTACCGAAGCCTCCATTCGCACCAGGGCGGCATATTTTGTCGTGGTGCCGGCGAGAAGGCCGAAAAAGGAAAGCGGACGGCTGTTCATCGAGTGGCTGCGCGAGGTCTCTGCAATTGCTGAATGAGAAATCGTACGTAACTTGCGGTCGCGGGGGGCCAATTTAGCGCCTTCCGCCACTCTTCTTTTTTAGACACTGAGCGACGGCCGTCTGCTGATCGCTAAATGCTCCTCGACGGCGGGCCGAGGCCGCTCCGGAATAAAACATGCGCCTTCTTCTTTTGGTGCGAACCGCTGCGCTTGCCGAGCACATAAGACCTTTGCCGGCTGCCATCGGACTGAGGTCCTATGGCAGAACCTCTCGCGTTGACTAAGTTCGTCGAAGGGATTCGATCTGTTGATGATCGGTGGCACCTGCATGGTGCCGAGCCCGTTTGGCCCGTTAGGGGTCGAATACCGATCACTTTGACGCTGTAGGTGGGAAATTATGAAGAAAATAGGTGCAGTACTCTTGGCCGCCGGTACGGCGCTATCGGCGGTGTCGGCGCAGGCGGCGCCGATGTTCTCTGTTTCCGCTGGGCAGACGACTTCCCAGCCGGTCGATTTGATCCATCATAAGCCAGGTCATTACGGCGGACCGCCGCACAAGCGCGGCTACGACGTCTACCGTTACGGCGGCAACCGTTACAATGCGGCTCCACGCTACGGCTACTACAATGGCTATGAGGGTTACCGGTACCGCCGCGACGGGTACCGTCGTCACAGTGATGGATGGTGGTATCCCCTGGCCGCATTCGGGACAGGAGTGATCATCGGTGGCGCGATCGCCTCACCGCCTCGGCGGGTCTATTCCAACGCGCCGTCGTCGCATGTCGAATGGTGCTATGACCGCTATCGTTCATACCGTGCCTACGACAACTCCTTCCAACCCTATTATGGGCCGCGCCAGGAATGTGTGTCGCCGTACTACTGACCAGCGAGGCGCCCGGTTGCGAGAATGCGTCGGGTCGCTTCGATACTCTCCGACACCGTGGTGGTCGCTGCTTCAGCCGCGTTTCTTGAAGTGGCGGCCCAGAATTTGGGGGATCATGCCGCCTGCTAGGAGGGGCTCTACTTCTTGCCCCGTCTCCACGGCTGCTCGGGCCGTCAATTGCTGGCTTTCACCTTGCCGCTCGATTTCGGCTGCGGTGGCGGCGGCTTTATCCGCATCCGCATCGGCCCGGGTGTTTGGCATCCCGCGTGACCGTTAGAAATGGGCTCGAAGCGCCCTCTTATGCGACGACAATCGGGACTTTGGTCGGCGACGCCTTGACCCGGTTGTAGAGATCGACAACGTCCTGGTTGATCATGCGTACGCAACCGGAAGATGCCTGTGTGCCGATGGTCCACCACTCCGGTGAGCCATGCACGCGATAGCCGGTGTCTTGGCCGTCTTTGAAGATATAGTGTGCCCGGGCTCCGAGGGGGTTGTCGAGGCCACCCGGCTGGCCGCCCGTCCATTTCACCAGCTCCGGCTTGCGCGCAATCATCTCTTTGGGCGGCGTCCAGGTCGGCCACACCTTCGTATACTGGATCTCTGCCCGCCCGCTCCACTCGAAGCCGGCCTTGCCGATGCCGACACCGTAGCGGACCGCTTCTCCACCTTCCTGCACCCAATAGAGATGCCGCTCGCTAAGCCTCACCACGATCGTGCCCGGCGCCTCGCCGGTAGGGTCGCGAACGATCTGACGACGGAATTCCGGTTTGACTTTCTGGAATGGGATTGCCGGGATGACGAAGCCATTGTCGGTCAGCGAGGCATACATCGTGCTGTTGTCGGTGATGTTGCTGTCGACACTGATCGGTGGGATTGCCCCGGTCGACATATAGTCAACGCCCGCAGTCGACATCCGACTGGACGGCTCGAGCGATGGGAGTTCGAGGGACTGCGAGCAGCCGGAGGCACCAAGCAGGGTCATGACGCCGAGGTTCGAAAGCAGGGCACGGCGGGTGACGAGGTAGCCGGGTTCCGAATTGGTCGCGCCGGAAGTGAGCTTCTGATCTTGCGGGTTACGCATGCACTTTTACCCTAGACGAACGTCGGCATCATGCCTCCGGATCGGCGCAGTTTCACGATTCGTGGTTAAAAAGAAGTGAAAGCGTCCCCCGCCGCGCCGCTTGCGTTTCCTTCGGAAGCAAGTTAAATACTGAACTACATGGTTCAGTATTATAATGCCCCTCTCGATCTCTCGTTCGCGGCGCTGTCCGATGCGACCCGTCGCGGGATCATCGATCTACTTGGGCAAGGGGACGCGTCGATCACCAGTCTGGCGGACAAGTTCCAGATGACACTGACCGGCATGAAGAAGCACATCCAGGTTCTCGAACGGGCGGGGCTCGTCGTCACGCAGAAGGTCGGACGGGTGAGAACCTGCAAGCTTGGGAAACGTGGCCTTGAGGCGGAGGCCGAGTGGATCGAGGCGCATCGCAAACTCTTCGAGGCCCGCTTCGAAGCACTGGACGAGATCATCAGCGAACTGAAACGGGAGGTAAGCGATGAATGAGCAAGTCAACAAAGCCGCTGGCGCGCAGAACCGCACGTCAGTCGAGCGCAAAGGGGACCGCGAACTCGTCGTAACGCGGACCTTCAATGCGCCGCCGAGCATGGTTTACAGGGCGTGGAGCCAGCCCGAGCTGTTCCAGCGCTGGTGGGTGCCAAAATCGGCACCTGGCGTTTCGCTCGTATCGTGCCAGATGGACGTGCGTACGGGCGGCAGGTATCGGCTGGAATTCGGCGCCGCCGGTTCGGACACCATGGCCTTTTATGGCAAGTATCTTGAGGTGGTGCCGAACGAGCGCATAGTCTGGACCAACGATGAGGGCGAAGAGGGCGCAATCACGACCGTGACCTTTAAGGACGAGGGCGGCAGAACGTCGCTGACTTTCCACGAAGTCTATCCGTCCAAGGAAGCGCTTGAGGAAGCACTGCAGAGCGGGGCGGCCGCATTGCCCGAGCAGTTGGATCAGCTCGACGAATTGCTTTCCAGCACCGGCGAGTAGCACAGATCGGGAAACGCTCCCCGGTAGACGTCTGGTCCTTTGACGCGGACTTCACGGCCGTTGGGGGGCTGGGCACAGGCGCATAGCTGGCGAGGGCGGCTAGAGTATCTCAGTCAACTCGAACAGCGGCAGCGCCAAGCAGACCGACAGAACGTGCCAAGGCTCGCCCTCGACCGTGGCTCCGTCACTCATTTCGCTCAGTGTTAGGTTCGGGGCGACGTCGGCGCATGCCTGCTCGAGCAGGGCGATTGCTTCTTGTGATGTCAGTCCGTCCGGATAGCGGACAGCGTATTTTCGGCGAGGATCTGCTTCGTTCAAGGTCATCTTTGCAAGGCTGTCCGCTGAGGTGATCGCGAAGGTATGCGAAGGATCAGACCTACATCGTGCGGACGGAGAGTGGTTTCGATAGCCCTTCGTTGGTAGCGGCCGCAGTCAAAAAGGATAGGGCAGTCTCGCCGCCGCATTTGTGCTTCCAAAGCGTGTCGTGAAGGAATGGGGTCCCCCACTGTGGCGCTGCCGGTGACACAGCCTTCGATTTCTACCAGAAGTCCTGCTCAGCGGTGCGTAACCGTGAAGAAACCCGGATCAGGACGGGTCTGCCGAGCGTTGCTACAAGCCAGCGCGATTTCCAATCGAGGGCAATTTCACGTCTGGATCCTCGGGGGCTGACTGGAAACCTACCCGGCCCGCAAGTAGACGGTCGTTTCCGTTGCTGTTGCGCATGTTCCCCTCGTTCGGCACGTCAATGTTGATCTCACACGTTGGCCGGTCGCTCGCCCTGCTGAAGCACGAAGTTGTCGCTCCGCTCGCATCATGGCTTGGGTCCCGATCTATGCGAAATCACAGGGTGGCCGGGTTCTTATCAGGTATATTCTAAAAACATGTCATACAGGTTTGACAGGTTGACTGATATCTGTCTAATCTAGCCCTAGACAAGTTGGTGTGGCCAGGCCGCGCCTTTCACATGCCGGAGGACCAATGATCATCACTGACGTCGAAGTGCGGGTTTTCCGCACGACCACGCGCCGCCATTCGGACAGCGCCGGTCACGCGCATCCAGGCCCGCCGCACCAGGTAGAGCAAGCTATGCTGACTGTTCGCACGGAGGACGGCCATGAGGGGCATTCCTTCACGGCGCCGGAAATCGTGCGGTCGCATGTCATCGACAAATTCGTCAAGAAAGTCCTGATTGGCCAGGACCACCGAGATCGCGAGCGGCTTTGGCAGGACCTTGCCCATTGGCAACGCGGATCGGCCGCGCAGTTGACGGATCGCACGCTCGCGGTGGTCGACTGCGCCCTTTGGGACCTCGCCGGGCGGAGTTTGAAGCAACCTGTATACAAGTTGGTGGGCGGCTATCGCGATAAGGTGTTGGCCTACGGTTCCATCATGTGCGGCGACGAACTGGAAGGGGGGCTCGCAACACCTGAAGACTATGGTCGCTTTGCCGAAGCTCTCGTCAAGCGCGGCTATAAGGGCATCAAGTTGCACACCTGGATGCCGCCTGTCAGCTGGGCGCCGGATGTGAAAATGGACATCAAGGCCTGTGCGGCCGTGCGCGAAGCCGTCGGACCGAATATCCGCCTGATGATCGACGCCTTTCATTGGTACTCGCGCACGGATGCGCTCGAGTTGGGGCGGGGACTGGAAAAGCTCGGCTTCGATTGGATCGAAGAGCCGATGGATGAGCAGTCGCTGTCTTCCTACAAGTGGCTGGCCGACAATCTCGATATCCCCGTCGTTGGTCCGGAAAGCGCTGGCGGCAAGCATTGGCACCGTGCCGAATGGATCAAGGCGGGCGCCTGCGACATCTTGCGGACCGGGGTGAATGACGTGGGCGGCATCACGCCGGCATTAAAAACGATGCATCTTGCCGAGGCCTTCGGGATGGAGTGCGAGGTACACGGCAATACGGCGATGAACTTGCATGTCGTCGCGGCGACGAAGAATTGCCGCTGGTACGAACGCGGGCTGCTTCACCCGTTCCTCGAATACGACGACGGGCACGACTACCTAAAGTCATTGTCCGATCCAATGGATCGCGAGGGCTATGTCCATGTCCCAGCTCGGCCGGGGCTCGGCGAGGATATCAACTTCGAGTTCATCGAGAACAACCGCGTGCGGTGAGAAGCGGGGTATCTTTCATGAAAACCATTCTCGCTTTTGGAGACAGCCTGACGTGGGGAGCGGATCCGCAGACCGGGCTACGCCATCCGCCTGAAGGCCGCTGGCCCGAGGTGCTCTCGCGTGAACTCAACGGTGCGGCAAAGGTCATTCCCGAAGGACTTGGTGGCCGCACAACCTGCTATGACGACCATGGTGGACCGGCGTGCCGCAATGGGGCCAAGGCGCTGCAAGTGGCGCTCGCAAGCCACATGCCGCTCGACCTCATCATCGTGATGCTCGGTACAAATGACATCAAGCCCGTGCATGGCGGGCGGGCGGAGGGAGCGGTCTCCGGCGTGCGCCGGTTGGCGCAAATCATCGACACTTTTCCCTACAAGCCAAGTGGTGCGAGGCCAAAAATGCTGATCGTCGCCCCTCCACCCTGTTGCGCCGGTCCGGGCGGGGTGCCAGCGGCGGGACGCAGCATTGCTGAATCAGAGCGGCTTTCTCCGCTCTACCGCAAGCTCGCAGATGAACTTGGACACGCCTTCTTTGATGCCGGCTCTGTCGCACACGCCTCGCGGGTCGATGGGGTCCATCTGGAAGCCGCTGCCACGGCGGCGATTGGCCGGGCGCTCGCAGCACCCGTTGCCGAAATTCTTGGCTGATCTGTCCTGGTGCCTGTGGAGGAACAGGTGGGGCAGAACTTGTAACCGGAAGGCCGAACTCCCGCATGGGCGGCCGCAATAGGAGGAAACATGAAACGCTTTCTAGCAACGGTCGCGTTCGGCGCGCTTCTCATCGCTTCAACGCCACACGGCGTGTTCGCCGAAACTCCGGAAGATCAACTCGTCGTCGCAACGACAATGAGCAACATCCTGACGCTCGATCCCGCTGCCATCACTGGCCGCGAGACCGTACAGGTCCTCAACAACATCTACGATACGCTGGTCATCCTTTCGCCGAAGGACCGCAGTGTCCAGCCACGCCTTGCCGAGCGCTGGGAGGTCTCCGCCGATCGCAATTCAATTCGTTTTCACCTGCGTAGCGATGCGAAATTTGCGTCGGGCAATCCCGTCACGGCTCAGGATGTTGCCTGGAGCCTGAAGCGCCTGCTTGCGCGTAATCTCGCGCAGTCTTCTTTCCTGAAAACAAGGGGCTTCACGCTCGAAGAAGCCGACAAAGCCTTCGTCGCCGAAGACGACCACACCTTCGTTATCAATCTTCCGAAACCCGACGACCCGAACCTGCTGCTGATGATCCTTGCGCAGAACGGACCTGGCTCCATCTTCGACAGCAAGACGGTTCTCGAAAACGAGAAGGACGGCGATCTTGGCGCCGCCTGGCTGACCCTGAACTCCGCCGGTTCCGGCCCATTCACGCTCACGCAGTGGAAATCGAACGAGTACATCATCCTCACGCGCAACGACGACTACTGGGGTGAAAAGGCCGCAATGAAGCGGGTGCTGATGCGCCATCTGCCGGAATCGCAGTCGCAGCGGCTGCTTCTGGAAAAAGGCGACATTGACGTTGCCTATTCCTTGCAGGCGCCGGACCTGAAGTCGCTCGAGGCCGATGAGGCGATCGCCATCGCATCGACACCAGGCTCGGGTTTTTACTACCTCAGCGTCTCGATGAAGGATGAGCGCTTCGCCAACAAGAAAGTGCGCGAAGCACTGCGCTACCTGATCGATTACGAGGGTCTCGACAAGGCTGTCATGCCCTACTACGGCAAGCTGCATCAGCGGCCCTTGTCGACAGGCGTCCTCGGCGCGCTGCCGGACGAAGGCTACAAACTGGATGTGGCCAAGGCAAAGGCGCTGCTTGCCGAGGCAGGCTACCCGGACGGCTTTAAGACGACGTTGCGTGTGCTGTCTGAAGATCCTTTCATGAAGGCTGCGACGGCCATCCAGAACACGCTTGCCCAGGCCGGCATCCAGGCGGAGCTCATCAGCGGTTCGGGCGACCAGATCTACGGCGCGATGCGTGAGCGGAACTTCGAGCTGCTCCTCGGCCGCGGCGGTGGTGGTCAGCAGCCGCATCCCGACAACAACTTGCGCTCCATCGCCTACAATCCCGACAATTCGGACGACGCCAAGCTCACCAACTATCAGAGCTGGCGCACCAGCTTCCATGACGAGAAGCTGAACAAGATGATCGAAGAGGCCCTGGTTGAGCGCGACCAGGCCAAGCAGGCCAAGCTCTACGAGGGCGTGCAGCAGTACATGGACGAGGTCGTCATGTCGATCCAACCCTTCTCGGAAGTGGTCGACACGGCCGCGTACCGCAGCGACGTGAAAGGGATGATCGTCAGCCCCTGGCTCTCGCGCTTCGAAGGTGTCACCAAGGAGCGGTGATCGGCTCCAGGAATTAATAAAATGAAGGAAAGAAGGCGCATGTGACCATGCGCCTTCTTTTTGCATTGAAAAGTGCCGTCGGCCGGGCGCCAACGCGTTGCCGAACGAAATCGGCAACGTCACCCCGTGGCTGCCGCTGTTCGGTTTCCTCTCGCTTGAAGCCGAAGTATTCCTCATCTGTGCGGATTTGCGTGGTTGCCTACCCATCGCCCTCGCCTCGCGAAGACCTTCATCACCGGTACGTCTGGGGAGGGGCAGCGATTGGCAAGCGTGCCGCGGCCAGGTTCACATGCCCGGGCTGCACTCGCCGAAAAGGTCGCAGGCGTGCTCCCGGGATCATTGGCAAGCTCAGACACCCGATAGTCCTCAACCGGGGCCATCAGGCAAGGAAAAGCCCGGCACAGGACCGGGCGAGTTGGGGAGGAGGAGTCTTCTTTTGGGAGGAGATGCGGCTTGCTCAGTGCGAGCCTTCGTACTCCAGCGAGGCGCCGATCAGCTCACGCGCGTAGGCGTGGGTTGCCTGGTTGCCGGGGATCGCCTCGCGCGGCAGCACTTCGGTGATTTCTCCGCGCAACATGACCGCGAAACGGTCGCACATATGGTCCACGACGGCCAGATCGTGCGTCACCATGATGTAGGTGAAGCCGCGCTCCTCACGCAGACGCTGAAGCAGGTTCAGGATTTCCGCCTGCACCGAAACATCGAGCGCCGACGTCGGCTCGTCGAGGAGCAGCAGGGAAGGTTCGAGGATCAGCGCCCGCGCGATCGCAACACGTTGGCGCTGGCCGCCCGAGAGCTGGTGGGGGAAGCGATCGAGAAAGGAGACCGGCAGCCCCACATCCGTGATTGCCTTGCGTATGCGCTCCTCCCGGTCGCCGAGCTTGTGGATGACGAGAGGCTCGTTCAGCACCGTGCGAACCGATTGGCGTGGATGCAGCGAACCGTAGGGATCCTGGAAGACCATCTGCAGCGTGCGGCAACGCTCAATCAGCGGCATGTCACGCACCGACCTGCCGCCGATCAGTACGTCGCCGGTCCAGATGTCGGTCAGCATAGAGATGCAACGCAGGACCGTGGACTTGCCTGATCCGCTTTCGCCGACGAGGCCGAAGCATTCGCCCGGCGCCACGGAGAAGGTGACGGTTGGCAACACCTTGACCGCGGTGGGACCGCTACCGAAGGTGATAGAGACATCGCGAACTTCGATAGAGACAGACATCAGGCTTTCTCCTCCAGCCATTCGGGACGGCGATCGAGCACGCGGAGCGGTGCGCGTGGGCCGCCGATCCGCGGCTGAGCTGCCAGCAGGCCACGGGTGTAGGGATGTTGGGCCTTGTCGAGATCGCGGGCGGCCAGCGTTTCAACGATACGGCCGGCATACATGATGAGTACGCGATCGCAGAAATTGCGTACAAGGTTCAAATCGTGACTGATCATGATGAGCCCGATGCCGCGATCCCGCACCAGCCCATCGAGAATGTTCAACACCTGAAGTCGCACCGTGACGTCGAGTGCGGAGGTCGGTTCGTCGGCGATGACGAGCTCGGGATCAGCAAGCAGCATCATGGCAATCATCACGCGCTGCCCCATGCCGCCGGATATCTCGTGCGGATACTGGTCATAAACGCGCTCCGGGTCGCGGATCTTGACTGCCGACAGCATGGCGAGCGCCTTTTCACGCGCCTCCGCCTTGGTGCAATTGAAATGCCGCAGATAGGTTTCCGCCACCTGGTCACCGACCCGGCGAATAGGGTTCAAAGAAAATTTCGGATCCTGAAGGATCATGGACATGCGCCGGCCGCGAACCTTGAGCAGTTCCTTTTCCGAAAGGGCTGTCAGGTCAAGCTCGGCAAAGCGCAGCGTGTCGGCGGTAATCGTGGCGCCCGGCAGAAGTCGCAGCAAGGCCCGTCCGACCGTCGATTTGCCGGAACCGGACTCGCCAACGATGCCAAGGCGTTCGCGGCCGAGGGTGAAGGACACGCCGCGCACGGCATCGGTCGCTGCGCCGCCATAGCGGATGCGGAGGTTTTCGACCTGAAGAATGTCTTGGCTCATCGGTCTACCTCCGGTTCATCTGCTTCGGATCGAGCGCATCGCGCAGCCCGTCGCCGAGAAGGTTGAAAGCGAGACTGACCGAAAGAATGGCGACACCCGGGAAGGTGACGAGCCACCAGCTGTCCAGCATATACTTGCGGCCTGTCGCAATCATCGCGCCCCATTCCGGCAGCGGAGGTTGGGCGCCGAGCCCCAGAAAACCGAGACCGGCAGCCGTCAGGATAACGGTCGCCATGTTCAGTGTCAGGCGAATGAGCACCGAGGGCAGGCACATGGGCATGATCGACTTGACGATGATGCGTGTGGCCGATGCGCCCTGGAGCCTGGCTGCCGAGATGTAGTCCGCCTTGCGAAAGGTCATTGCCTCTGCGCGCGCGAGGCGTGCGATCGGTGGCCAAGAGGTCAGGGCAATCGCGATAATGGCGTTGTTCAGGCTTGGACCCAGCGCTGCAACGAAGGCGAGCGAAAGAATGAGGCTCGGGAAGGAGAGAAAGATGTCCGTGATCCGCATCATCACGGTATCGACCTTCCCGCCGAGATAGCCGGCAGTCGTGCCGATGACGAGCCCGATTGGGCCAACGACAATCGAGACGAGGAAGATAATCGTAAGCGTGATACGCGAGCCCCAGACCAGGCGGCTGAAGATGTCACGACCAAGCTCGTCGGTGCCGAACAGATGTCCATTTCCAGGCGCCTGCAGCGTGTTTGCGAGGTTCTGGGCATAGGGGTCATGGGTGGCAATCAGCGGCGCGAAGGTTGCGACAAGGACGAGCAGCACCAGGACCGCAAGACCGAAGGTCGAGGTTGGGCTCTTCAACAGGAAGCGCACGATGTTCTTGAGTGCGTAAAGCGGAGCCGGCAAGCGGAACGCAGTTTCAGCTTGGGTGGTCATCAGCGTGTCCTCGGGTCGAAGATGCGATAGAGAACGTCGGACAGAAGATTGAGGGCGATAAAGATGATCCCGACGATCAGGACGCAGGTCATGACGGCGTTCATGTCGCCGGTAATGAGGTTATTGGTGAGATATTGGCCAAAGCCCGGCCACGCGAAGACCGTCTCGATCAGCACGGCGCCTTCGAGCAGCGAGCCATAGGCAAGCGCAATGATGGTGACCAGTTGCACCCGAATGTTGATGAAGGCGTGCTGCCAGATCGTCTGGCTGCGAGAAAGGCCTTTGACGCGCGCCGTCGTGACATATTCCTGACCGAGCTGATCCAGCATGAAGCTGCGGGTCATGCGCGTGATATAGGCGGACGAGGAGTAGCCAAGCAGCGACGCCGGCAGGATGATGTGGTTGACGGCCGACCAAAACACATCCATTTCGCCGGCGATCAGGCTATCGATCAGCAGGAATCCGGTCCGCTCCTCGACAAGGCCAATATAGAACTGGTCCATGCGTCCGCTGCCGCCGACGAGGCCGAGATAAGCATAAAAGACGATAAGCGCGATCATGCCGGTCCAGAAGATCGGCATGGAGTGCCCGAACAGGCTGAAGACGCGCACGACATGGTCGGGCCAGCGGTCCTTGTTGACGGCAGCAAGCACTCCGAGCGGAACGCCGAGGCCGGCTCCGATGAGGATTGCGAAGGTCGCAAGCTCGATCGTTGCCGGCATCACGTGCAGGATATCCTGAATGACCGGCTGGCCCGTGCGGATGGAGGTTCCGAAGTTGCCGGTGAAAACGTCTCCAAGATAGTAGGCGAATTGTTCCCAAAGAGGTCGATCAAGCCCGAGCGAACGATAGACCTGTTCGTAGGTCTCGCGGGTTGCGTCCTCCCCGACGATCGCGCGGACCGGATCGGCAGGCATAAGGCGGCCGATGAAGAACGTCAGGAGCAGAAGGCCGAGCAACGTGACCGCAATGGTCCCGACCTGCCCGGCCACGCCGTGGAAGCGTAGGCGACGAATTGACATGGTTCCTCCATTTGTCAGTCGCCTGCGGTGAGGCGTTACAGGCTCCAATCCTGTATGACAACTTTCGCTGAACCTGTCACAGGTTATGTCGAGTGTCAAGCAGAGCTGACGGAGAGGAAGTCATCTCTGCGGGGCGTGAAGCAGTCGATGAGCTCTCCTGCCTCCAGGCATTCGCAGCCATGTTCCGTGTTTCCGGGGATTACGAGGCTGTCGCCAGTCTTCAATTCATAGGTCTGGCCATTGCGAAAGAAGCGGAATTTGCCGCGCGCCACATAGGTCGATTGCACGTGCGGGTGGCGGTGGAGCTTGCCTTTTGCACCGTTTTCGAAGCGAAAGGAGACGACCATGAGCTCAGGCGAATCTGAAAGCACCTGGCGGGTGACGCCGGTATCGGTCGAAATCGTGGGGAAAGTAGGAAGAGACATGCGGACCTCATAGATGATGTATGACAACATCACCATACATGTCCTTTTGCCTGTATGACAACTCTGCGCGTCTATTAAATTGCGTCGGGGCTCATGGTGCGGGAACGCAAGAGCGCGTTGTACCGATCAAGGCTTCCCCGCAAGTGGGCGCGCATGCGCTCGCGCGCCGCTTCAGCATTGCCTTCGATGATTGCCTCAACGATCTGGCCATGCTCTTCCTGAAGATGGAGGTTGTAGTCCTTCGGGCGCGACCCCGGCGCAGATCCCTGCAACTCGCCGCGCGGAATGATGCCAGTACGGATCAGTTGGAGAAACTCCGGAAAACGCCGGTTTTGCGTGGCTTCCGCAATCGCCAGGTGAAGCTCGAAATCCGCATCGCGCGTAGGATTGCCAGTTGCCAGGCACTCGCCAACACGATGATGGGCCTCAAGGATGGTTTCGATCTGGGCGGGTGAACGGCGCGCGGCCGCCAGCCCTGCCGATTCCACCTCGAAAACCGTCCGAAGTTCAAGAAGCTCTATGACCGACGAAATCCGCTCGGTCTTCAAATCCTTGAAAGGCTGCTCCTTTTCCGGCTTTGTCTCAAGGGCAAATATGCCGGCGCCCTTGCGCGCTTCGACCAGCCCGTCGGCGCGAAGGATGGCAATCGCTTCCCTTACGACTGTACGGCTGACGGAATACTCGCGCGTCAGAGCGCTTTCGCTCGGAAGCCGGTCGCCGGGGCGAAACACGCCTTCCGCCAGATCGCGACGCAGCGCGGCGCTGATTTTTGCCGCAAGCGACGTGCCACGCTCCATAGTGTTTACGGCTTCCATTTTCGTCCCAACATGCTCAAACCTGTCTGGCATGTTAGTCGTAATCTGTTCGAATGCAAGTGCGGCTCTCTCAACCAGTGCTAGCGCAAGGTTCGCAGCATGGAGCGATATCGTGTCTGGCTGTTCTTCAGGTGATCGCGCATGGCCGCGCGAGCCTGTTCCTCATCCCCGCTTTGGACCGCGTCGAGTATCGCCTCGTGTTCATCGAGAAGCCGGCGCATCTCGACGGAGGGAAGGGCGGCTTCCTCTCCCTCGCGGGCGACCGCACGGCGCGGGATGACAGCCGGCCCGAGCACATGGAGAAACTCGGCAAACCTTGGATTGTTCGTCGCTTCGGCAATGGCGAGATGAAAAGCAAAATCGGTTTCGGCGGTCGGCTCACCACTTTCGGCGCGGATGCGAAATGCTTCGAACGCTTCGATAATTTTGCCTTCCTGTCCCGGGGAGCGGCGAAGTGCGGCCAACCCGGCCGCATCGCCTTCGACTGCCGTTCTGATTTCCAGCATCTCGATCAATGATGAGACGCGGGCGAGATCGACGTTGTGAAACGAATTTCTTGCGGCCGGGGCAGGCTCCAGCACGAAAACGCCGACGCCATGTCGTGCCTCGACCAATCCGTCGGAACGCAGTGCTGCAATCGCTTCTCTTACGACAGTGCGGCTGACGTTAAATTCCTTGGTCAGTTGCGCCTCTGATGGCAGGCGGTCGCCGGGCCGGTAGCGGCCCTCGGCGATATGGGAGCGCAGAACGTCGGTAACCTTTGCCACCAGGGTCCTGGGCTGCGGGGCGTTCGTATCGGAAGCAGTCGCTATCGTCATGTGGTTGCCCGGTTCCAGGATGTGGCGGCACCTGCCGCTTCATCTCTGGATACGCCAAAGATGGCGGACGAGGCAATCGCTCCTCAATCCGATAGCAAATCAGCAGGCAAAAGCCCGTCAGGTACATTCTGATAGGATACGGGCCTCAGAAACCTGCGGATCGCCATAGTTCCGACCGAGGTCGCGCCGAAATTCGTAGAGGCCGGATAGGGCCCGCCATGAACCATGGCGTCGCAGACTTCCACGCCCGTGGGAAATCCGTTCACGAGAAGACGGCCGGCCTTGCGCTCCAGGATCGGCATAAGTTGGCGTGCAAGATCGGTGTCTCCGTCGTTGAGATGAAGAGTTGCAGTCAGCTGGCCATCGAAACTCTGGGCGACGACGACCAGTTCTTCAATGCTTTCGGCCGTGACGATGAGGCCGAGCGGGCCGAAGACTTCTTCTGAAAGCGTATGGTTGGCGAGCCAGTCCCGTGCAGAGACGAGGAAGAGATTGGGTGTGACGTTGCGCCGATCGCAGCTGGATGTGAAGACGTCGCGAACGCCGCTGCCTGAGGCGATGCGATTGCGCCCATCGCGATACGCTTTGGCAATTCCATCCGTCAACATCACTTGTGCGCCGATCTGCGAAAGCGCCGCACGCACGCTTTCCGCAAACGCTGGCGCCTCGCCTGCTGCGATCACGGCAATGCCTGGATTGGTGCAGAATTGTCCGGCGCCCATCGTCAACGAGCTTGCCCAACCCTTGGCGATTTCCTCGCAGCGGACCTTGCCGGCTTCGGGCAGGATGAACATCGGGTTGACCGAACCCAGTTCGCCGAAGAAGGGGATTGGTTCCGGGCGCTTCGCACATAGGTCGAAAAGCGCGCGGCCACCCGCAAGCGAGCCGGTAAAGCCGACGGCCTTGATGAGGGGATGTGTAACGAGGCCAGTGCCGACGTCCCGGCGACCGCCCTGGATGAGTGAGAATACGCCGGGGTGAAGCCCTTGCTTCCTGATCGCTGCGTGGGCAGCCTCGGCAACCACTTCGCTCGTCCCAGGATGGGCTGAATGGCCCTTCACGATGACCGGGCACCCGGCGGCAAGGGCCGACGCGGTATCGCCGCCCATTGTCGAGAAAGCCAGCGGAAAATTGGAGGCACCGAACACCGCAACCGGACCGACAGGTCGCTGAAGCAGTCGGATGTCGGGGCGCGGCAGGGGCTTTCTGTCCGGCAGCGCTTCATCGTGGCGTCTGTCGAGATAGTCGCCCTTTCCGAGATGGGCTGCAAATAGTCGGAGCTGGCCGGTGGTGCGTCCACGTTCTCCTTCTAGCCGGGCGGGCGGCAGACCGGTTTCTGCACTGCCGATCTCGGTAATGGCCGCCCCGCGGCTTTCTATCGCATCGGCAATCGTTTCTAGAAATGCCGCGCGCTCTTTCCGGCTTGAATGGCCATAAGACCAGAAGGCATCCTCGGCCGATTTTGCGGCCCTGTCGACCAGATCCGGCGTGCCGACGGAAAAGTCAAACGCGGCGCCATGGGCCGGTTCGCTGCTGAATGTCTGCTCGGTCGCGATCCACTCGCCCGCAACCAGGTGTTTGCCGTGAGGGGTGAAGGTCATTGTCACTCCTTGAAGATAGGATTGTCGGTAAAGGCACCGCCTTGAAAGCGCGCCATTGATTTGTCGAGGGTTGGTTTAGCCACGTTCGTTTCGATTTTCTCGCGCCAGGCCTCGGCGTTGTCTTTCGCCCTCCAGCCGAGCCAAGCCAGATGCGAATTGTCCCACCAGCAGCTGTCGTTTGCTGAAACGCCCCAAATGAGCGGGCAACCAAGCACTGGGGAGCGGAAAGCGGCTTCGATCAGCGATGCGAAATCGCCATGAGAAAACCAGGTCGACAGCATCCGATGGTCCATCGGCTCAGTTGTACAGGAGCCGATGCGCACCAGTGCTGTCTCCTGTCCGAACTTGTCGAAGTACAGGCGGGCGAGCGATTCACCGAAGCATTTGGACACACCATAGAGCCCGTCGGGGCGAAACGGTGCATCGGGCCCAAGTCGATCAGTCTGCGGATAGTAGCCGATCGTGTGGTTTGAACTTGCAAAGATGATGCGGGGCAAGCCATGGGCGCGCGCGGCCTCGTAGAGATTGTAGAGGCCGACGATGTTGCCGGTGACAACCTCGTCGAACGGGCGTTCGACGGAGATCCCGCCCAGATGCACGATACCGTCGCAGCCCGCCACCATCGCGTCGACGGCCCATGGTTCGGCGAGATCGCAGTGCATCCATTCCTCGTTGGGGCCGGTGACATCAGCCGGTGCGATGTCGGCAAGACGGATTGTTTCGGCAAGCAACGCCAGTCGCGGTCGCAAGGCGCAGCCAACCGCGCCAGCCGCGCCCGTGATCAGGAGGCGTTTCATTCGGGTCTTGACCTTGAACACGTTATCATACAATACGGACTTACATGTATTATCTCTTGTTCGCAATACCTCAAAGGAGGACCGAATGCTGACCGTCGAAACAAGGCAGGCCGTTAATCCGGACTATGCGCGAGCGCTCGATACAGAAGGCCTGCGTAAGCATTTCCTGGCGCAGGATATGTTCCGCCCCGGTGAGATCCGGCTGGTCTACACGCACTACGATCGCTTCGTTATGGGAGGTGCCGTTCCTAACGGTGCTGCGCTGACGCTCGATCGGGTCGAGGAAACGAAGACGCCGTCCTTCCTTGACCGGCGCGAAATGGGTATCGTGAACATCGGTGAGGCCGGTACGGTGACCGCCGGTGATGAGATATACGCGCTCAACCGCGGCGATGTGCTCTATCTCGGGGCCGGTTCTGGTGCGGTGACGTTTGCCGGACGCGGACGTTTCTACATCGTCTCCTGCCCGGCGCACCGCAGCCTGCCGGCGCGGCTTGTGACACTCGGTGAAAGCAAGGAGGTCAAGCTTGGCGCGATGGAAACCTCCAACAAGCGGACCATCAATCAGTTCATCCACCCGCTCGTGATGGAAAGCTGCCAGCTCGTGCTCGGCTACACAACGCTCGAAGACGGCTCCGTTTGGAACACGATCCCCTCCCACGTGCATGATCGCCGCATGGAGGCCTATCTCTATTTCGGTATGGACGAAAAATCTCGCGTGCTCCATCTGATGGGTGAGCCACAGCAGACGAGGCATCTGTTTATCGCCAACGAGGAAGGCGCGATCTCGCCGCCATGGTCGATCCACTCGGGCGCGGGCATCGGCTCTTATACCTTCATCTGGGCGATGGCCGGCGACAACGTCGATTACACGGATATGGATTTCATTCAACCGGCGGATCTGCGATGAAAAATCTCTTTTCTCTTGAAGGACATAAGGCTCTCGTCACAGGGGCGAATACTGGTCTTGGCCAAGCGATCGCAGTTGGCCTGGCTCAGGCGGGCGCTGAGGTTGTCTGCGCCGCGCGCAGGGCGCCCGACGAGACCCTTGCGCTCATCGACAAGGCCGGGGGAAGGGCGACTGCACTGGCGCTTGATTTCGCCAATCCGATGGCGGCAACCGGAGTATTTGCCGGTGCGGAATTCGACATTCTCGTCAACAACGCCGGAATCATCCGTCGCGCTGACGCGGTTGATTTTTCCGAAGCTGATTGGGATGCAGTCATGGATGTCAACCTCAAGGCACTGTTCTTCACGACCCAGGCTTTTGCCAAGGAGCTGCTTGCGAAGGGCATGTCCGGCAAGGTGGTCAACATCGCGTCGCTGCTTTCCTTCCAGGGCGGAATTCGCGTACCGTCCTACACCGCCGCCAAGCATGGCGTTGTGGGCGTCACGAAGCTTCTCGCCAACGAATGGGCGTCAAAAGGCATCAACGTCAATGCGGTTGCGCCCGGCTATATCGAGACCAACAACACCGAGGCTCTAAGGGCAGATCCTGAACGTAGCAAGGCAATACTCGAGCGGATTCCGGCGGGCCGCTGGGGGCGCTCCGAAGACATTGCGGGTGCGACCGTGTTTCTGTCTTCGGCGGCTGCGAACTACATCCATGGTGCGGTGTTGAATGTCGATGGCGGTTGGCTGGCGCGCTAAAATAACTTGTATGATGAGTTGTATGATGACTATTGACATTGGTGTGATATCCCGATTATCTGGGGCTATCAACCATAGAGGAAATCAACGTTATGAACCCTGAGCAGATCAAGGCCGCGCTTGGATCGGGCCTGCTTTCGTTCCCGGTGACGCATTTCGATGCGGAGGGTCGGTTTGCGCCGGACAGCTATCGGGCGCATGTCGAGTGGCTGGCCGGCTACAAGGCGCCGGTTCTGTTTGCGGCCGGTGGCACCGGCGAGTTCTTTTCGCTGAAGCCGGACGAGATCCCCGGCATCGTCAGGGCGGCCAAGGACGTTTCCGGCGACACGGCGATCGTCTCGGGCTGCGGCTATGGCACGGAGATGGCGGTCGACATCGCTCGTTCGGTCGAGCGCGTCGGTGCCGACGGCATCCTGCTTCTGCCGCACTATCTGATCGATGCGCCGCAGGAAGGGCTTTATGCCCATGTGAAGACGATCTGCCAGTCGGTCGGCATCGGCGTCATGGTCTATAACCGCGACAACGCGGTGCTGCAGGCCGACACGCTTGCCCGGCTGTGCGACGAATGCCCGAACCTGATCGGCTTCAAGGATGGCACCGGCGACATCGGGCTGGTGCGCCAGGTCACCGCCAAGATGGGCGACCGGCTGATGTATCTCGGTGGCATGCCGACGGCGGAACTGTTTGCCGAGGCCTATCTCGGTGCCGGCTTCACCACCTATTCCTCGGCCGTCTTCAACTTCGTGCCCGGCCTTGCCAATGAGTTCTATGCCGCCCTTCGCGCCGGCGAGCGCGCCACCTGCGAGCGCATCCTCAACGACTTCTTCTATCCGTTCATGGCCATCCGCAACCGCGCCAAGGGCTATGCGGTGGCGGCGATCAAGGCCGGCGTGCGGCTGCAGGGTTTTGATGCCGGTCCGGTGCGTGCGCCGCTGAAAGACTTGACCGAGGAGGAAGTCGCCATGCTCGACGCGCTCATCGGTGCGAACAAGCGTCAGAAATGAGCGTTTTGCGAGGATAGCCCATGAAGATCGTCGCCGTCCGCACCCACCTTCTCGAACATCGGCTGGCCGTGCCGTTCGAAAGCGCCTCCATGCGTTTTGACCGTCGCGCCCATGTGCTGGTCGAGATCGAGTGCGACGACGGCACGATCGGTTGGGGCGAGTGCCTCGGCCCGGCGCGGCCGAATGCGGCGGTGGTTGCGGCGTACACGCCCTGGCTGATCGGCCAGGATCCGCGCCAGACGGAAAAGCTCTGGGCGATCCTCTACAACGCGCTGCGCGATCAGGGGCAGCGCGGGCTTGCGATTACCGCCCTTTCCGGCATCGATATCGCGCTCTGGGATATCAAGGGCAAACATTATCGCGCCTCCGTTTCCATGCTGCTTGGCGGGCGCTGGCGCGAGAGCGTACGCGCCTATGCGACCGGCAGCTTCAAGCGCGATGGCGTCGACCGGGTCTCCGACAATGCGCTGGAGATGGCCGAGCGCCGGGCGCAAGGCTTCCATGCCTGCAAGATCAAGATCGGCTTCGGCATCGACGAAGACCTGCGTGTCATTCGTGCCGTGCGCGAGGCGATCGGCGACGAGATGCGGCTGATGATTGACGCCAACCATGGCTACACCGTCACCGAGGCAATCCGGCTTGGCAAGGCGGCGGCCGACTACGACATCGACTGGTTCGAGGAGCCGGTCGTGCCGGAACAGCTTTCCGCCTATCGGGCGGTCAGCGCCGGCCAGCCGATCCCGGTTGCCGGCGGCGAGACCTGGCATGGCCGCTATGGCATGTGGCCGGCGATCGAAAGCCGTGCCGTCGACATCCTGCAGCCGGATCTCTGCGGCTGCGGCGGCTTTTCCGAGATGGCGAAGATCACGAGCCTTGCGACGCTGCACGGCGTTCGCATCGTGCCGCATGTCTGGGGCACGGGCGTGCATATCGCTGCGGCGCTGCAGTTCATGGCGGCGATGACGCCGGATCCGGTGCGGGTCAACCCGATCGAGCCGATCCTGGAGTTCGACCGGACGGAAAATCCGTTCCGGCAGGCGGTGCTGAAGGCGCCGATCGAGGCGGTCGACGGTGTCGTTGCCATCCCCGATGCGCCCGGCCTTGGCATCGAGATCGACCGTGACGCGCTCGCCAGGTTCAAGATGCCCGAGACATGAGAGTGTTGTTGACATGCGCGCCGACCAGGGCCATGTCCGAAATTGCCGGGTATGTTCTCCCACATCATCGCGGCGAGACACATGGGTGCTTGTCTGTCCGGCTTAGCGCCAACACACTTCGAGCTAGTCGGCCGCAAGCCCGTCGGCAAGTACCAGGGCCTGTTCGCGCTCGTCGAGGTGCATGAGGCCGCCATCTCGGCTTTGGCGAACCCTTTTCATGTGATCGCGTGGACTGAGACCCAGAGTTCGCTTGAACATGCGTGAGAAGTAGTAGGGGTCGGGATAGCCGACTTCCGCGGCCGCAGAGGAAACCGAAAGCCCTGCTTCGAGAAAGTGCATCGCCCGCTCCATGCGTTTCAGTTCCTGGTACTTGCGCGGCGTGCGCGCCACGCGCTTTTGGAATTCCCGCAGGAAATAATCGCGATTGTAGGGTGATGCCTCAACCGCTTTCGTCGCAATATCCGGGTCGAGCGGATTGGCGGAGATCATCGTTGCGGCCTTCATGACAGCGAGATCGATCGCGTCTGCCCCCTCGGGCTGGTAGGTGGCATGGTCTCGCCACCCGATGAACGCATCCTCGATGAAAGCGATCAACAGAACCATGAACAGGTGGTGCTGGCCAAGCGTCACGGAAGAGGGCGGCGCGCTTTGACGATAGTGGCGCGCCAACGGCTCAAGCAACCCCCACCGCGCCAGTCTCAACTTCGGCACCAAATCCATCTGCTCGACCAGGTTGTGGCGGCCGTAAATATCAAGAGTGAAATGCTGGGCGAGGCCAAGATACGTCTCCGGTCCCTCGCTCCATCCGATGAAGCGCTGGCCGCGCGAAATCAGCATGGCATCACCCGGCTCCATCACGCGTGGCTCGCCGTCGACCAGATAGTGGCCGCGCCCTTCAAGGCAGATGACGAGGTCGTCGACCGGGTTCGACTTGTCGATGCGCCAAGTCTGCGAATGCTCCATCCGGATAGCAGCGCGGGTCAGATTAAGCGTCAGCGCCGCCGGTGGAATAGCTGAGAGAATTCCACCTTCAATTTCGTCCATCTTTTTCCTCGCCTTTGTGAATTCATTCTGTGACAAAAATACGTGAGTGTCATCGCAGAAATGCATGAACGCACCGCATCTTACTGGGAGGAGATCGGTCAGCGGACGGGAAGGAGGCTACAGCCTGCGCCTGTCTGCGCCGTTCCGGGAGCGCAATTTGTACGAAACCGTATCTAAAATGGCCGCTCTGCAGTGCCGTCCGGGAGGGCCGGCATGAAAGGGCATCGTCTTTTAGGGCTTGGCTATCTGGCGCCCTACATTATCGGCCTCTTGATCTTCACGGCCATTCCGTTCATCGGCTCATTCTATCTTAGCTTCACGAGCTACGACTTGATGAGCGAGCCGCGCTGGACAGGTGTCGCCAACTACGAGCGGCTGTTTACCCGCGACCGGACTTTCATCAAGTCGCTGAACGTAACGCTGCTTTACGTGTTCATTACCGTGCCTTTGAAGCTCGCCTTTGCGCTCTTCATCGCTGCAATTCTAAACCACAGGTTGAAATTCATCGGTCTTTTTCGAACGGCGTTCTATGTGCCTTCAATCCTTGGGGGGTCGATCGCGATTGCCGTTTTGTGGCGTTATGTCTTCGCTTCGCAGGGCCTTGCGAACATGGCGCTTTCGACCCTTGGTATCGCGCCCGTCGATTGGTTCGGCGATCCCGTGAATGCGCTTTTCACCATCACGCTGCTGCGCTGCTGGCAGTTCGGCTCGGCCATGGTGATCTTTCTTGCCGCCCTTCAATCGATCGACAAGTCACTTTATGAAGCGGCCGCCATCGACGGCGCCGGCAAAGTGCGCACCTTCTTCTGGATCACCCTACCGCTGCTAACGCCGGTTATTTTCTTCAACTTGATCATGCAGATGGTTCAGGCGTTCCAGGAGTTTAACGGCCCTTACATCATCACCCAGGGCGGTCCACTCAAGGCGACCTATCTGCTGCCGCTCTACATTTATGACGAGGCTTTCAAGAAGTTCAACATGGGCTACGCCTCGTCTATCGCCTGGGTGCTCTTCGCCATCATCACTGTGCTGACCCTTGTTGCCTTCTGGTCCTCCAAGAAGTGGGTCTATTACGCCGGCGACAAGAGGAGCTGACGAGATGACCGAGTTTCAATCTCTCAACGATCGCGTGGCTGCACGCAGGGCAAGGGTCCGCCTGATCTCCACGGCGGTTCGCTATGTGCTTCTGTTTTCCGTTGGGTTCGTCATGCTCTACCCGCTAATCTGGCTGGTAGGCGCGAGTTTCAAGACGAATTCGGAGATCTTTTCTGGTGCTGGTTTCATGCCGGCAAATCCGACGGCTGACGGCTATGTAAAGGGCTGGCAGACGTCGACGCCCTATACGTTCGGCCGGTTCTTCTGGAATTCCTTCCTGATCATTCTGCCGAAGGTCATCGGTACGGCGATCTCATGCACGATGGCGGCTTATGCCTTCGCAAGGTTCGACTTTCCGCTGAAGAAGATCCTCTTCGGTTCGGTCATTGCCATCCTGCTTCTGCCAAATGTTGTAACCCGTATTCCGCAGTATATTCTCTTTCGCGATCTCGGCTGGCTCGACACGTTCCTGCCGCTCTGGGTACCTTCCGCCTTTGCGGGCGATGCCTTCTTCGTCTTCATGCTGGTGCAGTTCCTGCGCTCGCTTCCGGCGGATATGGAAGAGGCCGCTCGTGTTGACGGCGCAAACAGTCTCCAGACGCTGGTCTACATCGTCGTGCCGATGCTCGCGCCGGCGCTGATCTCTGTCTGCCTGTTTCAGTTCATGTGGACCATGAACGACTTCCTGGGACCGCTGATTTACCTGTCATCGGTCGACAAATATCCCGTGAGCCTCGCGCTCAAACTTTCCATCGACACCACCGAAGCCTTCGAATGGAACCGCATTCTCGCAATGTCGGTGCTGACGATCACGCCTGCCTTGGTCGTCTTCTTCGCTGCGCAACGGTACTTCATTGAAGGGATCTCCTCTGGGGGAGTCAAAGGCTGAACATGGCTAAGGTCCAATTGAAGAACCTCGAAAAGGTCTACGGCAACGCATTCAAGGCCGTGCACGGGATCAATCTCGATATCGAGGATGGCGAGTTCATGGTCTTCGTCGGTCCCTCTGGCTGCGCCAAGTCCACCACATTGCGCATGGTCGCGGGGCTCGAGGAGATTTCGGGAGGCGAGGTCGTGATCGGCGACCAGCGGGTTAACGACCTGCCGCCCGGCAAACGCTCCATCGCAATGGTGTTCCAGAACTATGCACTCTACCCGCACATGAAAGTGCGCGGCAATCTGGCCTTCGGGTTGAAGATTGCCGGCAAGCCGAAGGCGGAGATCGACGCGGCTATCGCTCACGTAGCCAAGATCCTTGAAATCGAGCCGTTGCTCGATCGGTTGCCGAAGCAGCTCTCCGGCGGCCAGGCCCAGCGCGTGGCGCTTGGGCGTGCATTGATCAAGAAGCCCGGCGTCTTCCTGTTCGACGAGCCGCTGTCCAACCTCGACGCCAAGCTGCGTGCCTCGATGCGTGTCCGCATCACCGACCTGCACCGCCAGCTCAAGGCCGAAGGCTTATCCTCAACGGTCATTTACGTGACACACGACCAGACCGAGGCGATGACGATGGGCGACCGCATCTGCGTCATGCAGGCGGGCCACATCATGCAGGTTGCCGCGCCGAAGGAGCTCTACAATCGCCCGGCGAACCTTTTTGTCGCTGGCTTCATCGGCAGCCCCGAGATGAACCTTGTCGATGCCGAACTTGTCGACGGGCATCTTTCGATCGGGACCCAGCGCCTGCCGCTCGGCTCCAACCTTCAAGCAAGGCTCTCGGCGAGGCCGGCAGAGGCGGTGCTCGGCATGCGCCCGCAGCACCTCTCACTCGCCACCGACGGCCCTGCGTTCACAGCGAAACTCACGAATGCCGAGTTCATGGGCCATGAAGTCTACCTTCACGCCGATCTCGAGGGTCGAAAGCTGGTGAGTGTAGTGGGCGCCGCCGAATTCGAGGCTCTTGGCCGCTCCGATCTGATCCGGCTGCGCCCCGACCCCAGCCAGCTTCATGTTTTCGACAAGACCGATGGCCGCAACGTGTCGCTTTGAGGAGGCGATGCGTCGTTCAATTTCAAGGAGGAGAAACCAATGAGAATGACAGTAAAGATCGCTGCGCTCGCCAGCGTTGCATATGGCGCTCTCGCGCTCGCCACGGCAGCGCACGCCGCTGAGCTACGCATGGCGTGGTGGGGCGGCGAGAGCCGCCACGTTGCCACCCAGAAGGCGATCGCAGCTTGCGGTGAAAAATATGGCCATACCGTCAAAGGCGAGTTCACCGGTTTTGACGGCTACCTCGAAAAGTTAACGACCCAAATGGCCGGCAAGACCGAGGCCGATATCGTGCAGGTCAATTGGCCGTGGCTGCCGCTGTTTTCGAAAAATGGTGACGGTTTTGCGGACCTGCGGACGCTCCAGGCGATCGATCTTTCCAACTGGACCGAAGCCGATCTCGCGGCGGGCTCAATGAACGGCGTCTTGCAGGGGCTTTCCGTCTCGACCACCGGCCGCGTCTTCTTCTTCAACGCCACGACCTTCGAGAAGGCCGGGGTGCCTATCCCGACAACCTGGGATGAGTTCTTCGCTACGACGGCAACGATTAAGGAGAAGCTTGGCAAGGACTATTACACCTTCAACGCCGTCAAGGAGACCGCGCAACTTCTAACGACATTGGCCGTCGTCCAGAAGACCGGAAAGGATCTCGTCGATCCTGAGACCAACCGTGTCGCCTGGACACCTGAGGAGCTGGCTGAAGGCATTTCCTTCCTCGGCAAGCTGGTCGAGACCGGCGCCATTCGCTCCCAGAAGGAAGAGGCCGCCGACGGCAACGTCAATCTGTTCGAGAAACCCTCTTGGGCCGAGGGGAAGGTCGCCGGTTCCTATGAATGGGATTCGACCTATTCCAAGTATGCCGATCCGTTGAAGGACGGTCAGGTGTTGACGCCCGTGCCGATGCTCAAGCTTGCTGATGCGGTAACGGACGGCGTCTATCGAAAGCCCTCCATGGTGTTCTCGATCTCGAAGAATTCGAAGGACCCAGCGGCTGCGGCGCAAATCGTCAACTGCCTGTTGAACGAGCCGGAGGGGATCGATGCACTCGGTACCTCTCGCGGCCTGCCGGCGTCGAAGGCCGCTGCCACTCGCCTTGGCGAAAAGGGCGAGCCCGAGGTGCGCGCCGCCAATGCCATCGTGCTGGCCGCCGGCGGGCCGACGGTTTCGCCGTTCAATGAACACCCAGAGATCCGCGCCGCCTTCATCGATACGCTCGAGGAATACGCCTACGGGCAGCTCGATGCCAAGGAGGCGGCAGAACAAATCATCGATACGGTGAACGACGTTCTCGCCAAGTTTGACTGATCGCTAAGACTGCCCGCCGTTGCTTGTCGCGGCGGGCGTCCCTGCGCCCTGCGGGAAGCCTACACGAGAGAGATCATGACCCGACCATCCATCATCGCGCTGTCGGCGCGAACGGCGGCGCTTTGCCTGCCGGCACGCGGAGCGCTATACCACCTGCCGGCGACAGCGAAGTGGCGCCTTTCCTCGTCCGACGGGGACAATCAGATGCGGCAGGGAGAGACCTCCCTTGCTGTGCCTCTGCTGCACGAGCTTCAACCTCGCACACGTTACCGCTTCGAAGCGGAAGGGTTTGAAGCGGTCGAGTTTGACACCCCGTCCTGCGCGGGGCTCGTCGACGCCGCCGGGTTTGGTCTTGTCCTTGATGTTCTTCCCGAGGATTTCGACGGTGCCCGCCGGAATGCGGCTGCTTTGAGAGAGGCCGTTGCTGCGGTTCCGGTGGGCGGTACGTTGAGGGTGCCGGCTGGGGTCTGGACGGCATTTCCGGTCAAACTCAAGAGCCACATGACTTTCCACCTTTCCCAAGGGGCGGTCTTGCGAGCGCCGTCGGTGCGGCGCGGATGGCCCATCCTGCCCGCCCGTGACGCGTCCGGCCGGATGTTGGGGAGCTGGGAAGGCCTTCCGGCCGACTGTTTCGCAGCTCCGCTCCATGCCGTTGGCGTGAAAGAGCTGACAATCGAGGGGCAGGGCACGCTCGACGGTTCCGGCGATAGGGGCGACTGGTGGACCTGGCCGAAAGAAACGCGTGACGGTGCACGCCGCCCGCGCGGCCTTCATCTCGTTTCCTGCTCAAATGTGCAGCTCCTTGGCTTTGCCATCCGCAATGCGCCCTCCTGGACGATCCACCCGCAGGGCTGCAGGCAATTGACGGCGGCAGGACTATTCATTTCCGCTCCGTTCGACAGCCCAAATACCGATGGTTTCAATCCTGAAAGTTGTCGCGACGTGACAATCACCGGCGTCCGCTTTTCCGTCGGGGATGATTGCATCGCCGTGAAGGCCGGCAAACGCGGCCCAAATGGTGAGGATGACCATCTGAGCGAAACGCGTGGCGTGCGGGTGAGCCACTGCTTGATGGAGCGTGGCCACGGGGGGCTCGTCATTGGTTCGGAAATGTCTGGCGGCGTGCACGACGTTTCGATCGAGAATTGCGCCATGGTCGGTACAGATCGCGGCCTGCGCCTTAAGACGCGGCGCGGGCGTGGTGGAGCGATCACCGATATCGCTATGCGCAGCGTTCTTATGGACGGCGTCGAGACCGCGCTTTCTGCCAACGCACACTACCATTGCGATGCCGACGGCCACGACGCCTGGGTGCAATCCCGCCAGCCGGCTCCAGTCGATGTGGGCACGCCTGTCATCGACGGCGTCACGATCGAGGATGTCGAGATCCGGAAGTTGGCCCATGTCGCCGGTACCTTCCTTGGCCTGCCGGAGGCCCCAATCCGCAACATCAAAATTCGTCGGCTCAAGATCGTCTCCTTCAACTACGAGGCCACAGCCGCTCCTCCTGTCATGGCTGACGGGATCCGACCGATGCGGCATGAAACGATCGTCTCGGAACAAGCGGACGTCGATTGCGACGAGCCGGCGCTCCTGAGCACCGCCGCGATATCAACGCACTTCGAGTGAGAGATCCCATGAACCCGACCGACTATTTCGACCAGTTCGCGCATCGCTACAGTCCCTACAAGGGCGGGAGCTGGTGTTACGAAGACGGCTGCCTCTACCGAGGCCTTCAGCTGCTGTTTCAGGCGACGGGCGAGAAACGTTGGATGGACCATCTTCACCGGCTGGCCGATCGGCAAATCGGGCCCGATGGCTCACTCCTCGGCTACGATCCCACAGAATACAATATCGACCACATTCTCGCCGGACGATCGCTCTTTGCCTTGGCCAGGGATACCGGCGACGCCCGCTATCTCGCGGCGGCAGAACATCTGGCTGGTCAACTCGAAAGCCATCCGCGCATCCCCCAGGGCAACTACTGGCACAAGAAGCGCTACCCACACCAGGTCTGGCTCGATGGGCTCTATATGGGCCTGCCGTTTCAAATCGAATATGCGCTGGCCACGGATAGGCCGGCGCTTGTTACTGACGCCCTTCGGCAATTTTCGACGGCGCTTTCGCTAACGGCGACCCCGGCCGGCCTCTATGTTCATGGTTACGACGACAGCCGAAAACAGCTGTGGTCCGATCCGGAGACAGGCAAATCGCCAGCCGTGTGGGCACGGGCTGTTGGCTGGCTGGCGATGGCGCTCGTGGATGCGCTGGCGCTTCTACCTGATGACGAAATCTCCGGTCCTCATCGGCGGAGGGCACGCCAGCTTTTGGGGGAACTCATGGCGCGGCAGACATCGTCTGGCCTCTGGATGCAGGTGCTTGACGCACCGAACCTCGAAGGCAACTACGAGGAAAGCTCGGCCTCCGCCATGTTTGCCTATGCGCTGATCCGCGCCGCACGCCTTGGGCTCGTCGAACCTGATCGAGCGTCAGAGACAATCGCGGCCGGCCGCCGCGCACTCGACGCTCTGCTCTCTATGCGGCTCATTGCCGACGCCCAGGGCATAACCAGGCTGACGACGATCGTCTGCGTTGCAGGTCTCGGAGGCTTCGAAGGCACGTACAGGGACGGTACGCCCTGCTACTACCTCGCAGAACGGCTGGTGAGCGACGATCCCAAGGGCGTCGGTCCGCTGATGATGGCCTTCGCCGAAAGTATCAGCAAACGTGTCGATCAGTCGCTCTCACCCGGGACGAGCGTCATGGGCCAGAGGAACCGCGCAGATCTCACCGGGTAAATGTCGGCAAAGGCCGGCATCGTACCAAGCAGGGATTCGGCAAGTGCTATGCCAAGATCGCGTAGGGACAGGCTGAAAGCCGTCAATCGGGGCGACAGGAATTGCGAATGCGGACTTTGACGACCGATGATCGCCATGTCCCGTCCGGGCTTTATGCTGGCTTCCACCAGTCCGCGATAAAGGCCGACAGTGATTGCTTCGTTGATGAGCACAATCGCCGTCGGACGGGTCTCAAGCGCACTCAGTTCCCGGGCGATTTGATACCCTCCCGCTTCGTTCGGGGTTGAGCGGAACACATGACGCTCGTCGAGGTGAAGCCCATGTCGGGCCAGGGTCGAGCGGCACTGATCTTCAAACACATAGCCCAGGTTCATGTCGTCATGCGGCCGCGTAATCGCTATTTGCTTGTGGCCGTGCGCAACCAGCCGATCGATCGATGCCTCAGCCATGCCCTCGAAATCCAGATCAAGCCAGGGTTGACCGACATCTGTCAGGCTACGTCCGAGCGTGATGAACGGGATCTTGCGTTTGGACAACAGCTCGAAGCGGGCATCGTGTCGCCTTGTTGCCGAAAGGATGATGCCGTCGGCAAAACCGCGCGCGACAACGCGCTTCAAGTAGTCGTTCGGATCCTCCTCAGAGGAGCAGAGCAGGGCGACGAGGTCGAGCTTGTGACGAGCAAAGACGGTCTGGACACCGTCGAAGACGCTCATGAAGAATGTGTCCCCCTGGCCGGTGATTTCGGAGCCGGTCTGCATCATGAAGCCGATGACGCCGGTCGCGCCCTTGCGGAGCGCACGGCCCGATTGGTTGGCGACATAACCAAGGGACTCGGCTGCTTCGAGCACCCTTTTTCTGGTCTCTTCGTTGACGTCGGGCTTACCGTTCAGCGCCCGGGATACTGTCCCGATCGAGATATCGAGGTGTTCGGCAAGCTCGCGAATCCCCTTCATTTTTCCGCGTTCCTCCCCAGACCCGCGACTGGTCATTTTCACACCTCTTGACATAAAAACCCTTTGCCGCATAGTATCGTAAACGTTTACGGAAGCCAATTGAGGAGTTGCTGCTTCCGTTTCTTGGAGGAAATCACGTGCGATACAGGGCCGTTTTGTGCGGGTGCGGAGCTATGGCCAAAGGCTGGCTGAGGGCGCTGACGGAGAGCGAACTTCTTCGCGTGAAAGTCGAGATTGTTGGCCTCGTCGATCTCGACCAGGCGACTGCTGAGGCGCTCGCTACCGAATTTAACCTTGGCGGCATCGTTATCGGAACGGACCTGCCGACCGTGCTTCGCGAGAGCCGCGCAGATCTTTTGTTCGACATCGTCGTTCCGGCCGCACGTCGTGCGGTGGTGGCCGCCGGACTTGCGCATGGTTGCCACGTTTTGAGTGAGAAGCCCATGGCCGCCTCGCTCGGCGAGGCACGCGAATTGCGTCGACTTGCTGCAGCGGCCTCGCGGATCCATGCGATCGTTCAAAACCGTCGCTTCATCAGCGGTGTTCGGCGCATACGCCGCCTCATCGAGTCGCTCGTTCTCGGTGAGCTGACGGCGTTGCATTGCGACTTCTTCCTCGGCCCGCATTTCGGAGGATTTCGCGAGCAGATGGACAATGTCTTGCTGCTCGACATGGCCATCCACACCTTCGATGCAGCGCGCTTCATGTCGGGCAAGGACCCGCTCGCGGTCTATTGCCACGAATACAATCCCAAGGGCTCCTGGTATCGCCATGGCGCAGCCGCCAATGCGATCTTCGAGTTCTCCGACAATGTCGCCTTCACCTATCGCGGTTCCTGGTGCGCTGAGGGTGCCAACACCAGTTGGGAGAGCGCGTGGCGCATCACCGGTTCGAAGGGCACCTTGCTTTGGGATGGCGGCGATCGCTTTGACGCCAAAGTCGTTACGGGTCAGGAGGGCTTCATGCGCACCGTTGAACCGGTTGCGGTGCCCGATACCGAAGATCTCGCCGATACGAACGGGCATGCCAGCGTGATCGAGAATTTCATCCGCGCGATCGACGCGGGAACCGTGCCGGAAACCGACGGCAGCGACAACATCAAGAGCCTTGCCATGGTCTTCGGCGCGATCGACAGCGCGCGGGATGGCAAACGCGTCACCATTGCAGCCTAGGGAGCCTATTTTGATCAACCCAAGCAAATCCATCCGTATTGGCACGATGATCTCTGCCACGAAGGGCGGTGCCGACAGGCGTATCGCCCAGATCGCGGGCATGGGCTTCGAGAGTTTCGAGCCCTTCTTCTGGCAAACGACGAATGGCCAGGACCTCGCCGACCTCGGCAAGCGTTGCGTGGCGGCGGTCGGCGATCGTGACATCACCATCTCCACGATCGGCATGTTCGGCAATCCGTTGGAGACGACCGCGATCGACGAAGAGACCTTGCAGGGCTGGCGAGACTGCATCGACAATGCCCACCACTTCGGCGCGACCTGCGTTGCCGGGTTCACCGGCCGCCTTCGCGGCAAGCCTTTGACCGACAGCCTGCCGCGTTACAGGAAAATCTGGTCCGAGCTGTCGAAACGTGCCGCCGACAAGGGCGTAAGGATTGCATTCGAGAACTGTGCCATGGACGGCAACTGGCATACCGGCGATTGGAACATCGCGCATAATCCGGATGCCTGGGAACTGATCTTCAACGAGACGCCAGACGACCACATCGGGCTCGAATGGGAGCCATGCCATCAAATGGTCTATCTGATCGATCCGCTGCCGCAGATCCGCAAATGGGCAAGCAAGATCTTTCACGTGCACGGCAAGGACGCGACCATCCGCTGGGACGTCATCCGTGAACACGGGATCTTCGGCAAAGAGAAATTCGTCTTCATGCGTACGCCCGGCTTTGGCGACACGAACTGGACCGACGTGATCTCCGAACTTCGGTTGGCTGGTTGGTCCGGCTCGATCGATATCGAAGGCTGGCATGACCCGGTCTATCGCGACGATCTGGAGATGACCGGCCAGGTTCACGGCCTGAATTACCTCAAAACGTGCCGGGGCGGCGACTTCGTCATCGATCCGGTCTGAGACGTGCATGTTGGCCGGCATGGAGGATGCCGGCTCGGGGATAATCAAAGGAGGAGAAAATGGCTATCCGCGGATCCGCAATCCTGGGCGCGCTCGCCCTTGCAGGTGTCTCTCTATTCGGCCTCGCCGCCAAGGCGGAGGATGTCACGATCAGCGTCTGGTCGCTCGATCGCGATATTCAACCCGCACCGAACTTGATTTCGGACTTCAACAAGCTGAACATTGGCATCAAGGTCGAGTACCGCCAGATCCAGTTTGACGACGTCGTCAGCGAGGCGATGCGCGCCTATTCGACCGGGCAGGCACCCGACATCATCGCTATCGACAATCCTGAGCATGCGCTTTTTTCGTCGCGCGGCGCGTTCCTCGATCTCACCGATATGATCGCCAAGTCGACGGTGGTCAAGACGTCGACCTATTTCCCTGGCCCGCTCGCCTCCACCATGTGGGATGGCAAGAATTACGGTCTTCCCAAGGCCACGAACACGATTGCGCTCTACTACAACAAGGACATGTTCAAGACGAAGGGCCTCGATCCTTCCAAGCCGCCGCAAACCTGGGACGAACTCGTCGATGCGGCTCGCAAGCTGACGGACCCTGCGGCCAACGTTTATGGGATCGCGTTTTCAGCTAAGGCGAACGAGGAGGGGACCTTCCAGTTTCTCCCCTGGGCCCAAATGGCCGGTGGTGGCTACGAGCACATCAATTCGGATGGCGCCGTCAAGGCGCTCGACATCTGGAAGACCATCATTACGGAGAAGCTGGCGTCGCCGGACACGCTCACCCGCGGACAGTGGGATTCGACCGGTACCTTCAACTCCGGCAACGCCGCCATGGTCATCTCCGGTCCGTGGGAGCTCGACCGGATGGTCAAGGAGGCGAAGTTCGACTGGGGTGTCGCTCTGTTGCCCGTGCCTGAGCTCGGTGCGGAGCGTTCATCGGCCATGGGCGATTTCAACTGGGCGATATTCTCCAACACGCAACACCCTGCCGAAGCGTTCAAGGTGCTCGAGTACTTCGTCTCGCAGGACGATCGCATGTTCAAGGACTTCGGCCAGCTTCCCGCCCGTTCCGACATCGCTATTCCGGAGACTGGCGTGCCGCTCAAGGACGCGGCCCTTAAGGTCTTCAATGAGCAGTTGAAATACGCAAAGCCGCGCGGCCCGCACCCGGAATGGCCGAAGATCTCAAAGGCAATCCAGGATGCAATCCAGGCAGCGTTGACGGGACAGATGAGCTCGAAGGAAGCACTCGACCAGGCTGCTGAAAAGATAAAGGCAGTCCTGGGCTAAAGTCTTGGCCAAGGCGGCCTAGAGGCATCCCGCCTGAACCGGAGAGCCGGGCCGCCTTCCGCAAGCGCTCGATCGCATTGAGGCGCTGGGACGGAAACCCGCAAAAACCATGCCGGCTATGCCGGCCTGGTTCTGGTTGTCTAGTTTGCAGGCCAAGCTGCGTCAGCCCAAATGCGCTGAGGCCTTGGCGGCGGAGGAGCTCATGAAACGCCTTCTATCCAGCATCATCGACGGCCGCGGCTTCGATATCGGCCTCGTGAGCCTGCCGCTCGCCTTCCTGCTAACCCTGTCCGGCCTGCCACTGCTCTACAACATCGCCATGAGCTTCCAGGAGGTGGACATGTTCAGCCTCGGCAGCTTCTGGCGCCCGTTCGTCGGTTTCAAGAACTACCGCGATCTCTTCGCCCAGCCGGAAACCTGGCCGATCCTGGCCAATACCGCGACTTTCGTCGTCGCCTCGATCGCCGGTCAGTTCCTCGTCGGCTTTGGACTGGCGCTGTTCTTTTGGACAAATTTTCCAGGCGCCTCGTGGGTGCGGGGTCTGTTTCTGGTTTCCTGGGTGATGCCTGGCCTCGTGGTTGGCGCGATCTGGAATTGGATCCTGTCGGGTGATTTTGGCGTGCTCAACTTCATACTGAGGGAAACGGGCCTCATCGACAGTAATATCTTCTGGCGCTCGGATCCCGGTTACTCGCTCTGGGCCGTCATAATCGCGAATATCTGGCTCGGTACCTCCTTCAACATGATCCTGATGTCCGTCGGTCTGTCGGCCATTCCGCGGGACCTTTATGAGGCGTCCGAATTGGATGGTGCCAATGTCTGGCAACGCTTCTGGACGATCACGCTGCCGATGATGCGCTCGTCCATAGGGGCCATCATCGCGCTCGGGCTCATTTTCACGCTGCAGCAGTTCGATCTTTTCGCCTCGATCACCTCCGGAGGGCCGAACAATGCCTCCAACGTCACGCAATACTGGGCCTGGGATCTGTCTTTCCGGCAGTACGATTTCGCCAAGGGCGCGACGATCTCGGTGATCATGATCGTCTTTGTGATGATCGCTTCTGTCGTCTACGTGCGTTCGACACGGCATGAGGTGCGCGGATGAGCAATGTATCCCGGGATCGCCTGCTTCTCGCAATCGCGATCATTCTCGCCGGCCTTTATCTGTTCCCACTCTACTGGATGTACATCACCACGATCAAATCGGGGTCGGAGATGTTTGCCACTCCGCCGACCTTCTGGCCGAGCGATCCCCAGTGGCAAATCTTCGGCAACGTGTGGCAGAGCCGGAACATGGGCCGGTACATCTGGAACTCCTTGGTCATCGCCTGCGGAGCGGTCAGCGTCATCACCGTGCTTGGTGTTGGCTGCGCCTACGTGCTGGCGCGCTATCGCAACATCTGGATCGATATCGGGCTCTTCCTCATCCTCATGTTGCAGGTCCTTCCGGCGTCGCTGATGGTGACGCCGATTTTCGTGGGCTTTTCGCAAGTTGGGTTGCTCAACTATCCGCGGCTTGCCGTCATCCTGGCGATTGCGGCCAAGAGCATGCCGTTCTTCGTCGTCCTGGTGCGCGCGACCTTCATGAGCGTGCCACAGGAACTGGAGGAAGCAGCCCTTGTCGACGGCAACTCCAGGGTCGGCGCATTCTTCAATATCGTCCTGCCGCTCGCACGCAACGGCATCCTCGTCAGTGCGATCCTGATTTTCATGCAGGCCTTTGGCGAGTTCGTCTATTCGAAATCGATGATCCAGGCCGTCGAGCTGCAACCGGCAAGCGTGGGGTTGAACTCCTTCATGGGGCCAAACACCAATGAATGGAACAATATCATGGCCTACGCGGCGATCTACGTGACGCCGATCCTCGCCATTTTCGTCCTCCTGCAACGCCGCATCGTCTCTGGTCTTACCTCGGGAGCGCTCAAATGAATGCCCAGATCGAACTAAGGAACGTCAACAAGTATTATGGTGCCTACCATGCGCTGAAGGACATCGAGCTTTCGATCCGCAAAGGCAGCTTTACAGCTCTCGTCGGTCCGTCAGGTTGCGGGAAGTCGACGTTGTTGCGGTCTCTGGCGGGCCTGGAGAGCATATCGTCCGGTACGCTCAAGATCGCTGGCGAGGTGATGAATGCAGTGCCGCCGCGCAAGCGCGATGTGGCGATGGTGTTCCAGTCCTACGCGCTCTATCCGCACATGACGGTTGAGGAAAACCTGACTTATAGCCTACGCATCAGGGGCGTTGCCAAGGCCGAACGCAAGAAGGCGGCACATGAAGTTGCCGCCGTCACCGGGCTCACGCATCTCCTGGCGCGCTACCCGCGCGAGCTTTCCGGGGGTCAGCGGCAACGCGTAGCGATGAGCCGGGCGATTATCCGGCACCCAAAGGCGTTCCTGTTCGACGAGCCGCTCTCCAATCTTGATGCCGCACTTCGCGTTCATATGCGCAAAGAAATCCGCGCGCTGCACGATCGGCTGGGCGCCACGTCGGTCTATGTCACGCACGATCAGGTGGAAGCGATGACAATGGCGGACCATGTCGTCATCATGCGTGACGGCGTCATCGAACAACAGGGCAGTCCGCTTGAGCTTTATGACCGGCCGGCTAACAAGTTCGTGGCCGGCTTCATTGGATCTCCTGCCATGAATTTCCTGCCCGCGGTCGGCGGTCCGGACGGACGCTCGATCATCCTCGATGTCGGTACCAAACAAACGATCGCCCTTAACCGGACGGTGCAGCCAGGACAGGCCTTGAGCGTCGGCTTGCGTCCGGAGCATATCGAACTTGCGGCAGCCGATGAGGGCATTCTCTCAGCACCAGTGGCAATGATCGAATCGACCGGTGCGACGTGCTTTCTGACAGTGGCAACCACGCCCGAGCTGTCGGTGGTCTTCAATGGCCGATCGGTCGCAAGAGCAGGCGACCGGGTCGGACTGAGCTTTGCTCCCGGCAGCATGCATCTTTTCGATGCCGATACCCAGCGCCGCCTTGCCGATTGAAGCCCGAACTATCCAGGCGCGCACCGCCAAAAAAGGAGCCTGCCGACGCCTCGGCTGCGCGTTCCCGGCCAACTCGTCGGTTCTCAGCGGTGGCTCGACCCGCTTCGAGGATCATGCTTTCCCGATCTGAGCGACACGGAGATTATTCGTGCTGCCTTCAGTCGCGAACGGGAATCCGCTGACGATGACAGTTTGAAGGTCCGTCCGACGCCGGTGAGGAACAACGATTTGAGCGTTTCGGGCGAATTTGAAGCCGGCCCGACCGTCGCAACGATCTTGGCCTTGCGGTTGCTGCGTGGGAGCATGATTTCTATCCGATCAGGATTGCGCGTATGTCATTGACGTTTGTGAGTGTTGGCCCGGTGACGACAAGGTCGCCAATCGCCTTGAATGCGGTGTAGCTGTCATGTTGTGAAAGCGCGGTGCGCGGAGCAATGCCGACTTGCTGCAGACGGGTAAGGGTGTCAGGAGTGACGAAAGCACCCGCAGCGTCCTCGACACCGTCGATACCGTCTGTGTCTCCGGCAATTGCCCAGATCGAATTTGCACCACTCAAGCCAATCGCAAGGCTCAGCAGGAATTCGGTGTTGCGGCCGCCACGTCCGGTCGAGCCTTTCGGCAAGGACACGGACGTTTCTCCGCCCGACAGGAGCACGGCTGGTCCCGCAACAGGTAAGCCCTTGTCGCGCGCGGAGAGCGCGATGCCGGCAAAGACTGTACCGACTTCTCTCGCTTCTCCCTCAAGTGCATCGCCAAGGATCAAGGGGCGGATCCCGTGAGATTGCGCAACTTGTGCCGCCGCATGCAGGGCTGTGGACGGCGAGGCTATCAGCCGCGTTTCTGCGTTGATCGGGGCGCTCACCGCCGCGGAGCCGCCACCGTCGAGAACGGCGATCGCTTCCGGTGGAAGAGCGAGTTTGTAGCGCGCGACGATTTCGCGAGCCTCGACAACGCCCGTCTCGTTGGAGACAGTGGGTCCCGAGGCAATTTCGGAAGAGTTGTCGCCCGGCACGTCGGAGATCACGAGCGTGACGACCCTTGCAGGATATGCTGCCTGCGCGAGCCGTCCGCCTTTTATGTTTGAAAGCTGCTTTCGAACGGTGTTCATCTCCGAGATCGTCGCACCGCTGGCAAGCAGCATCCGGTTGACCTCCTTCTTGTCGGCCAACGTCATGTTGCCGGCTGGAGCAACCAGCAAAGCGGAACCGCCGCCTGAAATCAGGGCAATGACCAGATCGTCCGGCCCAAGGTCGCGGACCTTCTCAAGGATACGTGTCGCCGCCTCAACGCTCATCGCGTCGGGGACCGGATGGGACGCTTCGACGATTTCGATGCGCCCGGCAGGAACTGCATGGCCATACCTCGTCACGACTAGTCCGGAAAGTTCAACGTCGCTCCATGCGGCGTCGAGTGCCGCCGCCATCGCAGCCGAAGCCTTTCCGGCTCCGATCACGATGCAGCGGCCCTTGGGCGGATCGGGCAGGTGGTTTGACACCACTCTAACCGGATCCGCGCTGGTGACCGCTGCGTCGAACATTTGACGCAGCGCATCGCGGGCGGATGTATCGCTAAAGGTCATTCGGCAGCAACGAGGATGTTTGAGCCGGCGATCGCCTCGCAAACGGCATCGGTCACCTGCTGTGTGGTGGCGCTGCCGCCGACATCAGGGGTGAGGATGCCTGCCTCGGTGACGCGTTCGACAGCCGTCATCAGTCTTGTCGCAGCGTCTTTTTCTCCGAGATGTTCGAGCATCTGGGCGGCCGTCCAGAAGGTGGCGATGGGGTTGGCGATGCCCTTGCCGGTGATGTCGAAAGCTGAGCCGTGAATCGGCTCGAACATTGATGGGAAGCGACGCTCCGGGTCGATATTGGCAGTCGGTGCGACGCCGAGGGAACCAGCAAGGGCGCCGGCGAGATCCGACAGGATGTCGGCATGCAGGTTGGTCGCTACAATGGTGTCAAGACTTTCCGGCCTCAGCGTCATGCGCACCGTCATCGCGTCGACTAGCATCTTGTCCCAGGTCACATCCGGGAATTCCTTCGAAACTTCGGCAGCGATCTCGTCCCACATGACCATGCCATGCCGCTGCGCGTTCGACTTGGTGACGACGGTCAAGAGCTTGCGCGGCCGCGACTGGGCGAGTTTGAAGGCGTAGCGCATAATGCGGGTAACGCCGACGCGTGTGAAGATGGCAACCTCGGTGCCAACTTCCTCCGGCAGCCCCTTGTGGGCGCGACCGCCGTGGCCCGAGTATTCGCCTTCGGAGTTTTCTCGAACGATGACCCAGTCCAGGTCGCCTGGCCCGCAGTTGCGCAGCGGCGGAGTAATTCCCGGGAGTATCTTGGTCGGTCGGACGTTGGCGTACTGGTCAAAGCCCTGGCAGATTGGAAGACGCAGGCCCCAGAGCGTGATGTGATCGGGGACATCCGGCGCACCAACCGCACCAAAATAGATTGCGTCGAACTTCTTGAGTGTCTCCAAACCATCGGCCGGCATCATGACGCCATGTTTTTTGTAGTAATCCGAGCCCCAGTCAAAGGTTTCGGAGTGGATCTTGAAGTCGCCGCTACGCTTCTCCAGCGCCTCAAGGACCTGAAGACCCGCTGCGATCACTTCCGGGCCAATTCCGTCGGCCGGTATCGCTGCAATTTTGTATTCGCGCATTGTTGTTCTCCAATCTGGATTTCAATGTTGAATGGAAGCCGTCCGAGTGGCCTCGCGGGAGGCCCCGCGAGCAAGGATCAGAGTGACCACTGCCGAAATCACGAGCAGTGCCGCGACGAAGTAGAGACCACCGGCAAAACTCCCTGTCGTGTCCTTGATCCAGCCGATCATCGAGGGGCCGACGAAGCCGCCGAGGTTGCCCAATGAATTAATGGTGGCGATACCAGCGGCTGCGGCCGGGCCTGAGAGGAACATCGTCGGCATGCTCCACAGCGGCGGCTTGGAGGCGCTGATCCCGATGTTCACAAGCGTCAGGGCGATCATCACGGCAAACACAGTCGTCGCACCGGTTGCAAAGACAAGGGCCGCGGCAGCCAGCAGACAGGCACCGACAACGTGCCAAGTGCGTTCGCCGGTCCTGTCGGAATGGCGTGCCCAGACAATCATGCCGATCACAGCAAAGACAGCTGGAATGGAATTGATCAAACCAACGTGGAAAGACGAAAGGCCAAAGCTCTTGATGATCTGTGGTGCCCAGATTCCGAGCGTGTAGAGACCTGCTGACGTGCCAAAGTAGATGAGCGAAAGTGCAAGGACCCTTACATCAGCGAGCCCTGCCCAGATGCCGTGGCTTGCCTTCACCTTGCCGGCCTGTTCCTGCTCCATGGTCTTCACAAGCCAAGCACGCTCGTCGTCGGTAAGCCACTTTGCCTTTTCCGGTCGGTCCGTCAGGAAAAACAATACGACCACACCGAAGATTACCGCCGGAACAGCTTCGATGATGAACATCCACTGCCAGCCGGCCAGGCCCCAGATGCCGTGCATCTCGAGAAGGGCGCCAGAAATCGGCGACCCGATGGCTGTTGCAAGCGGAGCAGCTGCCATAAACATCGCGGTGACAGCCGCTCGGCGACGCGCAGGAAACCAATAGCTCAGATAAAGAATGATGCCTGGGAAGAACCCAGCTTCGGCCACGCCCAGCAAGAAGCGCAGGGTGTAGAAGCTCGTCGTGCCTTGGACCAGCGCCATCGCACCCGATACCAGGCCCCAAGTAATCATCACCCGGGCAATCCAGATGCGGGCGCCGACTTTGTGGAGAATGAGGTTCGACGGCACCTCGAAAAGAAAGTAGCCGAGAAAAAAGATGCCCGCGCCCACGCCGAAGACGGTCGATGAAAATCCAAGGTCCTGGTTCATCGTCAAAGACGCGAAGCCGATGTTCACGCGATCGATGAACGCGATCAGGTAGAGAACCATGATGAATGGCACGATGCGCCATGTGATTTTGCGCAATACGCGCGTCTCCCGGTCGCTCGTCAAAACAAGCTCCTCCCTATGTTCGAACCCGGCGCGTCCTCTCGCGCTTGTCGAGAAGGTTAGTTTCTCCTTTCCTGCGCATGAAGGTTCATGCAATTATATAATTTATTGATATAATGAAGGGCGTGGGGGTGGAACTCGAACAGCTCAGGTGTTTTGTCGCGGTCGCCGAAGAACTGCACTTTGGAAGAGCTGCCCAGAAGACGGGCATGCTGCCTGCTTCGCTCGGCCGGCACATCCGGTTACTGGAAGAATCTTTGCGAACGCAGTTGTTGAGTAGAACAACCCGAAGCGTGAGCCTGACCGATGACGGCGTGTCGCTTTTGCAAGAAGTGCGGCCGCTCCTGGGGCGGCTTGACGAAGTCGCCGAAAAATTTCGTGCAGCCCGACACAGGCCGTCCGCCATACTGCGCATCGGCGCGATCGATAGTGCTGCCGCCGGTCTCTTACCGTTGCTCTTGCAGGATTTTCGGGAGGCGGCGCCTGATGTCATCACACAGATCATTGAAGACAAGTCTGTCCGGCTTATTCCGAAACTGCTGGCCGGGCGCCTCGACCTTGTTCTGATCCGTCCTCGCGATGGGATCAGCCGCACTCTGAATGTGCAGTTGCTGTTTCATGAAACGGCAGTTGTTGCGGTACCAATGGGGAGTGCTCTTGCTGGACGGTCCGAAATCACCGTCCAGGATCTGGCGGAAGAGCCATTGATCGTGCCAGAACGCCGCTCGCGACCGCACAGTCATGACCTCACAATGGGATTGTTCGCGGACTTTGACATGCGTCCCCGCGTCGCACAAATAGCCGATGAAAAGCAGACGATAATCAATCTGGTTGCCGCCGGAATCGGGTCCGCCATCGTTCCACGCTGGACCTCGAAACTTGCTGTGTCAGGTGTCAGCTACATCCCGCTCGCTCATCCATCGGGATCGCCGATGCATCGACTACCCCTCTCAGCCGCCTGGATGAAAGCGGTGCGAGATCCGTTGCGCGACACGATGCTCGCGTTGTTGCAGCACAATGTCGCGCGATACGCGGAATTTGCGTGAACGCCACGAGCCGTAAAAGGCTGTCACGATCGCGATCCTCGGCCTGACGCTGCGCGGGGGGCCTTAGCCGGTCCACCGCATGGGTAGCTCTCAGCAGCAGTTTGTTCACGACGACGTGCGGCGCGCGCCCTGAGCTCACATGTTGCGCTCTGAATGCGCAATGAGTGCATCGGTGTTCGCTAAAAGTCGCCTTACGGCGTTACGGGCCGCGTTCGGGCGTTGAAGCCGAATGCTTTTCTCGATGTTCTCATGGAGCCTAAGGGCATGGACGAGGGTGCTGTCGTTCCGGGTTACCAGCAGGAAAAGGTGGTTGAGTGCGGATTCGATCAACGTCCCGAGCGGAATGAGGAGGTCATTTCCGGAAGCGCGCAGGATCGCGAGGTGGAAGCGCGTGTCAGCTTGGGTGCGAGCCTGCAGCGTTGTCGCTTGCCCCATGTCTCTCAGTGCCTCGGTGATTTCGGCCATCTGTTCTTCGCTGCGGCGGATCGCTGCAAGGGCGGTGGCTTCCGGTTCGATGATGTGACGAAATTCCTGTACGGTCTTGAGGAACTGGATCCGATCCGGCGAGTGTGCGTACCAACTCAGGACGTCGCGGTCGAGCAGGTTCCAACGCTCCTTCGGCTCCACCCAACTGCCGATTTTTGGACGCGATGCGAGTAGCCCCTTGGCCATCAATATCTTGATCGCCTCCCTGACAGCGGTTCGGCTTACATTGAAGATTTCCGTCCACTGGGCCTCGTTCGGCAGGATCGTTCCCGGAGGATAGTCGCCACGCACGATCCTGAGCCCGATATCTTCGGCGAGCGACATATGAACGCTCGGCCCTGACATGCGCGGCGCGTCGAGCCGCCGGGTCGCACGCGCCGCCTCCGCGGTACCCGAGCCTGCGGAGAGTTTTTCTGGTCGCTGTTCAGCCATTCATCTTTTCTCGTATCTCGAACCCTCTAGCCACGCATTGCGTCACCTGCCGCCAACATAGGTCCGCCAGCTGTGTTGCGGCTGAAAACCGAGCATCGCGCGCGCCTTCCGGTTCGACAGAAGTGTCTCGTATTCGCCAAGCTGTCCTTTGACCGGTACGCCCCGATAGAACCGGTCGATCAGCTCTTGCGTCGGAAGGTCTGAAGACGTCTCGTCGTTCGCTGCATTGAAGATCTGGAACCCGAGACCATCCGTGTCGATGGCCCTGAGGGTGATCTGGCCGAGGTCCCGCGCGTCGATGTAGCTCCAGGCGATGCGCTTTCGAAATCCAGGATCGGTAAACCAGCCTGGGAAAAGGTGGTATTCGTTGGGCTCGATCACATTTCCAATGCGCAATGCATAGATGTCGGCTCCGCTTCTGAGCGCAAAGGCGCGCGCGGTCCTTTCGTTCACCACCTTGGAGAGCGCGTAGCTGTCCATCGGATCGACGTCATAGTCCTCATCGAGCGGAAAATAGTGCGGGTTTCGTGGCTCATTGGCGAAGACGAGACCGTAGGTCGTTTCGCTGGATGCGATGACGATCTTGCGGATGCCAAGTTTCGTCGCGGCCTCAATGACATTGTAGGTGCCCATCACATTGATGCGAAAGAGTTCATTGTCAGGCGCGATCAGGATGCGCGGGATCGCCGCGAAATGAACAACGGCATCGATCGGTTGCGGCGCAAGCGACGGGTCGAATTCGTGCAGGCCGGTGTAGCTCGACAGTGCATTGAACACTTGGCCGCTGTCGGTAATGTCGGTGATCAGCGTGCGTACTTTCGGGTTATCGAGGGGCTTCGTGTCGAGGTTGAGCACCTGATGGCCCTGCTCGAGGAGGTATTGCACGACATGGCGGCCAGCCTTGCCGCTACCTCCGGTGAAGATGATCCGCTTGGTCATTGCGCTCTCCGTGCTTTGCAAAATTGAGGAATGGTCTTGTCGATGATAGTTCGCCGAAGGGAACTTCCAAGCGGGGTCGTTGCAAGGAGTCGCGGCCGGCCGTCAAGCGTGCTGACCGCGCTCGCTGCTCATGGGGCGGAGGCGCCGGAGGCCGTCAAAGGGCGCTCCGGCCACCGTTCCTATTTCTGGATGCAGGTATCGGCCGTATCCTTGGTGCATTCATCGAGACCGGTAAATACCGGATCGTCTACCGGCTTGCCGGCGATCAGGTCGAGCATGACCGATGGCGCCTTGTAGCCCATTTCGAAGGGTCGTTGGCCGACAAGTGCGGTCACGAGACCCTCCTTGGCGATCGCCACTTCCTCTCCGATCGTATCGGCCGCGCCGATGACGAATTCATTCTTCGCAATCTTGTCTGCCATCGGCTTGAACAGATCGCGATAGGGTTGCGGCGCACCGAACAGTGGCCAACCACCCATGATGCCGAAGGCGTCGAGATCGGGATTGGCCGCAAGAATGTCCGTCATCGCCTGCACGCCTTTGGCGCCGTCGTCATTGGTAAAGACCGGGCAGCCAGCAACCTCGGTCCAGCCACCTTCGCCCTTTAGCTCGGCCAGCCCGTCCTTGCCGGTCAGCACGTCACGCATCCCTTGAGCACGGCGCAGGATGTTATCAGCGCCAGGGTTCCCTTCGATCGTGCAGATCTTGCCGCCGTTCGGTTTTGCCTTCTTGATGTAGTCCGCGATCCGCGCGCCCATCGTATAGTTGTCGGTACCAAGATAGGTCTTTCGCAGGCCCGCATCTTCCTTGGCAAGGTCGGCGTCAAGCGTCATGACCGGGACTGTCGGGTTTGCCGACTTCAACGTCTGGGCGATCAGCTTGGCGTTGGAAGGCGAAATGGCGATCGCAGCCGTGCTGGGCTTGCCGAGCATGTCCTGGACGATCTGCGCTTCTCCTGCTTCGTCGGAAGTCGACGCCGGGCCGGTATAGAAGCATTCATATTCCGAGCTTGTGTTTTCCTTGTTCCACTTCTGGCAACCCTGATTGATCGCCTCGAAGAAGGGATTGTCGAGACCCTTAACGACGATGACGAGCTGCTTTTTCGTCTGGGCGCCGGCGGGGCCGGCGGCCAGCGCCAGCGCTGCGACTGCGAGCACCAATGCTTTCCTCATTTTATCCTCCCGTTGAAACAAGCGGACACCCTCTGTCCGCGGCACAAATCAACCCGGATACCAGACGATACGAGGGTCACTTGGTGGACGCTCGTATTGAAAGGCCTGGTCGATAAGCTTTTCGAGATCGTATTCCGGTTGCCAGTCCAGCAGGAATTTTGCCTTGCTGTTGTCCAACCAGTTTGAGTGGAAATGGCTTGGAACATCGACCGACGGCAGGCCGCGCGTGCGTTCGAGATAGCTTGCGACCTCGCCGTAATCGACCGGACGATCCATGGCGATGTTGAAACGTTGACGCTCTGCGTGCGGATTGTCGATCGTGCTGAGGATCGCTGACACAAGGTCGCTGACGTGGACGAAGTTGCGCTTGAGCGGTCTTCCGTCGGCATCGCGCAGTAATGGTACGGTTCCGGCCTTTGCGTGGCGCCTGGCTTCATGGGGCGGAAAATACGTCTTCCAGTCCGGTCCACCGAAAACGTCGTCGCCGAAGGAAAGCGAGTGCCTGAAGTCGTCCTTTTCCATGATCCACGGCGCACGCAGGCAGCAGACGTTCATCCCATATTGGACTGAGTACTGCTCGACCATCACCTCCTCGAGGACTTTGGAGAGCGCGTAGCTGCCGGGATAGGCGCGATGCGGTGTCACCTCGGTTATCGGTCCTTCATGGCGATAGAAGAAATGGCCGACCGCGGCGTCGCCGCCGATCAGAATGAACTGCCGGGCTGCTGGGCTCATTCTGAACGATTCGAGCAGCCAAAAGAGACCTTTGACGGTCACATCCATGACGTCGGCGGGCGTTTCCTTGCAGGTCGCCAGATGCACGATATGGGTCGCGCCGGCAATCGCGGCGTCAGCGACCGCGCGATCGGCGATGGAGCCGCGGATAATCTCGAGGCGCTCGCTTGGATTGAGCACGCGGTTGTGGCAGAGCGCGCGAATGCGCGCTTTCGAAAAACGTGGTCGGTCAAGCAGCGTGGATATGAGGTGCTGCCCGACCTTGCCCGTTGCCCCGGTGACAAGGATAAGCATGCTTATCTCCCAGTAGTAGCTAATATATGATTGCGACTTTCGTCAATGTCTAATTGTCATACAAATAAGGTTTATCAGACGAGAGATCATTGACGCGGTTGTGATGATTTGCGTAAATAAGCAATCTCTCACTCAAGGGGCGGGCATATTGTGACGCGCCTTGGTGAAGGCCGCGCGTCTTGGGAGTTTGGAAGGCTGGTCGTGCTGCTAGAACTCAGCAATATTTCCAAGCACTTCGGGGCCATACAGGCCGTCAATGACATTTCGCTGTCGTTAGAGGCAGGCCAGGTTGTCGGATTGATGGGCGACAACGGCGCCGGCAAGTCGACTCTCGTCAAAATGATTGCGGGAAACTTTCGACCGAGCGAAGGCACGATGCGCCTCAATGGCAGCGAAATCGTGCTGCATCGCCCGGTCGAGGCGCGGCACTTCGGAATTGAGATCGTGCACCAGGATCTTGCCCTTTGTGACAATCTCACCGCGGCGGCGAACGTTTTTCTCGGACGCGAACTGAGGCGGGGCATCGGCCCATTGGGCGTGCTCGACTACAAGGCAATGTACCGGAGGGCCGCGGAGATCTTTAAGGAACTCCGTTCCGAGACCAGAGCACGCGACCTCGTGAAACAGATGTCGGGCGGTCAACGCCAAGCGGTGGCGATTGCGCGTACGATGATTTCGGAGGCGAAAATCGTTCTGATGGACGAGCCGACCGCGGCCATTTCCGTGCGCCAGGTCGCTGAAGTGCTCCATCTCATCCGACAACTGCGCGATCGTGGCATTCTGGTTGTGCTTATCAGCCATCGCATGCCCGACGTATTCGATGTCGCCGATCGCGTCGTTGTCATGCGCCGAGGCCGAAAGGTGGCGGACAAGCCAATCATCGAGACCTCTCCGGAAGAGGTGACAGGGCTTATTACTGGCGCCATTGAGGGTGGATAGCGGAAAACGATCTGGGTCTTTTGCGCCGGAGGAACGCGAGGTTAACATGGCAACGACGCTGCACGAGACGATAGCCCATAGGCAGCGCACGCTCGCAGCAACAGTCCTGGGCAGCCAGACCTTCTGGGTACTGGTCGCCGTCATTCTCGCCTGCATCTTCCTGTCATTCGCCACCGACAGTTTCGCAACGGCAAAGAACCTCTACAACATCACCCGCAACGTCACTTTCATCGCAATCATCGCGCTCGGGATGACGCTTGTCATCATCACCGGTGGGATTGATTTATCGGTAGGGTCGGTGCTCTGCCTGTGCAGTATGGTACTTGCAGTCACGATGCATGCGGGATACGGCATAGGGACGGGCATTGCCGTCTCGGTCGCCACGGCATTAGTGATCGGCGCGTTCAATGGCATCTTGATTGCCTATCTCGGCTTTCCGCCCTTTGTCGTAACGCTCGGCATGCTCTCGGTTGCCCGGAGCCTGGCCATGGTCGCATCCAACAATACTGTCGTCTTCGAATTTGGCCCCGATCATGCCAAGCTGCTGGCGCTGGGCGGTGGGGCGGTCTTCGGTATCGCCAATCCAGTGATCTACATGATCGTGCTGGCGCTCCTGACCGGCTTCGTGCTGCGGTGGACGCGGATCGGCCGCTACATTTACGCCATTGGTGGCAACGAAAAGGCGGCCGTTGCCACGGGCCTTCCCGTACGACCCATCAAGGTCTGCGTCTATATGATCTCGGCGCTGTCGGCTGGCATCGCCGGCATCATTCAGACCGGCTGGCTGGGTGCTGTGACGACCAATATTGGAGCGGGCATGGAGTTGCAGGTCATCGCTGCGGCAGTGATTGGGGGCGCTAATCTCGCTGGCGGCGCAGGTACTGCCTTCGGCGCACTTGTCGGTGCGGCACTCATCGAGGTGATCCGCAATAGCCTCGGACTTCTCGGCATCAATGCGTTCTGGCAGGGGACATTCATCGGCGGCGCGATAATCCTTGCAGTCCTTTTCGATCGCATCCGCAATTTCCGCCAAAGCGAGTAGCGCACACGCCCTGCAGCACGCGATTTTCTCACGCGTTGGTCGCGCACGCCAGTGCGCGCGGTAGTGCGAGTTTGTGTTCTATTGCCGGTGGAGAACGCGTTCATCACCCGCCTACCATTCTTCGAAGGCCGCTTGCGGTCGTGAAGGCTGCTCGGACCTATGCGTCTCACTGGAGAGGAGAGGCATGACGGATCCAGCATGCTGTGGCTCGGGGTGCTCGCTACCCATAGGCATACGAGCCAGCGCCTATGGCCATCAGGGCCAGGAGACGGTGATACTTATGACCGAGGGCAAAGAGGTCGAGATTTGGTCGAGGGCAAGCTCGACGGTGTTGCACTTGGTGAGGCAATTTACGGCCAAACCCGCAGCGCCACACTAGCCATTCGGCAGTTCTTTGAGCATTGTCAGTCGGTTTCCAGGCAACAGAGCGATGATTTTGTCCTGTTCAAGAGCGTAGAGCACCTCCAGGATTTCATCCTGCGAGAATCCTGCCGAGGTCAAAGGATCGCCGACTTCAAACACGTTGATGGACATGTCCGGCATAGCCTTCAACGCGCGTAGGCGCTCGATCAATGCGATTTCGGTTTCCGTGAATCTGCTCATACCAACTACATAACGCTCTTCGGGCAGAATTGTCTCATGGCCATTGCACGTCTGCCGTCATCGCTATGACCATGGTCCGCGGATCGAGCTGTTCCAGCGGATCGAGCTCTTCCAGTTGCACGACCTGCGCACGGCCTGGCGGCGGCCCTCGGCTACGCGGTGTTGTCACGAAGCGTTGACGGCGTTGTGAAAAAGCCCCACCTTCGCCGGAGCGATGATGGGGCTCCTACCTTGATCCGGAGGGATCCGAGATCATCAGCAAAGCAAAAACACGAATGTACGGAAAAGGTTCCCGCTTGCTGGGCCGCCTTGGCCGGTTCCGAGAGGGGAAGGCATCGAGGCTTGCCGCCTTTGTGGGCGGTTCGCATTTGATCCGACGTATTCGTCATTTTTCGCAGAGCCTTCGCTCCCCGAAATAGGGTTGGTAGCTGCAGTCCGATGGCCGGAAGGAGCGATAGCTGCGAGAGCAAGCGGTGATGTTGCAGCTCTGAGGCGGAGCGCTGTCGTCAACCAGAACGCCCGCTGCGGGGGTCGCCAACGCTTCCCGCATGAAATCCCGCCAAATCTGCGCTGGCATATCCCCGCCCGTTACGCCTTTCATCGGCGTGTCATCGTCGTTGCCGACCCAGACCCCTGCGACAAGCGGCTCGGTGAACCCGACAAACCAAGCGTCACGATTGTTCTGGCTCGTGCCGGTCTTGCCAGCAGCAAACGCGCCGGGGTCGGCTGCGCGCCCGGTACCGCGTTCCACGACAAGCTGTAGAAGGGAAAGGAGATCGCGCCGATACGGGGCCAGATCCACGCTTGGCGTATCTTTTGCCCCGACTCGAAAAGCCGTTGCTTGGTTCGAAGCCTGAAATTCGATAATTCCCCTGGGTTCAACGGGGGCCTTGCCGAATTGCACGGACGCATAGGCACTTGTCAGGTCAAGCAAGCTGACCTCGGACGTGCCTAACGCCAGCGAAGGCGTATCGACAAGTGGCGCGTCGATCCCGAGTTCCCGCGCGGCACTGATCACCTTGTCAAGGCCGACATGTTGGGCGAGCGCCACTGTTGGCGCGTTGAGAGACCGGGCGAAGGCCTCAGCGATCGTGACCCAGCCGCGATAGCGGCCGCCGGAATTCTCTGGTGACCAGCCGTTGATTTCGATCGGTGCGTCCAGTACCCGGTCGGATAAGGAAAGTCCGGCCTTCAGAGCGGCATAGTAAACGAACAGCTTGAAGGTGGAGCCCGGCTGCCGTTTTGCCGTGACGGCACGGTTGAACTGGCTCTCTTTGTAATCGCGGCCGCCGACCATGGCCACAACCGCTCCATCCGGGGTCATTGCCACCAATGCGGCCTGAGATGCACCAACAGTTCTTCCCTCAGTATCCAAGGCCCTCTTGATGACCCTTTCGGCAATCCCCTGAAGCCGGGGAACAAGCGTTGTTCGAACTGTGGTCGAGCCCGGCGAAGTCCCGGCGATTTCGCTCGCCTGCGGTGAGACCCAGTCCGCAAACCAACTGCCGGATCGGGGCGTTGGCGTTGTCGGGTGGAGGGTAGCAAAGCTCGCCTTGATCTGCGCAGCCTTTGACGCGTCAACCTTGCCGTTCGCAACCATCGCGTCGAGGACGACCGATGTGCGCTTTCGGGAACCTTCAAGATTGTCGATCGGGTTCCATAGGCTAGGAGCCCGCAACAATCCCGCCAGAAGCGCCGATTCCGAAAGGTTTAGCGCTCCGATATCCTTGTTGAAATAAATGCGTGCGGCGGCCGGCATACCCGTTGCGCCAGCGCCAAGATAGGCGCTGTTGAGGTAACGCGTCAGGATTTCCTGCTTTCCGAGTTTCCACTCCAGCCACAGGGCAATCACGAACTCCTGTATCTTTCGTTTTACCGTACGATCGCTGTCGAGATACTGCAACTTGATGAGCTGCTGGGTGATGGTGCTACCACCCTCCACAACCGACCCTGCCTTGAGGTTTCGAAGAAGCGCTCGTCCGATGCCTCTGATATCGATGCCGAAGTGGTCCATGAACCGCCGGTCTTCAACAGACAGTACCGCATCGATCAGTTGTGGCGTGAATTGGTCGAACTGTGCGTAAGGTCCTTGATAAGGTCCTTGTCTGACCAGCGGCTGACCGTCCGCGGTTTCCAACACCACGATAGGCTTTAGTGTACCGTCCCGGATCTCGGCCCAAGGGACATCTTTTAGCGCCCACACCAAGCCCGTTACACCAACCAGAATACAGAAAACGGCGGTCAGCCGCACCGCCGATTTCCACCTGGCTTTCCTTTGCAAGACAGGCTGGCTAGACCGGCGAAGCGCTCGTCCTGCCTTTTTGGGAGCGTTCGCAAGTGCCCCGCCGAGATTTTTCAGCAGAAATGAAAGAGTTTGCTTATCCGTAGCCTGGACCTTGGTCTTTACGGACGAAGCAGCCGCCCGGGCCTTGACCTTGACCGCTGTTGAGATAGCCCGCAAATCGTAGTGAAGCGCACGAAGCAGAGCGTGCGCTGCCTGTCGGGTCTGCTCAAACGGCAGAGGCAGATGTTCGCTCGTTCCAGCTCGTATCAACGGGTCAGCGTCTGCGCTGTGATCCGCCTCTTTTGTTCCCGCGGGGGCTCTCTGGGCGAGCATTTCCGCCTTTTGATGGTCGTCCGACCCAGTGCCACTTCGTGTAGAGACGTGAGGATTGCGGGGCATTTTTTAAGACGCTCAAACCCTTAATGACTTAGAGCACTGTGGCGGGTTCTCAACGTACGGCAAAGACGCTGGTTCCAGCCAAAGGATATACGCCGCCATCATCAGTGCGCGCGTCACGACAGGTGGGACCTAAATATCCCAACCGTGGCGGGCGCGAGCTTAGGTCTTGAGACTGCCTTTACCAGCCCGCGAACTGCGAAACAACTGTATCCGGAACGTCGGAGACTTCGGCGAAAGCTCGATCCAGAACGTTTAATGCCTGATCGATGTCGGTGTCCGGGACGGTCAGCGGCGGAGTCATCTCCAGAACATTTGCGTTCATCCCGACACAGTAGACGACGAGGCCGAGTTCATAGGCCCGATAGATAAGTTTTGCTGCTTCCGCTCGCGCTGGAGCCCGTGCCTGCCGATCGAGAACGAGGTCGACGCCGCAGGCAAGACCTCGACCGCGGATATCGCCGATCAGTTGATATCGTTCGGCAAGCCTTGCCAGGCCGTCGCGCAGCAGTTTGCCTTTGCGCTCCGCTTCCTGCGCAAGCTCTTCGCGCTCAATGGTTTCAAGAACGGCGAGGCCGGCGGCAGTAGAGATCGGATTGCCGTGGAGCGTCTGCATGGCAAAGGCGCTGGCACAATCGAGGATGCGTGCCGGGCCGATCGCGGCAGAAAGCGGCAGTCCGCCGCCAAGACCCTTGCCGATGGTCAGGATGTCGGGGACGAAATCCTCATGTTCGAAGCAATGCAGGCGGCCGCTGCGGCCAAGCCCGACCTTCACTTCGTCGCAGACGACGAGCACATTGAATTCCCGGCAGATCGCGGAAAAGGCTTTAAAAAAACCGGTTGGCGGAACGATCAGGCCGCCGTCGGACTGGATCGGCTCGATGAAGGCGACCGCGAAACGCTCCGGCGCCGCCTCAAGTCGCTCCCGTAATTCTGCGAGTATCGCACCACCTGTCGGGTCGTCGTGGTAGGGCCGGTAGGGATCGGGGTACGGTAGCAGGAGCAGTCCGTCTGCCTTGGGCGCGCCCGCCTGGACGCTGTGGCCGGAAAAAGCCATCGAGCCCACGGTACAGCCGTGGTAGGCGCCGACGAAGGCGATGACGCCCGACCGTCCCGTCGCCTTGGTGACAGCGCGGAAGACCGCCTCGTTGGCATCGGATCCGGAATGACCGAACCAGACCTTGTTGTCGCCCGATCCGGGAAAGGCCGTGAGGAGTTTTTCGGCAAGGGCCGCCGCCGGTCCATTGGCGGCAGAAAGAACACTGGCGCCGGCGGGATTTGCCGCAGCACCGGAGATTGCCTCAACCAGCGCCGGGTGGCCATAGCCAAGGCTCGCCGCCCCCCATGCCCCGGAGAGGTCGATCAGTTCGCGGCCGTTTTCCTCCGTCAGCCTCGCGCCGCGGCCACCGGTCACTGCAAGCGGGAAGAAGCGCAGCTTCTGCAGGTTGGCGATTGCCGCTTGGTCTCTCTTGTAGAGTGCGGTCACGGGGCTTCCCCTACGCTAGCTTTAAGACACCGGGTGAGACGCTCGCCCCAGGCAGTGACGCCCGCATCCGTATCGATCAGATCGTGGCGCACCTCGACCAGAACGCCCGGAAGCCCACGCGCGTCGGCATGAACCGGAACGGTGTAATCCTCGTCGGGATGGATGTTGTAGGGCTCGTTGTCGCCGATCGTCAGCTGGCTTTCGCTGGCCAGTTCTCGGATCAGCGAACCGGCAAAATCGACGGCGTCGCGATAGAGGATGCCGGCCTGCCAGGGGCGCGGCTTGCCGAAATAGACCGGCGTGAAGCTGTGGATGCCGACGACAAATGGCCGCTTGCCTTCGCCTTCGAGCCGGTCGAGACGGCGGCTGACCGCTTCAGCGAAGGGCGTGAACAGCGTATCGATCCGCTGCTGCCGCTCTTCGTCGCTCAGGTTTCGGTTGGCGGGGATCTCCGTCGTCTCGCTGATCTCGGGGATCATCGAGGGGGCGGGAAGCGGCCGGTTGCAGTCAATCACCAACCTTGAATAGTTGGTGAAGAACAGTGGTGCATCGAGGCTGAGGCTTAGGTGCTGAGCCAGCGCCATGGCGCCGATATCCCAGGCGATGTGGCGCTGGCGCTCGTGCAGCGGAAGCCCCATATCGCCGAGCGCGCGTGGCATCCGGTTGGAGGCGTGCTCGCATAAGAGCAGGATCGAGGAGGTGCCGTCCGGGTTGAAGACCGCATAGGGCGGCAGTTCGTCGATCGAAAGCAGCGGCGCGCTCGGGTCGTGTCGCGCGCCGGGTTCTAGGCTCTTGATGGCCGTTGTCGAGGTCATGGGTTGCCCATCCGTCAATCAGTAGACCGCCGCATAGCGGGCACAAAGTTCGTCCGGCGAGAGCCCATCGACGATCTCGATCTCCTTGCGCTTCATCGCCATGTAGCAGTCAAGGAAATCTCGAGAGAACCAGCCCGTGACGACCGGATCGGCGGTGAGCGTATCCAGAGCTTCCGGCAGGCTCGCGGGCAGGCGACGAATACCGAGCTTCTCCTGCTCTGCCGCCGAGAAATCGGAGGGGTCGGAATTGATCAAGGGCGGCTGTTCGAGCCCGGCCTTGATGCCTTCGAGGCCGGCCTTCAACAAGACGGCCAGCGACAGATGCGGGCTGGCGCATGCGTCGGCGGCGCGGTATTCCATATTGAACTGCCTGGCCGGATTGCTGCCGGGAAGGTCCAGTGTCGGGCAGATCCTGAGCGTCGCTTCGCGGTTCTTTTCGCCAAGGCAGGTGTAAGCGGCGCTCCAATGGTGCGGCACGAGCCGCATGTAGGAAAGCACCGACGGAGCGGTAAAGGCGGTCAGCGCCGGCAGATGCTTGATGACGCCGGCGGCAAAGGCGCCGGCGATCTTGGAGAGCCTGCCGGGGCGCGAGGCGTCAAAGGTCACCGGATTGCCGTCGAGATCGGTGAAGCTCACATGCAGGTGCACGCCGTTGCCGACGCCATTCGAGACCGTCTTCGGGGCAAAACTCGCGTTCCAGCCGAAGAGGGCGGCGACTTCCTTGGTGATTGCACGGATGGTAGCGCCGCGATCGGCGGCGGTCAGCGCGTCGGCGGGACGGCAGGTGATTTCGAACTGGTCCTTTCCGTATTCCGGCAGGAACATTTCCGGCTCGGCGCCGGCTTCCTGCAAAGCGGTCATCAGCAGAGACCCGAAGGGTTCGGCACGGCGCTGGGCGCGCAGGCCGAAGGACGGCGCATCCGGCCAGTCGACGCCGAGCAACTGGAACTCCTGCTCGACGGCTGAAATGACTTTGAGGCCGACTTGTTCGTATTCCTTCAGCGTCTGTTTCAGGAAGCTGCGTACGCAGCAGTCCCAGGCATTGCCTTGGAGGTCGGTGATGTCGGCGTGATAGAAATGCAGCGGCGTCTCGTCTGGCAGGCAGGTGACGCGCGCCTTGCTGTCGGGGTCGGCCATCAGCCGGAGGTCGCCGGCCGAGCCCCAGGGATTGTTCTCGGCAATCAGGTCGAAGGGCGTGAGCGCCAGGTTGGCCGGCACCCAGCCGACACCCTTGCGCAGGTAGCTGTCGATCTCGGAAGCCGCAAAACTGCGGCCGCGCGTGATGCCGGCGATGTCGGTCGTGACGAAGGTGGCAAGTTCCGTCAGTGCGGCGGCCGCCTTGCCGTTGTTGGTTTCCGTCATGGGGTTCCCCTCTATTCGTTCATTTTTTAGGCGGCGATTCAGGCTTGGCGCAAAGTGCCGAGGCGGCTGACCACCGTCTCAGTGTCGGTCGTCCAGCAATAGCCGGAGTAGGCACGAAGGGCCGCGTCATGGCGCTGCTCGCTATAGGTGGCGCAGGCGTCGTTGACGACGGTGACAAGGTAACCGCGGTCGGCGGCGTCGCGCACCGCCATGTCGACGCACTGGTCGGTGATGACGCCGGCGATGATCAGGTAGCGGGTGTTGAGGTTGCGCAGGACGTAGTCGATGTTGGTCGAGTTGAAGACGCCCGACGACGTCTTCGGCAGCACGATCTCGTTGTCGATGGGCGAAAGTTCCGCAATGACCTGCCCCTCCGGAGAACCTTTCGGCACGTGCATGTCGGAGAGCTTGTGGTCGAGCGAGCGGTCGCGGCCGTCGAGCGTCAGGCTTTCGATGATCGTGTGCAGCACATCGCAACCGGCCTTTCGCGCCGCCTCCAGAATGCGTACCTGGTTTGGGATGACGGTCTGGCGCAGGCGCCTGTGATAATAGCTCTCGGCGTCCTGCGGGTGGGTCGGGTCGAGGTTCGGCTCGCACCAGATGCGCTGCATGTCGACGAACAGCAGCGAGGTGCGGCCAGCCTCATAGGCGCTGTCGCGCCTCAAGCGATCGTCGCCAACCTTGACAGTGACTGCACTCATTCGAATTCTCCTCGGTTTGTTCTGGTTCGCCGGGACGGCGGAAAGGGTCAGCGGTCGTCTTCAACGGCTGGATTGAAGGCGTCCTCCGTGATGGCGTATCCGCGGCGCAGGTCCTCCATGCGCTCGATGCGACTACGTGACTGCGTGGCAAGGCGGGCGGTAAGTGCCGCAATCACCGCCTCCGTCTGGGCAATCGCCGGCACCATCGTGTCGTAGGGCGAGACCGTGTCGACGGGTGCCGTCAGCGTCACTGTCGCGAAATCGGCGATCGGCGAGAGCCAGCGGTCAGTAAAGAGCACGATGCGCGATCCTTGCTCGGCCGCCTGACGAGCAAAGCGGATCGTGTCGTTCTGGTAGCGGCGATAGTCATAGACGAAAAGCACGTCGCGCTTGCCGAGGTCGACAAGCTGATCGACCTGGTCGGCCTGACTGCCGTTGATCCAGCGCGTGTCGCCCCTGAGCTGCTTCATGTGCGACCAGAGGAGGCCCGCGAGAAAGCCGCTGAAGCGGCCGCCGAGGCAATGGATGCGAGCGCTCATGTCGGCCGCCGCATCCACGGCTGCCTCGAAGTCTTCCGAAGGCAGCATTTGCATCGAAGACTCCAGCGCATGGATGCTGGCGCGAAGGAAGTACTGGTAGAAGTTCTCTTGTTCCAGCGACGGGCGGCGCGCGTCGAGCATGGAGAGCGGCGAGCTCATGCGCTCTTGGACTTCACTGAGCAGCGCCTTCTGGAACTCCGGATAACCCTCAAAGCCCAGTGTGTTGGCAAAGCGCACGACGGTCGGATTGCTGACGCCGGCAGCGGCCGCGAGATGCGCGACCGTGTTCAGCCCTGCTGCCGGATAATTCGACAGAAGCTGCCTGACGATCTTCAGTTCCGAGCGCGTGAAGGTAATTGCGCCGTCTGTCAGTCGGTCCCGGATTGCCACGATTTCTGCCTCCCAAAAACGATGGCGTGAATTCCGATTTCTAATTTTTGTTACATAATTGCTAGCAGATAATGTTTTTTGAAACAAGATTGACATTTGGTCGATCTGCGATAACGTTCATGTCGGGAACGGGCCCGAGCCAAAAAATACGCGGCCGGGCCAAAATCTGGGGGAATGCGGATGGTGCGCGTCAGGCGAGAAACCGTCGTTGGTATCCTTGTAGCGTCGCTGCCGCTTTTGGCCGCTGCCGCCATCGCCTCGTTGTTCTTTCCGGGCAGCGGCGAGCGCCTGGTGACGCTTTACATGATCAACGTCATCGCCGTGCTCGGCATCGGCATCTATGCCGGCAATTCCGGTATCGTTTCCTTCGGCCATGTCGGCTTCATGGCGATCGGTGCCTATGCGTCGGGTCTGTTGACGCTAAATCCGATCATCCAAAAGACAGCGTTGCCACATCTGCCGGAATGGCTGGCCGGGATGGGCATGCCCTTCCTTCCGGCACTTGCGATTGCGCTTGTCGTGGTTGCGCTCGTCGCGGTGCTGATCGGCATTCCCGTGGCGCGCCTTGGCGGCTCATCGGCTTCGATCGCGACCCTTGGTTTCCTCGTCATCGTGCATGTTGTGCTCGTCGCCTCGACCGATTTCACCCGCGGCAGCCAGACCTTTTTTGGTATTCCCCGCGCGGTCAATCTCTGGGTGGCGGTGCCCTTTGCTATCGCTGCCGTGGTGGTTGCGCGTCTCTATCGGGATTCGAGTGCTGGCTTGAAGCTTCGGGCGTCGCGCGAAGACGAGATCGCCTCGAGCGCCGTCGGCGTCAATGTCAAACTGCAGCGCTTCTTCGCCTGGGTTCTCGGTGCGGTGCTTGCAGGCGCTGCTGGCGCCTTGCTGGCCCATTTCCTCGGCGCGTTTTCGTCGAAAGACTTCTACTTCAACCTCACCTTCATGCTTTTGGCGATGCTGATCCTCGGCGGTATCACCACCGTCTCGGGTGCCGTCGGCGGCGCTGCCGTAATCATGCTGATTGTCGAACTCCTGCGCAAGCTCGAGGGTGGCGTCGATCTCGGCTTCCTCAAGCTGCCGACCGTCTTCGGCCTCACCGACATCGGGATCGGCGTGGCAATCCTCGTCGTGATGTACCGCCTGCAGGATGGCCTCTTCGGTGTGCGCGAACTTGACGAGCGCTTCGGCTGGTTCAAGCGCTCCACAGAGAAGGACGTTGTGCCGGTAAAAAGCGTGCCTGCGTCCGAGGCCGCTTCAGCCGGTCACGGCTCTCTCCGGGTCGAAAACCTCGGCAAGAAATTTGCCGGCCTCGTGGCGCTCGAGAACGCCAATTTCGAGATCAAGCCCGGTATCGTCACTGGCCTTATCGGCCCGAACGGTGCGGGCAAGTCGACGCTGATCAACAGTGTGTCCGGCGTCGTGCCGCCGTCGACGGGCCGCGTGCTGATCGATGGCCAGGATGTGGCGTCGCTTGCCGTTCACGCGGTTCCCGTCGCGGGCCTTGCCCGCACCTTCCAGAACATCCGTCTCTTCAAGAACCTAACGGTCATCGAGAACGTCACGGTTGCGGCGAGCGCCTTGAAGGCGGGCGGTGAGGATCCCGCTGCCCGTGCCTTGACGGTGCTTTCGGAAGTGGGCCTCGCGGAATTTGCCGACCGGCTGGCCGGCACGCTTTCCTACGGTGCGCAGAGGCGGCTAGAAATCGCCCGCGCGCTGGCGCTGAAACCGCGTTACCTGCTGCTCGACGAGCCGGCTGCCGGCATGAACCCGGCCGAGACCGAGGAATTGATGCATGTGCTCGACCGCATCCGCACGAAATACCGCCTCGGCCTGCTCGTCGTCGAGCATGACCTGAAGCTGATCATGCGGCTCTGCGATGTTGTCGTCGTGCTCAACAAGGGCCAGCAGATCGCCATCGGCACACCGGCGGAAATCCAGGCTAACCCTGATGTCATCGAGGCCTACATCGGCCGCCGCCGCTCAGCGGCGCAGGCGCGCAACGCGCCCGTCGGGACCCCCGTTCTGCCGTCCGGCGCGCCGGGCCTGCATAAACCAGCATAAATCAAAAGAGGGAGCTTTTCGGATGAAGAAGAACGTCACGGCCCTGTGCCTCACAACCATGCTTGGCGGTATCGCGTTGTCGCCGCTACCCGCATTTGCAGACGATCTGGTTATCGGTCTTGCGACCGCACAGACCGGCGGTCTTGCACCCTATGACCAGCCGTCGCTGAAGGGTCTGGAAATGGCGGTCGAGGAGATCAATGCGGCCGGTGGTGCTGCCGGCAAATTCCCGATCAAGCTCGTCGCCAAGGATACGCGCTCGGATGCGGCGCAGACGGCGCTGGTGGCGCAGGAACTGGTTGACGAAGGCGTCAAGATCGTGATCACGCCTTGCGATGCCGATCCGTCGATTGCTGCCGGCCAGGTGACGCAGGCAGCCCAGATCCCCGCCTTCTCCTTCTGCGCCACGACGCCGACCATGCCGCTTGCGGTGGGCGACTACATGTTTGGCAATTATCCGGCCGACAACGTCCAGGCCTCTGTTCTTGCGACCTACGCGTTCGAGAAGGGTTACAAGAAGGCCTACATCCTGAAGTCGCCGGATAGCGCCTATACTCTGAAGCTGCCGGAGTATTTCGCCGTTGCGTTCAAAGCCAAGGGCGGCGAACTGCTCGGTGAGGGCACCTACAGCATGGGCCAGCAGGACTTCGGCGCCGAGGTCACCAAGATCAAGGCGATGAATCCGGCGCCCGACGTCATCATGACGGCGGCCTACGAGCCGGATTTCCCAGCCTTCATCCGTCAGCTGCGCGGTGCAGGGGTGGCCACGCCGATCCTCGGCAGCGACGGCATCGATTCGCCCACGACCTTCGGCCTTGGTGCCACCGTCGACGGGGTTGTCTTTACAACCGCAGGCTTTGCCAGCGAAGGCAGCCCGCTTGCTGACTTCAATGTGAAGTACAAGGAAAAATACGGTCAGGTGCCGGATACGGTCTACATCGCCAACGGCTACGACCTTGGCAAGGTGATCGACGCGGCGGTGACGGAGGCAAACAGTATCGATCCGGTTGCCATACGCAACGCGATCGCCTCGCTCGAAAACGTCCAGGGTGTGACCGGCCCGATCAGCTATGCCGGCACGCAAGGGATGCCGATGCGCTCGGTATCGCTGGTGCAGATCGAAAGCGGCAATCGCCAGCTGATCAGTCAGGGCGTTCCGGCGGCCGCCGACGTTCCAGCCCCCTGATCGATCACCTGTGGTGGTCCCCGGATTTCCCCGGGGATCGTGCCTGTCTGCGCCGGCGGCGCTTTGCAATCCACGGCAAGGACTTTGCCCGATGATGATGAGTGAAATTCCCGTTCTGAAGCCGCTTCTGGAAGTGAGCGGCCTTAAGGTCGCCTATGGTGCGGTCGAAGCCCTGAAGGGTGTTGATCTCGCCGTCGGCAAAGGGCAGATCGTGACGTTGCTCGGCGCCAACGGCGCTGGCAAGAGCTCGACGCTGAACGCGCTTGTCGGTCTGGCGGGAAAGAAGGCCGGACGTGTGTCTTTCAACGGCCGGGATGTTTCCGGCCTCGCGCCGGAACAGATTGTCCGGCTCGGAATGACCTTGACGCCCGAGGGACGGCGCATCTTCCCGAGCCTCACCGTCGACGAACACCTGCTGCTCGGCGGCGCCATGCACAAGGCGCGTGGCGCGATATCAGAGGTGCGCGAAGACATGCTCTCGCGATTCCCGATCCTGAAAGAACGCCTCACCCAGAAGGCCGGCTCGCTCTCAGGGGGCGAACAGCAGATGCTCGCGATCGCCCGCTCGATGATGTCGTCGCCTGACTTGTTGCTGCTCGACGAGCCCTCGCTCGGCCTGGCGCCGCAGGTGGTGGATCTGATCTTCGACCTGATCGCCGGGCTGAGACAAAAGGGCCTGACGATCCTCCTGGTCGAGCAGAACGTCTCTCTGTCGCTCGAGATTGCTGACGCGGGCTACGTCATGGCCAATGGCCGGGTCGTGCTTTCGGGCACGGCCGCCGAACTGCGCAATTCAACCGAAATCCAGGGCGCCTATCTCGGCGCCTGAGCCGAGCGCGTGGAGGGTCAATTCATGGACATGTTCCTGCAGCAACTCGTCAATGCGCTCAGCCTCGGCGGCACTTATGCGCTTCTGGCGCTTGGCCTTGCGGTCGTCTTCTCGATCATGGGGCTCATCAATTTCGCCCATGGCGAACTGATGACGGCTGCCGGCTACGGCCTCTGCTTTGCCCTGTTGCTGGGCCTGCCGTTTCCGCTCGCTGTCTGTGCGGCTCTTTTGATCGCCATCGTGCTCGCCATGCTGATGGAGCGCATCGCCTTTCGGCCGGTGCGCGGCGCCAGTGGCACGACGCTGCTTCTAACGAGCTTTGCCGTCAGCGCGATCCTGCGCGTGATCTTCCAGAATTTCATTTCCGCCCGTCCGAAGCCGGTGCCGATGCCCGAGAGCTTTTCCGGCACGATCGAGATCGGCGGCCTGCATCTGGGCCTCATTCAGGGAACCTCGATCCTCGTCACGATCATCATGCTGGTCGGCCTGAACCTCTTCCTTCGCACGACCGTGCTCGGTCGTGCCATGCGTGCTGCATCCGAAGATTTCGCTATCGTTCGGCTGATGGGTATCCGCGCCAATGCGGTGGTCGCTACCGCCTTTGCGATCTCCGGCCTGCTTGCCGGCGTCGCCGGCATCCTCTGGGTGGCCCAGCGCGGCAGTGTCGATCCGTTGATGGGCTTCCTGCCAGTGCTCAAAGCCTTTATCGCCGCAATTATCGGTGGGCTCGGCAGCCTCTCCGGCGCTGTCGCCGGCGGCTTTCTGCTCGGCTTCATCGAAGTGTTCTTGCAAGCCTATCTGCCGGAAAGTCTGCTCAGCTACCGCGACGCCTTCACCATCCTGCTCGTCATCGGGGTTCTGCTCTTTGCTCCGCAGGGGTTGCTTGCAAAGAAGACCGTCATCAAGCTTTGATGTTCGCGAAAGCACCTGGTATCGGGATGATAGGGTCAGTGCAGACGCAAGCAATGGCAATGAGTTGGCATTGATCGTCCGCAATCACCTTGTGGACTCGTCGAGGTCGGCAGGATTTGCGGCTTGCCCTTGGGCCCTGTCGTCTTCCCGTCATGGCACTTGGTATCAACGAATGGAATGGAAATGCCGCACATAGTCGTAAAGATGTTCCCTGGCCGCACCGAGGAGCAGAAACAGGAATTCGCCGCGAAAGTGGTCGAAGCTGCGAAAACCATCCTAGGCTCAAGCGACGCTTCGCTTTCCGTTTCCATCTTGGAAGTGGATCCGGCGGAGTGGGATGCGAGTGTCTACGACCCGGAAATCGTGGCGAACGAAAGCACGCTCTATAAACGGCCGGGTTACGGGGCTCTCTCACAGTCGTAGGGGGTGATCGCCGAGGGCGTTTTTGAATGAAGCGGGGGTGCCATGCAAACCCCGCTCGCCTCGGCCACACGGCCACTTTGCCCGGCATGCTGACAGGATTGGAGTGTCCAATGTTCATTCATCTGCTGGCGCTGCCAGCGGAAGAGCGCGCTATTCAGGATGGGGTGGCGCACCAGGCACCTGCGCTGGCTCCGTAGGCGCAAACCCCGCGACCCGGATCTACGTCTGCACTTGTGATCGTCAGGCTGAGCTCGGATCCCACGTCGGTTTGTCAACCGTGGTGCAAGGTACAGCCCGCCAATTGGAATGACGAGCATTGAGCAGCGTTGAATTCCCGTCCACCACGAGCCACAGCCCGTTGCCAAGGGCGTGTACAGTGAGGGGTTTTCGCTTCTCCTGTTTGCCGCGCGCCGACGCAAGCATATAGCGGTTCGCGCTGATGATGCCTCGTTCGCGCATTCGCGCGTTAACAAGCTGCTCGAGCGGAATAAGCAGATGTGCTTCTCCAAGATCGAAGTAGAGCGAAGGATCATCCGGCAACCTTTCGAGCGCGGCCGCGATCTCTTGGTTCAACTCCATCTTTCCAACGGCGCCGTCGGCCTGGAGTGCTAGATACTTTCGCGACATTTCATCGGCTTTCATTCAGCGCTACAGCGACGAGCACTTCGCTGGGCCATCCCGGCCAGGACGACCCTGTTGCTCGTCGGCATTCGGTACCATTATCGCTCATGATTGCTGGGTATCTATGTGAAATCGCACTGTCGGCTGTCCGACCGACAAATTTCAACTGTTCCCCAATGTGCATGCTTGCTGTTGGGTCAATCGAAGGCTTTTCTTTCGTCTGCCAGGGTCCGCAGCGTTTGATGTGAAATCGGCCAATGAACCGATTTTTGCCATCTGAACGCTGCCGATCGCTTGAGCGCCTGCCTAGCTCAAAGGCCTTCGAGGGATCCCCCAGTGTCAGGCACCAATTGCTGCGCCCGTACCATCGAACAGCGAGGACCGGCTCTCGTCGATCCGGATCCCGACGGCTTCGCCAACGCGAAAAGGTGTGTCGGCCGGTGCGCTGACATTGATCAGGCCGAGCCGGCCGGCGCGAACGAAGACGCTCATATTGCCGCCGAGATACTCGCTCGCCTCGATGACGCCGCGGCAATGCCCAGTTTCCGGAGCAACCAGCGCCAAGTGCTCGGGCCTTGCGCCCAGTTTCTCGGGTTCGACCGTCCCTGGCATGGGAAGCGCTAGATCGCCTTCGCCGCTCAGGTCGAGGCGGCCGCCCTGGTCGCGCCGGCATGGCAGGAGGTTCATCTTTGGGCTGCCGATGAACTGCGCGACGAAAAGGTTCGCCGGCTTTTCGTAGAGGTCTCTCGGGCTACCCTGCTGCATGATCCGCCCGTCCTTCATCACGACGATCCGGTCGGCCAGCGTCATCGCCTCCACCTGGTCATGGGTCACATAGATCATGGTGGCGCCAAGCGTGCGATGCAGCTTGGCGATCTCAAGTCGCATATCGACGCGCAGCGCCGCATCGAGGTTTGAAAGCGGCTCGTCAAAGAGAAAGCCGACCGGCTCGCGCACAATTGCCCGCCCGATTGCGACTCGCTGGCGCTGGCCGCCCGAGAGCTCCTTCGGATAGCGGTCCAGAAGGGGCGTGAGCTTCAGCGTTTCCGCCGCTGCCTCGATCTTGGCCCTTGCGGTCTCCGACGGCACCTTGGCGAGCCTCAGGCCGAAGCCCATGTTCTGCCGCACCGTCATGTGCGGATAGAGCGCATAGGACTGGAAGACCATGGCGAGCTGACGATCGACCGGCGAAGCGGACGTCGCATCCCGCCCATTGATCAAAATCTGGCCGTCGGTCGTTGCCTCGAGACCCGCGATCATGCGCAACAGCGTTGACTTGCCGCAGCCGGAGGGCCCGACGATGACGACGAATTCACCGTCGGCGATCTCAAGGTCGAGCTCCCGGATGATCTCAACTGCGCCGTAGCGCTTTCCGGCTTTCCTGAGCGAAATCGTTCCCATGCGTGTCTCCTGGAATATCAACCCTTGACCGCGCCGGCGGTCATCGATCCACTGATCTGGCGGTACATCACGAGGCCGAGCAGCATTGGCGGCAAAGCGCCGACGACCATCACTGCCGATGCTACGCCCCACTGCACACCGCCGCCGCTTGCGGCAAAAAAGAAGGATGCGCCGACCGTGACCGGAACTGCCTTGGAGGTCGTCAGCATCAGGCCGAAGAGGAATTCGTTCCACGCGGTGATGAAGCCGAAGATCAGGCTGGTGACGATCGCCGGCCGGCAGAGCGGCATCACGACCTTGATGAGGATCTGCGTGCGGTTTGCACCATCCATGAGGGCAGCCTCGTCGAGTTCCGCGGGCAGGTCACGGATGGCGTTGACGAGGATGACGAGCGCAAGCGGCAGGTTGACGATCGTCAGGATCAGCCCCAGCCCCAGGCGCGTATCAAGCAGCGCAAGCCACTGGAACATCATGTAGAGCGGGATCGCGAAGATGATCAGCGGCACGGCGCGCAGGTTGACAATAAAGGGCAGGAGTGTGCGTTCGCCAATCTTGCCGCGGGCAATCGCGTAGGCTGCGGGGAGCGCCAGCGCCACGGCAAGTACCGTTCCCATCAGCGCCACAGCAAGGCTGTTGAACAGATAGAGGAAGATGTTCAGCCGATCGGAGACCTCGAACACGGCGCGGTAGTTCTCAAATGTCGGGGCCTGGACCCAGAGACCGGGGTTGCCGGAAAGCTCGCGCGCACTCTTGAACGAGGTGGAAAGCGTCACCAGCACCGGAAAGTTCAAGCCGATGGCGGCAACAGCGAAAACGAACCAACGGAGTGCTGACATCATCGCTTGGCTCCTTTCCGCCGGCTGGCGAGAGCATTGAGGCCATAAAGCACGGCGAAGGAGGCGACGAACAGGACGACTGAGGCGGCAACCGCCTTGCCGATGGCGCCCTGCTTGAAGAAGGCCTCATAGATGTAGATCGACAGCGATGCCGTCGATCCGCCGGGACCGCTCCCGGTCAACACATAGACGTTGTCAAAGACCCGGAAGCCGTCGATGAAGCGGATAAGCAACGCGGCCGCGATCGTAGGGCCCATCATCGGCAGTTCGATGAACCACAGGCGCTGCAGGCTTCGCGCCCCGTCCATTGCGGATGCTTCGGCAATCTCGGAAGGGATCGCCTGATAGGCCATGTAGAAAAGCAGCAGCGTGAATGGTGTCCACTGCAACGTCTCAACGACGACCAGGGTCCAGAAGGCGGAGCCGGGCCCAAGGAACGAGATGCTGGCGCCGAAATAGGTCCAGAGATAATAAGGTACCGGCCCGACGAATTCGTGCAGGACAAGGCGGTACATCAGGCCGACCAGTGCCGGCGCGACCATGAGCGGCAGCATCAGGATCGCCATCAGCCAGCTCCGTTTTTCGATGAGCGGCGACAGGAAGATCGCCAGCGACAGCCCGAGCAGGCATTCGAGAATAGCGGTCAAGAGGCCGAAGCGCAGCGAGAACCAGCTCGCCTGCCAGAAAGCCGCATCGCTCCAGACCGAGACAAAGTTCTTGAGCCCGGTAAACGTCGGCTGGCGTAGCGTCTCGAAGGAGACCTCGGAGACCGAATAGATCAGGTTGACGAGGGCCGGGAAGCCCAGGAAAACGAGCAGGAAGAGGACGAGCGGCGTGGCGAGCAGCCGGAACTCAGGGGCATTGGATTGCGGTCTGGCTATGGTCATGGCACCGATCTGTGTCTGTTGTCGGTCGGGCAAGGGGACGCAAGGTGTTTCCTCGGTCCACTTCCCAGTGCCTGTTACAGGAGATCTAGCCAGCCCAAATCCTTGAGCTGGATGGCTCTTTGGCACCGCGGACGCGGCGCACCTGGATCCCGTGTGGAGCACTGGCAAGTGGGGTGGAGAAAGATTCCCCGGTACCCGCTTGTCGTTGAGGGCTGCGGCCTCCTGGTGGACGCCGCAACCCTTTCACTTACTTCAGCAGGTCTGCCATGCCCTTTTCGGTGCTAGCGAGCGCATCCTCGATCGATTGCTGGCCGGACCAGTAGCCGGTGAACTCCTTGGCCTGCAGTTCGTAGACCGACAGCGCCTTGGCTGACGTAGCACCGTTCATGACGTAACCGTACTTGCCGGCGAATTCGCCGAGCTTGACGAGATCAGGCCGGGAATCGGCGACCTCGACGACCACTTCCGGCGTCAGGGCTGGTGCGCCGTTGTTTTTGGCGTAGATCAGCGCGGCTTCCTTGGAAGACAGCCACTTCACGAACTTGGCCGCACCCTCCTTGTTTTCGGCATTCTTGTTGAGGCCGAAACCGAGGCCGTGGATATGGGTGAAGCGCCCTTGAGGACCTGCAGGTGGTGCGACCGTTTCGGTCACGTCTGCCACAGCAGGGGATTTCTCCTTGCTCGTCAGGTCGCCGGCTGCCGCATTCCATTGCAGCATTGCGGCCACTTGGCCAGACGCAAAGGCCGCATTCGCCTCGGCAAATTCGTAAGACAGTGAGTCCTTCGGTGATGCGCCATTGTCGTAGAGCAGCTTGTAGATCTCGAGGCCCTTTCGATAGGCATTGGAGTTCACGGTGATCTTGCCGCTGTCGTCCATCCAGTTCGCACCATAGGCGCGTGGTACCGACTGCCAGACCATGATGTTGAAGAGAAGGTTCTTGAGCTGCAGCACCGTGCCGTAGCGGGTCGGGCTGTCCGGGTTGACCGCCTGAGTGAAGTAGAGCGCGGTGGCGGCGTAATCGTCCCAGGTCCACTCGTCCGGGATCTTGGGCTCCAGCTTCTTGCCGAGATACTTCTCCGAGATCTCGGCATATTTCGCCTTGCCGGCGTCATCTTTCAGCAGGGCCTCGATCAGGTCCTTGCGGAAATACATGAAGTGAAGCGAGAGATCGGTTGGCACGCCATATTGCTTGCCCTGGTACTGCATGGTCGACAGTACGGAATCGCCATAGACCGCCTTGGCTTCGCCCGAAAGTTCGACCGGCTCCATGAACGGCGCGTAACGGCCGATCGAATAGGTAGCGAGCAGGTTGAGGTCGAAGGCCTTCGAGCCAGCGGCGAGATCGGCCTGCAGCTTGTCCCAGAAGCCGTCTCGGTTGAAGAACAGAAGTTCGACCTTGTCGTTCTCGGCAACGTCTGACTTGGCGTTGTAGGCGTCGGCGGCAGCCCGCAGTGCCGTTTCTTCCGGGCCGCCCGGCCAGCCGAGCACCGTTACTTCCGCAAGGGCCGGCGTGGCCGCCAGCAGGCTCGCAATACCCGCTGCGGCGAGCAGCGCACGTCTTTTCGTTGTCGCAAATGTCATTTTTGGTTCTCCCTCAAGTTTTGTTGACACTCTGCAAGATTAGCAACGCCGATCACCCCTGCATTCTCCCCAAGGGCGGCGGCGTGTAGCGATGGTCGAAGGCGTGGCGGCACCGGTTCCAGTGCGCGTTCGACGGCGGCGAGATAGCCTTCGGCCAGGCCGATGCTGCCGCCGATGACGATGCGTTTCGGGTCCAACGTGAGCTGGATGTTGCGGCAGAGCAGCGCGGTTCGCCCCGCGGATGTTTCGATGATGCGCCTGGCCCAGTCATCGGCATTTCGGGCCGCGGCAAAGACGTCGCGCGCGGTGGCGCCGGATTGGTGGGGGGATGCCTCCCTGGCGATCCAGTGGCCGGACACGCGATCTTCGAGCACATCATCAGCCCATTCGGCACTACGCGATTGGCCGAAGTGTCCGGCGAGGCCCTCGAGCAGACGCCCGTTCAGGACGATGCCGCCGCCGATGCCGGTGGAGATCGTCAGGAAGACCATGTCTTCGCGGTTGCCTGCGCCAAAGGCGTATTCACCCCAGGCGGCCGCATGGGCGTCGTTTGCAGCCAGTACCGGCACGTCAGCCAGTCGTTCGATCGTCGCTGTCAGCGGAAACCGATCAGGTATGGCGAGTGTGTTGCGGTTGAGCGCTGACCATTGGCCGTTATCGACAATGCCAGTGACCGCGGCGCCGACCGAGCCGTACGCACCGCGCCAGGACGCGATCGCACCGAAGAGTGCGGCGAGCCACTGGGTCGGGTCGCCTTGGCGGGGCGTCGGCATCCGGTGCGTGTCGACGATCTCTGTTCCCCGGATAAGGGCAGCCAGCATCTTCGTGCCGCCGACATCGATCGAAAGAACGGTCCGGGGCTCAGTCATGATCAAGCCTCGCTTCCGGCAAGCGTTTGATCGAGCGCCTGCCGGAACCACGCCGTCACATGTTCGGGACGCGTGATCGCGGAACCGACGACGACAGTGAAGGCCCCCGCCTGCAGCGCCTGAGCGGCCTGTTCGGGCGTGCGCACACAGCCTTCGGCAACCACGTGAGGGGTGAGGCCGCGCATGGCGGCGATGAGCGCGAAGTCCGGCTCCGTCGGCTCGACCGGTCCGGTGTAGCCAGCAAGGGTTGAGCCGACGATCTCGGCACCTTCGGCAAGCGCGCGCTCGGCGTCGGCGAAAACAGAGCAATCCGCCATGGCGATCTTGCCGCCGGCGTGAATGCGCTCGATCAGCGTCCTGGTCGCAACCGGCCGTTCGCGAGCAGTGGCATCATAGGCGATGATATCGGCGCCGGCTGCCGCCAGAGCATCGACGTCCTTGACAAAGGGGGTGATGCGGATCGGCGATGTCTCCAGGTCGCGTTTGACGAGGCCGATAATTGGCCGATCGGTCGCCTGGCGCACGGCGCGAACATAGTCTGCAGATTCGATGCGAAGGGCGGTTGCGCCGCCGTCGAGCGCGGCCAAGGCGAAACCGACAACCATGGCGGCATTGTCCATGACGCCGCCTTTCACCGGTTGGCAAGAAACGATCAGACCGTGCTTGAGGCTATGGATGTCGAAGGTCACGCAGGCTCTCCCAATGGAGGCCTCACGGTAACAGTGTAAGACCAGATTGCAACAGGAATTATACTGGTATTACCTCATCAGCTCGATAACGAAGTCGTAGACGTCACCCCGGTACTTGGTCTGGGTGAATTCGACAATTTGCCCATCGGCCAGGAAACAGCGCCGCTCCATGACGAGCAGGCTCGTGTCTTCGGGCGTTGCGAGCAGGCGTCGCTCTTCATCGCTTGCAGGCTTTGCCTGCATGCGCTGCAGTGCCCGGACAGGCAAAGCGCCGTGGGCTGCGAGATATTCGTACAAGGACGCGCCGATGGCGTCCGGATCCGGCACAAAGCGGGCGGGAAGCGATGCCGTTTCGATCGCGATCGGCGTGTCGTTGGCCGTCCTCAATCGTCTAAGGCGTACGATTTTTTCTCCCGCCGGAATGCCAAGCGCCATCATTTCAGCGGGTGACGGGCGGCTGATTTCACGTGAGATCCAGGTGCAACCGGGTTCCAGCCCGCGCGAGCGCATATCTTCGGAGAAGCTCGTCATCGTGGCCAGGGATTTCTCGACACGTGATGAAACAACGGTCTTTGCCCCCTGGCGGCGGTCAAGCAGGCCATCAGCGACGAGCCCTTCGATCGCCTTGCGCACCGTCACGCGCGAAATCGAAAGGCCCTCGCTCAAGTCCCGCTCGCTGGGGATGACCGAACCGCGGCGGAGTGTCGAGGCGCTGATGGCCTGTTTGATCGCCTCTTCAAGGCGGCGATAGAGCGGCTCGCCGCTGTCGCCCGACATTTGGCTGGCAAGAAACTCGAGCGTTGTCTGATCGTTCATGGGGATCACCTTTCCGGATGACCCCTTATGCAAAATTTTTCATAGGTTTTAAACTGGTATTGTCGTAATCGGCCTCAGCGACACATGCCGGGCCAATGTGTGGCGCCGATCCGTGGCGGCAAATGGCGTCCTGCACGAGCCTAAAGCAGTGCCACTATCGCTGCGATGAACAGCATTGCGAGCACCGCGAGTGCAAGATGGAGTAGGTTCGCCCGGTGGCTTTGGCTTCTAAAAGTTCGCGCCATGTTCTTTACCTCACGATCTGACATGTAACGCACAGCTCTCATGATGGTTCATGGCCATCGCAGCTGAACCGTCGGCTGGCGACCGCCTATGCATTTCCCACATGGGAGCGCTGAGTTTTGAGCGCTGCAACTTAGGGAAAGCCTGAGCTATAAGGTGTTCATCGAAGCGAAACGAGGCGCCACGGACTGGCAGCCAGGCTTCGAAAGCCCATTGAAAGGGGGATCAAATGAACATAGCACGCTCCATCAACAACTGGCGCAAGTACCGTCAGACGGTCACCGAGCTGGGCCGCATGTCGAACCGCGAACTTCGCGACCTCGGCATCGAACGCGCCGACATCGACCGCGTCGCACGTACGGCCTTCGCCCGCTAAGGCGATCTTAAAGACTGAAGAATTGCCAAGCGCCTGCATCTCCTGCGGGCGCTTTTGCTTTTGAGGTCATGGAGTTTGTTGGGGCGTAGGGAACACCATATGTTCCAGGCTGGCGCGCCCCGCAAAATCGTCCAAAAGAAAACCCCGCCGGGGAAGGCGGGGCAAGGCTCACGCCCAGTTGGCTCGGGGAAGAAACTCCATCAGAAGACTGACATGCGCACGTAGCGAAGAATGAAACAGGCTGTTGCGGATTGCTGATGAGCTCCCTGATGACCGTTCGCCGTCTTCAAGGCGAGCCCTGCGGCACTGGCGAAGGCACGCCGAGTCTTATTGCCTTTGAGAAATTTGGCGACAACCCGTCGTCCCGAGCACGTTGGCCGATATGACTGGCATTTCTGAGTTCTGCGAGCGACACTGACGTATCGACCGCCCCCCGATCATAAGCGTAGTCGGGAAGATACCCGTTGACGATGAGACGCCAGTCGAACGGGATCGAGTCTCCTACAACGCGCATCATCTTGACAACCGTCGTCGTGCAGTTGGTCGTAAGCGAGTTGTAGAAGAGCGGCGTTGTGGCAAGAGCGTTGGCGTCTGTAACATACTCGCGCAGAAGCGCACGCGCCTGGTCAGGTGACGCCTTCAGGCGATAGATTTGAACATCCTCGCTGCGGAAATTTGACCGGACGCCCACCACGTCCCGTTCGTCGGCTGCGATGATCACCAAAGGATTGCTCTTGAACAAATCTGCGAGCGGCGAGAACGCGCCGCCAACCCGCCGACGGACTTCGACCGACCACGGGAGCTGCTCGCCGCCTTCAAATCCAAAGCTGAATATTACATGGGCAATCTCTGGCCCCGCCCAATAGGACATGAACAGGTCGACTGTTCGGAGCTTCCTCATATCGTAGGTCCGCGTGGTCCACCGTTCGACGAATTCCGTGCTGCTGTGCCATTCGAAGTTGCGAACATTGGTTAGTGTCAGCAGGTCGCCGTGAAATTCGCCTGTAACCTGTCGTGCAACATCAGGTGCCCACGAACCGTCTTCGACGGGTTTGATCGTCCTCCACCAAATCAAGACAACTGCGAACGCAACTGCAAATACCAGGAGAGCTTTGAGACGCCAGCGGCCAAACAGCGCGGCGACCGTCAAAAGCCCGACAAGTGCAAAGAGTCCGGCGATAAAACCTCTTGTGAATTCGGAAACGGGAAGACGATACCATAATGCAAGCGAGGCCCATGCGGCTGCCACGGCTAGCAGAATCGCCGGCGGAACAGTCAGAACAACCAGAGCCCAGCGACTCCAGCCACTCCTTTGCTTGTTCCAACCTGGATTCCTCAACACTTCAGGTCCCGCGTAGTTTGCCAGCCGCTTTGTTTGGGCTGCCGCTTGCTCATGTTTGACTCCTCTCGTCACATTCTCGATTGGCCCATTTCAAGAGCCGCTTAAACCACACAGTATTTCCCCAGGTTCGCTCTTCGTCAGCATTATGTCGAATATATCGTACTACTGAAGAACGTAACGGTTACATTCCGCACGAGCGCGTTGCAGCCGCGGTGAGGAGGGAACCGTCAATTATTGACGGGGAAGACCTCCGGAAATCGTCAACCGCCGCCAACCGTAGACTGGCTCGGCATCTTCGCGCGACCGATGCGGTTTACTAAACTGCCTTGGTGCCTGGAGGCAGACCGCGCTATTCGTCCGGTGCAGCAGCATCTTCTGGCGAATCTCCCTAAAAATTTACGGAGCGCTGGACACGGCGCGATAACTTGACTGGCAGAACTTGGTCCGAACCTACCGACCTTGCGATGGAGCGTACATGTCAAGCCGCCTCAAGACATTCACTGCACTGGTACTGTCCCTATCGGCGTTTCTGCCGGCCGCGGCGTCGACCGAAACGGCCTTCCTCGACCACCGCGGCAAGAAGGTCATGTTTGCAAAACCGCCGGAACGCGTCGTGACGACAGTTCGCTCGGCGCCGATCATCTATCGTGCCGTGGACGAAAAGGCCGATCGCATCGTCGGCATGAACAAGGATTCGCTGGTGAGGTACTTTACCAGCGGCATCTATGCCGAGATGCTCCCGGAAATGGCCAAAATCAATGCCAGTGCCGCCCAGGATGGCTTCGTACCGAATGTCGAGGCGATCCTTGCGGAAAAACCCGACGTGGTGATCCAGTGGACCCATGACGAGAAGCTTATCGAACCGCTGGAGCGGGTGGGGCTCACTGTCGTCGGCTGGCAATGCTGCTCCGAGCAGGACCGGCTCGACTATGTCACGCTCAGTGGCTACATGACCGGCCGCAACGACCGCGCCCAGGCAATCCTGAAGCACAGTCCGAAACGTTGAAGGCCCTCAATGAAAAGGTTGCCAAGCTCGACAAGTCGGCGCTTCCGTCTGTGCTTCACATCGACAAGGTCGCCGACCAGATCCAGGTCATCGCCAATGGCTCGCAGGATCTTTCCCTCAGCGGCGTCACCAACCCGGCGGCGGATAGAACCGGTGAATGGTGGCGAACCGTCGATTTTGAACAGTTGCTCGTCTGGAACCCGGACATCATCATCATTCCCGCCTATGCGACCGACCTCAACCCCAAGGATTTCTTCAACAACCCGGTCCTTGCCAGCCTGAAGGCCGTGAAGGAGAAGCGCGTATACAAGCAGCCGATCTTTGCCCGCACCCCCGATGCGCCGGAAATCTTCCTGACATCGGAATGGCTGGCGGCGGTCGCCCATGGGGCCGATTTTGCTCCCACCTTCAAGAAGCAGATCCTCGACAACTACAAGCTCATTTACGGCGCCGAACTGAAAGACGACCAGGTCGCTGCGATCCTTGAAACTGAAAGCAATGCGCCTGCGAGCAGATATGCCGAGCTCTTCCAGTAAGGGCGACCTGTAGCCTGTGGACTGGATCTGGCAGTACCCGACGACGACGGCGCGCGGCGGCTACGTCTTCATGCACAATGGCGACAACATGACCCGCTACCCAGACCGTGGCCCCAAAAAGGAGGCGCTTGTCGCCAATGTCTGCCTCGCGTTTCGCAGGCTCTCCATGGGTGAACTGCTGACTTAAAGGACCAAGACGCGGTCCCTATTGGCGCACGTACCCAAATGTGCAGGTGGCTCACGGCCAGGCCGCGTAGTTCGTGTTGACGTCGTTCCTCTTCAGGGCGCCGCCGGCGCTGGCAACGAGCTTCTCAGCTGGTGCAAGATTTTCTGTCAAATGTTCTGGCAGGCCGTGCTTGCCTTTGGCCTTCTTCGCTTCTTTTGACGTAACAAAGGTCGTGCTTCCTGTTCTTTTCACGAGCACACGCAAGGGTGAATTTGCCCTGGAGTGGCTGCGGCCATTTTGGCCTTCAATCGTAAGTGACCGCCCCCCCGAGCCCGCTTATAGTGATTTGCCTTTTGGGGAGGCCGCTACAGATTGCTAATGTTCTATTGCGCGAAAGTTGTTGAGAGCACACATGCAAACACCAGCAATCGTCACGGATCTTGCCTCTATTGTCCAAACTGCTCTGGCGCCGGTATTTCTCCTCGCTGGTACGGCAGGTTTCGTCGGTGTCTACGAGATGCGTCTTGGCAGGGTTTCCGATCGGCTCAATGCGATACAGGAAAAAGGTGAGCGAGGGGGCGGGCGACGCACGCAGTTGGACTATCTGCGCCGCCGTACGCTTGCCCTGGAAATAGCTGTCGCACTCGGGACGTTTGCCGCGATCTGCACTGGATGGGCAATCCTCAATCTACTCGCCGGTGCGCTTCAGTTCGGGTTTCGTGAAGAAAATCTCTTCTGGTTCTTCGGCGGTGCGATCCTGTCGCTTATCGGATCGCTTGTCGCATTCCTTGTCGAGATGCTTATTGCTGGGCGCAGCATGTTGCGCCAGATACGGATGGACGAAACCACCCCGGAACGCGATTGATCGGACAGTCCAAAGGTTCAAAGACAGGAAGCCTTCGCAGCCAGATCTCGGGGACGCGCAGGCGACCGTTGGACCGACCTGCGGCTTCTAACCGGAGCATTTAAGGTTTCGATCGCCTCTGGTTTCTTCCGCAGAGTCGCAGACTGCTAATAGAGCGACAGGGCCGCCCCCGGATAAAGGCCATCTAACATTTTCCTCCAGGAATGCATGAACGGGCACAAAGAGCGTAAGATGTCCTTCGTTCTGGCGGTTACCGCGGCGTTTTTCATACTAGTATTACTATAAACAAATAATGTCTTGTAACGGGTGGGCATGGGTGTATTCTCGCGTAAATAGCGATGAGCGCTTAGTCTGATTTTGTCCCGATTACCACGTTTTGGGGATGTTATTATGATCGACTGGTTCGTAAGCACGCTTCGCACATATCCTGAAATTGCAATCTTTCTCTCATTGGCGCTGGGATACTACTTCGGTTCATTCACCTACAAAGGCCTTGGCCTCGGTGCGGTGACTGCGACGCTGATCGCTGCCGTCATCATCGGTCAACTCGGGATCACCATTTCGCCGCCGCTCAAGGCCACGTTCTTTCTGATGTTCCTGTTTGCGATCGGCTACGGCGTCGGGCCGCAATTCGTTCGGGGCATCGCGAAGGATGGCCTCCCGCAAGCGTTGTTCGCGGCGGTTGTGTGTGTCTTTTGCCTGGGAGCGCCATATATCGCTGCCAAGATAGCCGGTTATGATGTGGGTTCCGCGCTGGGGCTCTATGCAGGCTCGCAGACCATCTCGGCGTCGATGGGATTGGGAACGGATGCCATCAATCGCCTTGGTTTGGCGCCGGAAGAAACCAAACGTCTTCTGGACGCCATGCCGGTCGCCTATGCCGTCACCTATATTTTCGGAACGATCGGATCGGCCATCGTGCTGGCGTTGATCGGTCCTGCGCTCATGGGTATCGACCTGGAGGCGGAATGCAAACGCTACGAGGCCGAGCAGGGTGGCAAGAAGGAAGCGGGGGGCGCTGGAACCGCTTGGCACCACTACGAGTTGCGCGCCTATCGGGTCCGCGAGGGCGGGCCGGTCGTCGGCAAGACGGCACGTGAAGCCGAATCGATGATCCCTGAGCAGCGGATTTTCATTGAACGTATTCGTCGCGGGGGAAAGATCGAGGATGCTACGGCAGACACGGTGATCCAGGCAGGCGACGTCGTTGCCGTGGCCGGGCGGCGCGAAGTGCTGGTAAGCGTGATCGGTCAAACGGCAGAGGAAGTCGACGACCGCGAGTTGCTGGCCGTGCCGGTCGAAGGGGTCGATGTTCTTGTCACAACCAAGGAGGCGAACGGCAAGACGCTGGCGGAACTGGCACAATGGCCAACGTCCCGTGGCGTGTTCCTGCGCCGGATCGCCCGTGGCGCTACGGCGACGGAAATTCCGATCCTTCCGAACACGCAAGTCCACCGCGGCGATATCCTGACGATCGTCGGGCGAACGCAGGACACCGCGGCTGCCGCCAAAGCACTGGGTGTGGCCGACCGGCCGAGTGACATTGCCGATGTCGCCTTCATCGGCGCCGCAATTGCCATCGGTGGCTTGCTCGGTGCGCTCGTCTACAAGGTCGGCGATGTGCCGTTTACCCTGTCCACGTCTGGAGGCGCATTGATATCCGGGCTTTTCTTCGGCTGGCTCCGCTCCGTGCGGCCGAAATTCGGACGAATACCGACATCGACGGTCTGGTTCATGAACTCCGTCGGTCTCAACGTTTTCATCGCGGTGGTCGGTATTTCCTCGGGTCCAGGATTTGTAGCTGGCTTGCAGCAGCTTGGCTTCAGCCTGTTCCTTTGGGGCATATTCGCAACGACCGTCCCGCTCGTGCTGGCAATGTATGTCGGAAAATATGTGTTCCGGTTCCACCCTGCTATTCTGTTGGGATGCTGTTCCGGCGCGCGCACCACGACTGCCTCGCTCGGGATGATCAACGATCGCGCCAAGAGCCAGATACCAGGCCTCGGCTATACTGTGACCTATGCCGTCGGCAACACCCTGTTGACGATCTGGGGCATGGTGCTCGTGATGATGATGACCTAGCGCATCTCCGGGTTAAATGGGGATGCGGAGGTGCCGCGTCCCTTCGACTACAGGCATGTATCTCGCATCTTTTCCAGTAGGCGGCTTCTTATCGGACCGGGATGGTTCGTCTTTCGAAGCCCTGGCCAGCGGGATCAGAGACCCTTTCTTGAGACTGCTTCGTCCCATTTATTGCGTCGATAATAATAGCCGAGACCACTGACGAAAACCGCAGATCGGTGGCCGCGGGTAGCCCATACGAGCCGAGTTGGGAGCGCGCTATGCCGAACAAGACCGCACAAGTAGATCAGTTTCTGCTCATCCATTCGGCACGCGCCGACAATTGGCGTGAGATCACGACGCTGGCAGACGCCTGGGCCGCCAATCGCGGCGCGCGGGCTGCCCTGGAAGCGGCGATTTCTGCTGTGGCACCGGCGGAGGAATACTACGCCTATCCGGGCAGACGGCTGCTTTCGGTTCTGGCAGAGCGTATTGCCACCGACGATGCCGGTGGAGCGGCAAGGCTTGCACGACGCATCTCCAATGGGCTGCTCAGCCATTCCTATCGCGGCCGCCAAAGTGAATGGGACGTGCATGACGAAATGTCAGGAGCCGAAGTGACCGATATCATGCCGCCGGGAACCGGAGAGGCTCGCGGGCGCCGGCCCTATTTCGAAGTTCTGTTCGTCAACAGTCAGCCGGCCACGCGTTGGGAGGCATTCGCCGCAGAGATTAGGAGGCTGCGCCGGCCAGAGGACGGTTTCATTTACGAGCCGGTGCTGGTCGGGTCCTTCGAGGATGCGTTCTGCGCGGCCGCCCTGAACCCCGATATTATCGCTATCGTGCTCGCTGAAGGTTTTCCTTACCGCTCACGGCACGACGCGCCTGTGCTTCGATCGGTGCTTGATCCGCTGGGAGAAACCGAGGGACCAGACATGTCGGCGCTTCGCCTGGCGCGCGGCTTGAAGCGCATCCGGCCCGAACTCGACGTCTATCTGCTTTCCGACCGGCAAGTCGAAAAGATCGCCGGAGATCCGACGGCGGATGCGGTGCGGCGCGTGTTTTACGCGGTGGAGGA
>NZ_JACVAO010000012.1:0-217096 GCF_014851885.1 Ensifer sp. ENS02 | reverse complement strand
GAGATAGTTGTTGGCGCAGAAGTTGAGCACCCGCTCGCCCGAGGCGACTTCGATCTCACCCGCCTGCTTCGAGGTGATCACACGCTCCGACTTGTACAACCCGGCCGTCTTCAGGCCCTCGAGTTCTGAACGGAGATGGGTGAGGTAGCGGTCGCTCATTCAGGCACGTCCCTCGGCTCGATCGGCGGCAGCAACAGGCGGAAACCCGGTGCGGCACAGGGCATCGAGACCTTCGAGATCCAGTCGCTCGAGGCCCAGTTCCGGAAGGAGGTCGTTCTCGCCTTCGAAGTCCCGGCCGTACATGGCCGAGAAGATGCGGATACCGGCCTCGTGCAGGTCTGCCGGGCATCCGGCAAGGCGCGCGAGCTGCGCCGTCACGACCAGACCGAAGGGAACATCCTCCGTCACGTAGCGGCTGTCGGCCGTCGCAGGACCCGTGCCGTTATGTCCGGCCTCATGCATTTCCTGGTTCATCTGCGAGATCGTGCTGACCGGCACATGGAACGACAGGTGGAAATGCTGAAAAATGTCGCGCACCTTCAGCTGCAGCTTCTCGGCGACAGCCAGGCGTTCGAGGTCGAGTGTCTCCAGGAGACGACCGATATTGGGGGTGACGTTCTGGGCCTGAACCCAGGTCTCGCCGCGCTCCATGCGCGACATGTTGCCGAGCGCGATCCCGAGGTGGTTTTGCGGATTGAGGTTTGAAAGCGCGATCGCCAGAAGGCTGCCGCGATCGACAAAATGTTCGCCGAAGAGTGCCGTGCAGACCGCATGGCCGCGCGCACTTTCCGATGCCGGAACGGTCGCGAGATCGACCTGCTTGCGGATGGTGTTCACCTGCACCAGCGCAGGGCCGAGCTTCCGGCCGCTGACGATCGTCGTGCCCCAGGCAACGATCGGCAAGGTGATGCCGCGTGCTGCCAGAAGCGACGAGAGATAAAGCGCTCCGAACGAGGTATGCGAGCTGAAGATCACCACTTGACCGGCAGTCAGATGCGGCGCGATTGCGTCCAGCACGAAGCGGTGACCATAGGCCGGCAGCGCGATGAGGATCGCATCGGTATCGTGGACGAGATCTTCCGCACGCTTGGCAACGGCCGGAAGGAAGGTGCCTTCGATGGCGCCCTCGGCCGTGAGGCGCCCTCCCTCTGCGAGTGCCACAGTGCCGGTGCCGGACGGCGACCAGAGCGTTGCCTTGTGTCCCAGTTTTTCAAGAAGTGCAGCGGTGCCAAAGGCAATAGAGCCAGCACCTGCGATACCTACGCGCATGTCGTTTTCCACTTTCATTGATATCGGGTGACGGGCGCAGCCGGGGCGCCCGCTGTCGAGGTGTTGCGGCTAAGCCGCGTTTCGGGCGGGGATGAGCGTGGTCGCTTCGGACGACCAGCCGACCCAGATGTCGTCGCGGCTTAGGCCTTCCACCTCGCTCGGATGAACGAGCGCGTTGAGCAGATGCCCCTCGCCGATCTCGACCTTGAGCGATGTGTGGTTGCCCTTGAAAACCCGCTGGCGGATCCGTCCACGGATCCGGTTGGCGACACCCGGTTCCTGCGCCGAGCATTGGATCGCTTCCGGCCGCAGGACGACGTAGATCGCGTCGCCGGCCTTGGGCGAGAGCGCGCCGGCGGACGCCTTGATCGTCATGCCGTTCCACCGCACCGCCGCTTCGCCGGCGTCAGTACCGACGACGTCGGAATGCAACAGATTGGTTTCGCCGAGGAAGGTCGCCACGAAGGCGGAGCCGGGGCGCTTGTAGAGGGTCGCCGGATCGCCCATCTGCTCGATCCGGCCATTGTTCATGACCACGATCGTATCCGACATGGTGAGCGCCTCTTCCTGGTCGTGGGTCACGAACATGAAGGTCTTGCCGGTCTGTTCCTGGATCGCCTTGAGCTCGATCTGCATCGTCTGGCGAAGCTTGGCGTCGAGGGCGGAAAGCGGCTCGTCCAGAAGCAGAACGTCGGGATCGGGCGCCAAGGCGCGCATCAGCGCGACGCGCTGACGCTGGCCGCCCGACAGCTCGGACGGAAGACGTCCGGCAAAATCCTGCAGCTGCACGAGTTCCAGAAGCTCCGATACGCGCCGCTGGATCTGGCGGTTGTCGACACCCTTCAACTCCAGGCCGAAGGCGATGTTCTTCGCGACCGACATGTGCGGGAACAGCGCGTAATCCTGGAACACGATGTTGACGTTGCGCCGGTTCGGCGGAACCATTGTCACGTCGCGGCCGGAGAGCAGGATGCGGCCCTCCGTCGGCGTTTCGAACCCGCCCAGCATGCGTAGCGTTGTCGACTTGCCGCAGCCGGAGGGGCCGAGCAGGGTGACGAACTTGCCGCGCTCGATGTTGAGATTGAGATTATCGACGGCGACAAAGCTGCCGAAGCTCTTGCGGATATTTTCGAACTGAACAACCGGTTGCATCAGCGGATCCTCGAACGACGTGTGAGATATTCTGCGTAGAGCCCGACCACGGCGGTCACGACCAGGACGAGCGTCGCCATGACGTTGATCTCCGGAGACATGCCGGACTGCACCCGAGCGAAGATCAGCATCGGCAGCGTCGGGCGATAGCCGCCGAGGAAGAAGGTGCGGACGAAGTCGTCGCTCGACAGCAGCAGGCAGAAGATCATGCCGCCGAAGATGGCCGGTCCCAGATAGGGAAGCGTGACGCGGAAGAAGGTTACGATACTGTCGGCACCGAGATCGCGCGCGGCATCGACCAGATTGCCCGGCATCGAGCGCAGCCGCGTCAGCACCATGACCACCACGAAAGGCACGGCGTGGACGACGTGGCCGAGGATGATGGCGACCGTGCCCGTCGGCAGATCGATGGTGGTGATGAAGATGCGCAGCGAAATCGCCGAGATCATGCCCGGCACCACGGCCGGCAGGCAGGCCACCGCAAAGGCCACGTATTGAGCGGCCCCGCGCAGCGACCCGATCAGCATCGCGATCCAGACACCGATCACCGTTGCAATGGCCGTCGTCGCCGCGGCGATCATGATTGTATAGAGGCAGGCGTCCAGGAACTGCTTGTCCTTTATGACCTTGGCGTACCAGTCGATCGTCAGGTTTCCGAGCGGAAACGAAATGAAGCTCGCATCCTTGAAGCTGACCGCCACCATCAGCGACAACGGCAGAAACAGGTACAGGACAAACAGCCAGTAGAAGGACTTGAGGGCCAGCCCGGGCCAATCGTGAAACAGGGCGTGCATCAGAATGTCCTTTGCTTCGAGCCGCCGACGACCCGCATGAACAGACCGACGGTGACGAGGGATGCGGCAAGCATGATCATCGCGAAGGCGGCACCGGCCGGCCAACGGCTGCTGGCGCCGTGGAAGAAACTGCTGATCGTCTCGGAGAACATGCTGGTGGTCGGCCCGCCGAGCAGAATGGGAGCGGCAAACACGCCCATGCAGGTGAGGAAGACCAGCGAGCATCCGGACACGATGCCGTCGCGCGAAAGCGGCAGGATGATGCGGCGGAAGCGCGTGAACGGCCCTGCCCCGAGATCGGCTGAGGCATCGAGCAGCGACTTCGGGATCTTCTCGATCGCCGAATAGAGCGGCAGCAGCATGTAAAGGCAGACCATGTAGACGAGGCCGAAGCTGATCGAAAACGAGGTGTAGAGCATCTGGATCGGACGCTCGGTCAGCCCGATTTCCCTGAGCAGCACGTTAACGGCACCGCGATTGGCGAGAAGCATGATGACCGAGAAGATACGGATGATTTCACCGGCCCAGAACGGGGCCAAGAGCAGGAGCAGCGCCCGTGACCTGTTGCCGGTCGCAACCACCTTCGCCACGTAATAGGCAACCGGATAGACCACGACCAGGGTGACGGCGGTTGCGATGGAGGCATAGATGAAGCTGCGCAGCAGCGGCATCCAGTAGAGCTTTTCACTGAAGAAGAGCGCGTAGTTGTCGAACGTGAATTCGGCCTCGACGCCCGGCTGCGGCGGATAGCTGGACAGGAGGCTGATGCGCAGCATCTCGTAGATGGGGCCGATATGCATCATCAGCATCCAGACGACCGGCACGCCGGCCAAAAGCAGGATGCGTCCGTATCGCCACTCGGCAACGGCGCCCAAGGTGTAGCGATAGAGCAGTGAGTTGATCACCCTTGCGACACCGGTCGAGTATTTCATGTGCGCAGCACGGACGGGGAGACCGCCACCTGCCGTATGTGTTCCCACGGCCATTGAATTATCCCAAAGCTTGTCCGCGACCCGACGGGCGTTGGCAGAACATGCGTCACCGTTCTGACCCCGCCGCCACGGCGAGGTCAGTCAGTCATCGCAATGCGATTGATTAGGCCGCTTTCAGTTCGGCGACGGCGCGATCGATGATCTCGTTCTTCATCGAGCGGTTGAGCGAGCTGAAGAAGGTGACGCGCTCGAGCTCGTCCTGTGGCAGGGTCGATGCCAGCCGCTCCCTCTCGTCGAGCAGCTTGTCGACACCCGATATCGTCGAGCTGAAGCCGGAGGTGCGCGTCATCGCCGCCCCGACCTCGGGATTGGCGAGGATCGCGTCGAACAGCTTGTAGGCATTCTCGGCGTTCGGCGCATTGTTGACGATGTTCAGCGTGTAGCAGAAGCCGTAGGTGCCTTCCTTCGGCACGGAGAGCTTGACCGGCACGCCGTCCATGATCAGCTTGGCGGCCGGGCCCGACCAGGCCTGCGCCAGGTGGATGTCCTCGTTGATGAACATCTGCTGCACTTCGCTGGCCGCATCGTAGTATTTGCGAACCATGTGCTTGTGCTTGATCAGGTGGTCGCGCGCTTGGCTGGCGGCCTTCTGGGCCTCCTCGACCTTGTCGGTGTAGGTGACGAAGTCGCCGTCATGGCCCAGATACTTCATGGTGATCGACATGAAGTCGCCCGCCATATAGGCGGTCAGGCCTTCGTACTTCTCGTCGAACATGATGCCCCAGCTGTCGGCCTCCGACACGTAGTCGGTGTTGCGCACGAGGCCTTCGTAGCCGGCAAGGATCGGCAATCCCCACAGGTTGCCCTCGAAGCGCGCCCAGGCAGCGTCCTGATAGGCGGGGTTGAGGTTCGACCAGTTACGCAGCTTTGCCGTATCCAGCGCCTGCACCAGCTTGGAGCCGATGAACTGGCCGTAGCGGTGGCCGGCGACCGTCACGATGTCCGTGGTCGGGTTTGCGCCTTCCGCCGTCAAGAGATTGTACTGCTTGCCCTGGTCGTCGGTCAGGCGGATGCGAACCTCGATGCCTGTGTCCTTCTGGAACTGCTCGATGAAATCCTGCGGCAGGAACTTGTCATAGGTGGTGATGTTGAGAACCGAGCTCTCAGCACGCGCCGACCGGATGAGGTAAGGCGCGGTGAGCACCGTTGCACCGCCTGCCCCCAACAGCTTGAGCGCGTTCCTGCGATTGATCTTCTGCCCGATAATCATTTGTTCCTCCTCTCGCCTCCCAGCGTGACTTGATGGCGCCAGAGCGCGCATACGCGCTTCTGATCCCGTCGCCGATCGCGCAGCCGGATCGATCCAGTTGCAGCCTGCATAAAGATTGGCGCAGCAAATTTGGTCCGTCTAATTGTTTTTGAGCCTGCATCCATTCCAAAAGGTTATAGCCTAGAATTTAAGCCGGCACGGCAAACGGCGATATTTTGCGGGGGTCTTGGTCGGCCGGATTGTCAACCTCCGCGCGCAAAGCTAGGGTATGGGTAAGTTTGCCCCGAATGAAGTTATGAAATGAAGCGCGCACCGAACCTGCGACAAATCGAGGCTCTTAAAGCCGTGATCGAATGCGGCACGGTCAGCCGTGCCGCGGAAGTGCTGCATATCTCGCAACCTGCCGTGAGCAAGCTCCTGGCGCATCTGGAAGAAGATACGGAGCTTGAACTCTTCGACCGCATCAAGGGGCGGCTCATTCCTTCGGAGCATGGCATGCGGCTCTACAAGGAGATCGATCGTGTCTTCGCCGGCATCAAGCAGATCGAGCGCGCCGTCGACCTGATCCGGCGCGAGGAACTGGGGCAGATCTCGGTCGGTGTGATGCCGGCGCTTTCCGGCCTCTTCATCAGCGACACCAACAAGCGCTTTCTTGCCGGGCACGGCGACGCCTACATCTCGGTGGTGATCCGCAGTTCGCAGTTCATCGTCGAGTGGCTGCTTTCCAAGCAGGTCGATATCGGCCTCATCAACCGCAATACGGACAACCCCTACATCGAGTGCGTTCCCTTGCGCGGCGGAGACCTCGTCTGCATTGCGCCGCGCGACCATCGCTTCGCTGCGAAACAGGAGATCGTGCCCGCCGACATCCACGGCGAGCCCTATATCGGCTTTGCCGCGGACAACCGCATCCGGCAAAAGATCGAAAGCACGCTCGATGTCTATGGCACGCGGTTGAACTACATCATGGATGCGACCCTTGCGCCGGCGGTATGCGAAATGGTCGCCAACGGACTGGGGATCGCCATCGTCGATCCGGTGTTCGCCTTTGGCCAGCGCGACCGGCTGACAATCAAGCCGTTTCTCCCCAGCATTGCGTCGGATCTCAGCCTCTGCTGGCTCCGCGAAACGAGAAACCGCCATCTGGTCGACGCCTATGTCGAGGCGACCCGCGCCACGGTCCAGGATATGCGGCTGGCGATGGAGGCGAACTGAGGCCGTGTCGGCGGTGTGTCGGAATTCGCGGCTTTACAAGCCCCGCTCCACAGCCAAGACTGCGGCCCCGACAGAATGGTGAACCATGCCGACCGCTCCCCTCCTTGTTGACGCATTTTCCGAAGCGCACATCCCCGAGATGCTCGACTGGTTTTCGAGCCTGGAGGCGCTGGTGCAATGGGGCGGCCCCGGCCTCTCCTTTCCGCTGGAAGCGGCACAGCTCGAAGCGATGCTCGCCGGAACCAAAGGTGCCGAACCTGAGCGCTTGATGTTTGCAGGCGTCGTCGACGGCAAGCTCGCCGGCCATGCGCAGGTAGCGCTCGACTGGGCAAACGGCGTCGGGCGCCTCGCCCGGGTTGCCATCAATCCACGCATGCGCGGCCAGGGTCTCGCCCAGCCTTTCGTCAGCGAAGTGACCCGCCGCTTTTTCGCCGACCCCGCCTTCGAGCGGCTGGAGCTCAACGTCTACACGTTCAACGAGGCGGCGATCCGCACCTACCGAAGCCTCGGCTTTTACGAGGAAGGCGTCAGACGCTCCTCCGCCAAGGTCGGAGATGCCAGGTGGGACACAGCGATTTATGGCATGCTTAGAGGCGAATGGGCCGACCGCACCGCCGCCGCTCAGTAAGGCAAGCCGACATAGTTCTCCGCCAGCGCCGTTTCTGCCGCCACCGAATGGGTGAGGTAGTCGAGTTCGGCTTCCTGGATGCGCTGGTCGAAATCGCCGGTATCCGGAAAACGGTGCAGCATCGTCGTCATCCACCAGGAGAAGCGCACGGCCTTCCAGACACGCGCCAGCGCCCGCGCCGAATAGGCGTCGATGCCGGCATTCGAGCGATCCTGGTAGTGTTCGCGCAGCCCCTCGAAGAGATAATGCACGTCGCTGGCGGCAAGGTTCAGACCCTTCGCGCCGGTTGGCGGCACGATATGGGCGGCATCGCCGACCAGGAACAGCCGGCCGAAACGCATCGGCTCGGCAACGAAAGAGCGCAGCGGCGCGATTGATTTTTCAAAGGACGGTCCCGTTACCATTGCTTCGGCATGATGCGACGGCAGCCGCCGGCGAAGTTCGTCCCAGAAGCGCGTGTCGGACCAATCCTCGATCTTTTCGCTCACCGCGCACTGGATGTAGTAGCGGCTGCGCGTCGTCGAACGCATCGAGCAAAGCGCGAAACCGCGCGGATGGTTGGCATAGATCAGTTCGTGGTCGACCGGCGGCACGTCGGCGAGAATGCCGAGCCAACCGAAGGGATAGACCTTCTCGAAGGTCTTGAGCGCCTTTTCCGGTACCGACTTGCGGCTGATCCCGTGAAAGCCGTCGCAGCCGGCGATGAAGTCGCAGTCGATGCGCTGCGCCGTGCCATCCTTCTCGAAGGTCACATAGGGCAGATGACCGTCGAAATCATGCGGTTGGACATTGGCCGCCTCGTAGATCGTGACAGCCCCTGAGCGCTCGCGATGCTCCATCAAGTCGCGCGTCAGCTCCGTCTGGCCATAAACCATGACGCGCTTGCCCCCGGTCAGTTGCCTGAGATCGATGCGGTGATCGCGGCCATCGAAGGCGAGCGAGAAGCCGTCATGCGGCAGGCCCTCCTGATGCATGCGCGCCCCGGCTTGAGCGCGATCCATCAGGCCGACCGTGCCTTCCTCCAGCACGCCGGCGCGCACGCGCCCGAGGATGTAGTCCTTGCTGACACGGTCGACAATGACATTGTCGATGCCCGCTTCCGTCAGCAACTGCCCGAGCAAAAGCCCTGACGGGCCCGACCCGATGATGACGACCTTGGTGCGCATGCTCTCCTCCGGAATTGCTCTTTGTCAGAATTGTCTTTTGGCAAAATCTGCGCCGGGCCGGCTTCGCTCTCAATGGACAAATCCGCCATGAAATTGCACAAATCGAACATGGCTTCAGGATGTGCGGTATGAAGAAGACGGTTCCGACCTACGAACTCTACGGCGAAAAGACCGGAGAACGGCCGGATTTCTGGCTGCATTGCGAGACTATTCCGTCACGAAGCAGCCTCTACCACTGGGAGATCGGGCTGCACCGGCACGAGAGCTTCTTTCAGATCTTGTACATTGCCGGCGGCTCCGGCGATGCGGTCTTTGGCAATGCGGTCAACATGATCGAACCGCCGATGGTCATTACCGTTCCGCCGGCGCTCAGCCACGGCTTCCGCTTCTCGCGCGACACTGACGGCTTCGTCTTCACCATCCTTGCTTCGCACTTGAAGACAACGCCCGGCGAGCGCAGCCGCCTTGGCGCCTGGCTCGCCGTCCCGCACCTGATCCGGCTCGACGGCCGCGAAGATGCTGCCTACATCGCAGCAACCCTCACACGTCTTGCCAGGGAATGGGAAACCAGCCGCGGCAACCGCGCCGATCTTCTGGACGCCTACCTGACCGCCGCGCTGACGCTGACGGCCCGTCTCGACGAGACGAGCGACGACCGGGATGATAGCAGCCAGAGTGAAAACGAGCGGCGGGTCCAGCGCTTCCAGGCGCTTTTGCAGCAGCACCTCCGCTCGCATTGGCCGGCCGCCGCCTATGCCCGCGAACTCGGCCTGTCGCAAACCCATCTCAACCGGATCACGCGCGCCGTTGCCGGCCTCAGCGCGCACGAGATGATTTCGCGAAAGCTCGTCGGCGAAGCAAAGCGCGAGCTCGTTTTCACCCGCGCCAACGTCCAGGAAATCAGCTTCCGCCTCGGCTTCGCAGACCCCGCGTATTTCTCCCGCTTTTTCCTGCGCCAGACGGGCGTGACGCCCCGCGCCTGGCGGCTTGCGGAACGAGACAGGCTCGGTGCGTAGGAAGGCGGGGTCAGGGCGCCGCGGTCCAGTCCTCGACTCGCAAGCCGGGCACACGATCGAACTCCCGCCGGTTGTTGGTCACGAGGATCAAGCCTTGAGACCGTGCATGACCCGCGATCAACTGATCGTAAGGCCCTATCGGCGTGCCACTGCGGGCGAGTTCGGCGCGCAACTGTCCGGTATGGCTGGCTGCCGCCTGATCGTAGTTGAGAACCTCAAGACGCGCGGCAAACCCCTCTATGACCGATAGGTTACGCTCGGGCATTGCGGATCTTTCCGCGCCGTAGATCAACTCCATCAGGCTGACCGAGCTGATGCACAGTTGGCCGTGATGCCTGTTGAACGCCTCACGAACCTGCTGCGGCCGGTTCTTGACCGTGTAGATGCAGATATTGGTGTCGAGCATGTATTTCAACATCAGAGTGGCTCGCGTTCCTGGGCCTCCGGCTGCTCTCTCTGCACCATGAAATCGGCTGTGACGAGCTCGCCGTCGAACCAACTGTCCCAGGCCTCGCCTGCGGGTGTAATGATGCGCGTTCGCCCCACCGCGACGATATCGACGCGTTTGACGTCCTCCGGAAGCGCTACGGCCCTCGGCAGCCGGATCGCCTGACTACGATTGGTGAGAAAAACTGCGCCCTGTTCCGACATTGTCGCCTCCGGGATATACCTTGAATATATCCAAGATGGTTTCAGCCACAGGATATGTCAATGGGATATACGCGACCTTTCGCGGCTGCCGATCGCAGTTCTGCGAGGCCGCTTTGTCACGTTCGGTGCCACTGCATCCCCACCTCGACGATCCAAAAAGCTTTTTGCAACGACTCAAAACGGGAGCAGAATCAAGATCGGGTCCGAGGGGGATCCGGAGGAAATACGGAGGAAGACATGGCAGTACGCGATCCGTCGCCCTCGTTGTACAACGAGGATCTGGCACCGGCCGAGGAGCGCCGGTGGGGCGCTTTCAGCATCTTCAATGTGTGGACATCCGACGTGCATAGCCTGTGGGGATACTACCTCGCAGCAAGCCTGTTCCTGCTCTGCGGCAGCTTCATAAACTTCGTCATCGCGATCGGCATCGGCTCGCTGGTGATCTTCTTCCTGATGAGCCTTGTCGGCAATGCGGGCGTACGCACCGGCGTGCCCTTCCCCGTTCTCGCCCGCGCCTCCTTCGGTACCTTCGGCGCCAACGTTCCGGCGCTGGTGCGCGCCGTCGTCGCCTGTTTCTGGTACGGCGCCCAGACAGCGGCTGCCTCCGGCGCGATCGTGGCGCTTCTCATTCGCAACGAAAGCATGCTGGCCTTCCATCAAAACAGCCACATGCTCGGCCACTCGACGCTTGAGGTCATCTGCTACGTCGTCGTCTGGTCGCTGCAATTGCTTATCATCCAGCGCGGCATGGAGACCGTTCGCAAATTCCAGGATTGGGCAGGCCCGGCCGTCTGGATCATGATGCTGATCCTTGCCGTCTACCTGATCGTCAAATCAGGGACGTTCTCGTTCGGTTCGGAAATCCCGCGCGACGTGCTCGTCGAAAAGACCAAGGACGCAGGCGTTCCGTGGGAGCCCGGCAGCTTCCCGGCGCTGGCCGCGGTCGCCGCCACCTGGATCACCTACTTCGCAGCGCTCTATCTGAACTTCTGCGACTTCTCGCGCTATGCAACCGACGTGAAGACGCTACGCAAGGGCAATCTCTGGGGCCTGCCGATCAACCTGCTCGCCTTCTGCCTGGTCGCCGGCGTGACGACGACCGCCGCCTTTGCCGTCTATGGCGAAGTGCTGCTGCATCCGGACCAGATTTCGGCGAAATTCGACAGCTGGTTCCTGGCGCTGCTTGCAGCCCTTACCTTCGCCGTCGCGACGCTCGGCATCAACGTGGTGGCGAACTTCGTGTCGCCGGCCTTCGACTTTGCCAACGTCTTTCCGCGGCAGATCAACTTCAAGCGCGGCGGCTACATTGCGGCGCTGATTGCGCTCATCCTCTATCCGTTCGCCCCTTGGGAAACGGGGGCTGCGCATTTCGTCAACTTCATCGGCTCGACGATGGGGCCGATCTTCGGGGTGATGATGGTGGATTATTATTTGATCCGCCGCGGCCAGCTGAATGTCGAAGCACTCTATCACGAGGAGGGCGAGTTCCGCTTCCAGGGCGGCTGGCACGGCAGCGCCTTTATCGCCTTTGCCATCGGCGCGCTGTTCTCCTCGATCCTGCCGACCTTCACCAACATCCTGCCCGCCTGGTGGGGAATCTATGGCTGGTTCTTCGGCGTCGCCATCGGCGGGGCGATCTACTACGTCTTAAGGATCGGCGCACGCAAGCCGGCCTTTGCGGCCTAGTTATTGCGCAGCATGCCCGGTTCAACACCGGGCATGCTGTCGCATTTTCAGTTTTTCTTCGGGAGGCCGAGGATTTCGCGAACGCCGTTCTTGGTGAAGGGCTGCGCCAGTTGTGCCAGGAAGCCTTGGGCGATCTGGCCTTTGATGCCGATGTTAGTGGAGGACGGACGGTCAGGGTTGTAGTACGTGCCGAACAAAAGGTCCCAGACCACGACGTTCTCGCCGTAGTTCATGTTGCCTTCGCGAAGGTCCTTCGAGTGATGCCAGCGGTGCAGCCGCGGCGTGCTGAAGAGATAGTCGAAGGGGCCGGTGCGCATGTCGACGTTGCAATGGGTAAGAATGCCCATGAAGGCCGTGACCGCGCCGAGCCACCAGAAAACGTGCAACGGAGCGCCCAGGCAATAGAGCGGGATCTGGCTCATGGCGATCTTGAACAGCGAATCGGCCACGTGGAAGCGGCCGGTATTGATGACCCAGAGCCGAACGACGCTGTGATGCAGCGCGTGAAACCGCCAGAAGAACAGCTTTTCGTGGGCGATCCGATGCGACCAATAGAGGCCGAATTCGGCAACGACCACGGCGATAGCCACCTGAAACACCATCGGCCAATCCGATGGCCAGAGACCAAACTTGAGCGCTGCGAGCGGCTGCAGGATGTTGGCGGCATACATGGGAAAGACGGCGGCGATCAGGCCAGCCGCCTGCAGCAGGCCCTTCGTCGCCAGCGTGTGGCCGATATCGTTCACCGTTTCGCCATCCGATTGCAGCCAGCCCCGCTCGTAGGGAATGTAGCGTTCGAGAAGAAACAAGATGAAGACGGCAGCCGCATAGACCGCCACGAATCCGACCATAGGCTCTGCGCTCGCGAACGCGTAGTAGGCGCCGAGCAGTCCACCGAAAAGCACCAGCGGCCAGGACAGATACCCAAGCACTAATCTGAAAACCTGTCCGAGCCTCGACACGGTGGCTCTGCGCTCTGCCTTCATCAACGATGCTCCATCCATTCAAGCAGTTCCCGGCATGTGCGCGGCCGACCGTCGCTGACGCGTCCGTTGCTGCATGCATCCAGGCGATGGTCCTGCTCGGACCAGCCGCCTCGTCCATGCCGGTACATGCGTCTGATCTCGGCGCAGGTTCGCGGCGTTCCATCACTTAGCCGACCATCACGACAGGGATCGTACAAAGGCTGCACGGTCCGATACGGATTGTCCGCAATCCACATTCCCTTTTCTTCGGCATGGCTCGGGCTCGCGCTGAAGAGGATCATCCACATGGGTAAAATGGCCAGGCGCATCGACAACGTCCTTTGTTGAAACGTTGCACGAGCTTTGCGGGGGGTGGGTTGCACCAGCATTGCAGGAGACGGGAAGATGCAATCAGTCGCTTGCGGATGCAACCGCCCATTGACGATGAAAAGAGAATCTATCATTCTCTTTTCATCGTCAATGGAATCTGGACAGATGCGCGCGCCGAATCCCGAATTTTCGCAACAGGAAACGGACGACTTTTCCGCGCTGGACGCAACGGAACAGGCGCGTCTCGTCTCGACGGGCCAAGCCTCGCCGCTCGAACTCGTCGATGCCGCCATCCGGCGCATCGAGCGGGTCGAGCCGCACGTCAACGCCCTTGCATCCGCGAATTTCGACCACGCGCGCAAGTGCGCCGGAGCTCTTCGGCCGCACGCGGACATGCCGTTCCCGGGCGTACCGACCCTGCTCAAGGATCTGCTTGCCTATCCCGGCCATCAGGCCGGCTTCGGCTCTCGCCTCTTCAAGGGACAGCCCGCCCCAGCCGGATCGGATTACACGGACGCGATCGACAAGGCCGGTCTGATCGTTCTTGGAAAGACGACCACATCGGAGTTCGGCCTGCTCGGCACCACCGAAACCCTCGCCCATGGCGCGACGCGCAACCCCTGGAATTTTGCCCTTTCGACCGGCGGCTCGTCCGGCGGCGCGGTGGCGGCCGTTGCCTCCAGCATGGTGCCGATCGCCCACGCGTCCGACGGCGGCGGCTCGATCCGTGGCCCCTCCTCGTTCTGCGGGCTATTCGGTTTCAAGCCGAGCCGGGACCGCACGGTGAATGCCGGCCTGCCGCCGGCGATGCCGACGGCGCGGCTGATCAGCGACCATTGCGTCAGCCGTTCCGTGCGCGACAGCGCCGCGTGGCTGGCGGCGACCGAGCGGCAGGACCTGGCGCGGCCAATGCCTGCGATCGACGATATGCGCCGCGGCCCGCAGAAGCGGCTGCGCATTGGCGTCTATCGCCATGATGTTTTCGGGCGCGGCGTGTCTGAAGCGGTCGAGGACGCGCTCAACGCGGCGATCACGTTGTGCACGGTTTTGGGGCACGAGGTGGTCGAATGCGCGGGGCCTGACGTCAACGCGCAGGAAACCAGCCGTGCCTTTTTCAATCTGACCGGGATCGTTCTGTCCGGCCTGTTCGACCAGGTCGCGGCCGCAATGGGCGGCGCCTTCGACGAGACCTTGTTCGAGCCCTACACGGTCGAGCTCGTCCGCCGCGCGAGGCGGCTGCCGGAGGCGGCAATCATGGAGGCGATCGGCGCGACGAAGAGGGCCGAGGCGAGCGCAAATCAGACGATCTCCGGCTATGACGTGCTGCTTTCGCCCACCGTCCCCTTCACGGCCTTTCCGCTGGGGACGCAAGGACCGACCGAGGATGCAGACCAACTCATCGCGTTTACGGAACGCCTCGCCGGCTTCACCAATGTGGCGTCCTTTGCCGGATGGCCCGCCATGTCGGTGCCGCTTTGCTGGTCGCGCGAGGGGCTGCCGGTCGGCTGCCATTTCGCTGCAGCAACGGGCGAGGACGCGCTGCTCTTCTCACTCGCCTTCCAGCTGGAAGAAGCTGCCCCCTGGCAACCAAGGCTCACCGAGCTTGCAGAAAGGCTCGCATGCCCCAGCGCCTGAAGCAGGAAGTGCGCGAGCGTCTGCTTGCGGCAGCGGCAGCGGTGTTTGCCGAGCAAGGGTTCGAAAAGGCCCGGCTGGCCGATGTGGCGGAACGGGCGGGTACGAGTTCGAGCAACATCTACAAGTACGTCGCCGACAAGGAAGCGCTGTTTTATGAGATCGTGACACCGGCGCTCGCCGGGCGATTGTTGCGCTTGCTGCGCGCCCGTGTACGAGAACTGCGATCGATCGGCGATTGGCTGCAGGCCGATGCTTCCGGATCCGAACGTGCCCGGGCGCTGCTGTCCTTCTGGATCGACCAGCGGCTCGTGGTGCTGATCCTGCTTCGCGGGGCCGATGGGACGCGCTACGCCCATGTCCGCAAGCTGATGATCCGGGAGATGGTGCGGCTGGCTTCCGGCTACCTGACCGACAAGGGCGGCGAGCAAGCCCTGACGCCTTTGATGGGTTTCATGCTCGAGCGAACCTTCACTCGAACGCTGGACACCATTGCCGATACGCTCAGCGAATACAGCGACGCCCCGTCTATCCAGTCGGCCATTTCGCTCTTCTGGCGCTACCAGCTTGCGGGGCTGCAATCGCTTCTGGACCCGGACGCGTTGGGCGGTGATCGTCAAGCCTTCACAGGCCCCGATCAGTCGTCCGAATAGCGCTCTTCGCGCCACGGGTCGCCGCGCATGTGGTAGCCGTTCCGCTCCCAGAAGCCGGGCATGTCGCCTTCGCGAAAATCGATACGCGTCAGCCACTTGGCACTCTTCCACAGATAAAGATGTGGAACGACGAGCCGCATCGGTCCGCCATGGGTGCGGCCGATCGGTTGGCCCTCCCAGTCGGTCGCAAGGATCGCGTCTTCGGAGGCGAAATCCGCAAGCGGCATGTTCGTGGTGTAGCCGTCATAACTCGTCAGCATGACATGGCTCGCCTCGGTCTTCGGCATCACCTGGTCGAGCAGATCACGTGTGGTCACGCCTTGCCAGCGGTTGTCGTAGCGCGACCACGTCGTCACGCAATGCATGTCGGAGAGACGGTCGCTCTGCGGCAAAGCCTTGAAGGCGGCCCAGTCGAGCGACAGGGGATGCTCGACGTGACCGGTGATATCGAGCCGCCAGCTTTCCGTCCGGATGATCGGCTGCTGGCCGAGGTCGAGCACCGGCCAGTCCTTGACCAGATGTTGCCCGGGCGGAAGGCGCTCGTCCTCGGGGCGCACGATCCGCCCCGTCAGGAACTTGCCATCGGCGGCCCAGCGCCGCTTCGTCGTCGTGAGCTTGGTTTCCGGCGGATGCGCGTCGTCGGTCATGATGCTCTCCTCCCCAACCCCGAATTCACTCGCCAAGCGAAAGTAAGAAGGGCGCGACGGCGGAAGGTCAAGCGCAGCTTCAAAAGTTGTTATCTCAGCACCAGCCGGAGCGCCGCTTGCGTTTCCTTGAGCAGCGGCAGGTAACGCTCGACCATCTCCGCTGCGGCCACGTGGGCTGCCGGCGCGCCGATGTTCAGCGCCGCAACGATCCGGCCGCGGTCGTTTTCGAGCGGCACTGCGATCGAACAGAGACCGAGTTCCAGTTCCTGATCAATCAGCGCATAGCCCTGGTCGCGCACACGGCGAAACTCGGCGATCAGGTCCTCCGGATCGGTCTTCGTATAGGGCGTGTTTGTCTTGAGGTTCGATCGGGAAAGAATCTCTCGTGCCTCATGCTCCGGCAGTGCCGCGAGCCATACCCGCCCCATGGAGGCGCAATAGGCCGGCAGGCGCGACCCCGTCGTCAGGTTGATCGACATCACCCGCTTTTGCGAGGCGCGGGCGATGTAGACGATCTCGGTTCCATCCAAGACCGAGGCCGAGGCGCTCTGCCCGGCGCGGTCGGACAATTGGTCGAGATAAGGTTGGATGATCGTCGGCAGCGGCGTTGCCGAGAGATAGGCATGGCCAACGCGCAGGATCTTCGGCGTCAGCGCGAAGAACTTGCCGTCATAGTCTGCATAGCCGAGCTCGGAGAGGGTCAGCAGCGACCGGCGCACCGTCGCCCGGTCAAGCCCGGTAATCTTTGACGCCTCGGCGATCGACAGTTTGGGCCGGGTTTCATCGAAGGCTTCGATCACTGCCAACCCGCGCGCAAAGCCGCTGACGAAGTCCGTTTCACGCATCCTTGCCTCCCAAATCATCGCCAACGATTTTGTGCGATATACGAACAAAAGTCAAATATCGCACAAAATATTTGACCGAGCGTTTCGATCGGCGCTTATTGGCATCCGGAAGAGGAAGGCGCCGGCTGCCCGTGGGGCGACGAAGGCCACGAACAGATCACTGAGACCAAGAGAGGAAACATGGCGAAGATCGTTTCGCTCGCCGAGGCTGTCGGCGACAATGTCAGGGATGGCGACACCGTCGCCATGGAAGGCTTCACCCATCTGATCCCCTATGCCGCGGGGCATGAGGTGATCCGCCAGGGTCGCAAGGACCTCTATCTGGTGCGCATGACGCCGGACATTCTCTATGACCAGCTGATCGGCGTGGGTGCGGCGCGTGGCATGAAGTTTTCCTGGGGCGGCAATCCCGGCGTCGGCTCGCTACATCGCTTCCGCGACGCCGTCGAAAACCAGTGGCCGCGGCCGCTGGAGATCGAAGAGCATTCCCACGCGGCGATGGCCAACGCCTATGAGGCGGGTGCCGCCAACCTGCCGTTTGCGACGCTGCGTGGTTACATCGGCGCCGACCTGCCGAAGGTAAACCCCAACATCAAGTCGGTCACCTGCCCGTTTACCGGCGAAGTGCTTGCGGCCGTACCGGCGATCCGCCCTGACGTCACGATCATCCACGCCCAGCGCGCCGACAGGAAGGGCAACGTGCTGATCGAAGGCATCGTCGGCGTGCAGAAGGAGGCGGTTCTTGCCGCCAAGCGCTCGATCGTCACGGTCGAGGAGATCGTCGACGAACTCGACCCTCCGTCGCCCAATTCCCTCGTACTGCCGAGCTGGGCCGTCACATCGGTTGCCCACGTTCCGGGTGGCGCCTTCCCGTCCTATGCGCACGGTTACTATCCGCGCTCCAACGCTTTCTACATCGGCTGGGACGAGATCGCCCGCGACCGCGATAGCTTCACCGCCTGGATCAAGGAAAACGTGCTCGACGCCGGGCCGGAAGATTTCGCCAAGCATGCCGGCAACAAACCGGCAAAAGCGGCCTGAGGGAGGATAGGATGAGCGATTTTACCCCCACCGAAATGATGACCATCGCCGCTTCCCGGGCGCTCTCCAACGACGACGTCTGCTTCGTTGGCATCGGCGCGCCCTCGGCCGCCTGCAACGTCGCGCGGCTGACGCATGCACCCGATATCACGCTGATCTACGAGAGCGGCACGGTCGGCACCAAGCCGGATGTGCTGCCGCTTTCGATCGGCGATGGCGAACTCTGCGACACGGCCCTTTTCACCGTGTCGGTGCCGGAGATGTTCCGCTACTGGCTGCAGGGCGGGCGTATCACGACAGGCTTCCTCGGTGGCGCCCAGATCGACAAGTTCGCCAACCTCAACACCACGGTCGTCGGCCCCTATGACCACCCGAAGGTGCGTCTGCCCGGTGGTGGCGGCGCTCCGGAGATTGCCTCCAATTGCGGCCGCATCTTCATCACCATGGCGCTCTCCAGGCGCGGCTTCGTCGAGAAGCTGCCCTTCATTACCTCCATGGGCCACGGCGACGGCGGCGACCACCGCGAACGGTTGGGCATGAAGACCAAGGGACCGACGCGCGTCATCACCGACCTCTGCATCCTGGAGCCGCATCCGCAAACCAAGGAACTGACCGTCGTTTCGATCCATCCCGGCGTCACGCGCGAGCAGATCGTCGAGAATTGCGGCTGGGCGATCAGGTTCGCCGAGGAAGTGATCGAGACGCCGGCCCCGTCCGAACTCGAACTCAAGACCCTTCGTGACATCAACGCTCGCACCAAGAAGGCGCATCAGGGCGACAAGGAGGCTGCGTGATGGCCGAGGCTTTCATCTGCGACTACATCCGCACCCCGATCGGCCGGTTCGGCGGCTCACTCTCATCGGTGCGGGCCGACGATCTCGGCGCAATTCCGCTGAAGGCACTGATGGAGCGTAATGCCGATGTCGACTGGGACGCCGTCGACGACGTGATCTTCGGCTGCGCCAACCAGGCGGGCGAGGACAACCGCAACGTCGCGCGCATGTCGCTGCTCCTGGCCGGCCTGCCGGTCGGCGTCACCGGGACGACGATCAACCGGCTTTGCGGCTCCGGCATGGATGCGGTCATCACGGCAGCCCGCGCCATCAAATCGGGCGAAGCCGAGCTGATGATCGCCGGTGGCGTCGAGAGCATGTCACGCGCGCCCTTCGTGATGCCGAAGGCCGATGCCGCCTTCTCCCGCAACGCCGAAATCTACGACACGACCATCGGCTGGCGCTTCATCAATCCCCTGATGAAGAAGCAATATGGCGTCGATTCGATGCCAGAGACGGGCGAGAACGTCGCGGCTGACTTTCACGTCAGCCGCGAAGACCAGGATGCGTTTGCTGTGCGCAGCCAGGCAAAGGCAGCGGCCGCGCAGGCCAATGGCCGGCTGGCGAAAGAGATCGTTTCGGTGACGATCCCGCAGCGCAAGGGCGAGCCCGTTATCGTCGATCGCGACGAGCACCCGCGCGCGACGACGATGGAGGCGCTTGCCAAGCTCGGCACGCCCTTCAGACAAGAAGGCGGCACGGTGACCGCCGGCAACGCCTCCGGCGTCAACGATGGCGCAACGGCCCTGATCATCGCCTCGGAAGCGGCAGCGAAGAAATACGGCCTCAGGCCGATCGCCCGCATCCTCGGTGGGGCTACCGCCGGCGTACCGCCGCGCATCATGGGCTTCGGCCCGGCTCCGGCATCGAAGAAGCTGATGGCCCGCCTCGGTCTCACGCAGGCGCAATTCGACGTGATCGAACTCAACGAGGCCTTCGCCTCGCAGGGGCTCGCCACGCTTCGCGACCTCGGCATTGCCGACGACGACCCGCGCGTTAACCGCAACGGCGGCGCGATCGCGCTCGGCCACCCCCTCGGCATGTCCGGCGCCCGCATCACCGGCACGGCGGCACTCGAACTGCACGAGACCGGCGGGCGCTATTCGCTGTCGACCATGTGCATTGGCGTCGGCCAGGGCATCGCCGTGGCGCTGGAACGCGCCTGACCACGGAAAAAGTACGAAACGCAAAGAGCCCGGCCTGTTTCCAAAGCCGGGCTCTTTGCTTTTAGGTGCTACCGGTCGGTCGGCGGGCGATAACCCGCCTTCCGATCACTCCGTCCAGATCGCGACGTCGACCGGGCCGAGCTTGCGGCCGCCGACATGGAAGGTTGCGCCCGCAGACGCCGGCACGTCCACCGCCGTCTTGCCGTAGTTGAAGGCGAAAGTGAGCTTGCCGCGGCGGGTGATGCGCAGATCGCCAAGATCGGCGAGCGCCTCAACCGAAGCCCAGCCGAGCGCATCGCCAATCACCTTGTCCAGGAGCTCGCCGCGTGCACCCGTTGCCATGTAGCGTGCCTTGTCGTTGCCGACGAGCGCCGGAGCGCCATTGCGATAGTCGCCCTCGAAGGTCGCAAGCACGGTTTCGTTGGTGCGAACCGTCTCGCGCCAGACGCCGGCCGGATAGGTCTCGTTGCCGTAAAGCACACTCTCGCCGTGGAATTCCGGCAGCGACTCGACACGCGCGACGCTGACGTCGATCAGCGCGGCGAGCGGACCCGGCGGCAGGCCCTCCGGAATATGCATGTCCTCGGTCTTGCTGCCACTGCGCGGTCCGAAAAGCACCTTGGCACCCGACGCCGCAAGCTTTTCGACAAAGGCCTGTTCGGGGATCACGAGGTCGGGTGCCAGCACCAGCTGGTAGCCTTCGAGGTCCGAGTGCTGGCCGATGATGTCGACATCGACGCCGAGGCGGGCGACGGTCGAATACCAGTCGAGCGCGATCTGCGAAGCCAGATAGGTGCGGCCCTGCGGCAGCGCCCGGGTCGCCCAGCGCGAATTGTAGTCGAGCAGGATCGCGACTTTCGCCTTCTCGCGGCGCTCACCCTTCGGCAAACGCTTCATTTCCTCGGCAACCTGCGCGACTTCGAGATAGCCCTGGTCAGCCTCGCTGTTCGGAAGCAGCAGACCCGCATGGAACTGTTCCTGCGCAAACGGCACCTGGCGCCAGCGGAAATAGGAGACCATGTCGACGCCGTGGGCATAGGCGAGCCAGGTCCAGAGCCGCACCATGCCGTCGGCCGGCGACTGATTGTGCGAGGCCCAGTTTACCGGGCCCGGCTGCTGCTCCATCACCCAGACGCGGCCGTTGCCGACGGCGCGGTAGAGATCGTGGTTGAAGGCCGGTTGGTCGGGATCGCCGACGCGCAGATACCGGCCCTTGTCTTCCGACGAGAGACGACCATTGAGCAGGCCACCCATCGGATAGACGTCCCACGACGCGATATCGATGTCCTCGCCGACCTTGTAATGGTCGAAGTCGGTGTTCTGCGACATGAAGTTGTGCGTCACCGGACGGCCCGGCGAGTGCTTGCGGATGATGTCGACCTGCGCCTTGTTGAAGCTCTTCACCTGGTCTGAGGAGAAGCGGATGTAGTCGACGATATGGGTCGGGCTCGGCTCTTCGACGAGGTTGTTCGGAAGCTCGACCTCGTCGAAGCTCAGATAGTTCATCGCCCAGAAGGCCGTACCCCAGGCGCGGTTCAGCTCGTCGACCGTGCCATAGCGGGCCTCAAGCCATTCGCGGAAGGCGCGCAGCGCCTCGTCGGAATAGCTGTAGATCGTGTCGTGGTCGCCGTACTCGTTATCGGTTTGCCAGGCATGGACGAAGGCGTTTTTGCCGTAGCGCTCGGCCATGGCTTCGGAAATCCGCGCCGCCTCGATGCGGTAGCGGCGGCTGGAGAAGCAGTAGTGACGGCGGGCGCCGAACTTGCGCACCACACCCTTGACGTCGACGGGCAGGATGTCCGGGTAGCGGTCGATCAGCCACTTCGGAGGTGCGGCGGTCGGTGTTCCCAGAATGACCTTAAGACCGGCCTTGCCGAGCACCTCGATCGCGTCGTCCAGCCACTCCCAGTGGAATTCGCCCGAGCGGGGCTCGATCTTCGCCCAGGCGAATTCGCCGATGCGCACCCAGGCAAGGCCGAGCTCGACCATGCGGCGGGCATCCTCTTCCCATTTTTCGCTCGGCCACTGCTCCGGATAGTAGCAGACGCCGAGTTCCAGCATGTCTGTCTGCTGTTCCTTGGCGTTGAAGCGGTTCGATCTCGTCAGGGGCATGTGCACGGGTTCCGGTCCTTCGTCATGTCTTACGGCCGGTTGGGTCCGACCTCGGGTTTTGTCTGTGCGCCCTCGAATATAAACGTTTATATTCAAGGGCATGAATGAGCGCCCTGAGCGGGCGTGAAATTCGTCAACGGTTCGGGTTCAAGCGGTCGTCGCAACGCTCGATCAGGTTCGGCATGAGCAGCGTCTGCAGCGCTTCCGGCGGCTCACCCTCCATGCGCCTGAGGATATAGGCGCCGAGCAGGCTGCTCGGTTCACTGATCGGCAGGTAATAGGTGGTGATCGGCGGCGCGAAATACTGGCTGACGTTGAGATCGTCGGTGGCGTTGATCACCGCATCGCGGCCATGCACCAGCCCGCGCTCGTGGAAGCCCGAGAAGGCGCCGAGCGCGGAGGCTTCATTGGCGCAGATATAGGCGGTCGGCGGGTTGCCGAGCTCCGACATGGTCAGCACGTTCTCGCGGCCGAAAGCCGGCGTCAGACGGCCATGGGCGACGAGCGCCGGATCATAGGGAAGCCCCGCGACATCAAGCGCATGCCTGTAGGCTTCGTGCCGGGTGATGCCGTAGCTTAAGTCCGAGAGCGGGTTGAGCAGCGCGATGCGGCGATGACCGCGCTCGGTGAGCCGCGCCATCGACACCCGGATCATCTGCTCGTTGTCGGCATCGACATAGGCATGCGGCGCATTGTGAATGCTGGTGCCATAGGTGACGAAGGGGAAATCGGCCGCCTGCATCGTGCGGATGCGGGGATCGTCGGCGCGGGTGCCCGAGATGATGATGCCATCGGCCTTCTTCAGCGAAACGATCTGCTTGATGACCGCCTGGCTCTCCTCGAAATTGCGGACCGCATAGAGCGAGACGCGATAGGGACTGTCTTCCAGCGCCCAGGAAATGCCGCTCAGGAGCTGGGCGTATTCGACGCCTTCCCATTCGTTCTGCTTCGGACCCGGCGCGGTCATGATGGCTGCGACCTGATAGGTCTTGCCGGTGCGTAACTGCACGCCATGCATGTTCAGTTCGTAGCCGACGCGTTCCGCCGCTTCGATCACGATCGCGCGCGTCTCCGGACGAACCTGAGGCGAATGCTTCAGGGCCTTGGAAACGGTGGCGATGGAAAGCCCCGTCTCCTGCGCGATGGTCTTGATCGTCGGTCTCTGCATGGCGGTTCTGCTCGTCACGGGTTGTCAGCGCTGAGCGATGCTGCCAGCACAAGATAGACTGCGGATGTCCAGGCGAATGCGCGATCGCGAAGGCCCCTCCCCGAGCGCGCGTCGAAGTTTTCGGCCATACCGCTTTTGCTCGCAAGTGAACAGAACTTTTCCGCGACTTCGCGCGCGAGCTCAATCTTCCCTTGCCGGCGCAGTCCATCCCAGAGAAGCAGTGTGGTCGGCGCCCAAATCGGCCCGCGCCAGTAACCGTCGTCCTCGTAGAAGGAACTCTTCGGACTTTCGGTCGCCGGGCCCCATTCGGTGATGAAGCCGCCAGCGACGAGCCGCGCGACAAGCTTCTCGCGCATGTCGGGCGTCAGCCGCGAACCGAGCAGCAGCGGCATGAACTGGATGAGGTTTTCGCCCGGCAAGATCCGCTCCGGATCCGCAGCGAGCCGGGCGCCAAAGGTGCCGCCGGTCCAGAGGCGCTCGAACAGCAGCACCTGCAGGTCGTCTGCCTTCTGCCGCCACACCGCCCGGCGTTCTCGATCGTCTTCAAGAAGCTCGGCCAATGCCTCGCAGGCAAGGATCAGGAAAACCGGCAGATCCGGCGAGATCACCGGGCCGCCTTCGGCAAAGAAGGTGGCGTTGTCCCAGCCGCTGTCGTTGCCGTGGAAATAGGACGGCAGGCTCGTCCCATCTTTGCGTCCATGGGTCAGCCAGTAATCCACCTGCCGGCCGATGGCATCGCGCAGGTAGGACTTGCGCTCTGCCGTCAGGAAGCCGGGATTGGCAGCTGCGATCAGCGACACCGCCCAACCGTGCACCGGCGGCTTGGTGAAGGCAAAGAGCACGTCGCGATCGTTGACATAGTCCGGCAGAAGGCCGGAGGCGTCCTGGTGGTCGAAGATTGCTGCGAACTGATCGAAGGCGAGATCCTGATCGAAGGCGGCGACACCGAGGGCCGAAAAGGCGTTGTCCCAACTCCAGATGTTGATCATGTGGTTCTTCGACATGTAGATCGCCGGCCGCGTCAACGCGCCACCGGCCGGCACGCCGTTCGCCCAGAGCAGATAGCTTGCCAGCCGATGCGCCTCGTCCTGGCCGTCAACACCTCCAGGAACGCGCGCGTGCCACGCAGAGAATTCTGCCGTCGCATCCGAAAGCGCCTCGGCGAACCGACCGGGCCGATCAGCCGGCGGCACGGTGCGGAAGAAATCGACATTGCCCTCGAAGGCACCGGTCCCCGAAAGGGCGAAGGACACGTCTTCGGAATGGTCGCGCTGCCAGGCGCCAGTGACCTTCAGGTCGCCGGTGATCGCCCGCGGGATGAATTTGACGTTTTCGACCGCGGCCACCAGGCAATCCTCTCCGTTCGGCGTGCGGTAGACATAATCGTAACGCGAGCCTTCGAGATGGAAGCGTACGCCGGCTTGTCTGCCGGATATGTGCAGCCGCTCCCCTTCGCCGATGACGAAGGTGACTTCGCCGTCACCGACGCGAGCGTCGAGTCGTTCGGGTGAAAGCACGAGCACCGGGGTCACGGCCCTGCCTTCCGCATCGAGAAATTCCACGCGGCAGAGGCGACCGAGCGATGGCCGCTCGTCGCCACCGGCGACGTGCCGAAGATAAAGCGCACGTTCGCCGTCGCGGCCAGGCACGCGCATCATCGAGAGCGTCAGGAACCGGCCCCTGCGGCTGAAGGGCACGGTATCGATGTCGAACAGCATGCCGTTATCCCTTCACCGACGAGCCGACCGCGCCATCCATGATGTAGCGCTGGGCGACGAAGAAGAGGGCGAGCGGCGGCAGGCAGAGGATGACCGTGATCGCCGCGATCGAGGTCACGTCCACCTCGTGCAGGCCCTTGAACATGGAGAGGCCGAGCGTGAGGGTGTATTTCGACTGGTCGTTGAGGAAGATCAACGGGCCGAGATAGTCGTTCCAGGCATTCATGAAGTGGAAGGTGCCGACCAGCACCAGCGCCGGCATCATCAGCGGCAGATGGATGCGCCAATAGATGTCGAAAGCGTTGGCGCCATCCATGCGGGCCGCCTCGTCGATCTCCATGGGCACAGTCATGATGTACTGGCGCAAAAGGAAGACGAAGAAAGCATCGGCGAAATAGGCGGGCACGATCAAGGGCTTCAGCGTGTTGATCCAGCCGAGCAGGTTGAACTCCATGTAGAGCGGGATCATCTTCACGTCCCACGGGATCATCATGGTGGCGAGCAGCAGGATGAACAGCGGGTCGCGGCCGGGGAAGCGGAAGCGGGCAAAGCCATAGGCAACCAGCGACGACGAGATCAGCTGGCCGATCGTCGACAGCACCACGACGATCACCGAATTGGTGAGGTAGGTGCCGAAGGGCTGCTTGTTCCAGGCGGCGGCAAAGTTCTCCCAGTGCCATTCCGACGGCCAGAAGACTGGCGGGAACTGGTAGAGCTCGGCGGAGCTTTTGATCGCCGTCATGAAGGTCCAGTAGAACGGCGCGATGAACAGCGCCGAGAGCAGGATGAGCGCGGAATAGAGCAGCGTCTTACGCATTGTGCTCTCCATCGTTCTGGCGGACTTCGCCTTCGTAATAGACCCAGGCAGCCGACCAGCGCATGACGCCGAGGCTGAGCAGGAGCACGATGATGAACATCACCCAGGAGCCGGCGGCGGCATAGCCCATGTCGAAATACTTGAAGGCGTTGTCGTAGATGTACATGGCGAAGAAATAGGTGGAGCCGAGCGGTCCGCCCTTGGTCAGAAGCAGCGCGATCGTCAGCTGCTGGAAGGCCGAGATGATCGAGGTGATGAAGGTGAAGAGCAGCATCGGCCCGAGCATCGGCAGGGTGATGAAGACCATCTGCGCCCAGCCGGGAACGCCCGAAACGGTTGCGGCCTCGTAGAGCTCCTTCGGGATGGCTTTCAGGCCCGTCAAGAGGATCAGCATCGTGCCGCCGAGCCCCCAGAGGCTGGCGATGATGATGGCGACGATCGCCAGGTTCGGATCGCCGAGCCAGTTCGGCCCGTCGATGCCGACGAAGGAGAGCATGAAGTTCAAAAGCCCGTATTCCCGGCTGTAGATCCAGCTCCAGATCGTCACCAGCGCGACGCCGGAAATGACGCTCGGCAGGTAGAAGGCGGTGCGGAAGAAGCCGCTGGCGAAGGTAATGTTATGCAACATCAGCGCCAGCAGGAACGACATGACGATGTTGAACGGCACATAGATTGCCGCAAACTTGACCGTAATCCAGAGGCTTTCCCAGAACTGCGGATCCTCGAACAGCATGGAACGATAGTTTTCGAGCCCGACGAACGTGCGTTCACCGACGACGGGCCAGTCGTAGAAGCTCATTGTCAACGAGAAGACGAGCGGGCCAAGCGTGAAGAACAGAAACCCGAGGATCCACGGGGAAATGAACAGATAGGCCGCGATGTGGCGGGCGAAGGCCGAGCGCTTGCGCTTGGCCGCGGCCGGCACTGCGGCTGTTGCATAGGTCATGTCCATCTCCCCGGGCTCCCTTGTCTTACTTGATCAGCCGCTTCGAGCGGGCAACCGCCTCGTCGAGATGCTGCTTGGCATTGCCCTGGTCGATCATCGTCGCCTCGATGGCGCGAGCGAGATTGTCCTGGACCTTGCCCCAGTTGGCGTTCTTCAGGAACGCATGGGTTTCGGTGTTGGAGGTCGCGAGAATGTCGAAGAACGGCTTGTAGATCGGGTCCTTGGTCATGCCCTTTTCTTCCGCAACGCTGGTGCGCACCGGCAGGTCGTTGATGCGCATGGCAACCGCTTCCGGCGAGGAGAAGAACTTGACGAATTCCCAGGCGAGGTCCGGATGGGCCGCATCCTTGGCGATCGAGATCGCCGAAACGCCGAGCGCCGAGTGGGCGGTCTTGTCGCCGAACTTCGGCAGTGGTGCTACGCCATACTTGATGCCGGATGCATCGATGCCGGACTTCGACCACATGGCGCTCTGGAACATCGCGATCTTGCCGCCCTTGAACAGCGTGCTGCCCGACGTGTCGTCGCCGAGGTTCAGCGTGATCGCTTCCTGCTTCTTGGCCATGTCGCCGAACATGTCGAGGACTTGGGCGGCGGCGTCGCTGTTCATGTAGCCGTCGATCTTTTTGCCATCGTCGGAAATGTACTTGGTGCCGTTCGACCAGAGGAACTGCTCGAAATCATAAGGGTCGGGCTTGGCGTCGACGGCAAAGCCATAGACCTTGTTTGGCTCGTCGCGGAACTTGGCAGCCTTGGCGCGCAGGTCGTCCCAGGTCCAGCCGTCCTTCGGTTCCTCGACGCCGGCCTTGGCGAACATGTCCTTGTTGTAGAACACCACCTGGGTGGTGAAGCCCGACGGCATGCCGTAGGTCTTGCCTTCGACACGAACCGTGTTCATCAGGCCCTTCGGGAAATCGTCCGGCTTGATCTCGGCCGCGTCCTTGGCGATCAGATCGTCGAGCGGCTTCAGCGACGTGTAATATTGCGGAAAGTTCCACATATACATGACGTCAGGCGGGTTGCCGGCGCCGAAGGCGGCGATCAGCTTCTGATCGTAACCGTCGGCATAGGGCTCGACCTGAACCTTCACGCCCGGGTGCTTTTCCTCGAACTTCTTGGCGATTTCCTGCTGGATCGCCAGGCTTTCGTCCGTGTCCCAGGTCGCAAAACGCAAGGTCTCTTCTGCGCGAGCCGTGGCGGCTCCAGCTATTGCCAGAACCATCAGCGAGCCGATGATCGACTTCCTGTTGAGCATGTTTCTCCTCCTCCTTCGGGTTACGCGACCCGCTTTGCCTTTTCCTGATTGATGAGCGCCTGCGTCTCGCCATCGAGACGTCGGGCAACCGCCTGGCCATCGCCGTCGAACAGATGGCAATGCTCGGCCGGCAGACGCAGATGCACGCGCTCGCGGGCGGAAACCGGATGCGTGCCGCGCACGACCGCGGTCATGTCGCCACCATTCTGAAGGCTGATATGGACGTGGCTTTCCGTGCCGAGCCGCTCGACGAGGCGCACGTCGCCGACGAGGTGACCCTCCTCGGCCGAAACCAGCTCGATCTTGTCCGGGCGAATGCCGAGCGTCACCGACTTGGGCTTGGCGACCGGTGCGGCCGAGAGCATTTCGAGCGTGAGCGGATGGGCGAGACCACCGCCGTTGAGCGTCACCGCCGTATCGACCTGCGACGTCACTTCGGTGGTCACGAAGTTCATGCGCGGCGAGCCGATGAAGCCGGCGACGAACAAGTTGGCCGGCTGATAGAAGAGTTCGAGCGGCGTACCGAACTGGCTGACCTTGCCCTTGTCGAGCACAACGACACGATCGGACAGCGTCATCGCTTCCACCTGGTCGTGGGTCACATAGATCATCGTCACGCCGAGACGTTCATGCAGCGCCGCAAGTTCGACGCGCATGGTGACGCGCAGGCCCGCGTCGAGGTTCGACAGCGGCTCGTCGAGCAGGAAGAGCTTTGGCTCACGCACGATCGCGCGGCCGATCGCCACCCGCTGGCGCTGGCCGCCGGAAAGCTGGCGCGGCTTGCGGGCCAGCAGTTCCTTGATGCGCAGGATGTCGGCAGCGCTCTCGACGCGGCGGTCGATCTCGTCGCGTTTCATGCCGTTCAGCGCCAGACCGAAGGACAGGTTCTTGCGCACGTTCATGTGCGGATAAAGCGCGTAGTTCTGGAAGACCATGGCGATGTCGCGCTTGGCCGAAGCGACGTCGGTGATATCGCGATCGCCGAGATGGATCGAGCCGCCGTCGAGATCCTCGAGGCCGGCGATCGAGCGCAGCAGCGTGCTCTTGCCGCAGCCGGACGGACCGAGGAAGCAGACGAACTCGCCGTCGGCGATATCGAGGTTGATACCCTTCAAGACTTCGAGCGAACCAAAGCCTTTGCGCAAATTGTCGATGCGGATCGCTGCCAACGGGCCCTCCCTGCCGGCGGAGCACTGCTGCGGCCAACGGCCGAGTTGCAGTGCCAAGTTAAACGTTTATATGCACGATAAAAACGTTTAACTCTCTTGTAAAGCGGAAAATCGCATCGATCCGATTTTGCTGTTGAGAGCAGAGAGCAATGACAAAACGGCCGCCCGGAGGCGGCCGTTTTTGGTCTTTTGTCTCAGACGCTTAGACGCTGAAGCGTATCGTCCAGCGCATCGAGGAAGCGGTCGCAATCCTCGGCGCTGAAGGGCGCCGGCGGCTTCACCTTCAGCACATTGTGGTGCGGTCCCTCGCTGCTCAAGAGAATGCGGTGCTTGCGCTTCATCTCGGCAATGACGAAATCAAGCTCGGGCGCTGCCGGCTCCAGCGTCTCGCGGTCGCGCACCAGTTCGATGCCGTTGAAGAGGCCGCGGCCTCTGACATCACCGATGATCGCGTGTTTGCCGGCGAGCGTCCGCGCCCCGTCCATCAGCCTGTCACCGACGACGCGGCAATGGTTCATTAGCCGCTCGTCGCGGATGACATCGAGCACGGCAAGGCCGATCTCGGCCGAGACCGGATTGCCTCCGAAGGTGTTGAAATACTCCATGCCGTTGGCAAAGGAGGCCGCGATCGCTTCGGTCGTGACGACGGCCGCCATCGGGTGGCCGTTGCCTATCGGCTTGCCCATGGTGACGATGTCAGGCACGACGCCCTGGAGTTCATGCGCCCACATGTGGCTGCCCACGCGGCCGAAGCCCACCTGTACCTCGTCGGCGAGGCAGAGGCCGCCGGCGGCGCGCACATGCGCATAGGCTTCGCGCAGATACCTTTCCGGAAGCGACAATTGCCCACCGGTCCCAAGAATGCCTTCGCTGAAGAAAAGCGCCGGGCGGCGACCATCGGCAGCAAGAACCGCAACCTGGCTGCGCACATCCTCGGCATATTTCCGGCCCGCATCCGCGTCACCATAGCGATAGCGCCCGCGATAGAGGTCCGGCATCTCGGCGACCCTCACATGCAACGCCTGCCCCTCCCCGCCCTTGCCGGCGAACTTGTAGGGGCTGACGTCGATCAGGCTCGACAGGTGGCCGTGATAGGCGTGGTCGACGGTGATGATGTCGCGATTGCCGGTATAGGCACGCGCCAGCCGGATCGCGAGGTCGTTCGCCTCGCTGCCGGAATTGACGAAGAAGCAGACGTTGAGCGGATCCGGAAACTGCGCGGCGAGCCTGCGGGAATATTCGACCAGCGAATCGTGCAGGTAGCGCGAATTGGTGTTCAGCCGCTGCATCTGCGCCTGTGCGGCCTTGACGACGCGCGGGTGGCAATGGCCGACGTGGCAGACATTGTTGACCATGTCGAGCCAGCGCGTGCCGTCCTCGTCGATCAGATGCGCGCCCTCGCCACCGACGATCTTCAAGGGTGTCGCGCTATAGGCGATGCTCAGCGACCGACCAATGCGACGATGGCGTTCACGCACAAGAAAGGCCTTGTCGCGCGGGACGATCACAGAGACCGGCACCGAAAGGCCAAGCACGACGCTCGGGTCCGGGCTCACTTCGCGCCAGACCTGCCATTGATCGCGCACGCCGACGCCATGCATCTGTCCGGCGAGACCGAGATGATCGGTGACGATCTGGAAATGCAGATGCGGCGCCCAGTTGCCGTTTTCGTCAGCGGAACCGAAGGCGGCAAAAACCTCGCCCTTGGCGATCGCCTGCCCCTTGGCGAGCTTGGCAACGCTGTTGCGCGAAAGATGAGCGTAGAGCGTCCAGAAGCGCAGACCGCCTTCGACCTCGTGCTCGAGAAGTACGGTCGGACCGAAACCAAAGGCAACCGCGTCGTCGTGTATATAGGCGACCTTGCCGGCGAAGGGTGCCGAGACCGGCTCGCCCGCCGGCGCGAAGATGTCGACGCCGAGATGCACCGAGCGCCGCGCGCCTTCGATCGCTGTCTCATAGGCGTCGCCCTGGTAGATCCCGCGATCCTCGCCGTAGAGGCCGATGCCGAAGGCGGCGCCTTCGCTGCCGATCTGGGCCATGATGCGGGCTTCAGCTTCCGCCGCATCGAGGCTTGACCATCGCGCGGCCTCCGGGCCGGCGGCGGAGAAATCGAACACCGTCACCTTCGGCTTTTTGACCGAGGGCCGAACGATCGGCGCGAAGTCATGCGCGTTCTTTTCGAGCCAGCGAACCACGGCAGCGGCATGCGGGATCGGCGCAAAGCCGCAGGCATCGCGGATGCGCGCGATGGCGATTGCGCGGTTTTCGCCCTGCAGGCGATTGAGCTCGCGCCAGACATCCTCCTGGCTGACGAGCAGATAGGTATTCTCAGGATTGTCCCGGATCTGCTTTGCCGCCATGCACATGCTGACTGCATAGCGGGTCTTGACCAGATCGAAGACCAGGTCGACTTCCGCCTCGCTTAACGGATTGACCTGATGGTAGGCGCCGGCAAGGGCTGCAACCATGCCGACCGGATCGGGAGACCCGATCAGCGCATAGGCAGAGGCGACGGCGATCTCGATCACGCGCCAGGTCTCGACCATATCACCGAAGTCGAGCAAGCCGCTGACAACGCCATCCTTGTCGAGCAGCACGTTGTAGTCGTTGGCGTCGTTGTGAATGACCTGCTTCGGGCAGGAGGCAAGACGCGGAAGGACCGTCGAAGAAAAGTGCTCGAGGATCGCCTGAACCGCTTCCCGCTTGTCGGCGCCGTCGATCAGTTCAACATGGCAAGCGTGCATGTCGGCGCGGCCGATGTCCCAGGCATAGAGCCGCTGGGCGCCCGCATGGGAGAAATCTTCGAGGCCGCGGTCAAGACCGGCGAGCAGGCGCCCGAGGCTTTCGGCGCTCGCCATGTCGCGAAGCGGCGCCTTCGCCCAGATATCGCCGGGCAGCCAGGCGAGCAGCCGTGCGGTGCGCGAGCCTCGAAGTTCGATCTTGCTGGTGACGCCACCCGAGCGATCGCGAAACGTCCGTGAGATCGGCAGCCCCGAATCCTTGGCGGCGATGTGTTCGAGCACCGCAATCTGCATCTCGAGTTCGTCCGCATCGCCGGCAGCGTGCAGCTTCAACAGATACTCCTGGCCATCGGCAGCCGAGACACGATAGTTGAGATCGTGCTCGCCCTGCAGCGGCGAGAGGCTTGCCTCGATGCCGTAGGTCTCAATGAGCCAGATCCGGATCGTTGCCAATTCCTGCTCGGTTCTCAAATCTCTGTCTGCCATTTCACTGTCCTGTCACCACGAAACCCGGCGCCCGTCATAGGCGCGGAAACTGCCGCTATCGGCCAAACCTGTGCCGTCGATGATCGCCTTCAGCCCGGCAGCACTTGTCGCCACCGAAACGACGGCTTCGCTGCCGCCCATATCCGTCTGCACCCAACCAGGATGCAGCGAGACGACGGAAATCCCGTCGCCCTTCAGATCCTGCGCCAGCTTGACCGTCGCCATGTTCAGGGCCGCCTTGGAGCAGCGATAGGCATAGTCGCCGTCATCATCGTCGAGCGTGCCTTCGGCAAGGGAGCCGGCGCGGCTGCTGATATTGGCGACGACGCGATGTTCGCCGGCGCGCAGGTTCGCAAGGAGCGCCCGCGTCACCAGCAGCGGCGCCAGCGCATTGACGCGCATAACATCGAGAAACTCGCCCGGTTCAAGCGTCGCGAGGCCGCCGGTATCGCCGCGCACGGCCGCATTGTTGATCAGCAGATCGATCGCGACGCCTTGCAGCGACTGACCGAGAGCCTCGATCGATGCGGGATCGGCAACGTCCAGCACCAACCGATCCGCCGAACCTTCGCTCGCGACCGGTCCCCGCTGGCAGGCGATCACCCGCCAGCCGTCTTCGGCGTAAAGCCGCGCGAGTTCTGCGCCGAGCCCGCGGGAGGCGCCCGTGATCAGAACCGTGCGGGGCCTAGCGGTGCTTGATGTCATATTTCCGCTCGATCATGTTGACGAGGCTGGCCGCCGCCAACGTCAGAAAGATGTAGAAGATCGCCGCCGAGTTATAGGGCGCGAACGGCAGGAAGCTTGCCGACTGGAACTCCCGCATGCGCTGGGTGATGTCGCGGATCGACAGGATCGAAAGCAGCGACGTGTCCTTGAGGATCGCGATCAGTTCGTTGCCAAGCGGCGGGATGATGATGCGGAAAGCCTGCGGCAGCACGACGAGACGCGCCGTCTGCCAACGGTTGAGGCCGATGCTGCGCGCCGCTTCGACCTGGCCGACCGGGATCGCATTGATGCCCGAGCGGAAGATTTCGGCGAGATAGGCCGAATAGGCGAGTGCCATCGCGACGATGCCGCGCATCAGGTTTGGCGGGTCGAGCACCCCTTGCGTCGCGTCCTTCAGCGCCCCGCTCAAGGGCAGGCCGACATAAAGCACGATCACCAGCATCGGAATGCCGCGGATCGTATCGACGATGAACTCCGAGCCGATCGCCAGAGGATGGCGCTGGTGCAGATAGCCGCCGAAAGTGAGAAGGCCAAGGATGATCGCAAGCACGGCGACGGTGACACCGGCGGCACGGTCGCGGTCGTTGAGCGCCTCGGTCTTCCACAGGACCGGCATGTCTGCCGGAGCGGAGGCAGCCGGCAGCAAGGCCCCGGAAACGCCCTCGCCCTTGGCGATCGACGCCAGCGCCTCGGTCGGGCCGACGAAGGTGCGGACCGGCGTTTCCGTCTGCGGCGCGCCGTCATACTGACCGAAACGCACGGCGCTGATGAGCCCCGCCGGCGTATTGGTGATGATGCCGACCTTGCCGTCCAGCGTGCCGGCGAGCACGTAGGTGTCGCGCGGCTGCATGAGGAACCAGCCGGCCGCAACCGCCAGCACCAGGGTGGCGATCGCAAAATAGAGGCTGGTCCTCACCGTCGAGTGCAGTTGCAACAGCCCAACCCAGACAAGGCCCATGAGCGCCGCCAGGATATAAGCTGCGATCGCCGCGCGGATGGTGGTCGCCACACCGGCCGCAAAGGCGATATGGGCGAAGAAGAAGATGAAGACGAGACCCGCACCGTTGACGAGGCCGATGATCCAGCGCGCGATGCGGCGCGACCTTCCGTCAGGAGGAGCATCGGGACGTCTGCTCCAGAAATGAAGACCAAGACCAATCAGCGTGACCCCCAGATAGGCGGGAAACAGCCAGGCCTCGACGCCCTGCACCATGAGATCCGCAGCCTCGGTCAATTGCCGCGGCGTCACGCCCTTTGCGATCAATGTCGACTTGAACGGATCGACGCCATTGGCGACGACGGACGCGATGAAGGGATGGATACTGTGGCCGATAACGAGAACGGCGGCGGCAGCGAGATTGAGCAGCGCCGCCACATTGGCGAGGCGCGGACGCGGCGCCTTGGCGCGCGAGAATACGAGCACCGCGATGCCCGAAGTAAATGCGATCGCCAGCGCCAGAAAGCCAGGCACGAAGGCCGACGAACCGTTTTCGACACCGAGGATCGCCCGCAGCGAGCGCTGATAGTCGCCGGAGGAAATAAACAGATAGATGATGAAGGGCAGCGCGGTCAGGATGATCAGATTGCTCGGACGCACGCTTCTCAGGAACGACATTCATTCCTCCGGGGGCATAGATTAGACAGACGGAGGACCCGGAGCATGCTCCGGGCCCGATCGGCACTCTGGGCTTACTTAAGGCCCCAGTATTTGCTGATCAGCTGGTCGAGCGTGCCGTCGTCCTTGATCATCTTCAGGCCTTCGTTGAAAGCCGCAACATTCTCGTCGCCCTTGCGGAAGACGAGGCCGAGCGGATCGGATTCGAGGTCCTTGATTGCAACGACGAGCTCGCCGGCGAACTCGCGCTCGTAGGCAGCCGCATTGGCGCCGTTGATGACGACGCCGTCGACATCCTTGTTTTTCAACGCGATGATCGCGGCGCTGAACGTGTCGTAAGCAGCGACGTTCTCCTTGCCGACGACGCTTTCAGCGACTTGGGCGTCCGTCGTGTTTGCCTGGGCGGAAAGCTTTCTGCCGGCATTCTTGAACGCGTCGAGCGTGATGCCCTGGTCGTCAGCGCGCATGAGCACAGCCTGGCTGTTGACGATGTAGGGATCGGAAAAATCCATCGCCTTCTTGCGTTCCTCAGTGATCGAGACGCCGGAGGCGACGAGGTCGAAGCTGCCCTGGTCGAGGGCTGCGAAGATGCCGTCCCAGCCGGTCGTGATGAATTCGGCCTGGCAGTTGATCTTGGCGCAGACGGCATTGACCACGTCGACATCGAAACCGACCACCTGTCCGGTTGCCGGATCGATGCTCTCCATCGGCGGCGAGGTCGTGTCGGATCCGACCTTCAGCAGTTTGCCGCCGAGATCGGCGGCGTGGGACACGCTCGAAGCAAGGGCTGCTACAGCCAGGGCAATCATCAGTTTCTTCATGGTTCTCCTCCTTGGATGATTAACTTTGGATCAGGCGGCCACCGAGATTATCGGGCTGGCGCGCGATCAGTGTCGGCCTGAAGACCTGCCGCAACACCCCAGGGTCCTCCCCCTCCATACGGCGCAGCAGGAATTGCCCGAGCGTGCGACCGAGCACCTCGATCGGCTGATAGAAAGTCGTGATCGGCGGCGTGAAGTAGGCGCTGACGTTGATGTCGTCATAGGCGATGACGTCAACATCGACGCCGACCTGGCGTCCGAGGCTGCCGAGCCCCGAGAGCACGCCGAGCGTGGTGGATTCGTTGATGCAGACGAAGGCGGTCGGAGCGTCGTCGAGCTGCAGGAAATCGATCACCGTCTGCCGGCCGAAATGGGTCGAGAGGTCGCCTTCGGCAATCAGATCCATCGGGGCTTCCAGGCCGGCCTCGCGAAACGCCCGGACGAAACCGTCGATCCTGTCGAGCGCGTAGGAAAGCCGCCGCTCCGGATTGACGAGCGCGATCCGCCGGTGGCCGCCGGCGATCAGCCGCGCGGTCGCCGCATGCGCTGCCCATTCGTTGTCGATGTCGACATGGGCATAGTTGAGATCCCCGCGGCAGCGCCCCATCGAGACGAACGGGAAATCCTCAGCGACGAGCAGATCGATGCGCGGGTCATCGGCGAGAATACCGGAGAAGATCAGGCCATCGGCAAGCCCCTGATCGACGATGCGGCGCGCCGCGTCCGCGCCATCGGCCGCGTCGCGGATCACGTGCACCGACATGCGGTAGTCGGTGCCATCGAGTGCCTGGCTGATGCCGCTGAGGGTCTGGGTGTATTCGACGCCGTCCCATTCATAGTCGCGTGCCGCAGTCACCGGCATCAGCACTGCGGCCTGAAAGCTCTTGCCGGTGCGAAGCGCCATGCCGCGGGCGTTGGCCTGATAGCCGACCTCACGGGCTGCCTTGTAAATGATGTCTCTTGTCGCCGGCGCGACCACCGGGGATTCGCGCAAGGCCTTCGAGATCGTTGCGATGGAATAGCCCGTCATCTCGGCCAGGGTCTTGATCGTCGGCGTCGGCGTGCGCCGCGCCCTGTGCATCTCAGTCGCCATGCACCCTCCCAGGCCTCGACCTCTCCTGAACATAGAGGTAACAGCCAATAAAAACGTTTTCAAGAAAAATAAAAACGTTTTTATTTCCGCGTCGCAACAAGCCGCAGCGCGATGCCGGACGCGCGCATCTACGTGCCTAGAACCATAGGGAGGTGATCTAAAGAGTGAATACGCCGCCCGTTAGTGAGCGGTGTAGGCGCCGTCAACGAGATGAACGCTCCCGGTGATGAAACTCGCCTGCTCGGACAACAGGAAACAGATCAGGGCAGCAACCTCATCCGGCGTACCGAGACGACCCATCGGCTGCAGAGACATCATGCGCCTGTTTTTTGCCACGTCAGCATTTTCCGCCGAGAGCGGCGTGTCGATCCAACCAGGCGCCACGGCATTGATACGAATTCCCGTTCGGGCATATTCGATTGCAGCAGCCTTCGTCAGCCCAACCACTGCATGCTTGGCGGCCGTGTAGGCGGCTGCGGCCGGCAGAGCGACAGCGCCCAGAATGGAAGAGGTATTGACGATGGCACCCCCGCCCTGAGCGACCATGGCCGCGATCTCGTACTTCATACAATAGAAGACGCCGTGCAGGTTCACATTCATCAATGCGTGCCAGCCATCAACTGGATAGTCGGCGGTCGCCTTGCGGACCCCATCGACGCCGGCATTGTTGACCGCCAGATGCAGACCGCCGCAGGTCTTAACAGCGAAGGCAACCAGCTTTTCCACGGCGGCAGCGTCAGCAACATCGACGGCAACGTCGTGGGCTGCGCCCCCCTTCGCGCGAAGCTCCGCAACGATGTTGCGCGCGCCCTCAGCGTCGACGTCGGCAGCCACCACTTCTGCCCCCTCGGCAGCGAGTTGCCGACACACGGCTGCGCCAATTCCCGAACCCGCGCCAGTCACGAGCGCTACCTTGCCAGCGAAGCCTAAATTCATGCTGCCATTCCTAATTTACATGTTTCGACCCGTCGAGCGTGCACGACATCGCAAGTCATTTCATGGGCGCACATCGGGCCCCGATCTTCCAACCTGGCTGATGCAACTACACACAAGAATCGCAGCAAATTTTAATCCAATCCATGCATCACACCCATCCTCTCGTTCCAGATATACAATCCTTTTCGTTCATCCCCTGGGACGCAGAAAAAATATTAAGCGTCATCTGATTATCTGCTTGCAAGCCTCACTTGATTCATTGGAACTTGGCCAGGCAATATTGTAATGCTAGAAAGATTCGGGGCGTACCATTTTTCTCAGCAGGTAAAGATGGACAATCACCGCATTACACGGAGACTCCTGTTAATCGGCAGCCTTGGCTTGTTGGCGGGATGCAGTTCAACTTGGCAAGGCGTCTCCTTTCCGTCCCTATACGGCGGCACCCCGGGCGTTGATCGTCGCTACCGAAAACGGCACGTCCGATATGACGGCAACGAGCCGGCCGGAACGATCCTTGTCGACACATCGCAACGCTACCTCTACTCGATCGAAAGTGGTGGATGGGCGATGCGCTACGGAATCGGCGTCGGAGAAGAAGGCCTAACCCTCAAGGGGCGGGCAGTTGTCGGTCGAAAGGCGGAATGGCCGACATGGACACCGACGGCAAGCATGATCCGACGCAAGCCGGAATTGGCGCAATACGCCGGTGGCGTTACAGGCGGCCCTCACAACCCGCTAGGGGCGTCGGCTCTATACCTTTATCGCAATGGACAGGACACCAAGTTCCGGCTCCACGGTACAAATGCGCCCTGGACAATAGGGCAAGCCGTTTCCAACGGCTGCATCCGCCTCACCAACGAGGACATCGTCGACCTATACGCACGGACACCGATTGGAACTTCGGTATTGATCATTTGAAGCCGTACTCTATCTGAGTTTGACATTGGAGTAGGGCCCAGCACGCTTTGATGGATTATTTAAACTTCGGTAACGATAAACCGACCAACGAGCGTGTTATTTCTGCACTAGGACGAATCTCGAATTGCCGGTAATACTATGAATGTAGCCTTCGAATAACCATTCCGACAACAGAGGAAAGGAAATATTGATGAGCCGAATTCTAATCGTGACAGTTGCGTTGCTTTCCGTGGCCAGCCTCGCCGCTTGCGGGACAATCGGTAAAGGCAAAGGCAAGGCGCCACCACCGGTGGCTGAAGAACCAGCGCCCGTTTACAAATAGTCACTGACCTTAGTTCGGGGAGGACCTCACAGTCCTTCCCGCCCTGTCTGACCGTGGCCGGCTTGGCCACATTTCGCGGCGCGAATCGAAATCCACCAGTCGCACCTTCGCAGCCTGATCAGAATTTGGGAGACATCGCGCAGAAATGACTCGTTCACGAGGTCGTATTTCGTTCGCCGTCCTGGCCGCAATCGCGGTTACGGCGTGTCAATCGCAGGACAAGGGCCCTCAGCCGCGATTCGTCTCAAGCTACGCGGGCACAACGTCACAACAGCGCGATCAGGGCTATTTCATTGAGTTCCGCTCTCGTTATGCCCTCAGTTACGGTCACTCCTACGTAATTTTTGGCCGGCTCAGCAAGTCTGGAGCAATGGTCAATCCAGAAGTTGCGGGGCTTGCCCCAGCGACAAACGATACCGCTCCCTATGTAATTGGTCACGTTTTGCCGGTGCCGGCCGAAACTGGCGCCAGTGACGGTGATCTGGAGGAACAGTACAGGTCCGCGAGCTGGCGCGTCATGTTGACGGAAGCGGAGTATCGCGACGTCGTTGCCAAGATCCGAAAGCTCAAGTCCGAAGCCCGCTTCTGGCAGGCGTCAATCTACAACTGCAACGCTTTCGTCGCCGACATCGCCCGCTCCATGGGCTACAAGACACCAGGCATCTGGCTCAGGCCCCAGCAGTTCATCACGAGACTACGCGAGATGAACGGCGGATAGGCTGAAAGAACACGCGCACCCCTCCGAACGGTCAACAAGGACCGCTTGCGCCATCATCGGCTGCCATCACCACCCTTGGCTGCTGATTATGGGTATCGGCTGGCCGTCGACGTTTCGGTACCTTGTCAGGTCGAGGCGGCGCGTGGCAGTCTCACCTACGCTTGCCGCTTCGGTGATCGAACCCTGCAGCAAAAGAGCTTGAGTGAAACAACGTGAACATGTCTGTCGCTTCCATTGGCGAAATCGTCTGGGTCATAGGCATCATTGCCTGGTACGTTATCCGTTATCCCTTTGAGCGCCGGGCAAAGCGCGTGCGGGTGATGAGCAGTCGTCGCTCGGCGAGCGATACGATCGGTCTGGCCGCTGCGTTGGCGGGCCTTGCGATTTTGCCCGGATTGTATGTTGCAACGGGAATCCCCGCTTTCGCCGACTATACGGGGCGCCCATGGTCGGTGGGTCTTGGCGGCGTCATCTTCGCCTTGGCTCTATGGACGTTCCGCCGCACCCACAAGGAACTCGGCCGAAACTGGTCGATCTCGCTGGAAATTCGCGAAAAACATCAGTTGATCTGCGGGGGCCCTTACGCCCTCGTGCGCCATCCGATGTACACCAGTTTCCTGCTCATGGGCGTTGGCCAGCTGTTTCTGCTGTCGAACTGGGTGGCTGGCCTCGTGGGTGTCCTTGGCTTCGCTGTGCTTTTCTTCCTGCGTGTAAGCAAGGAGGAGCGCCTGATGCTGGAATTCTTCGGGCCCGAATATCGCGCTTACATGGACAGGACGAAGCGAATTATACCCTATATCTATTAGAGGTGGCACTATGCGCGGCCGACCGATCAAGCTTTCCGCCGCACGACGCCTCGTCGGCGATCTGATGCGATTTTCCATCGGCGTGCCGCGGGTCACGGTGCAACGGCAGATGGACATCAGCGCGTTGCACAAAGCCCGGGCAGGCCGACCTGACCGGCCTTCGTGGATGGTGTTGTTTCTCAAGGGTTACGGGTTACTCTCGATGGAGACACCCGAGTTTCGCCGGGCTTATGTCAAGCTTCCGAGACCGCAACTCTATGAGTATCCCGGAAGCATCGCGTCCGTGGCGCACGAGCGCGAGCACGAAGGCGAACGGGTCGTCCTTCTCAGCACGATCAAGCAACCCGAGAGGCGGTCCCTTGCCGAATTGAGCGCCCTGCTCCAGGAGGCCCGGTCCCGCCCCGTGCTCGAGATCAGGGAATTCCGGCGGGCGTTGAAGATTGCACGCCTGCCCGCGCCGTTGCGGCGGCTGCTGATGTGGCTCAGCCTGAACATGGGGCGCCAGCGCGGCCACCGCTTCGGCACCTTCCAATTGTCGGTCTATTCCGGCCTGGGTGCGGAGTCGCTTAATCCGCTGACGCCTTTGACGACCATCTTCAACTATGGGCCGATCGGTGACGACGGATCGGTCACGGTCAGGATCCACTATGACCACCGTGTCATGGACGGCGCCAATGTCGCGCGAGCCCTGGCTCGTTTCGAGGAAATATTGAACGGCGAAATCGCCGACGAGGTGGCAGAGCTTTCCGAACTCGACCAGCCGCCAATCGCTACGCCGGAGCCATCGGCATGACATCGCAGCAGTCACCACGACCCGCCATTGTCGTTGTCGGAGCGTCCCGGGGCATAGGCAGGGCAATTGCAGAGCTTGCCGCACGAGACGGCGCGCCGGTCGTTCTGGTCGCGCGATCCATCGAAAGCTTGCACGTCGTGCAAGCCGCGATCGAACAGGCGGGCGGCGAGGCATTCTCCCTGCCGGTCGATCTTGCCGCGCCCGATGCCACGCGCATTCTCGACGAATTTCTTTCGCGCGAAGGCCTCGTCTGCGACGTTCTTGTCAACAGTGCCGGCTATGGCCTGCGGGGCGCGGCGACCGCTTTGCCGATTGCCGACCAGATTGGTATGATCGACGTCAATGTGCGTGCGCTTGCGGCCCTGACTTTGCACCTGTTGCCGGGCATGGTCGCGCGCGGCCGCGGCGGCGTCATCAATCTAGCCTCGGTCGCGAGTTTTACGCCCGGCCCGTACATGGCAATGTATTATGGGAGCAAAGCCTTCGTTCGTTCGTTCTCCGAGGCGCTATACCAGGAGACGCGAAGGACGGGCGTAACCGTGACCTGCGTTGCGCCGGGACCGGTATCGACCGAGTTCCTCGAAAAATCCGGCGCCAACAGGGCTGCCTTGTTCAAGGCGCTCCCGAAAGCCACTCCGGAATACGTGGCAAAATGCGCCTGGCGCGGCTTCAAGGCGCGTCGGCGGCTGGTCATTCCCGGCATTTCCGCCAGGCTGGCAATCCTGATGGCGGGCCTCCTTCCCTCCGCAGCGCTCTTGCCGCTTGTTGGTCGTCTGCAACTGCGCGGCAACGACCCCTGCCCCTGCGGATCTGGCAAGCAACTGAAGCACTGCTGCCGCGCAGGCCACGCCAAAGGCGGAACGGCCCCGGCGTGATCCGGCTCCGCAGCCTGCTTCTCGTCACGTCCTTCGCCAAAGGGCGCAGGGAACGGACTTCGATCGATGGCCACGATCAGTGGGCTGCGGCGCCAGCGGAGAGGAAATTTGCCTCCCACTCACTTTCCGGAATTTCGTCACCAACCTGAAACTCAAATGCGGCGACGCTTTTGATATCCGGCGCCACGGCGCAGCCAAACTTGATATTGAACCAGCGACCCTTGCTGCGAAAGGCGGCGCCATCCGCACGGAGGTTCCGCCCAGCCAAAACGATATCCGACGTGGCGTAGGCGACGAGCAGGTCGGGGGTAAAGTCAACGCGCCAGCGATGAACCTGCTCCATCGCCTCGAGATTGCAGAGCTGGACAATCTGTTCATCGGCGGCGAGCTGTGACAGCCCTTCCAGCGCCTGTCTGCTGCGTGGATCAGCCAGTATCGCCGCCGAGAAGAACCGCTTCGCTTGCACCATCGGCTGGGCAGCCGGCGGCAGCGTGGCTGTTTCCGCGGCAGGCGCCGTCTCCGGGACGGAATGCGCGACGGGCGGCGCATTTTGCGGTCCGAGCACGGGCTGCACCACCTCAGGGCGTGGGAGCGGCAATTCCAGTATCTGAACGGCGATCCCCTCGTCCGGGCTCGGAACAGGTGGCCGCGGTGACGGGAGGAGGAAAAGCACCGACACGGCGAACGCATGGAGGATGAGAGCAAGCGTTAGGCTTGGCCAGATCGGTGTCTCATTGCGACGATGCTTTACTGCTTGCACCGATCAGATCATCCCATGCGCGACATTAGGGCCGGAAGCATCACGACGACGGCTCCTGACGCAGGCGACACTAACAGCAACTCGAAGATAGAAAAGCCGCCGCCAACAACCTGTCAGCGACGGCTCGAAATACTGGCCTGGGCTACGCCCGGTATCAATCCATGTCGTCGTTGTCGGGCGCGCTCATATGGTCGCGGTTGCCGTAGATGATCTCGCGCTTGCCGACGTGGTTCGCCGACCCGACGAGGCCTTCCTTTTCCATGCGCTCGACCAGCGAGGCAGCACGGTTGTAGCCGACGCCAAGGCGGCGCTGGATGTAGGAGGTCGAGCACTTCTTGTCGCGCAGGACCACCTTGACGGCCTGGTCGTAGAGTTCGTTGCCGTCTTCCGACGCAAGCGCGCTCTTGTCGAAGACCGGGGTCTCTTCCTGCGGCTCTTCTTCCTCTTCTTCCGCCGTGACGGTGTCGAGATATTCCGGGCGTCCCTGCGTCTTCAGATGTGCGACGACGTGTTCAACCTCAAGATCCGAAACGAACGGGCCATGGACACGGGCTATACGTCCGCCGCCCTGCATGTGCAGCATGTCGCCCTGGCCGAGCAGCTGCTCGGCACCCTGCTCGCCAAGGATCGTGCGGCTGTCGATCTTCGAGGTCACCTGGAACGAGATGCGGGTCGGGAAGTTCGCCTTGATCGTGCCGGTGATGACATCGACCGAAGGACGCTGCGTCGCCATGATCAGGTGGATACCGGCAGCACGCGCCATCTGCGCCAGCCTCTGGATCGCGCCTTCGATTTCCTTGCCAGCGACCATCATCAGGTCGGCCATTTCGTCGACGATGACGACGATGTAGGGCATCGGCGCCAGGTCCATTTCCTGCTGTTCGAACAGCGGCTCGCCGGTGCCCTTTTCGAAACCGGTCTGCACCGTGCACATCACCGGTTCGCCCTTTTCACGGGCAGCGGCGGCGCGCTGGTTGTAGCCGTCGATATTGCGCACACCGAGCCGCGACATCTTGCGGTAGCGGTCTTCCATCTCGCGGACGGCCCACTTCAGCGCCATGACCGCCTTCTTGGGGTCGGTAACGACGGGGGTGAGCAGATGCGGGATGCCGTCATAGACGGAGAGTTCGAGCATCTTCGGATCGACCATGATCAGGCGGCACTGATCCGGGCTCAACCGATAGAGCAGCGACAGGATCATGGTGTTGATCGCGACCGACTTGCCCGAGCCGGTGGTGCCGGCGACGAGCAGATGCGGCATCTTCGCAAGCTCTGCGATGACAGGCTCGCCGCCGATCGTCTTGCCCAGGCAAAGCGCCAGCTTGTAGCCGGTCTTGCGGAAATCGACAGATTCGATCAGCTCGCGGAAATAGACGGTCTCGCGGGTGGCATTCGGCAGTTCGATACCGATGACGTTGCGGCCGGGCACGACCGCGACGCGGGCCGAAAGCGCCGACATGGAGCGGGCGATATCGTCGGCAAGGTTGATGACGCGCGACGATTTCACACCGGGCGCCGGCTCGAATTCATAGAGCGTGACGACCGGGCCGGGGCGAACATGGATGATTTCACCCTTGACGCCGAAATCTTCGAGCACGCTTTCAAGCAGGCCGGCATTCTGTTCCAGCTGCTCCTGCGTCATGAAGAAGCCCTGACCGACGGGCGCTTCCTGCAGCAGTTCCTCGGATGGGAACTCGTAGCCGTCGGCGCTCGGCGCGCGGTCGGTCGAGCCGATCGCCGGCATGTTGCTGGGCGCGCGGGTGACCTGCGCCGGCATGGTGATGGCCGCCTTCGTGGCAACCGGCGCCGGCTGTTCGATTTCGACCGGTTCGGCGTCAATGATTTCAGCGGCGGCTACAGTCACCGGTTCTTCAGCCGCGGCAACGGGTGCCGGCGCAGCGTCGGCAACGGCCTCAGCGGCGGCGGGCGGTTGCTGGGCTGGCACATCCTCCGGCTTTGCGCCGCGGACATCGACAACACGGAACAGCGAAGTGATCGCCGTCGGCGGCATACGGCGTATTTCAACCGGGCGCACGGGCGCTGGCGGCGTGACCGCAATAGGCGCAACGGCGACGGGAGCGATGGCGGGCGTCATCGCAACCGGGGCTGGCGTCTCGACAAAAGGCTTCGGATGGGTGGCGTCCGTGCCGGCAACCTCAGCATCGTCGGCCGGGCCGAATTCGAAGAAGGCGAAATCCGACAGGAAAACAGAATGCGCAGCGCCCTGATCGACGGAAGCGTCGCCTGCCTGAGCGGGCGCGGGTTGGACTTCGGCGACCGGCGCGGAAACGGCGATCTGCGTCGTCAGAACGGGCGCAAGGGCTACGCCCTCGTCGGCCGGAGCTTCGACACGCGCGAGCATGGCCGGCTCGATCGTGTTTTGCGCGGCGGTCCAAGTGGGCAACTGGTTGGTCAGCATGCGCAACAGTTCGGACGGGCTGTAGGACGGCAGCGCGACCTCGGCCAGCGGCGCCTCGTCAGCAGCAACGGCCGAAGCTTCCGTCTGTACCGGCTCGACCGTGGCCGTCGCGACGGGCTCAACGGTTTCCACCAAGACCGCAGCAGGCTCCGCCGCCACCGCGACGATCGCCTCTTCGACTTCGGTTGCCGTTTCGCCTTCTTCGACCTGCGGCGCGCGTCGCTTCATGAATTCGCGCTCGGGCGTGCGGGTGAAGCGCACGTTCGGCGCCAGGAAGAAATGGCTCTCCCAGGTGGAATCGCCGTAGTGGCCGGCAATCTCCGAAAGGGTCGGCAAGGGTTCGCTCATCGTCGACGTCACCTGTGCAGGAGCGTAGGCGGAACCCTGCCCATAGAGGCGGGTCGCACGGCTCGTGGTTTCAGCCTGCTGGTTCGCCGGCCGGCGAGGCGCCGCCGGCGCCTCGTACAACTGATAGGGATCGGCGGGTTGCGCCTCATGGGTGGGCATACCGCTCAACGCATCATCCTGCGGACCATCGAAATAATCCGCCTGGTTTGCATCATGCAAAGCAGCCTGTGAGAAGTTTGTCCTGGGAATACGCATGGGTCCTGGAAGAGCTAGAGACATCGCCGCGGGGCCTTCTAAGCGATAGGAAATGAAGGTTAACAAGTCCCTTCCAACGCCCCGTTTCGAACCGGGATCCGTGGTCGATTGCTGCCTTTCTGTGGGCTCCATGCAACGGCAATGCCCGACGCCCCAAGGCCGCCGCGACATCCCGTCGCCGGCCTCACACGGCCGAAAATATTTCTTGGATGGGGGCGACAGCGGCGATCGCACGGGGATGCTCGCGGCGGCCTACCATCGGCTCCGCCGGGAAAACGAATCGGGCCTGCGTGAGAGCGTCACGCAGGCCCGATTGGAACTTTCAGAAGGGCAGACTTCGTTCAGCCTTCGCGGCCCGCCGCGAACACCGCATGCTGCTTGGCAAGCAGTTCGACGACCTCGTCGATGAAGGCTGGATCGACATCGACTGAGAACTCGATGCGGGCATTCTTGCCGTCGCGCTTGAGCTTGGCAAAGGCGCGTCCGGCGGCGTCGACCAGCGTCTCCGGCTTGGCCGCTGCGTCCGGCTTCGGTTTGCGCGACAGGCGCGCGAAGACGATCTGGAACCGCTGGTCGCTTTCGGCTTCGAGGAAGCGGCGCGAGCGGCACTCCTCCTGCGCCAGTTCGACGGTCACCATGTCCTCAAGCAGCGCGCCGAAGGCCATCCAGCGTTCGCGGCCGACCTTCGGTGCCGGGCCGATCGCGCGGGCAATCGCCGGCGGCACGCCTTCGGCCACCTGCAGGAGGCGCGACAGCTCGCTCTTCTGCACGGCGAGCGCCTCGCCGATCACCTTCCGGTCGAAGCCGCGGTCGGCGAGCGCCGACGCAAACATGGCACGCTCGATGAAGGACAGGTTGCGCCGCTCGGCGTTTTCCTTGCCCTGCGCCAGCACCAGCTCGTCGTCAGTCAGCGGCCGGACGATGGCCTTGACCTTGGTGCCGAGGCTGCGCACGGCATTGAGACGACGATGGCCGTAGGCGGTCTGGTAGCGGCCTTGCTTCTGCGGGTGCGGGCGCACGAGGATCGGCGACTGCTGGCCGCTGTCGCGGATACTGTCGGCGAGCGCCAGGAATTCCGGATCGTCGGTCTCGCCGTCGGTCAGGCGGTCGCCGACGAAAGACGCATCGATCAGCTCCGGATCAAGCTCGACGACGCGCTCGCCCTGATGCAGGGCCTCGCGCAGCGCGCGGGCCTCTTCCGCCTCGCGGGTGATACTCCCAAGCGAAAGCCCCATGGCCTTGATCGCGCCGGAGGCGGCCCGCGGCACGTCGGCCTGGGCGGCGGGGACCACGACTGGCTTTGCCGGCTGCACGCTTGGTGCGGCGGGCGCCTTGTCATCCGCTTCCGCGGCAGGCGCCGCCGGGGCGACATTGCCGGAAAAGAGTGCGCGCAGTTCGTTCTTGCGGTTGCCAGCCATGTCGGTCAGCGCCCCCAGGCCGCGTGAATGAGCGTTTCGATCTCGCCGTTGACGGCGTTCAGCGATTCGATCGCGCGGTCATAGGTGGCGCGGGTAAAATTCTCGCGTCCGACCTCGTAGAGCGTCTGCTTCGTCAGGCCGGCATCGGAAACCGCGGTGGACTTCACCATGGCCGAGGTCAACACCCGGTCGCCGAAGAGCGAACGCATGAAGCCGACAATCTGGGCCTGCGGCCCGTCGTTCGGCTCGAAGCGGGTGACGAGGTAGCGCAGGAAGTCGAAGTTGAGTTCGCCACCGGCCTCGCGCACGACGCTCAGGAGGTCCGACGTCATGTAGAGAAACTGGTTCATCGAGGCGACGTCGAGCATCTGCGGATGCACGGTGACGACGACGGACGTCGAGGCGCAGAGCGCTGACAGCGTCAGATAGCCGAGCTGCGGCGGGCAGTCGATGATGACGACGTCATAGTCGTCGGCGACGCTCGCAAGGGCGGCCTGCACGCGGGCGAAGAACAGCGGGCCAGCGTCCGTGCCATTGTGACGGGCGCTCAGTGCCTGCGGCGTCGTGTGCTCGAACTCCTGCAGTTCGAGATTTCCCGGCACGAGATCGAGGCCGTCGAAATAGGTCTTGCGGATGATGTCCTTCAACGGCCGCGCCTCGGCGTCGTAGCGGATCGCGCCATAGAGCGTGTCGTTGCCGGTAAGGTCGAGTTCCGGCTGGTAACCGAAGAGTGCGGACAGCGAGGCCTGCGGGTCGAGGTCGACGGCGAGCACGCGGTGGCCGGTCAACGCCAGATATTGCGCGATATGCACCGACGATGTGGTCTTGCCGGAGCCGCCCTTGAAGTTGGTGACCGAGATCACCTGCAGGTGTTCGCCCGCTTCCGCATCGCGCCACTTGAGATAGCTGCGCGCCTTGGCGGCATTGCCCTTGGCAAGCGCCTGTTCGGCCAAGTGCCGGCGAAGCGCATTGATGTCGGAGAGTGAATAGGAGCGGCGGCCGCCAAGCCCGGTATCGGGCTGCGGGCCTTCACCGGCAAGCGAGAGCTGGCGCAGATAGCCGTCAGAAACGCCGATCAGCTTGGCCGCCTCGCCCGAGGTGAAGCTGCGCAATGTCTTCATCGCCGTCGGCGCGAACAGGCGCTCGCGCATCGCCTTCAACTGTTCGGAAAGCGCGCGGGCATCGGCCGCGATCGCTTCGTCGGCCGGACGGCGTGCCTGGGAGTGACCCGCGTCCTGTCTTGCCTGGGTTGCCGTCATATTCATTCTGCCATACTCCTTGCGCGCGTCAGCGGCCCAACGGCGCCACATCACGCTAACAGAGATTCAATTCAAATACGGCCAATCGGCACTTATTCGGAAAACTCCGTAACAGAGATGCCGGAGCCTGCGATTCGCGTCAAGAGTCTGGCGCCATTCAAAGGCGCGTGCACTCGCCGGGCAGACGTTCCGGACGCCGACAAAACGAAACGCCCGCGGGGTGGCGCGGGCGTTTGCAGGCATCGAAAAAATGATTTCAGAGTTTCGGACCGATATGATCCGGGATCGGGCATTGGTAGGGCTTGCCCTCGGTCTTTTCACGCCACTCGGCCTTTGCCCGTGCCAAAAGATCGGCATCGAGGATCAGGTCGAGGCCGGTCGTGGCCAGTGATTTTGCCGCGTGGGCGAAAGCCTTGTGGGCGGCCGGGCTCTTGCCCTGCGCCACCACCTGCCAGGTGTGCGGCGCCGTGCCGATCGCCCAGGCGGGCGCCCAGCATTGCGCGGTCGGCGTGATCCAGCTGACGTCGCCGACATCGGTCGAGCCGGCGCGGAAATGCGACTGGCCCTCGAAATCGCGAAGGCCGAGATGCAGACCGGTCGAACCGTCCATGCGGCTGTTCGCAAAAACATCGCCCTTGATCTGGTAAAGCCGGATGCTGCTCGAAATTGCTTCCTGCGTCAGCGTCTTCTGGATGTCCTTGGCAAAGGCGATATCGGCCTCGTCGAAGGGAACCGGCCCGAGCGCCGCCATGTTGTCGTGGATCGCCGTTTCCAGCGCGATGTTGGGCAGCAGATTGGTCGCCGCCCGGTCAAAGACGATCTCGACCTCGGTCTCCGTCATCATCGCCGCCCCCTTGGCGATCTTGTCGATGCGGGCAGCGAGCGCCAAGGCCTCCGGCATCTGCGGCGCCCGCACGAGATAGAGCGCCTCGGCGCGGGCCTGGACGACGTTTGCCGCCTTGCCGCCGGCATCGGTGATCGCATAGTGCACGCGGCAATCCTGCGGCATGTGCTCCCTCAGGAAGTTGACGCCGACATTCATCAGTTCCAGCGCGTCGAGCGCGCTGCGGCCGAGATGGGCACCGTTCGATGCGTGCGCGGCGACGCCCTTGAAGCGGTAATAGATTTCAAGAACGGCGAGATTGTTGGTCGAGCGTACGCCGTTGAAGGGTGCCGGGTGCCAGGTCAGCGCCGTATCGACATCAGCGAAGATGCCGGCGCGTGCCATGAAGGTCTTGCCGGAACCGCCCTCCTCGCCGGGGCAGCCGTAATAGCGCACCGTGCCCGGCAAGTCGTTTTCCTTGAGGTAGCGGGCAAGCGCGACGGCAGCGAGCAGCGAACCCGTGCCGAGCAGATTGTGGCCGCAGCCATGGCCCGTACCGCCCTCAGTGAGCGCTTTCGCCTCGGCGACGCCGGCCACCTGGCTCAGACCCGCAAGCGCGTCGAACTCACCAAGAAAGGCGATCACCGGCAGGCCCTGCCCGCTCTCGCCGACGAAGGCGGTATCGATGTCCGCCAGTCCGCGCGACACGCGAAACCCATGCTTCTCCAGCATGGCGATCTGCGTCGCTACCGACTTTTCCTCATGAAAACTCAGTTCCGCATGGTCCCAGATCGCGTCGCTCATTTCGGCGAATTCGGGCTTCAGCGCTTCGATCGTGTCGACAAGGGCGGTCCGGGCGGCTGGATTTGGCATCAATCATCCTTTTGCGACGGCGCGGGGCGCGGTCGCATCAGCAGTTTTGTCTAAGGAGGTGCGGAGGGCGACAAACGGCCGCCATCCGCTGGAGAGAAAGGACTACGCCCGCATCAGTCGTCGAGCGTCACTTCCCAGAGGCGGGTGTTGGACTGCCAGACCGGCTGGCCGTGCAGCTTCTTGGTGGCGCCCCAGATGTCGACCATGTCGTACATGAAGATGCCGGGGACCTCGTCGAGCATCAGCTGGTGGAACTCGTCGAAGATCGCCTGGCGCTTGGCCTGGTCGGCCTCGACATAGGCTGCCTTCATCAGTTCAACCGCCTTCGGGTTGTCCCACATCAGCGAGGCGTTCTTGTCCTTGTTGCCGACATAGAAGCTGTACATCAGCGCCGGATCGAGACGCGGCGACACCGACTGCGAGATCACCTGATAGTTGCCGGAGCGGCGGCGATCGACCTGGGTCGCATAGTCGAGCACTTCGATCTGCACGTTGAGGCCCACCTGCTGCATCATCGCCTGGGCGACGACGGCAGCGGGGAAGCTCGGCACGTTGCCGCGCTTGTTGGCGATGATGGTGATCGGCTCGCCGTTGTAGCCGGCATCAGCCAGGTTCTTCTTCGCTTTTTCGAGATCCATCGGGATCTTCTTCTTCTGGACGTCGGAGTAGAAGATCGAGTCGGCCGAGACCATCGATGCGTTGGCTTCGCCGGTGCCGTTGGAAACAGCGGCGACGAGCTGGTCGAGGTCGAGCGCTTCGGCCATCGCGCGGCGAACCGCAACGTTGCTCAAGATCTTGTCGCGGGTCTGGAAGTAAAGCAGGTTCTTGCCGTTGTTGCGCTTGACGATGAGTTGCATCGTGTCGCTGTCCTTGAACTCGGCAATGAGATCGGCCGAGACTTCGGCGGTGTCGAGCGCGCCCGAAAGCAGGCCGGTCTTCACGGTCGAGGCGTCCGGGATCACCATGAACTTGATGCCGTCGACGAGCGGCCGCTTCGAGCCGACCATGCCATCGGGCTTGCCGTCATTGGCGGGTGAGACGTAGTCGGCGTTCTTTTCGAGCCGGACATATTCGCCCTTCTTCCATTCCGCCCACTTGAACGGGCCGGTGCCGATGGGCGCAGTGTAAGCGCCGTCTGCGCCGACGGAATCTTGGGAGACGATGCCGGTGTAGCCGCATTCCGGCCGGGCCATCAGGCCGAGAAAGACGGCCGAAGGCTTCTCGATACTCATGGTGACGGTGGAGGCGTCGGCTGCGGCGACGCTCGTCACCTTGATCGACTTGCTGCCGTCGAAGTCGCCGGCGCAGGTCCACTTGGTCTCCGGCTTCATGTAGCGGTTCCAGTTCCAGACCACGTCTTCCGCGGTCAGCGCCTTACCATTGTGGAACTTCACGTCGTCTCGCAGCTTGAACGTATAGGTCAGGCCATCGGGCGAAACCTCGAAGCTTTTCGCGAGCAGCGGCTTCACTTCGCCGTTCTCGGCGTAGCCGACCAGACCTTCGACGATGTGGAAGATCACCGAGTCGGTGTTGCCGTCGCGGTTGACGCCGGGCTCGTTGCTGCGGATGTCCGAGCTCTGGGCGACCGTCAGGTCACGCGCATGGCCGAGCGCGATCGCGCTCATCAGCATGGTTCCGGCAAGAAGTATGGTTTTCATGGTTCCTCTCTCTTTTCTGATTGTTGGTGTTGTCGGTTCAAAAGGCGCGCCAGCAGACCTGTGACAGCTTGCCGATGGTTTCGAGCGCGATGGTGTAGCCGGGCGTGCCGTCGGGCATCAGCGCGGGTACGCCGTCGGTGAAGGCGGCGATCGCATAGAGCGGCTTGCCGTCGCGATAGACGACGCCGGCATCCATGCGGCCGCGTTTGCCGCGACCCCCCTTGCAGGCGACGACCGTATCGAAGGGCAGCCGCGAGCGGATGCCATAGCGCAAAACCTGGTTCTTCAGCGTCTGCACAGCGAAGGCGGCGAGCTCGACCGTGATGCCAAGCCTGGCGGCAGCAGCGGCATCGTGCTCGGCGGCGAGGATCAGTTCCAGCAGCATCACCTGGTCGGCAGCCGTCGTCGTCGTGACGTCGGCCAGCGAATGATCGGGTTTGAGCGCCAGCGGCGGAATGAGGAAGCGATGGTGCGTGCCCACCATGCCGAGCGCCTTGCAATAGCCGTCGACCTCTTCAAGCGTCAGCCGCTCGAACACCATCTTGGTGCAGACATTGTCGCTCAGAACCATCATGCCGACGATCGCGTCGCGCAGCGAAATGACGATTCCAGGCGTCAGGTAGCGGAACATGCCGCTCGCCACTTCCTGGGCGAGCCGTGCTTCGTAGGTGATGCGCTCGTCAAGATGAAGCCGGCCTTCTGCCACCGCCTTCAGCGCCGCCATCATGATCGAGGTTTTGCGGGTGCTGGCAGATGGTGTTTCCTCACCCTCGCCACGGCCGATGGTTTCACCGGTCTGGAGATTGCGCACGAGGAAGCGGGTGACGAAGGGCTCCGCGTCGGCGATCGCGTGGAGTTCGGCCGCGATCGCACCGGTCTTGATTTCCGTGCTCATCTCAGGCCTCCAGCCGCCATTTGAGGGTGACGCCACCGGTCTGGTTGAGATCGAGCGCCGGGATCGCCGAAAGCAGCTTGCGGGTATAGGCATCCTTCGGCGCATCGAAGATCCGGTCGCGGTCGCCTTCTTCGATGATGCGCCCGTCCTGCATGACGATGACGCGGTCGGCGACCTGCTCGACGACGCCGAGGTCGTGGCTGATGAACAGGCACGAGAAGCCGTAGCGCTTCTGCAGGTTCGAGAAGAGTTCCAGCACCTGAGAGCGAACGGTTACGTCGAGCGCCGACACCGGCTCGTCGGCGATCAGGAATTTTGGCCGCCGTGCGATGGCGCGGGCGATAGCCACACGCTGGCGCTGGCCGCCCGAGAGCTCATGCGGATAGCGATTGGCGAAATCGGCGCTGAGCCCGACTTCCTCAAGCGTTTCGAGCGCACGGCGACGCTTGGCCGGCGTATCGAGGTCCGGCACCAGCCGCAGCGCTTCCTCGACGAGCGCCTGAATGGTCATGCGCGGATCGAGCGACGAATAGGGATCCTGGAAGACCATCTGGCAGTTCAGCCTATAATCGCGCCAGTCGGCGCTGCGCTCGCGGCCCTGGAACAGGATGTCGCCTTCGGCCTGCTGGACGAGGCCTGCGATGGTGCGGCCGAGCGTCGTCTTGCCAGAGCCGGAACCGCCGACCAGTGCCACGACCTCGCCGACATGGATATCGACGCTGACGCCGTGCAGCGCGCGCTTCGGCTCGTGCCTGCGGAAGAGACCCTTGCGGCCGGGATACTCGACGACAATATTGCGCGCCGAAACCATCGGCGTGCGGGTCATGTCGAGCTCACGCGCAGCACCACGGAACGGCAGCGACGAAAGCAGCTTGCGGGTATAGGGATGCTGCGGTGCTTGCAGGATCTCCTCGGTCAGCCCCTGCTCGACGACGACGCCCTTTTCCATCACCACGAAACGGTTGGTGTAGCGGGCGACCATCGGCAGGTCGTGGCTGATGAGCAGCACTGCAGTGCCCTCGGCCTGGGTCAACTCGACCATCAGCTCCATGACGTCGCGCTGGACGACGGCATCGAGCGCGGTCGTCGGCTCGTCTGCGATCAGCAAGGCTGGCTTCAACAGCATCACCGAGGCGAGCATGATGCGCTGGCGCATGCCGCCGGAGAACTCGTGCGGATAGGCGGTCAACGCCCGCTCCGGCTCGCGTATGCCGACGCGACCAAGCATCGAGAGGATCGCCGTGCGGCGCTCCTCGACCGACATCTTTGTGTGCAGGATCAGCCCTTCCTCGAGCTGCCGGCCGATGGTCATCGACGGGTTGAGCGAGGTCATCGGCTCCTGGAAGACGACGCCGACCTCCCCGCCGCGAAGCTGGCGGAGATCCCGGTCCTTCATGCCGAGCACATCCTTACCCCGGTAGAGGATCGTGCCGCCGATACGGCGGACGGCCGGCGGAATGAGCCCGATGATCGCGCGTGTCGCCAGTGTCTTGCCGGAGCCGCTTTCGCCGACGATGCCGACGATTTCGCCGGGCGCGACGTCAAAGCTGACGTTCTTCACTACCTGGTTGCCGGAGTGAGTGACGGCAAGCGAAAGGCGCTGGACACTGAGAAGAGGATTGCCGGTCATTTCAGGCCTCGCATGCGGGGGTCGAGACGGTCGCGTAGCGCGTCGCCCAGAAGGTTGATGCCGAGCAAAGTGAGAGCGATGCAGAGACCGGGGAAGAAACCGAGCCAGACGGCCTGTTCTATGAAGGGGCGGCCGGCGGCGAGCATGTTTCCCCAGGTGGGTGCCGGTGGCGGCACGCCGAGACCGAGGAAGGAAAGCGCGCTTTCCGAGAGGATCGCCCAGCCGAACATCGAGGTGGCAAGCACCGTGATCGGCGCGACGCAGTTCGGCAGGATATGGCGCAGCATCGTATATATCTCGCCATTGCCCATCACCCGCGACGCCTCGATGAACTCGCGTTCGCGCAGCGACAGCACCGCTCCGCGCACCACGCGGGCCATTGACGGCGTATAGGCGATGCCGAGCGCGAAGATGATGCCGTACTGGTTGGCGCCGAAGACGGCGAGCAGGCCGAGCGCCAGCAGGATGCCGGGGAAGGCCAGGAGCGCGTTGTTGATCGCCATGATCACGCCATCGACCCAGCCGCGCGCATAGCCGCTGACGATGCCGATGAAGGTGCCGAAGACGACGGCGAAGGTGACGGTCAGGAAGCCGATCCAGACGCTGGCACGGGCGCCGACCATCAGGCGGCTGGCGACATCGCGGCCGAACTCGTCGGTGCCGAGCCAGTGCGCTGCACCGGGTGCGGCAAGCCGCGCGGTGAAGCCGAGCGCCATCGGATCATAAGGCGTCCAGAAAAGGCCGATGAGGGCGGTGATGACCAGCAGGCCGATCAGGCCGCCGCCGATGGCGCCGTTGAAAGTGAGCTTTCTCATTCTGCCACCACCCGCGGATCGAAGAGAGGATAGAGGAGGTCGACCACCAGATTGACGACGACATAGGAGAAGGCGACGAGCAGCAGGCAGCCCTGGATCACCGGATAGTCGCGCTGGAAGATCGCATCGACCATTAGACGGCCAAGACCCGGAATGGTGAACACCGTCTCGATGACGGCGATGCCGCCGAGCAGGTTGCCGAGGATCAGGCCAATCATCGTCCAGGTCGGGCCGAAGGCGTTCTTGAAGGCGTGGCGCCAGAGAACGGCACTTTCCGAAAGCCCCTTGGCACGGGCATGGGTGATGTAATCGAGCCGCAGCACTTCGAGCGTAGAGGCGCGGGCCATGCGGATGATCACGCCCATCTCGTGGATGACAAGCGTCATGACCGGCAGTACCAGATAGAGAAGGCCGGCCTTCCAGTTCTCCGAGATCGGCACGTAGCCAAGCACCGGCAGCCAGCCGAGCTTCAGGCCGAAGGCGAGCAGCAAGAGAAGACCGAGCCAGAAGGTTGGGATCGACAGAAGCACGGTCGCCGAACCGACAAGCGCCAGGTCGGTCAGGCTGTTCTGCCGCCAGGCGGCGATGACGCCGGCCGGAACCGCGATCAGGCTCGCGAGAAGCACGGCGATGACGACGATTTCGGCGCTGACGAAGAAGCGGCTGACGACCAGATGCAGCACCGGCTCGCCGGTGACGATCGAGGTGCCGAAATCGCCGGAGAGGATGTTGCCGGCCCAGATGACGAATTGCTCCGGGATGCTGCGGTCGAGACCGAGCTCCGCGCGCAACGCGGCAATCTGCTGCGGTTCGGCCATATCGCCGAGCATCAGCGCTGCCGGATCACCGGGAATGAGGCGGATAAGCGTGAAGACGGCAACCGAGACGATCACGATCGTCGGTATCGCCATCACGAGACGATTGAGAATGAATTTGATCATGGGTTCCCCGTACTGAGGCAGGCCGCACGCGTTACCGCGATTCTCCTGCCCGTCGGCTCTCTTGTTGCAGGGACTATGATCGATTGGAAAAAATCGTGCAATATTATGAGTAAATGTCATACCTCTATGAAAAGGGCATGCAACTTCATCGCGACCGGGTGGGCGCTGCCCGGCTGCTCGCTGGCGAGGAAGCCGGCGCGATCGCGCCGGCTTCCGTCAGGTCAGATGAAGAAAATCGGCCAGTTCGCGGGCGGCAGCGCCTCCTGCCCGGTTCGCACCGATGGTGGAAGCCGACGGCCCGTAGCCGACGAGATGGATGCGCGGGTCTTTTGCCACCTGAGTCGCCAGCCGACCGGTCATCAGGATACCGCCGTCAGCATTGCGCAGTTGCAGCGGCGCCAGGTGATCGAGCGCGCTTCTGAAGCCGGTGCTCCAGAGGATGACGTCGACGGCCAGTTCGCGCCCGTCGGACCAGCGCACGCCGTTTTCGGTCATTTCGGCAAACATCGGCTGGCGCTCGAGCGCGCCGCGTGCACGTGCGGCCATGATCGCAGGTGTCACCGGAATGCCCGTCACCGAGACGACCGAGCCCGGCGGCAGGCCGCGGCGAACCCGGTCCTCGACCATGGCTACGGCGGCGCGTCCAACCTCTGGCGTAAACGGTTCGTCGCGGAAGGCCGGCTCCTCCCGCGTTACCCACGTGGTCGATGTCACCTGCGATATTTCATCGAGCAGCTGGATGGCGGAGATGCCGCCGCCGACGACCAGCACATGCTGCCCCGCGAATTGCGCTGCCGACTGATAATCCTTCGTGTGCAGCTGGTGCCCCTTGAAGCGCTCCGCTCCCGGATAGGGCGGGATATAGGGGGCCTCCCAGGTGCCGGTCGCGTTGATGATGCCGCGGGCAGCATAAGCCCCGTCGTCCGTCTCGACCCTGAAGCGCTCGCCCCGGTCACACACGACCTTGACGGCCACCGGCCGGCGGACCGGCAGACCGAATGCCTTCTCATAGGCGCCGTAATACTGCGGCACGGCGACGGCCGCGTGAACCTCGCCCTTGCTGGTATCGACCGCTTCGGAAAATCTCATGCCGGGAAGATCGTGAATACCGTTGACCGTATTCAAGGTCAGCGACGGCCAGCGAAACTGCCAGGCCCCGCCCGGCTGCGGCGACCGGTCGATGACGACATATTGCCTGTGAGGCGCCAGCCCGAGCCGGCCCAGGTGATAGGCCGAAGACAATCCCGCCTGCCCGGCGCCGATGACGACGATGTCGATCTTGCGGGCCGCGCGCGCATGCGTTTCGACATCGACAGGCTGAGCCGCATCCGTCATGGTGCGGCCCGAAGCAAAAGCCTGTCAGTCCTTGCCAGATCATCCACGGCGGCGGCCCTATGCAATTGCCGCTGCGAAGATCGCCGCAAGTTTTTCGATGCCGATCTGGTCGTCGCGGTCGAAGCGTGCAGGCTCCGGGCTGTCGAGATCGATGACGCCGATCACCCGGCCGTCACGCCGCACCGGAACCACGAGTTCCGAGCGCGAGGCCGCATCGCAGGCGATGTGCCCCGGAAAGGCATGGACGTCTTCCACAAGGATCGAGCGGTCTTCCTTGACGGCCGTTCCGCAGACCCCGCGGCCGACGGCGATGCGCACACAGGCAGGCTTGCCCTGGAACGGTCCCAGCACGAGTTCGTCGTCGGTTTCGAGGAAATAAAACCCCGCCCAATTGAGGCTCGGCATGGTCTGGAACATCAGCGCCGACGTATTGGCCGCGTTGGCGATCAGGTTCGGCTCGCCATGAAGCAGCGATTCGAGCTGCTGGGCCAACTCCGCATAGAAAGCGCGCTTGTCGCCTGTGTCGATGGTGGCTGCCTGAAACATGATCTTATCCGCTCTAATGTTCGTATCGGCCGGCAATGTAGTGTCGCGCCCGTCCCATTGCCAATGGCCGCAACCTTGAGGCCATTGTCTCACGGCTGCTGCGAAGCGGCGACCTGCCTTTTGAGGCAGTCAATCATGGCTTGGGCTGCAAGCGACAGCGGTACGCCAGCCGCCGTCGCGACGCCGAAATCCTGGGTGAGGTGCGGCGAAAACGGACGGATCTCGATCGGTAGGTGCCGGTGCAGATTGGCAAAGAAGCTGCTGATGATCGCGACCCCAAGGCCGTAGGCCGCGTAGGCGCAGGCCGAGCTGTTGCTGTGGGTCTCGATCTTGACCTTTTGCGGCACGCCGGCCTTGCGGAAGATCTCGTCGAGCATGACCCGCGTCGGCCGGCGGCGGCCGATCAGGATCAAGGGCACGCCGCGCAGTTCCTTCGGCGTCACGGTTTCGTGCTGCGAAAGCGTGTGCCCCTTTTCCATGACGCAGACGCTGAGGCCGGTTGCGACCGGCTGCATTTCGAGACCGGCGCTCAGCTGCCCCTCATAACGCAGGAAGCCGAAATCGATGATGCGCTGCTCGACGAGGCGGGCGATCGCAACGGTCGTGTCGAAGAAGGTTTCGACGCGCACGCCGGGAAAATCCTTGGCATAGTCGGCGAGCATCGCCGGGGCGAAGGTCTCGGACATGCTGTTCGGCAGGCCGATGCGCACGACCTCTGGGCCGACTGCGCCGCTGCGCAGGTCCTGCGCCAGATTGGTGAACCGGTCGATGCCGAGCAAGATATGCTCCGCATCCTCGGCGAGCTTCATCGCCTCGGGCGTCGCAATCAGCCGGCCCTTGTCACGGGCAAAAAGCGTCAGCGACAGCTCTTCCTCGAGCTGCTGCAACAGCCGGCTGACGCCGGACTGGCTGAGCCCCATCGTCTTGGCGGCCGCAATCGTCGATCCGGTCGCCAACAGCGTGCGCAGCACTTCCAATTGTCGAAAATTCACGCCGCCCCCGGTCCGCTCGAACATCCGCTTGCTCTCCCCTCGTGTTTACGGGAAGGCGATGCTTCAAGGAAGGGGTCGGCAAGGTGCGGGGAAATCCGTGACGGATACCCGCAGGGAACGAGGAGCGCGCACGCGCGCTCCTCTGAGGTCACCGGTCTCACGCGCTGGCGTGGACCGGATGGTTGAAGCGGTCGGCGAAGATCTCGATCGAGCCGCGACCGAAGCTGCGCAGCTGCCGCCGCGTCAGCACCGACATGACACGCGCGGCCGTCGAGACGGTCATGGCGTCGAGCGGCCCTTCACCGCTCCACGGCTTGTTCAGTCGGTCGGTTACGATGCCGATGAGGTTTGCCGGCATGATGTCGCTGCAAGGTTTCATCCAGTCGAAGACCTCGCTGATGGGAATGCGCTTGCCTTCGAACGCAACGATGGGCTCGGGCATGTTGGCGCCCCAGTCATCATAGGCCTCCAGAGCATCACGAAACAGGTTCTGCAGCGTGATGGAGGCGTGCCCTTCATGGAGAGCAGGCAGGAAATTCGTCATTTGTGTCTCCTTCAGTGGTTAAGGCCGGGAAACGCGAATGGCCAATTCTGTCAGCATATGTTTGTGTTCGTGCCGGGTGGCCGATACTCTGGGCCACACGACGGGTCAAACTGCAGGCGATGAGGCAAATGCACAAATCGGGCGATGGTTCCCTGAGCCGCAGTCAATTTTGGCGGGAAATCGGTGAGCATACACGCCGCCGAGCATCACCAGGGTCCTCTTCCCTGGCCTTCCCCCGAATCGATCTTACCCATCCCGACCCGAAGGTAAACACCAAGTCGCCATCAAGGCCGAAACGAAATACTCAAATCGATAATTTCTATAGAATATACTATCTTACCCGATCAGGCCAGATAATTCACTGATATGCACCTCAATCGACAGGGAGCAGTCACATGGGAACGATCTCGCGGCTTTCCGAGAAAACTAGAGCCCCGGCGCACCGGATCGAAAGCGAAGAGGAAGCGCTGTCGATCGCGCGTGAGCTGGCGGCGGAATTTGCAGGGAGTGCCAACGAGCGGGACACGGATCGCATTCTGCCCTTCGACGAGCTCGATGCGCTCGCCCAATCCGGCCTGCTGGCGATCACCGTGCCGCCGGAGTATGACGGCATAGACGTCTCCAATGCCGTTCTTGCCGAAGTCACCGCCATCCTTTCGGAAGCGGATTCCTCGATCGGCCAGATCCCGCAGAACCATTTCTACATTCTCGAGGCGCTGCGCACCGATGGCACCGAGGAGCAAAAGGCCTTTTTCTTCGGCCGGGCGCTTGCCGGCGACCGTTTCGGCAACGCCCTTTCGGAGCGTGGCACGAAAACCGTCGGCGACTATGAGACCCGGCTTTCCTCCGACGGCCCCGGCTTCCGTCTGAACGGGCGCAAATATTATTCGACCGGCGTGTTGTTTGCCGAATGGATCGTCATCTTCGCCCTTGATCCGAACGACAAGCTGACCATGGCCTTCGTGCCGCGCGGCGCGGAGGGCTTGCAGATCATCGACGACTGGGACGGCTTCGGCCAGCGCACGACCGGCAGCGGCACGACCGTGCTGCAGAACGTCTATGTGGCCGCCGATGCGGTGGTGCGCCATCACCGCGGCTTCGAAAGGCCGACGACGATCGGTAGCGTCGGCCAGATCATCCATGCCGGCATCGATCTCGGCATTGCCCGGGCAGCCTTTGCCGAAACCCTCGACTTTGTCCGCAATCATGCGCGCCCCTGGATGGACAGTGGCGCCGAACGGGCGGCCGACGATCCGTTGACGATCGCCCGCATCGGCCAGCTTGCCATCCGCCTGGAGGCGGCAACGGCCACGGTGGAGCGTGCCGGCAAAAAGGTCGACGTCGCCCAGATCAATGGTACCGAGGAAAGCGTGATCGAAGCGACGCTTGCCGTTGCCGCGGCAAAGGTCCTGACGACCGAAATCGCCTTGGAAGCGAGCAACACGCTCTTCGAACTCGCCGGCACCGCATCGACGAAGATCGGCCTCAACCTCGACCGCCATTGGCGAAACGCCCGCACCCACACGCTGCACGACCCGGTGCGCTGGAAGCATCACGTTGTCGGCAACTACCACCTGAACGGCATCAAGCCGCCGAAGAACGGCGCACTCTGAGCCCATCGACCGCGCGCGATCGTCCCGAGGCGTGACCGGCGCTTTGGGCAACGCCCAACCTTGCCCGAAGGAGAGCCCCATGAGCCGCGAAATCCGGCTGAATGCCTTTGACATGAACTGCGTCGGCCACCAGTCGCCAGGGCTCTGGACCCATCCGCGCGACCAGTCCTGGCGCTACAAGGATCTCGATTACTGGGTGCATCTGGCAAAAACGCTCGAGCGCGGCAAGTTCGACGGCCTGTTCATCGCCGACGTGCTGGGCGTCTATGACGTGCTGAACGGCAATGCGGATGCAGCCCTTCGGCATTCGGCCCAGGTCCCGGTCAACGACCCGCTGCAACTGGTGCCGACCATGGCCTACGAGACCGAGCATCTCGGCTTCGGGCTGACGGCGTCGCTCTCCTTCGAGCATCCCTATACCTTCGCCCGCCGCATCTCGACGCTCGACCATCTGACCCGGGGGCGTGTCGGCTGGAACATCGTCACCTCCTACCTCAACAGCGGCGCGCTCAACATCGGCCAGGCGCAGCAGGCGCGCCACGACGACCGCTATGATCTCGCCGAGGAATATCTGGAGGTCTGCTACAAGCTCTGGGAAGGAAGCTGGGAGGACGGCGCCGTCGTGCGCGATCGGGCAAGCGGTATCTTCACCCATCCGGAAAAGGTGCATCCGATCAACCATCACGGCCGCCACTTCACGGTTCCCGGCATTCACCTGAGCGAACCGTCGCCGCAACGCACGCCCGTGCTCTACCAGGCCGGCTCTTCGAGCCGCGGCAAGGACTTTGCCGGGGCGCACGCCGAATGCATCTTCGTCGCCGCGCCATCCAAAACCGTATTGAAGCGCTATGTCGCCAATGTCCGCGAGGCAGCCGCGCGCGCCGGCCGCAACCCACGCGAAATCCTCGCCTTCAATCTGCAGACGGTGATCCTCGGCGAAACCGACGCGGAGGCGAAGAAGAAGTTCGACGAATACCGCAGCCACGTGTCCTACGAGGGTGCCCTGGCGCTGATCTCCGGCTGGACAGGCATCGATTTCGGCCAGTTCGCCCCGGACGAGCCGCTTCGCCACCGTTACACCAACGCGGTGCAATCGGCCGTCGAGACCTTTACGACCATCGACCCGGACCGGGTGTGGACCGTGCGCGAAATGGCCGACTGGGTGGGTATCGGCGGCTTCGGCCCCGTCTTCGTCGGCTCGCCCTCGACGGTCGCCGATCTCCTGCAGGAATGGGTCGAGGACACCGATGTCTACGGCTTCAACCTTGCCTATGCCGTCACGCCCGGGACCTTCGAAGACGCCGTCGACTTGCTGGTGCCGGAACTGCAAAGGCGCGGCGTCTACAAGACCGGCTACCGCGAAGGCACGCTCCGCGAAAAGCTCTTCGGCGCCGGTCCGAGGCTTGCAGCGCCGCATCCGGGCGCCGGCTATCGCGACCTCGCCGGCCAGCGGCAGACGATCGCGGCCTCCGCTTAAGCGAAGACATCAAAGAAACGCCGCCGGAACCTTTGTTCAGGCGGCGTTTTTCCACGCACAGTCACCCTGTGCGTCAGGTTCAGCTGTAAAGGCTTATCGGCGGGATCCGACCGTTGAGCGCAAAGTCGCCGACCTCGCGCGCCTTGTAGGCGACCGGGTCATGCAGCGTGTGGGTGCGGACATTGCGCCAGTAGCGGTCGAAGCGATAGTGCCCAGCCGTGGCGCGCGCGCCCATCAATTCGAACACCCTTGCCGTCACGTCGAGCGCCACGTGGGTGGAATGCACCTTGGCCGCATAGGCCTCGATCGCCGCCGCGCCCCGCGCCTCGGCCGTTACCGAGCTGCCCTCGGACAAGGCCGCTTCGACCGCTGCCGCAGCCGCATCAGCCAGCGCGACCGACGCCTTCAGGTTCGTCTGGAGCTCGCCGATCGCCTCAAGGATATAGGGGTCGTCGCCGGCACGCTCGACGCCGGACGTCACCCAGGGACGCGTTGTGCTGCGGACGTAGTCGAGCGCTGCTGCCAGCGCCCCCTGCGCCGTGCCGAGATAGAAATTGACGAAGACGAGCTGGATCAGCGGCGTGTTGAAGGTCGCTTGCACCGGTGGCGGATCTAAGGGTTCGGCAAGCGCCTGGATGAAGTCTCGCCCATAAACCGGAAAGTCGCGGAACTCGACGCTGCCGCTGTCCGACAGGCGCTGGCCGATATTGTCCCAGTCGTCGTTCGCGATATAGCCGGGACGGTCGGTGGGCACGACGAAATTGGCGATCTTGCCGTCGAGCGTGGCATTGACGTTGATGCGGTCGGAGACATGCGCGCCGGTCGAAAACGTCTTGCGGCCGTTCAAGACGTAGTGCGCGCCGCGCCGCTCGAGCGTCAGGCCGGGGTCGCGCGGGTTGACGGCTGCACCCCAGTAGAGCTGCCGCTCGACCGTTTCGGCGCCCAGCACCCAGGCTTGCCGGGGATCGGCGGCGGCCCAATAGACGTATTGGCTGTTGACGTAGTGGTAGCCCAGCAATTGCCCGATCGAGCTTTCGCCGCGCGCGACGATGCGCACCAGCCGCAGCCCGTCGATCCAGCTCAAGCCGGCCCCACCGATCTCCGGCGAATGCAACGCCGTCAACAGACCAGCCTGGCGGAGCGCCTCGATCTCCTCGCGCGGCGGCGCGCCCACCCGGTCGAGTTCGGCGCCCCGACGGGCAAGATCGGTTGACAGCGCCTCGGCACGGGCAAAAAGCTCCCGTCGCCTTTCGTCATGTTCGGCGTTCACCGGCGCCGGTTCTCTGAGGAAGTGTACGTTGCTCATCCGCCTCTCCTTGGTTGAGGCGTAATAATGAACTTATTCTATAGACAATGACAGCAAATGGATTTTGACTTGGGCGGAAGCCCGAGAAAGTCTTACCTGTCACCCGGTGCCGCCCACGCGCCGGCGGGAAACGGGGCCATCGCGCTCAGGCACTATTCCGGGAAATGCGATAGACGCTGGCAGGCGGCAGGTTGAGCGGCACCCAGCGCCGAAAGGAGGCCTTGAGCCCAAGCTCGCGCAGAACCTGGAGCGAGATCGGGCATCGCGGTCCATAGGTGAACTGGAACAGGCTTCCATCCTCGGCAAGGTGATGAAAGACCGAGGCGAGGATCGCCCGCACGGTCTGCGCCGGCATGGACACAAGTGGCAGGCCGCTGATCGCCGCCCCGACGGACTTCACCGCCGGCAGGGCCAGGTGCTGGGCGTCGCCCTCGATCAGCGTCGCGCTCGGGAACCGCTCCCGCAACAGCATGGCGAAAGCCGGATTGCGCTCCACCAGGATGAGATTGTCCTCGTAAACGCCGTTGCGAAGCAGTGCCCGCGTGAAGGCTCCGGTGCCAGGCCCAAGTTCGAGCACATTGCCGGAGAGCGGTCCGATCTCGGTGGTCATGGCGACCGCCAGCCGTCTGCTCGAAGGCGCGATCGCCGCGACCTCCAGCGGTCTAGCCGCCCAGGATCTGAGGAAGAGCAGGAAATCCGATGCCGTTTTCTGTTTGGTCAAGTCGCGCCTCCGTTGTTGCAACGGTGCCTGGTATCGCTCCTTGTCCGATGCCGCGCATTAACCCGGGTTAAGCCTGGTGTCGGCCTCCGCCCGCACTCGCTTGGCGATGCGGCTGAGGCCGACCGGGGTGATGCCGAGATAGCCGGCGAGGTCCTTCTGCGGCACCCGTGCGACCACCTCCGGTTCCTCGACGAGCAGTGCGCGATAGCGCTCCTCGGGATCATGCGTCAGGAACTGGCGTTCACGGCGCTCCTTGCGCTCGGCAAGCATCATCAGCGCACTTCGGATCATCCGCGACCAGCCAAGGTCGGTGTCGGCCAGCGCCTGCAGCGTCACGAACGGAATTCTCTCGAGGCGGCTCTCCTCGACCGCAATTGCCGAAAAGCTCGCCCGCCCGGCGGGCACCAGCGCCGAGAGGCTCGCAAAGAACCGCCCTTCGATGGCGAAGGACTTGATCCACTCCTCGCCATTGGCACGCAGATAGGTGAGCTTCACCAGGCCGCGCTCGATCACATAGACATAGGGATGCGGCTCATCCTGATGGAAGACCGTTTCGCCAGCCCTCACGCTGCGCACCTGCATCGCCTCGGCCAGGCGCTCCGCCTGCGCCAGCGGATGCCGGGCGATGCGCTCGAACAGCGAAATCGCAGCGCCCTCTGCGCGCTTAACTTCGGTTAATGCCATCCCCGTCCTCCCGTTGCAGATTCGACTGCGCAACAACGGGAAATAGATCACATGGCACGCTACGTCGTCACCGGGGCAAGCTCGGGAATCGGCAGGGAGATCGCACTGCAACTGGCCGCGAGGGGGCACGATGTCTTAGCACTTGGCCGCGACCGGAGCGACTGGAGGACTTGACGCTGCGAAACCGGAGGATCGAAACGCGGGTGCTCGATCTCTGCGATCGGGCCGCAACCATCGCCTGCAGAGCCAAGATGGCGGGCGATCCGATCGACGGTCTCATCAACAACGCGGCCATCCAGCACAATGTCCGGTTCGACGACCCGCATTACGACGCCGGACAAATCGCGGACGAAGTCGATACCAATCTCGTCGCGCCGATGCTGTTGTCGCGGCTGCTTCTGCCGAAGACGCCCGGGCGCCCCTTCGTCATCGTCAATGTCGGCTCAGCACTCGCCCGTTATCCGAAAACACGGCGGCGGTCTACAGCGCCACCAAGGCGGGGCTGCGCATGTTTTCGGATGCACTTTCCGTCCAGCACCAGGCAGGCGCAGTCAAAGTGGTTGATGTGGTGCTGCCGCTCGTCGATACCCCGATGACATCAGGGCGGGGAAAGGACAAGGTCAGCGCGGCCTATGCGGCGAAGGAAATCCTGCGTGCGCTCGAGCCGGGCGGGCCCCGCATCCATGTCGGCAAGGCGCGATTGCTGCGCCTGCTCGAAATCATAGCGCCGCCTGCAGCCGCCGCGATCATCAGAAAGCTGTGACGCTGCAGTTCCGCGATTGTCCCGCCGCGTCTCGCGATCTCAGGCACCCAGTAAAGAACGGATGCGCGGAGGTCAGCCGGCCTCAGCGTCCCTCAAGGCGACGATCTCGGTCGCGTTGTCGTTGGCGGCGAACTGCTCCAGCGTCATGTTGTCGAGGATCGAGGCGATCGCGTCGCGAACGTTGCTCATCGACTTGCGCACATGACAGTTGACCGGATCGGCACAGTCGTCGCAGGCCTCGAACGCGGTGCGGCTGGCGCAGCGGATCGGTGCCAGGGGACCGTCGAGCGTGCGGATGACCTGGCCGATGCGGATGTCGGAGGCTGGCCGGGAGAGCGAATAGCCGCCGCCCGGGCCCTTCTTCGAGCGCAGGATGCCGGCATTGCGCAGTTCGAGCAGGATCGCGTCCAGGAACTTTTTCGGAATATTGTTCCGCGTGGCGATCTCGGTGATGAAGGCGGTCTCTCCGGGCTCCAGTTGAGCCAGGTCGACAAGGGCCTTGAGCCCGTATTTTCCTTTTTTGGTCAACATGTCACTTCACTTTCCTGAACAAGGAAAGCCGCCACAACGCCCCTTCCCGCGGCATTTACCGGGGGTAACGGGTTGTGACGGCCGCACTCTTTCGCTTAGGATGTCCTACACCCAAACTGCACCATTCTCAATAAAATACGTCAGTTACTGCATAGATTTAGTGATTTTAGAAGGCGCTTTTATGGCAGGGGGGAGAATTTCCGCTCCCTTGAGAAGGTGGTTTTGCCTCAAGAGCCAGCAGTCGCTTGCCTCGGACGCCGCGAAACCCGACGCCGGAGCACCGCAGGTGTAACTGTTCAGGATGCGATCACACCGTCAGATGGCGGCGCGCCTCTGATGTGTCCAGCGTTTCGGCTGCGCCCTCGTGGACCACAGCGCCCCGATCGAGGATGTAGACGTGGTCGGCGAGTTCGCGACAGAAATCGAGATACTGCTCGACCAAGAGGATCGCCATGCCGGTCGAATCCCTGAGATAGCGGATAGCCCGGCCGATATCCTTGATGATCGAGGGCTGGATGCCTTCGGTCGGCTCGTCGAGCACAAGGATCTTCGGTCGCGTCACCAGCGCTCGGCCGATCGCCAGTTGCTGCTGCTGACCGCCGGAGAGGTCGCCGCCACGGCGACCAAGCATCGAGCGCAACACCGGAAAGAGGTTGAAGACGTCCTCGGGTATCGAGCGGTCGCCGCGCTTCAGGGGCGCATAGCCGGTCTCCAGGTTCTCCTTGACCGTCAGCAGCGGGAAGATTTCACGCCCCTGGGGGACGTAGCCGATGCCTTCTTTTGCCCGCCGATAGGGCGCCATGCCGGCGAGTGCTGCGCCGTTGAAGTCGATCGCGCCGGCGCTGACCGGATGCTGACCGGTGATCGCCCGAAGCAGGCTCGACTTGCCGACGCCATTGCGCCCGAGCACGCAGGTGATCTTGCCCATCTCGGCCGTGATCGACACGTTTCGCAGCGCCTGCGCGGCGCCGTAGTGAAGATTGACGTTTTCGACGCTGAGCATGGCGCGCCCTCCTTTTGGATTTTCGGTGTGGGTCATCACCGGCCAAGGTAGTTCTCGATCACCTTCGGATCGCTGCTGACAAAGTCGATCGAGCCTTCCGCCAGCACCGCCCCTTCAGCAAGGCAGGTGACCTTGACGCCGAGTTCACGGATGAAGCCCATGTCGTGCTCGACAACCACGACCGATCGGGTCTTGGCGATCTCCTTCAGCAGGATGGCTGTCTCGGCAGTTTCCGCGTCGGTCATGCCGGCGACCGGTTCGTCGACCAGCAGCAGTTCCGGCTCCTGGGCAAGCAGCATGCCGATCTCCAGCCATTGCTTCTGCCCGTGCGAAAGGTTGGCGGCGAGATCGCTGCTGCGCGACGACATGCGGATGGTCGCAAGGATCTCCTCGATCCGAGCCTTGTCCTCTGCCGTCAGTCGGTAAAAGAGTGTCGGAAACACGCCGCGCTTGCGGTTGAGCGCCAGCTCGAGATTGTCCCAGACCGTGTGGCTTTCAAACACCGTCGGCTTCTGGAATTTGCGGCCGATGCCGAGCGAAGCGATCTCCGCCTCGTCCTTCTTCGTGAGATCGATCTCGCCCTTGAAGAACACCTGCCCCTCGTCCGGCCGCGTCTTGCCGGTGATGATGTCCATCATCGTCGTCTTGCCGGCGCCGTTCGGGCCGATGATCGCTCGTAGCTCGCCGGGTTCGATGACGAAGGAGAGCGCATTCAACGCCTTGAAGCCGTCGAAGGAGACGGAGACGCCGTCGAGATAGAGAAGGCTGGTCGGCTTGGTCTGCCCGATTGTCTGGTTCATGTCGTTACTCCGCCGCCATGGGTTCAACGGCCAGATTGTCCGGTGTTTCAGCCGCCCGCGTCTGACGCTCCGCACGCCGGCGGGCGAAGTACGCGCCAGCCGTTCCGACGACGCCCTTCGGCAGGAACAGGGTGACGAGCACGAAGAGGCCGCCAAGCGCAAAGAGCCAGAATTCCGGGAACGCTGCCGTGAAGATGCTCTTGCCGCCATTGACGAGAATGGCGCCGACGATCGGGCCAATCAGCGTGCCGCGCCCGCCGACCGCCGTCCAGATCACCACTTCGATCGAATTGCCGGGCTCGAACTCGCCGGGATTGATGATGCCGACCTGGGGCACATAGAGCGCGCCGGCAATGCCGGCCATCATCGCCGATAGGGTGAAGGCGAAGAGCTTGATGTGCTCGACCCGGTAGCCGAGGAAGCGCGTCCGGCTTTCCGCGTCGCGGACTGCCACGAGCACCTTGCCGTACTTGGAACGCACGATCGCCGACGTCAGGATCAGGCAGAGCGCCAGCATCAGCGCCGAGGCAGCGAACAAGGCGGCGCGCGTGCCGTTAGCCTGGATGTTGAAGCCGAGGATGTCCTTGAAGTCGGTGAGGCCGTTGTTGCCGCCGAAGCCCATGTCGTTGCGGAAGAACGCAAGCAGCAGCGCGTAGGTCATCGCCTGAGTGATGATCGAGAGATAGACGCCGTTGACCCGCGAGCGGAAGGCGAACCAGCCGAAGACGAAGGCGAGCAGCCCCGGGACAAGGACCACCATGAGCGCGGCAAACCAGAACATGTCGAAGCCATGCCAGAACCACGGCAGCTCCTTCCAGTTGAGGAACACCATGAAATCCGGCAGCAGCGGGTTACCATAGGAGCCGCGCGCCCCGATCTGGCGCATCAGGTACATGCCCATGGCGTAACCGCCGAGCGCGAAGAAAGCCGCATGCCCGAGAGAAAGGATGCCGCAGAAACCCCAGACGAGATCGAGCGCCAGCGCCAGCAGCGCATAGGTCAGGTACTTGCCGAACAGCGACACAAGATAGGTCGGCACGTGCAGTGGATGATCGGGCGCGGTCAAAAGGTTGAGCGCCGGGACAAGCATGGCGAGGCCGACAAGGATCGCAACGGCGATCAGAATGCTGCGGTCGAACGACCGCATCAGAAATGACGTGATCATGCTTCCACCGCCCTTCCCTTGAGCGCGAAGAGGCCGCGCGGTTTCTTCTGGATGAAGAGGATGATCAGCACCAGCACGAGGATTTTGCCGAGCACCGCGCCGGCATAGGGTTCCAGGAACTTGTTGAGGATGCCGAGCGAGAAGGCGCCGACGAGCGTGCCCCAGAGATTGCCGACGCCGCCGAAGACGACGACCATGAAGCTGTCGATGATGTAGCCCTGGCCGAGATTGGGCGAGACGTTGTCGATCTGCGAGAGCGCCACGCCCGCCATGCCGGCGATGCCGGAGCCGAGCGCGAAGGTGAGCGCGTCCACCCAGGGGGTGCGGATGCCCATCGACGACGCCATGCGCCGGTTCTGGGTTACGGCCCGCATCTTAAGGCCCATCGACGTCCTCTTGAGCAGGAACAGCAGCGCCGCAAATACCGCCAGCGCGAAAACGATGATCCACAGGCGGTTCCAGGTGATGGTCAGCCCGCCAAACTCGAAGGCGCCGGACATCCACGAGGGATTGCCGACCTCTCGATTGGTCGGCCCGAAGATCGAGCGCACCGCCTGCTGCAGGATCAGCGAGATGCCCCAGGTGGCAAGCAGCGTTTCGAGCGGTCGCCCGTAGAGAAAGCGGATGACGCCGCGCTCGATTGCAAGGCCAACCGCGCCGGTCACGAGAAAGGCGAGCGGCAGCGCGATCGCCAGCGACCAGTCGAAGAGGTCAGGATAGGAATTGCGCACCACCTCCTGCACCAGGAAGGTCGTGTAGGCGCCGAGCATGACCATCTCGCCATGGGCCATGTTGATGATGCCCATGACGCCGAAGGTGATGGCAAGGCCGATCGCCGCCAGCAAGAGGACCGAGCCGAGCGACAGGCCGTACCAAATGTTCTGGCCGGCGCTCCAGAAGGCCTGGGTCTGCTCGATCCGGGCGATCGCCGCCTCGATATCGGGTTTAAGGGAAGCATCGGCTGTGGCCAGAGCGGAGGTCAGAACGGCAAGGCCGTTTCGCCCGTTACCTTCGGCAAGCAGCGCGATCGCCTGACGCTTCTGATCGTCCGGGCGATCCGAGACGAGCAGCGTCACCGCGCGGGCCTCATCGAGAACCTTGCGCACGGTCCCGTCTTTCTCGGCCGCGATCGCCGTTTCGATCGCCTCGAGCGCATCGGCATTCGGCGTCTGCAGCATGGATTGCGCCGCCTTTATGCGCGCACTGGTATCGTCGCTGAAGAGCGTGAGACCTCCGAGCGCGCTGCGAACCGCGCGACGCACCGCATTGTTGACCTTGACCTTCTGCATCGCCGCCTTCGGTGCCGCTCCGGCGTCAGCCCCGGTCACGGGATCGACGAGCAGCAGGTCTGCGCCCTGCGCCTTGACCAGAAAGACCCTGCCGTCGGACTTGCGCTGATAAAGTTCCCCCTCGCCCAGCGCCTCAAGCACCGGAACGACCTTCGCGTCGCCGGTCTCGGCCAGCGCCGTTATGTGGTCGTCCATGTCGGAAAGCTTAGCGCTGCCCAGCTGATCGATCAGCGGGCCGAGGTCTTCGGCTGCGCGAGAACCGACCACATGGGCCGATATCACCAGACACAGCGCAACGAACAGGATCTGCAGAATTCGGTACATGGCCCCCTCATGCGGGTCCTGTCATGCGGCGCATGCACAAACCCGTCATAGCCCAAGCAAGCTCCCTTCGCTCGTGCGCGCCGCCGAACGAAGGGCATGCTTGCCTCAAGTTTTCGTCATGCAATCACTGTCCGGGTGGCAAGCCGCCCGGTCTATGACTAGGTGATGAAATCAGGAGCCCTTGCCGCCGCACTTGCCGGTGGCGACGTTGAAGTTGCCGCAGGACATCGGCGCGCGCCAATCGGAGATCAGGTCTTTGGAGTCCGGCAGATAATCGGACCATTCGTCGCCGACGACGAGGCCGGGTGTTTCCCAGACGGTCTCGAACTGGCCGTCGCCCTGGATCTCGCCGATCAGCACCGGCTTGGTAATGTGGTGGTTCGGCATCATCGTCGAGTAGCCGCCCGAAAGATTGGGGACGGAGACGCCGATCATCGCGTCGAGAACGGCGTCCGTATCGGTCGTGCCAGCCTTTTCGACCGCCTTCAGCCACATGTTGAAGCCGATGTAATGCGCTTCCATCGGATCGTTTGTCACGCGCTTGTCGTTCTTGGTATAGGCCTTCCAGGTCTTGATGAACTCGGCATTGGCGGGTGTGTCGACCGACTGGAAATAGTTCCAGGCTGCCAGATGCCCCACGAGCGGCGTGGTATCGAGCCCGGCGAGTTCCTCTTCGCCGACCGAGAAGGCGACGACCGGAATATCCTCCGCCTTGACGCCCTGGTTCGCCAGTTCCTTGTAGAACGGCACGTTGGCGTCGCCATTGATGGTCGAGACCACGGCGGTCTTCTTGCCGGCCGAGCCGAACTTCTTGATGTCAGAAACGATGGTCTGCCAATCGGAATGACCGAAGGGCGTGTAGTTGATCATGATGTCCTCGGGCTTCACGCCCTTGGAGATCAGATAAGCTTCGAGGATCTTGTTGGTCGTGCGCGGATAGACATAGTCGGTGCCCGCGAGCACCCAACGCTCGACGCTCTCGTTTTCCATCAGATAGTCGACGGCCGGGATCGCCTGCTGGTTCGGCGCCGCCCCGGTGTAGAAGACGTTGCGCTGGCTTTCCTCGCCCTCATACTGGACGGGATAGAAAAGGATCGAGTTCAACTCCTCGAACACCGGCAGAACCGACTTGCGCGATACCGAGGTCCAGCAGCCGAAGACCGCCGAGACCTTGTCGACCGAGACCAGTTCGCGCGCCTTTTCAGCAAAGAGCGGCCAGTCGGACGCGGGATCGACGACGACGGCCTCGAGCTTCTTGCCGAGCAGGCCGCCCTTCTTGTTCTGCTCGTCGATCAGCATCAGCATGGCGTCCTTCAGCGTCGTCTCGGAGATCGCCATGGTGCCGGAAAGCGAATGCAGGATGCCGACCTTGATCGTGTCGTCAGCGGCGAAAGCGCTGCTGAAAGCCGTCGTCGACAGGATGGCGGCCAGGAATGCGCCGGTCACGCTTGTCTTGATAGTCATCTGATGGAACCCCTCTCGTTCTGGAGCAACTGGCCCTTCGGTGCTTCTAGCCGCTGCTTAAGGGGATCATCGGACAGCCACGCTGCACTGCACATACGTCATTCTACGTAGGCGCCGGGGGCAAAGAGGAACGCGATTGATAACCTGGTCGCGGGCGGCTGCAGCGCAGCGATGGTATCTTTCTTGACCTTCCCATCGTTGGAAGCCCTAGAACCTAATCTGGCCGCAGGTCAGCGGGCTTGCGGCCACGCCACATATTCGACGCGAATCGACTGGTAGCAGAGCGGCTATCGCCGGCCGTCGATGCAGGGGGAATGCCGAAAGACATGACGTCCTCACTTCATCCGCATTGGGATACGGCCCGGGAGAAGCGTTCGCTCACCCTGCGCTTCGTTGCTTTCGCAATCCTGCTGGCAAGTCTGCTGCTCGGCGGCAACGCGGGCGCGGAACGCATGCACGCGGTCGTCGTCGTCAGCTATCTCGCCATCAGCGTGGCGTCGGTGGCAACGGCGCGCTCCTGGCTGACGACCCTCTTCGTCGTTCTCGATGCGCTCTTGGTCGCGCTGCTGCTCTACGCCCATATTCTGGCCGGCCCGGTGACAGCGAACCACAATCTGACGACGACCAGCCTCGTCGTCGCCTTCATCCTGCTCGTCCATGTCGGACTCAAGCTGGAGCGACGCCTGGTCCTCCTCTTTTCCGCCATCGTGCTCATAGCCTGGGTGACGATGCTGGCGATGACGGCTGCAAGGCACGATGCCTCCGGACCGCTTTCGCTGCTCGGGGCATTCTTCAACCAGGATCTCGGCCTGACCGTGAGCTTCGGCTTCACCGCCTTTGCCATCTATCTTCTTGCGCGCGACCACGACCGGACGCGCAAGGAAGCCTTGAAGGCCGACCAGCGGCGACAAAATCTCTCGCGCTTCTTCTCGCCGCTAGTCGTTTCCGCCCTGCAGGAGAAAGGCGATGTGCTCGGGCTGGAGCGACGCAGCGCCGCGATCATGTTCGTGGACCTGCGTGATTTCACCCGTTTTGCCGAGGCGGCACCGGCGCCTGAGCTCGCCTTCGTGCTCGCCGAATATCGCCAACTCGTCTCGCAGACGATCTTCGAACACGGCGGCACCGTCGACAAATTCATCGGCGATGGGGTGATGGCGGTCTTCGGCCAGCCGAGACCGAAGGAAGACGACGCCGACAGGGCACTTGCCTGCGCGCTCGATCTCGTCGACATCCTCACGGATTGGAAGAACCACAACGCGTGCAACAACCACCCGGCCCTCGATGCCGGCATCGGCCTGCACTATGGCACGGTCGTCGGCGGCGTTCTCGACAGCGGCTGCCACAGCGAGTTCACCGTCATCGGCGACGCCGTCAACGTGGCCCAGCGCCTGGAATCCATGACCAAGACGCTGCAGGTGCCGCTCGTCGTCTCCGCTTCGTTGATGTGCCGGCTCCAAGCACCAGCACCGGAAGCCGCATGGGTATCGCACGAGGCGGTCGTGCTGCCAGGTCGTCGCCTTCCGGTCGACATCTGGTGTCTTCACCGGGAGACCGGCTCAGCCCACCCGAACGAGGATGAGCCTTCCGTCGCTCCGCAGTCGCTGACGATCACCGACCGCTGAAGCTAAGCTTGAAGCGCGTGGTGAAATCACCGCCCCACCACATGGGGAAGTTGGTGCCCCATTTGTTGTTGTGGATGTTGAAGCGGACACCGGCGGAATAGTCAGGCAGGTCCTTGCAGAAGGCCATGAACGGCCAGGACTGCGGCGCCACCAGCGGCGTGTCGAGGTTTTCGACCATCAGCTCGACGCCCGGTTCCGAGCGCCCCCTCACCGCCGTGACCGCCTGCAGCTGTGCACCGCCCGCGCGGGCGAAATTGTCGGTGGCGTGCCAGTGCCCCATCTTGCACACATCCCAGGCGGAACGTCCCTCGGGCGTGAACGACAGAAAGCTCGCTTCCGGCATACGGTTGGCGTTCTTGCCATAGAGGGACAGCCGGACATCGAGCCCGTCCTTGCCGGCGGAAAATTCGATGGCGATTTCGGCAGGCGCGCCCAATTGCTCCACCGCTTCTGCCGGCATGACTGCAAGGACGGATGTTGCGGTCGTGCCGCAACGCTTGGGCGCGTAGGCCTGCGAGCGCGCTTCCGCAACCTTCGCAAGCCCGGGCTTGTCGTGGTCGAGCACCGCCCAGTCCATCCAATGGGTAAGGTACGTATCCATGTGGCGGCGAACGTCGCCGGCGTCATAGCTTTCGTAGCGATAGGCGATCAGCGAACCGTTGGCGCCACGGACCGTCCGGCCGTCGGGCGCAGTCAGCGCGGAAACGTCGCCGGTTACCGGATCAAGCTCGATGATCCAGCCGCCGACATCGAGCCGCGTAGCAGCCTCGGTCGCCTCGGGCCGTGATGGAACGGCAATCTCGGCAAGGGCCGCCTCGGCGCGGACCGCATCCTCGCCGTCCAGCTCTGCAACCGCCTGGTCGAGATAGGCCCGCTGCTCCGCCCAGGACGCTTCGGTATAGTGGAAGCGAGGATCAGTCTTTCGCGCCGCCTCGAAGGCGGGGCGTGCCCAGGCCTTCTCGTCGCGCAGGAAGGATTTGATGTCGACGCCGCAGGTGTGTTCGGCGACCAGCGCCAGCTTGCGGCCGAAGGCCTGGCGGCTTGTGGTCATCCGCTCGCCGGCAAATTGGTCGTAAAGCCGCTGCAGCGCCAGATAGCGGGCGATCTTTTCCGGATCGGTGCCGCTGCCGTGGATCCAGCTGTCGCCGAGTTCCTTTTCCACCACCGGGAAACGCTCGCGCGCCTCCCAAATAAGCTTGCCGTAGTCCTCCAGTGTCGCCGCGCGCACGGCGGCACCTGGCTCGTGTTTCAGGATCTCGCGATAGGCTTCGGCCGTCTGCGACACGCTCTGCGGGCCGATGTTGTCGCTGGTATGGGCGAAGCTCAAGCCGTCGGAGAGACCCTCGGGGAAATAGGTCTCGCCATAGGAGCGCTGGTACATGACGACGATTTCCTCGCCGCCCGCCGCTCGCCAGCGAAAAATATCCGGGATTTCCGGCGGCGGCGAAGCGGAGTTCACGCCGATATGCAGGAAGCGCACGCCGGCTTCGGCCAGCAGCGGCACCATGCCGAGCGTATGGCCGGGCACATCGGTCATCTTGGCGGCGATCGTCTTCAGACCGAAGCGATGGTCCAGCTCCTGCGCATAGGAAAGCCCCGCCTTGAAAAGATCCGGCGACATCAGCTCCGTATGGGTGGTGAAGGGCAGCGCGTGCCAGCGGATCAGGCCGCGCTCGATCGCCTGCTCAAGGCGGGCGACCTCTTCCTTCGAGCGAGAATTCAGGTGATCCCAGATCAGCCAGGCGCCCGTCGTCCAGACGAACAGCGGCTCGTGCGGGTTCTCGTTGTAGAAGTGCGCGCCGGTCTCGATCGCCTGCGGGATGAAGCGCTCGTGATACTGCTTTCGGATCTTCTCGGCGTGATCGGTAAAGCCGATGTCGAGATGGGTCTTGAAGACGACGTGGATGCGTTTTTCGGTCATGTTCGCTACCTTCAGCCGACGGTGCCCCGCACGATCAGGCGGGTGTTGAGTGTCTCGGTAAACGGCTCGGCATCGGGCGCACGAAGCCGCATCAGGATGAGGCGGACGAGCGCACGCACGCGCTCTTCGAGGTCGATGCGCACGGTGGTGAGGTTGTAGCTCTTCCAGTGCGCCTGCGGGATGTCGTCGAAACCGACGACCTTGACGTCCTCAGGCACGGAAAGCCCGAGCTCGTGGCGCAGCGCGTCGATCGCGCCGAAGGCGCCGACGTCATTGGCCGCAAAGATCGCATCGGCACCTTCGCCGATGCGGAACAGATCGAGCGTCGCCTGGTAGGCGGTGTCGTAGGTGTAATCGCCGGCAAGCACGATCGGCGCATCCATGCCGCGCTCCGCGAGCGTCTCCTTCAGTGTGCGCTCGCGCTCGGCATTGGCGAGCGACTGCGCCTTGCCGCCGAGATAGGCGATGCGGCGCGCGCCATAGCCCTGAAGCAGGGCCACCGCCTGCTCGATGCCGTTTTTCTGCCGGACGAGCAGGCGGTCATAGAGCGTACCGGATGCGGCGCCTGCAAACTGCTTCACGTCGTCGTAGATCACGTAGATCGGCACCGCGCGGTCGAGAAAGCCGCAGAGCACATCGGGCAGGATGTTCTCGGTAAACGCGATCACGGAATCCGGATTGAAGCCGCGCATGTAGGTGAGCAGGCGCGGATCCATGCTGAAATCAGCCTTGGCCTTGAAGAGCAGCGTCGCGAAGCCCTCCGCCTGCAGCGCCGTCGTCAACGCGTCGATCTCCTGGCTCTCCCAGGGGCTGCAGACGTCGGGCACGATCATGCCGACGAGATGCGAGCGACCGGTCACCAGCGAGCGTGCCGCCATGTCGGGCGTGTAGTTCAGCTCCCGCGCCACCTGCAGGATGCGGTCGCGCTTTTCCGGCTTCAGCGACGCATTCGGATTGAAGGCCCGCGAGACCGCCACACGGGAAACATTGGCCTCGCGCGCCACCTGGTCTGCGGTGGCTCGGGCAGCTTTCTTGTCGGCGCGCTCGTTCATCTATCCGTCACAAAATGAAAACGTGTTCATTCACAAAAGAGAGCAACGCGACGATTTCGTCAAGCGGAATAGGTATTCCGCCGATTTTTACCAACGGAACACATGATCCATGTTGACAAAGATGAAAGCGTGTTCATTCTTGACCGTCGTCGGGACGCCGGACCTGGAGGAGGGACGGACTGTCGCAGCCAGACACATAGGTCCTTGAGTGGATCGACCGGGAGGAGAAAACATGCGTACCAGGTTTCATTCCCTATTGCTCGGCGCAGCCGCGGCCATCGCCTTTGCAGCACCAGTGAGCGCCACCGAACTCAACATCACCTGCCGCTGCATCATCGGCGGCGTAAACAGCGGCATGGCCGAGTGGATCGAAAAGAAGGTCATTCCGGCCTTTACCGAGAAGATGAAGGCCGAAGGCAAGGACGTCACCGTCAAGCTCACCCAGTTTGGCGGCGAGGACGAGCAGCTGACGCAGCAGCTCGCGCTCGATTTCTCCACCGGCGCCGGCCCTGATGTCTCCGGCTTCGACGGCTTCCTGATCCCGAGCTTCGTCCAGGGCAATCTCCTGAAGTCGCTCGAGGAAGTGGCCGGCCCAGACGTTCCGAAGTGGGAGGGCTGGCAGCATATCTCCGACGGCACCAAGGCGCTGATGAGCTACCAGGGCAAGCCCTATGGCATCGCGCTCGGCACCGACGCCCGCATGATCTTCGTGCGCAAGGACCTCTTCAAATCGGCTGGGCTCGATGCCGACAGCTGGCAGCCGAAGTCCTGGGATGAGTTGCTCGACGCCGCCCGCAAGATCAAGGCGGCCGCCCCCGACAGCTTCCCGTTGCAGCTCAACGCCGGCGTCTCCATGGGCGAGGCGACCACGATGCAGGGCTACTGGATGGCGCTGCTCGGCACCGGCGAACAGGTCACCGACGACAGCGGCAAATATATCGTTTCGAGCCAGGGCATCCTCGACACGCTGAAGCTCTACAAGACCATCTATGTCGACGACAAGCTCGGCGACCAGCGCGCGCAGCTGCTTGCCGACGGCCGCAACCGCACCTTCGCCAATTTCCGCGATGGCAAGACGGCGATGCTCGTCGAGGGCGACTGGTTCTATCGCTCGGTCACAGCGCCCGGCGCCGAATTCGCCGTCGCCGATCGCGACAACACCATGACCTGGAAGAAGATGCCCGCCGCAGCACCCGGAAAGGGCTTACGCGGCCAGGATTTCGTCACGATGTCCGGCGGCACCGGCTTCGTCATCAATCCGCATACGGACGCGCCTGCCGAATCCTGGGCGCTGCTCTCGTTCATGAACAGCAAGGAGCAGCTCGACGCGTTCCAGGAAATCCAGCCCGCCATCCGCATCCGCGACGACGTGGCGATCCCGAACTCGCCGTTCCTGACGGAAACGGCAACGACGCTGCTGCCGATCACCACGGCCCGTCCGAACGACGCCAATTACAACAAGGTCTCGACCGAGATCCAGCGCATGACCGAAAGCGTCGTTTCCGGCGAGCTCTCGCCTGAGGACGCGATGGCCCAGTACAAGGCGGCCGTCATCGCCATCGTCGGCGAAGAAAACACCGTCAGCACGCTCTAAAGCCAATGCGGGATGTGGCCGCAACGGTGCCCTCATCCCGCTTCGATCCAACGACAGAGCGCCCGGCTGCCATCCGTGGCCGGGCTCCCGATCCAGGATATGGGCATGAAACGCGCATGAAGAAATTCTCCCTGCTTTCGACGCGCGCCGGCGCGCTTTTTCTGGCACCGGCCACGGCCCTCGTCGGGGTCTTCGTCATCGTTCCCTTCTTCTGGGTGATTTTCGTTTCCTTCACCAACCGCACACTGCTCGGCCGCACGGCCGTCGACCCCGATTTCGTCGGCCTGCAGAACTATTTCGCGCTCTTCAATCCGGCGACCTTCTTTACCCGCGGCCAGTTCGGGTTTTCGCTGATCCTGACGATCCAGTTCGTGCTGCTCTCGGCGCTGATCGGCCAGGCGCTGCTCGGGCTGCTGCTCGCCTGGCTCAGCCAGACGGTCACGCCGACGCTCAAATCCTTCCTGCAGACCGCGGTCATCGCCGCCTGGATCCTGCCGGAGGTGGTGATCGGCTTTGCCTGGTTCGCCTTCCTCGACTATGACAACGGCACGCTCAACATGATCCTGCGCGGCCTCGGTCTGCCGCCGGGCGACTGGCTGCTGCAACAACCGTTCTGGGTGATCGTGTCTTTCAACACCTGGCGGGGCGCCGCCTTCTCGATGATGCTGTTCAACTCGGCCTTCCAGTCGATCCCGCCGAGTTACTTCCAGGCAGCCGATGTCGCCGGCGCCACCTCGTGGCAGAAGCTGCGCGACATCGCGCTGCCGCTGATCCGCGGCCATGTCGTCACCGACCTCATCCTCATCACCATGTGGACCTTCAACGTCTTCACGCCGTTCCTGCTCACCCATGGCGGGCCGTCCTATCGCACCGAGATCCTGTCGATTTACACCTACCGCATCGCGTTCAAGGATTTCGAGTTCGGCAAGGGCGCTGCCGTCGGCGTGGTCATCATGCTGATCAATCTCGCCTTCGCGCTCGTCTATCTTCGCCTTGCCCACAAGAAGCCGGTGGAGGCGGAATGATGCAGAAGACTCAGAACATCTTCGTGCGGCGCGCGATCTTTGCCGCCGCCGCCACCTTCCTCGGCACGATCTTCGCACTGCCGCTCGTCTGGTTCATCTTTGCGCCCTTCAATGCCCGTGCCGAACTCGGCCTTGCCATCCCCTCACCCTTCACGCTTTCTAATTTTGCCACCGTCTTCCAGAACACCTTCGCGATGCAGGCGCTGCTGAACAGCCTCATCCAGGCGGCGGGCGGCGTGGTGCTGGTCGGCGCGGCGGCGACGCTTGCGGCCTATGCCCTCTCGCGCTCGCCGATCCCGGGCAAAGGCGCCGTCACCTATATCCTGCTGCTCTTCTCGTCGGTCGTTTCAGGCTCGGCGGCGATGGTGCCGATTTTCCTCATCATCTCCGCGGCAGGCCTGATCGACACCCATCTTGCCGTCATTCTCGTCTTTGCCGGCGGGCTGTTGCCGACGGCGATGTTCATTCTTCGTGATTTCATCGACGCCATCCCGCGCTCCTATGAGGAGAGCGCGATGGTCGCCGGCGCCTCTCCGCTCCAGGCGTTCTTCGATGTGGCGCTGCCGGTCATCCGGCCGGGCATCGTCGTGGTTGTCGTCTGGGCCTTCGTCAACATCTGGGGCAGCTTCCTCATCCCCTTCATCCTGTTGCGCAGCGACAAGCTGATGCCGGCATCCGTCGCCATCTACTCCTTCTACTCGGAAGCCGGCACGCCGATCGTCACGCTGCTGGCCGCCTATTCGCTGATCTATTCGCTGCCGGTCATCGCCCTCTATCTCTTCGTGAATTGGAAATTCGGTTTCCGGTTCTTTGGTGGCATCAAGTCGTAATCGGAAACCCGTCATGGCCTCTGTCGAATTCCAGAACATCTCCAAGACCTTCGGCGCCTTCGTCGCCGTGCCCGACATCAGCTTCCAGATCGCCGACGGCGAGTTCATCTGCCTGCTCGGCCCGTCGGGCTGCGGCAAGACGACGAGCCTGCGCATGATCGCAGGTCTCGAAACGCCAACCTCTGGCCGGGTGATGATCGGCGGCCGCGACGTCACCTACCTGCATCCGAAGGACCGCGGCATCTCCATGGTCTTTCAGGACTATGCGCTCTACCCGCACATGAACATCGCCGACAACATCGCCTATCCCTTGAAGGTGCGCGGCGAGCAGGAGACCAAGCGCCACGCCCGCGCCAAGGAAGTGGCCGACGTCCTCAAGATCGGCGACCTGATGAAGCGGCTGCCGAGCCAGATCTCCGGCGGCCAGCAGCAGCGCACGTCGCTGGCACGTGCGCTCGTCTATCCGAGCGAGGTCTATCTTTTCGACGAACCGCTTTCGAACCTCGATGCCAAGCTGCGGCTCGAAGCGCGCGGCTTCCTCAACCACCTGCAGCGCGACATGGGCATGACCGCCGTCTATGTCACGCACGACCAGGCCGAAGCCATGGCGCTCGCAACCCGCATCGCCGTCATGGACAAGGGCCGGATCGTGCAGTTCGCGCCGCCGATCGAGATTTACCGCCGGCCCGCAACGACCTTCGTCGCCAACTTCGTCGGCAATCCGCCGATGAACCTCGTCCCCGTCGAAGCATCCATCGGCGATGGCGCCCTGCACCTGCGCGCCGATGGCCTGAAGCTCGCACCGATCGCGCTCACCGACGCCATCGCCAAGGCGGCGAAATCAGCCAGGATGACACTCGGTGTCCGCCCCGAACATTTGCGTATCGCGGCCGCAGGCGACCTGAACGTGGTTTCCGGCGAACTCTTCGCCAACGAGAACATGGGGCCGGAGAGCCTCGTCACGTTGGAGCGCGGCGACAACGGTCGCGTCACCGCGCGCATCTTCACCGACGACGAGATCAAGGTCGGAACCTCAGTCCATCTCGCCTTCGACGCCAGGCACATCACCCTCTTCGATGACAGCAGCGCCCGCATTCCCGCGGCAGACGAACGCTGAGGCCGCCATGCAGGAATTTGCCGTGCGCATCACCCGTAAGCATCAGGCGGCCGATCCCTATTTCTATCTGCCCTTCGAGGTGCCCGAAGGTGTAACGCGCATCGACGCGACGCTCAGCTATCCGAAGTCAGAGGCATGCATCATCGATCTCGGCGCGCTTGATCCGCGGGCGACCGAGTATCCGACCGCCCAGGGTTTTCGCGGCTGGAGCGGTGGCGCGCGTGACCGTTTCTTCATCGCTACCGACGACGCCACGCCCGGCTACATTCACGGCGAGATGCCGCCCGGCCAGTGGAAGGTGATGCTCGGCCTCTACAAGATCCCCGAAGAAGGCGCCGAGGTCAGCGTGACGGTCGATTTCGACAGAAGCCCGCGCTCCATCGTGCCGCAGCCGGAAAGAACGTTCCCCGTGCGCAAACAGTCCGGATGGTATCGCGGCGATCTGCACTGCCACACCTTCCACTCGGATGCGGCTGGCTCGCCCGAACTGCTGCACGCCGCCGCCAAACAGGCGGGTCTCGATTTTCTTGCGGTCGCCGACCACAACACCATCACCCAGCGGCGCTACTTCCATCCGCATTCCTCCGCCGACCTCATCTTCATCCGCGCCATGGAAATCACCACCGCCGTCGGCCACGCCAATGTCTTCGGCGTCGACGATTGGGTCGATTTTCGCATGACGAAGCCGGAGCATGCCCGCACGCTCGCGAGCATGGTGCATGAGCGCGGCGGCCTGCTCTCGGTCAACCACGACAAGCCGACCATCCCCTGGGACTACGAACTGCCTGAGATCGACTGCATGGAGGTCTGGCAATCCCATTGGCTCGCCTGGAACTGGGTGTCGCTCGAGCGCTACCAGCAGCGCCTCGCCTCGGGCCTGAAGATCTCCGCCATCGGCGGCAGCGACTTCCACCAACCGGCGCGGCTATTGCCGGAGGGACCGCTGGTGCTCGCCCGCCCGACGACGGTGCTCTGGCTCAATGAACTCTCCGAAGACGCCGTGCTCGCCACGATGAGATCGGGCCACGGCTACGTGACGGAAAGCCCCACCGGCCCGCATCTCGAACTGATCGCCAACGGCCAACCGATGGGATCGACCGTGGTTGGCCCAGTGACCGCAGAGGCCTTGGCTCGCGGCGCCCAGGGCGACCGGCTGCTGTGGCTAGACGCTTCCGGCATCGTCGGTGAAGAGACCATCGAAGCTGACGACTGGACCGCCCACTATGCCGGTTCGCCCGATCGGTTCCTGCGGACCGAAATCGCCGCGGCCGCCAACCGGAGCGCGATCGTCGAGACATTCCGGGAGGCCCTCCACGGCAAAAATTTGCCCTGGGCGCTCTCGGAGGACGATCTCTCGAAACAGACGATCCGCCGGGCCATCAGCAATCCGATCTATTGCCGGCCCAACTGACGGCCGCTGCACTCCGCAACTGATCTCATTCTCAAAGTATGGGGCATCCGATTTTGGCACGCTCATATTTTCCGCTTTACCGACACATTTTACGATTGCAGCAATTTTAAGCAGAAAATTTCCGTGCTAAGAAAAAAGGCAGAGACTACCGCGACAGCACGTTAGGACCCCCATGGCGGCACGCCAGCGCATCATTCCCGTCCGGCGGGAATACAATCGTTGGGTCGCCAACCAGACGCTTGAAGACTATGCGCTGCGCTTCACCGCCAAGAGCGCCCGGCGCTTCTCTTCCGAACGCATTTCCCAGACCGCCATCGGCGCGATCTCCTTTCTGGCGCTGGAAGCGATCGGTGGCGCCATCACCATGTCCTATGGCACCACCAATGCGATCGTTGCGATCGTCGTCGCCAGCCTGATGATCCTGACCGTGGGCCTGCCGATCAGCCGCTATGCGATCCGCCACGGTGTCGACATCGATCTGCTCACCCGCGGCGCCAGCTTCGGCTATATCGGCTCGACGGTGACCTCGCTGATTTATGCCAGCTTCACCTTCATCCTCTTTGCGATCGAGGCCTCGATCATGTCGGGCGCACTCGAACTGGCGCTCGGCATACCGCTCTGGATCGGCTACATCCTGAGCGCCGTCGTCGTGATCCCGCTCGTCACCCATGGCGTGCGGCTGATCAGCAAGTTCCAGTTGATCACGCAGCCGTTCTGGATCGTGCTCAACGTCCTGCCCTTCGTCTTCATCGCCTTTGCCGATTGGGAGAAGGTCGGCGCCTGGCTCGCCTATGCGGGCATGCATCACGCCTCGGGTCCTCCGGGTACCTTCGCGCCTTTTGACCTCGTCGAATTCGGTGCGGCCTCTGCCGTCATCTTCGCGCTGATGGCGCAGATCGGCGAACAGGTCGACTTCCTGCGCTTCCTGCCGCCGGACGGACAGCGCAAGCTGCACCACCGCATCGCCGTCTTTCTCGCCGGTTCCGGCTGGGTGATCGTCGGCGCGCCCAAACTGCTCGCCGGCTCGTTCCTGGTGGTGCTGGCGCTTTCTGCCGGTGTGCCTTCGACCAAAGCCGCCGATCCGGCGCAGATGTACTACACCGCCTTCGGCTACATGATCCCCTCCGATACGGCAGCACTTCTCCTGATGGTCGCCTTCGTCGTCGTGTCGCAGTTGAAGATCAACGTCATGAACGCCTATGCCGGGTCGCTCGCCTGGTCGAACTTCTTTTCACGATTGACCCACAGCCACCCGGGCCGCGTCGTCTGGCTGGTCTTCAACGTAGCGATCGCGCTCCTTTTGATGGAGCTCGGCATCTATCGGCTGCTTGAAGAAACGCTTGGCGTCTTCTCCATTATCGCCATGGCCTGGCTTTGCACGATTTCGGCCGATCTTTTCGTCAACAAGCCGCTCGGCCTGTCGCCTCCCGGCATCGAGTTCAAGCGCGCCCATCTCTACGACATCAACCCTGTGGGTCTCGGCGCGATGGCGATCTCGGCGACCGTGGCGCTGACAGCGCATTTCGGTGCCTTCGGCGAGATTGCCGCCTCGCTCGCGCCATACATCGCGCTGGTCGTCGCCTTCATCGCCTCGCCGCTGATTGCCTGGGGCACCGACGGCAAGTTCTATCTCGCGCGCAAGCCGCGCAGGAGCTGGGCCAACCGGATGGACATCACCTGCTCGATCTGCGAGCATCCGTTCGAGCCGGAGGACATGGCCTGGTGCCCCGCCTATGCAGCGCCGATCTGCTCGCTCTGCTGCTCGCTCGACAGCCGCTGCCACGACATGTGCAAGCCGAAGGCCCGCTTCAACGCCCAGGTCGCGACCGTCGCGACCACGTTGCTTCCACGCACCGTCACGGAAAAGCTCGCGACGCGGCTCGGCCGCTACGCGATCTCTGCGGTGCTGTCGATCGCCGGCATCGGCCTCATCCTCGCGATGATCGCCCACCAGACCGCCGGCACATCTCCCGAGATCGCTGCGGTCGTCGAGCGCACGGTCGCCGTCGTCTTCTTCGTCTTTGCCGTGCTCGCTGGTATCGTCTCCTGGTTCTACGTGCTCGCCCATGACAGCCGCGTCGTCGCCGAAGAAGAATCCTCGCGCCAGAACACCCTGCTTCTGAAGGAAATCGCCGCCCACAAGAAGACCGACGCCGCACTCCAGCAGGCAAAGGAAACAGCGGAAGCAGCCAACCGCGCCAAGAGCCGCTATGTCGTCGGCCTCAGCCATGAGCTTCGCACGCCTCTCAACGCCGTGCTCGGCTACGCCCAGGTTCTGGAGCGCGACGAGACGATCCCCCCGGCGCGTCAGGGCGCGATCAAGGTGATCAAGCGCAGCGCCGACCATCTTTCCGGCCTGATTGACGGCCTCTTGGATATCTCGAAGATCGAGGCCGGCAAGCTGCAGGTCTATTCCAATGAGATCAACATTCACGATTTCCTCGACCAGATCGTCGAAATGTTTCGGCCGCAGGCATTGGCCAAGGGCATCAGCTTCGAGCACGAGCGCGCTAGCGGCCTGCCACGCCATGTGAAGACCGACGAAAAGCGCCTGCGGCAGATCCTCGTCAATCTCCTATCCAACGCATTGAAGTTCACCGAGCGTGGCGGCATCCGCCTGGATGTCGCCTATCGCAGCCAGGTGGCGACCTTCACGATTGCCGACAGCGGCCGCGGCATTGCCGACAAGGATTTGCCGCGCATCTTCGATCCGTTCCAGCGCGGCGAGGCCGAACATCTCGGTAGTATGCCGGGCCTCGGCCTCGGCCTGACGATCACGCGGCTCCTGACGCAGACGCTCGGCGGCGAAATCGCAGTCACCAGCACGCCTGGGCAAGGCACCACCTTCCGCGTCCGGCTGATGCTGTCGGCGGTAGATCGTCCGCTACCTCCCGCAGCCCCGCGCCGTATCACCTCCTATCTCGGCCCGCGCCGCACCATCGTCATCGTCGACGACAATGCCGACCATCGCGACCTCATGCGCGAGATCCTCGTGCCGATGGACTTCACGGTGCTGACGGCCGCGTCCGGAGCCGATTGTCTGGCGCTGCTTCAAGACCTCGGCGCCGACCTCTTCCTGATCGATATCTCGATGCCGGGCATGAGCGGCTGGGAGCTTGTCGAGCGGCTGCGCCAGGGCGGGCAGATCGCGCCGATCATCATGCTTTCGGCCAATATCGGCGATGGCTCGGCGACCGGAGCATTCCGCGGCCACAACGACACGCTCGCCAAGCCCTTCCCCGTCGGGCAACTCGCCGACAAGCTCGCCGTGCACCTTGGCCTCACTTGGGTTCACGAGGGAGAGGAGAAGCAAGCACACCCGTCGCCGGCGGCCGAACCGTTGACGCGCCCCGACGCCTATCACGTGGAAGAGCTGATCCGCCTTGGAGAGATCGGCTATGTCAGGGGCATCGAAGCCAAACTGACGGAGATTGCCCTGCAGCCCGAACACCAGCCCTTCGCTGAGGCCGCCCGCGCCTATGTGCAGGCCTTCGACCTCTCGGGCTACGACGCCTTCCTCAAGAACAACGCAGCCGACGGAGACGATGCCCATGGCTGAGACCAACGACCGCCGCGACATCGTGCTTCTCGTCGACGATTCCCCGGAGGCGCTCGGTTTCTTGACGGAAGCGCTGGAGCAATCCGGCTTTTCCGTGCTGATCGCGACCTCCGGCAGCGCCGCCCTTTCGATCGCCGAGCGCATCACGCCCGACGTCATTCTGCTCGATGCCGTCATGCCCGGGATCGATGGCTTCGAGACCTGCCGACGCCTCAAGGGCAACGCCGCCGTCGGCCAGACGCCGGTGCTGTTCATGACCGGGCTGACCGAGACCGAACATGTGGTGCGTGCGCTCGAGGCCGGCGGCGTCGACTATCTGACCAAGCCGATCAACATCGATGAGCTGAGGGCGCGCATTCGCGTCCATCTCTCGAACGCGCGTTCGGCCCAGAGCGCACGGGTCGCACTTGACGCGGCCGGCCGCCATCTGCTCGCGGTGCGCAGCGACGGAAGCGTCTGCTGGTCGACGCCGCAGGCGACGCGTCTCGTCAACGCCGCAACCGGCCGCGACGATGGCATGGCGATCGTCACCCGGCGCATCGCGGGCTGGATGGCAAACCGCCTGCGCACCGGAGCGCCCGACGACGGCACCTTCACGCTCGACCAGCCCGAGCAGTCGTCCCTGCAGATATCCTTCCTCGGCTCGATCGGCCCGAATGAACATCTCTTCCGCCTCACCGCCGAAAACCGCCGCTCCGACGATGCGGTGTTGCGCCAGCACTTCGCATTGACCCCAAGGGAATCGGAGGTGCTGCTGTGGATCGCCAAGGGCAAGGCGAACCGCGACATCGGCGAGATCCTCGGCTTGAGCGCGCGCACGGTCACCAAGCATCTGGAGCAGATCTATGTGAAGCTCGGCGTCGAGAACCGGGCGTCTGCCGCGGTGAAGGCGACGCAGGTTCTGCACAGTCTGTAGGCAGGCTGCGGTCCGATTTCCGTCCCGCTTCTTGCTGCCGCACGTCCAGCGTCATGGGCGGGTCAGCACCTGCTGAAAGCGACAGCCGACCGGCACGCGTCGCAAGCAGCAATCTGCACGCGCTCAGGCCGCGCCCGCCGTTCACCTTGCCTGCAACGCTGCCCAGGCGAAGGCTTCATCGAGTGCGGCAAACTTGACCGCTTGCCAATGGCGGTAATCGTCGACCAGGTCACGCGAAATCCAGAGCGGACCGCGGCTGCCGGAACTCTCCCAGCCGAGAACGCCGAGATCACCGGCACGCGCGAAAACCCTCTGCGCATGGGTGCGCGAGATGATGTAGCGGCTGGAGATCTCACCTGGCTTCAGGGGCCCGATCCAAATCCGCTGATCGGGCAGGACGCCCGTCGGCAGCCGCGCCACCAGGTCGTGCAGGATGTTGCTGCCTGACTCCGTCGAGACGAAAGCGGCGATGCTTTCGGGTGGCTCGCACCAGGCGCGATCCGCGATGAGCCGCCGCATCGCACGCGGGAGCGCATGATGCATCAAGGTCGGCTCGGTTTGCGACTGCGCCAGCCTTGTCCCCTCGTCGAGCCTGTCGAGCGACGAAAGGTGCCCCTCGAACCACTGCCGGATCAGGCCCTCGGCGACATCGGAAAGGATCAGGGGCCTGATCCGCTTGTCACCGCCCTGTTCCGCATCGAGAAGCAGTCGATAGTTGCGCATCTCGGCCAGGTGCGCCGCTGCCGTGTTCTTGCTGGCTACGTTGTTGCCGGCGATAAAGTCGATCAGCCTTGCCGCCGTCAGTTCGGGGCGGGATGGGTCGGTCAGACGCTCGAAATGCAGCGTCAGGATGGCCTGGGTGAGCAGCCATTTTCTCAGGCTGGCGGTGTAGCGCACGATGCGCGGAGCGGCGTCATGGATCGCAACCATATGAAGGGCCGCCTGACGCAACGCCTCCCCAAAGAGCGGATCGCCGACGAGCCGCGCAGGCGTGAACGGCATTTCGCCGTCCGGGGATCGGACACATTCGGATCGCGCCGTCACGGGCAGTCTCCAGACAGCGTAACCGCTGTTCGTTGCTTGCGACCGCGTGAAATGAACCGGTGGCTGGCGGGTGCCTTTAGGCGGACCCGGGCACCCGGATCGGTTGAAAAAGGCAAAAAGCGCGTAGCACCGAACATAAACCAGTCCCCCTCCCGCCCCGGTGGCCAATAACTAAATCGGACAGACAGCGCAGATCGAGGTCTATACTTACAAGGTAACGAAGTCTTTACCCGTTTTTACGGATGGGGACGACGAGACGCTGTTTCAGAGATCAACGTTAATACGGGAAATTGAAAACAGCAGCGCACGTGCAGGCAAATCTGATAAAACAGCGCCAGCGATCACATTTTGATGGCTACCCGGATGCGTGCCCGATTGTTGATCGATCGTAAGATCCGGCCAGATAATGAAGCCAATGAGGAACTTCGCCGCCACATGTTGCGTTGACGCTCATGTGCGGCAACGGGGTGTTGCAGCATCCACGCAAATGGGAGGTGCAAGGCATGTGGCGATGGCTCCTGATGGCCGCACTCATCTTGCCGTCCACGAGTGCCTCACGGGCAGACGAGGGCGCGTTCTTGAAGACCCTCGGCGGCAACTGGGCAGGCACCGGAACGGTGCGCATCCGTGCCCACATGTCTCCGATGAACATTTCCTGCAACTTCAGTTCCAAGGCGAGCGACGCCGCTCTATCGATGGAGGGCGTCTGCCGCGGCATGCTGCTGATCTCGCGATCCATCGACGCGAAGCTGCGCTTTACCGGGTCCACCTATAGCGGCTCCTATCTCGGCCCCCGCGGCGGCCGCGCCGGGCTCAACGGCACACGACGCGGCGATGCGATCAACCTCACCATTCGATGGGCGAAGGAAGTCAATGGCGACCGCAGTGCCGACCTGACCTTACGCAAGGTCGGCACCAACGGGATGCAGTTGAAGACGATCGACGTCGATCCCGCTTCCGGCAAGCGGATCGTCACGAGCGAGATCAATCTCAAGCGAAAATAGCCTTGGGCCACCATGCCCCCTTCGGACCGGAACCGGGGCGGAGTTGGCGCGTTGCCGGCGCCGTCAGGCTACCGCTGCCACCCGGGCATCGAAATCCGCGGTCCATTGTAGCGACGGCCGCGCGCCACAGCGCTCGACCCAGTCCTTGATGACGGCGCTATCCGGCGTTGCCGCGGGATACCAGGCGAAGGGCGAATGCAAGAGCAGGTCGGCCGCCGAGTAGTGCTCGCCCATCAGATACGGACTGTCCTTCAACGCGTCTTCCAGGCGTGCCGCCATCTCTGTCGGGCCGCGGAAGGTGGCGTCGAAATAGGGATGCGAAACCCCCGCGGCTTGCGCGATCAGCACCGGCTCGACCACACCGGCATACCAGGCAAGCCAGCTGAGATAACGGCCACGCTGCGGATCGCCAGCATGCGGCGCCATCCCCTTTTCCGGGAAGAGGTCGGTCAGGTATTGGATGATCGCAATGGTTTCCCAGAGCACCACACCGTCATGAACGAGCAGCGGCACCTTACCCTCCGGGTGCGGGTTCGCCGGATCCTTTCGACCGCTGCCGTCACCGCGAGTGATGTCGACGATCTCGACTTCCACCTTGTCGAGAGCATCGAGTTCGCGAAGCAGGGTGATGATGCGCGACGAGCGCGAGCGCGGGGCGTGAAAGAGTGTCAGCATAGTCTGGATCCTCGGTTGCGTTTGGCGATGCGGATCTTATACAGTCGGCCAACTGCCAGTTTTCGTCAGTAGGGTTCGTCTATCTTTCAGCCATGGCCCGTAGTGATCGTCTGTTCCGCCTGCTCCAGGCGCTGCGCACACTCCCCTCCCCGGTAACGGCGGCCCGCCTTGCCGAGGAAACCGGCGTGTCGTTGCGCTCGCTCTATCGGGACATCGACAGCCTGCGCGCCGCCGGCGCCGTCATCGATGGCGAGCGCGGCTTCGGCTACCGGCTGACGGAGGATATCGCCTTGCCGCCGCAAACCTTTACCCGCCTGGAGATCGAGGCGCTGGTGCTCGGCCTTGCCGAGGTGCAGCACATGGGCGAGCCGGATCTTGCCGCGGCGGCACGCGCCGTCCTTTCCAAGATAACGGCGACACTGCCCGATCGGTTGCAACGCCAGGCGCTTCATGCAGTCTCGCAGGTCTATCGCTTCGACAGGAGAGGGCCGCCAACCGTCGATGTCTCCCTGCTGCGCGAAGCCTCCTGGCAGGAACGCGCCGTCATCATCGGCTATGTGGATGCCTTGGGGCAGCGGACCGACCGGCAGGTTTTGCCGCTTGCCATCGTCTATCTGGAACGGGTTCTGGTGCTTCTCGCCTGGTGCTGCCTTCGAGAAGGTTACCGCAAGTTCCGCGTCGACCGCATCGTCGATATCAGCACGACGGAGGAGAGCTTCCGTCCGCGTCGGGTGCCGATGCTCCGGGAGTTCATCGGCTTCTTGAACGCTGGCGCGCCGGACACATCGAAGATGACGCTGAGCGGCCAATAGCCGCAAACGACGACGCGGCCCGTGTTGCCACGGACCGCGTTCGGACTGCTTTTTTGCAGTCATGCCTTGGGAGGCAAACTCATTCCGCCGGCTGCAAGGCCGGCTGCGGCAGCGCCTCCGGCGCACGGCCGCCAAGGACCGCGGCCATCTGCGCTTCATCCAGTTCGCCTTCCCACTTCGCAACGACGATCGTGGCGACCGCATTGCCGACGAAGTTGGTGAGCGCGCGGCATTCCGACATGAAGCGGTCGATGCCGAGGATCAGCGCCATGCCGGCGACCGGCACCGCCGGGACGACCGAAAGCGTCGCAGCCAGCGTGATGAAACCGGCGCCGGTGATGCCGGCAGCACCCTTGGAGCTCAACATCGCGACGAGAAGCAGCAGCACCTGATCGCCGAGCGACAGCGGGATATCCATCGCCTGGGCGATGAAGAGCGCGGCCAGCGTCATGTAGATGTTGGTGCCGTCGAGGTTGAAGGAATAGCCGGTCGGGATGACCAGACCAACGACCGAGCGCTTGCAGCCGGCCTTTTCCATCTTGCTCATCAGACCCGGAAGAGCGGCTTCCGACGAGGACGTGCCGAGCACCAGGAGCAGTTCTTCCTTGATGTAACGGATCAGCGCAACGATCGAGAAGCCATTGTAGCGGGCGACCGCGCCAAGAACGACGAACACGAAGAGGAAGGACGTGATGTAGAAGGTGCCGATCAGCATCGCCAGGTTGGCGATCGAGCCGACGCCGTATTTGCCGATGGTAAACGCCATCGCGCCAAAGGCGCCGATCGGGGCGGCCTTCATCAGGATGCCGACGAGCTTGAAGACCGGCAGCGTCAGCGCGTGCAGGAAGTCGACGACGGGCTCTGCCTTCTTGCCGACCATGGCAAGCGACAGACCGAAGAGCACGGAGATGAACAACACCTGCAGGATGTCGCCATCGGCAAAGGCGCCGACGAGCGTCGTCGGGATGATGCCCATCAGGAAGCCGGTGATCGTCTGCTCATGCGCCTTTTCGGCATAGGTGGTCACCGCCTTGACGTCGAGCGAGGCCGGATCGATGTGCATGCCGGCGCCCGGCTGGACGACATTGGCGACGATCAGGCCGATGATCAGCGCGAGCGTCGAGAAGGTCAGGAAATAGATCATCGCCTTGCCGGCGACGCGGCCGACCTTGGCAAGATCGGTCATGCCGGCGATGCCGGTCGCGACTGTCAGGAAGATGACCGGCGCGATGATCATCTTGACGAGACGGATGAAGGCGTCGCCGAGCGGCTTCAGCTCGGTGCCGAGCGACGGATAGAAATGGCCGAGCAGGATGCCTGCGGCGATCGCCACCAGAACCTGGACATAGAGATGGCGATAGAAAGGTGTCTTGCCGCGCGGTTCCGCGGATTGTTCGATAATCATGAGATCCTCCACTGGACCCAGTCCGGCGTCATGCCGGGCCTCCCGGGTCAATTTTCGATGCGCGACAGCGCGGGCTGTCATGAGGATGTCATTTGCAACGGTCGTGCCAGTTGGCCGCGGCAGGAACCAAGCCTTTGAATTGATGAGGATGTTTTGTGCAGGCGGCTCGGTGCGCACAAAGAGTTGAGCGGATTTCCGCACAAGCCATCTGGAAGACTGAGCGAAAAAATGCACAATTGGGCCATGTTCAACGCCCTGTCCGCCCCCCTCAATCTGGCAGATCTCGACCAGTCGATGCGCCGCACCTGGCTGGTCTTTGCCGGCCTTGCCGTCGCGCTGCTTGTCGCCGCGCTCCTGCTTGCCGGCGAGTACGGCCGAAGCCAGGCGCTCGAAACTGTCGATGCCCAAAGCCGGATCGATGCCAATCTGAAGGCCTCGCTGCTGCGCGCCGTACTCGAACGCCAACGCTCGACGCCGCTGGTGCTGGCCGACGATGTCGAGGTGATGGCAGCCCTTTCGACCCGCGGCACAGAGGCGCTGCAACGGCTGAACGAGAAGCTGCAGGCGCTGGCGACCAACACGGACGCCGCTGTCATCTACGTGATCGGCCCCGATGGCGTCGCCGTCGCTGCCAGCAACTGGCGCGAGCCGACGAGTTTCGTTGGCAACGACTATGCCTTCCGCGAATATTTCCGCATGGCGATGCGCGACGGCAAGGCCGAGCATTTCGCCATGGGCAACGTCAGCAAGCGGCCGGGCCTCTACATTTCGCGTCGGGTCCAGGGTCCTGACGGCCCGATCGGCGTCGTCGTCGCCAAGCTCGAATTCGACGATGTGGAAGCCGAATGGCTCGCCTCCGGCAAGCCGGTCTACGTCACCGACCGGCGCGGCATCGTGCTGATCACCAGCTTCCCCTCCTGGCGCTTCATGACGACCAGAACAATTCCACGCGACCGCGTCGCCGCCATCCGCGACAGCCTGCAATTTGGCGATGCCTCGCTGCTGCCGCTGCCCTTCCGCGACATCGAGCCGACCAGCGATGGCTCCAGCGAGTTGCGCGCACTGTTGCCGGGCGAAAGCGAACGTCGGTTCCTCCGGGTCGAAACCATGGTTCCGACCACCAGCTGGCGGCTGGAGCAGCTAGCACCGCTCGATGGCGCGATCTCGGCGGCAACCCGCGAGGCCCGGCTGATTGCCCTGGCCCTCCTCGCACCGCTGCTCGCTTTTACCGCGGTCCTCCTGCGCCGCCGCCAGACGCTGGCACTGGTGTCTGCGCGCGATCGCGCCGCGCGCGACGAGCTGGAGACCCGCGTGGCGGAGCGCACACATGACCTCAGCCTTGCCCGCGATCATCTCGAAACGGAGATCGCCGACCACCGGCGTACCGGCGAGAAGCTGCAGGCGGTGCAGCAGGAACTGGTTCAGGCGAACCGGCTGGCGATCCTTGGCCAGGTGGCGGCCGGCGTCGCCCACGAGATCAACCAGCCGGTCGCGACCATCCGCGCCTATGCCGACAACGCCCGCACCTTCCTCGAACGCGGCCAGCAGCAGACCGCGGTCGAGAACCTTGTCAGCATCGCCGAACTGACCGATCGGGTCGGCACCATCACCGACGAACTCAGAAGCTTCGCTCGCAAGGGCCGCTTCGTCGCCGAGCCGACGCCCATGCGCGACGTGATCGAGGGGGCGATGATGCTGCTGCGCAGCCGCTTTGCCGGCCGCATGGATGCGATCGTCATCGACCTGCCGGAAAATGGCCTCAGCGTCCTCGGCAGCCACATCCGGCTCGAGCAGGTGCTGATCAACCTTTTGCAAAATGCCCTGGAAGCGCTCGGCACGCGCAGCGACGCCGAGATCCGCGTGCGCTGCAAGGACAGCCCCTCCGGGACGGTTTTGCTCGTCGTTGCCGATAACGGCCCAGGCATTCCCCTGCACATCCACGAGGATCTGTTCACGCCGTTCAACACCTCGAAGGATGAAGGGCTCGGCCTCGGCCTTGCCATCTCCAAGGAGATCGTCGCCGACTATGGCGGCGATATCACCGTCGAAACCAGCGACAGGGGCACCGTCTTCACGGTTCGCCTGAAGAGGGCCTGAGCGATGCAGCCGACCGTCTATCTCGTCGACGACGACAACCATCTGCGCAAGGCGATGACGCAGACGCTGGAACTCGCCGGCCTCGCCGTTACCCCTTTTGCCAGCGCTGCCGAAGCGTTGAAGACGCTGGATGCGAATTTCGACGGAGTCGTCGTCAGCGATATCCGCATGCCGGGCATCGACGGCCTCGCCTTCTTCCGCCGCATCGAAGCTTTCGACGCGGATCTGCCGGTGATCCTGGTGACCGGCCATGGCGACATCCCGATGGCAGTGCAGGCGCTGCAGGATGGCGTCTACGACTTCATCCCCAAACCCTTTGCCGCCGACCGGCTGGTGCAGAGCGTGCATCGCGCGCTGGAAAAACGCCGGCTCGTGATGGAAAACCGCGCGCTGAAACGGGCCGCCGAGACGGCCGGCGACAGCCTGCCGCTGATCGGCCAGACGCCGGTCATGGAACGTTTGCGCCAGACGATCCGGCACATTGCCGATACCGATGTCGACGTGCTCGTCGCCGGCGAGACGGGCAGCGGCAAGGAGGTGGTGGCGACGCTGCTCCACAATTGGAGCCGACGCCGCAACGGCAACTTCGTGGCGCTGAATTGCGGGGCGCTGCCCGAAACGGTGATCGAAAGCGAACTCTTCGGCCACGAACAGGGCGCCTTCACCGGCGCCTTGAAGAAGCGCATCGGCCGGATCGAGCATGCGAGCGGCGGCACGCTGTTCCTCGACGAGATCGAGGCGATGCCACCGGCGACTCAAGTGAAGATGCTGCGCGTTCTGGAAGCGCGCGAAATCACGCCGCTTGGCACCAACCAGGTTCGTCCGGTCGATATCCGCGTCATCGCGGCTGCCAAAATCGATCTTGGCGACCCGGCGCAGCGCGGCGATTTCCGGGAAGACCTCTACTTTAGATTGAATGTCGTAACGCTGTCGATCCCACCGCTGCGCGAACGCCGAGACGATATCCCGCTGCTCTTCTCGCACTTCCTGACCCGGGCGGCCGAGCGCTTCAAGCGCGACGCGCCTGTGGTCACATCGGCCGTGCAGAGACATCTGATGACGCATGCCTGGCCAGGCAATGTGCGCGAGCTCTCGCACTTTGCAGAACGCGTGGCGCTTGGTGTCGAAGGTCCGCTGGGACAGCCGATTGCGCCCGCCGAACAGCCTGGATTTGCGCTCCCGGAACGGCTCGAACGCTACGAGGCGGAGATCCTGAAAGAGGTGTTGCGGGCTCAGCGCGGCGACGTCAAGGCGACGATCGAGGCGCTCGGCATTCCGCGCAAGACATTCTACGACAAGCTCCAGCGCCACGGCATCAACCGTGCCGATTACGCCGAGCGGGCCGCACCGGAAAAGGCCGGCCGCTAGCGTCAAACCCGAATCCGTCACCACACGCAATAGGTGCATCTTTGTCGGCAGGCGAATTCACGCTTGACGACCCGGGCCGATCGATGGCTATGATCTAGGCATTCACCAGGGGGGTCCCGCAAGGGGCTGAGATTCTGCTGGATGGCCGGCTTGCCGGCTGTGGCGCAGTGACCCGTTGAACCTGATCCAGTTCATACTGGCGTAGGGACGGTGCAGATATCGAAGCCAGGATTCCGTGCGTCCAGCATCTGGCGGAGCGTCTTTCATCTTTCCGGCATCAGAACTGGGTCTCCAATTGCAAACTTGGAGCCTCGTCATGAATATTGCCACCAAACCCGCAGCCCTCACGGTCACGCAAGGACCGCTTCCCGCCTCCCGCAAGATCCACAAGCCGGGCGTGCTTCATCCGGATATCCGCGTGCCGATGCGCGAGATTGCGCTCCACCCGACGTCGGGCGAGCAACCGGTTACGGTCTATGATTCCTCCGGCGCCTACACCGCCGACGACGCCGAGATCCGCATCGAGGACGGCCTGCCGCGGCTGCGCCGCAACTGGATCGTCGACCGCGGCGATGTGGAAACCTATGAGGGACGCGTGGTCCGCCCCGAGGACAACGGCTTTGTGAGCGGCGACAGGCTGACACCGACCTTCCCGTTCCAGCATGCGCCGCTGAAGGCCACGGGCGGCCGCGCAGTGACCCAGCTTGCCTATGCCCGCGCCGGCATCATCACGCCGGAAATGGAGTTCGTGGCGATCCGCGAAAATCTCGGCCGCGACGCGGCGCGTGCGAAAGTCCGCGACGGCGAAAGCTTCGGCGCCCACATCCCCGATCACGTGACACCCGAATTCGTGCGCCAGGAAATTGCCAGCGGCCGCGCGATCCTGCCTGCCAACATCAACCATCCGGAATCCGAGCCGATGATCATCGGCCGTAATTTTCTGGTGAAGATCAATGCCAATATCGGCAACTCCGCCGTCACCTCGTCGATGGCGGAAGAGGTCGAAAAGATGGTCTGGGCGACGCGCTGGGGCGCCGACACCGTCATGGACCTTTCGACCGGCCGCAACATCCACAACATCCGCGAATGGATCATCCGCAACTCACCGGTTCCGATCGGCACCGTGCCGCTTTACCAGGCGCTGGAAAAGGTCAACGGCATTGCCGAGGACCTCACCTGGGAAGTCTATCGCGACACGCTGATCGAGCAGGCTGAACAGGGCGTCGACTATTTCACCATCCATGCCGGCGTCCGGCTGCACTACATCCCGCTCACCGTCGATCGCGTCACCGGCATCGTTTCGCGCGGCGGCTCGATCATGGCCAAGTGGTGTCTGCATCACCATCGCGAGAGCTTCCTTTACGAGCATTTCGAGGAAATCTGCGACATCTGCCGCGCCTATGACGTCTCCTTCTCGCTCGGCGACGGCCTGCGCCCCGGCTCGATCGCCGATGCCAACGACGCGGCACAATTCGCCGAACTCGAAACGCTCGGCGAGCTCACCAAGATCGCCTGGGCCAAGGATTGTCAGGTGATGATCGAAGGCCCCGGCCACGTGCCGATGCACAAGATCAAGGAGAACATGGACAAGCAACTCGCCGTCTGCGGCGAGGCGCCGTTCTACACACTCGGACCGCTGACGACGGACATTGCGCCCGGCTACGACCACATCACGTCGGGCATCGGCGCGGCGATGATCGGCTGGTTCGGCACCGCCATGCTCTGCTACGTCACGCCGAAGGAGCATCTCGGTCTTCCCGATCGCAACGACGTCAAGGTCGGCGTCATCACCTACAAGATCGCCGCCCATGCCGCCGATCTCGCCAAGGGCCATCCGGCCGCCCAGGTGCGCGACGACGCGCTATCGCGCGCGCGCTTCGAATTCCGCTGGGAGGACCAGTTCAACCTCTCGCTCGACCCGGAGACGGCCCGTAACTTCCACGACGAGACACTGCCGAAGGAAGCGCACAAGGTCGCGCATTTCTGCTCCATGTGCGGCCCGAAATTCTGCTCGATGCGGATCTCGCACGACATCCGCGCAGAAGCGCAGAAGGAAGGCCTGGAGGCAATGGCCGCGAAATACCGCGAGGGCGGCGACCTCTATATGCCGGTGGAAGGGGCGGCTGGCGCGGCCGAGTAGACGACAGAGACTCGTTGAAGGGGCCAGTCACGGCCCCTTCAGTTCACTCAGGGCTGCGCCTCCCGCCTCGGAAGCGGAAGCGGCGATCGCCAAGGCTCTCCTCCTCCGTCATGCTTGGGCTTGAGCCGAGCATGACGGAGGGTGGGAGGCGCGCCAACGACCCCGTTCAATCAACAAACATGCAACGTCCTCTGTCCCTCTCGCGACGCCTCAGCGATGAGGGCGATCATCTGTATGTCGTGGCCGCCGCCAGAGGCCCGCACCTTGCGCTCCGTGTCGCCCGTCCCCCCAATAGCTTGTCCCCACATCGATTGAACGATATGCAAGGCGCACGCAAAAGTCGCTGTCGGCGAAATTCATTCGCGGCGGGCAGCCGAACTGTACCCGCGCAAAAGTCCTGCAGGACGACGCAAGAACGCCGTTTGCACAAGGAGAATGACTTGAGGACATGCCTGTTGAGACTGACGGCCTTGTCCATAGGAGCCCTTGCAGCATTCGGCGGAGATCTGCCGCGCCTCAACGGTGACCGGGGCTTTGCCGGGGGCCTTTCCTGGATTTCCGCTGCCCATGCGGACGACGCCGATGCCGGCGGCACGAATGGTGAAGGTGCCGCGGGCGGCAGCGACCAAGGTAGCGAAAACGTCGGGAGCGGCGGAAGCAACGGCACAGAGGGTGGCGGCGATTGGGGCTCCGGCGATGGTAGCGGCGTGGGCGGCGAGCCCGGCGGGACCGGGGCTGGCGGTGGAGGCGGCGTCATCGACGGAAGCGGCCTGAGCGGCGGAGACAGCGAGCGCCACTCATCCTCTTCGCGCGACGGGCGGGATTACGGACCAACCGGCAGCGTATGGTACGGCGGCAGCAGTTTCCTCAATCTTTTTCGCCGGACACCGGAAGAGCCTCCCGAGGGGAGCGGGCCAGAGTCTTCCACCCGGCAGAAGAGCGATGCGGGATCCCGCAAAAGCGCGGGTCACACCAGAACAGAGCCCTGAAGAGATGTCTGCTTCGTCGCGCCGAAGGATGCCGTGTGCTGTTTATCGCGGACATAGAAGCGTCTGCGCCTGGATGCTTGGGCCAAGCCCTGGCATGACGGAGCAGCGGGAGGCGCGCTATCGATCCCGTTCGATCAACGAACGCGCAACGTCCCTATAGCCCTATAGCCCTCTAGCGACCACTCACCATCCGCTCGACCACATCGAGCAGCACGTTGGCGCCGGCGACCAGATCATCCGGCTCCGTGTGTTCGCGCGGATTATGGCTGATGCCGTCGCGGCTCGGAACGAAGATCATCGCCGTCGGCGCGATGCGGGCGATCATCTGGGCGTCATGACCGGCGCCCGAAGTCATGCGCCGGCTCTTGAGGCCTCGCGCCTTCGCCGAAGCCTCGACCGCTGCGACGATGCCCTGATCGAAGGCGACGGGCTGGAAGCGTGCCAGCCGCTCGACCGAGATCGTTACCCCCTCTTCCGCGCCGATGCGCACCAGAAAGTCCGCAAGCGCCGCTTCGAGCGCCTGCAGCCGATCCTCGTCCGGATCGCGCAGATCGACGGTGAAGGCGGCACGCGATGGGATGACGTTGATCGCGTCGGGCTCGAAACGCATGGTGCCAATGGTCGCGACACTCGGCGCGTTCGACCGGGCAATATGCTCGCGCAGGAAGAGGCCGACACGCGCGGCCGCGAGACCGGCGTCGGAACGCATTGCCATCGGCGTGGTGCCGGCATGGTTGGCGACGCCATCGATCGTCACGCGCTGCCAGGAAATGCCCTGCAGGTTCTCGACGGCACCGATCGAAAAGCCCTCGCGCTGCAGCACCGGCCCCTGCTCGATATGAAGCTCGACATAGGCGTGGGGCTTGAGGAACCCCGGCTCGATGTTGCCGGCATAGCCAATCCGCTCGAGTTCCTCGCCCAGCGACGAGCCATCCGTGCCGATGGTCGCGAGCGCTGCGTCCAGCGGCAGGCCGCCGGCATAGACGAGCGAGCCGAGCATGTCGGGCGCAAAACGCACGCCCTCCTCATTGGTAAAGGCGGCAACGACGATCGGTCGGGCCGGCGTCACGCCACGGTCCTTCAGCGTCTCGATTACTTCGAGCGCGGCGAGTACGCCGTAACATCCGTCATAGATGCCGGCATTGATGACCGTATCGATGTGCGAGCCGAGCATGATCGGCGCTTCGCCGCTGTTCTCCTCGCTGCGCCAGATGCCGAAGATGTTACCAATCTGATCCACGGCCACATCGAGGCCCGCCGCCTCGATCCAGGCGACGAGGCGGTTGCGGCCGGCCTTGTCGTTGTCGGAGCCGGCCAGCCGGGTCAGTCGCCCTTCTGCATCGCGACCGATTTCGCCAAGCTCGCGGATGCGCCCGATGAGGCGCGCGGCGTCGATGGAAGGAAATGACATGTTATTCCTGCTTTCATGCGGATTTTGGTTCATGGCCGGCTATCAGCCAACGCCAGTCTCTGCCGGATAATCTCGGCGTGATAACGCGCGCCGAAGATCAGGGCGTCGTCGTTGAAGTCGTAACGCGGATTGTGCAGCGGCGCCGATGTCTCGCCATTGCCGATGAAGACGAAGCAGCCCGGAACGTGCTCAAGGAAGCGTGCGAAATCCTCCGAGCCGGTCATCGGCTCGGCGGCCGTTGCGACATTCCCGGTCCCGAACACCGTTTCTGCTGCGGCAAAGGCGTGGCCGGTCAAGGCCGGGTCATTGATCAGTGGCACGAACTCGCGCGAGTAGTTGACCTCGACCTCGCAGCCATAGGCATCCGCCGTACCCTTGGCGATCACCCGCATCTCCGCTTCGATCCTGGTGCTGACCTCCGGGCGGAAGCTGCGGGCATCGCCGAGGATGCGGGCGAGACCGGGCAGCGCGTTGCGCGTGCCGTCGGTCAAAAGCTCGGTGACCGAAACGACACCGATATCCGTCGGCGAGAGGCGGCGCGACACGATCGTCTGCAGATTGACGACGGTGGCGCAGGCGGCGACCAGCGTCTCGTTACCCCAGTGCGGCCGCGCCGCGTGCCCGCCGACGCCTTTGAGCACGATCTCGAAATTGTCCTCCGCCGACATGATGGCGCCGACGCGGGTTTCGAAACGGCCGACCGGCAGCCCCGGCATGTTGTGCAGGCCGTAGATTTCGTCGAAGGGAAAACGTTCCATCAGTCCGTCGTCGAGCATCGCCAGCGCGCCCTTGCCCCACTCCTCGGCCGGCTGGAAGATAAAGCATGCGGTACCATCGAAGCCGCCGTCTTCGGCGAGCATCTTGGCGGCGCCAAGCAGCATGGCCGTGTGACCGTCATGGCCGCAGGCATGCATGGTGCCGGGCTTCGTCGAGCGATAGGGAAGCTCTCCCTGTTCCGGTATCCGCAGCGCATCCATGTCGGCCCGAAGCGCTATGGCGCGGTTGCCGCTGCCGCGTTTCAGCCGACCGACGACGCCGGTACCACCGACACCTTCCACCACCTCGTCGAGCCCGAATTCCCTGAGCTTTGCCGCAACGAAGGATGAGGTGCGTTGTTCCTCGAAACCGAATTCCGGGTGCGCGTGCAGGTCGCGGCGCCAGGCGGTCATGTCCTTCACAAGCCGGTCAAAATCCATTCCCGCCATGGTCATCCTCTTTCGTTCGATGTGTTGGCGACGGTCTCGGGCGACAGGCCGACCAAGGCAGCATAACGCTCTGGGTCCGTCGCACCCTCGGTATTGATGACGAAGACGCGCGACTGCGCGGTCAGTCCGAGCGTTTCCCGCAGCGCTGGATCGCGGGCAACCGAAAGCAGCCCGGCCAGGCCGACGCCGCCGCTTTCGCCGGACACGATCGCCGGGTCAGAGCCTGTCGGCCGCGCAAGCCGGTTCATCACCGAAACGGCATCCTCCTCGTCGACGGTCATGAAGGCATCGGCGACGCGGGACAGGATACGCCAGGCGACAAGCGACGGCTCGTAGCATTCGAGCATCGCCATGATCGTCGGCTCGCCATGCGCCACCTTGACCGGATGTCCGGCTCTGGCGCTTTCGTAGAGGCAGGCGGCGCGCGCCGGATCGACGACGACGAAACGTGGACGCTCCGCGCCATAACGTAGCGCCATATGCCCCGCGGTCGCCGCCGCAATGCCGCCAACGCCCGCCTGCACGAACACATGCGTCGGAGGCTCTTCCATCTGCCGCAGCGCCTCGCTCAGCAGCGCCGTGTAGCCCTGCATCACCAGGCCGGGAATGTATTCGTAGCCCGGCCAGGTGGTGTCCGAGACGACGGTCCAGCCATTTTCGTCACAGACCCGCGCGGCCTCCCGGACGGAATCGTCGTAGGTCCCGGCAACGCGGACGATCTCCGCGCCATAGGCCGCGATCGCCTCGATGCGCGTTTCGCTGACGCCTCCGTGCACGAAGATCACCGCTTTCGCGCCGACAAGCCGGGCGCCCATGGCAACCGAGCGGCCGTGATTGCCATCGGTGGCGCAGCCGAAGGTCTGGGCGGCGGCAATTGCCCGAACCTCTGGCCGGTCGAGATCGTCGAGATCGATGCTGCGACCGAGACGCCGTTCCGCCTCCTCGACCACCAGCCGGATCACCGCATAGGAACCGCCAAGCGCCTTGAAACTGCCGAGACCCAGGCGATGGCCTTCGTCCTTGACGAAGACGCCCGCAATACCGAGTTCGTCCGCCAATGCGGGCAAGGCATGAAGCGGCGTCGGCCGATGGTCGGGGCGGCGCGCAAGCTGCTGCTCGACACGGGCGGCGGCGGCAAGCGACAGCATGTCGGCATCCGCGGGCAGTAGCGAGTGGCCGAAATCGGCATGGGAATTGGCGAGAAACATGGTGCAATCTCCGTAGACCACGAAAATCTATTTCATCGCTGCCGAGAAATGCGCTCTAAATGGCCGTCGAGAATGCAAGTTTGTAAAGTTAATGGGGTGCCGTGGCGTGGGGTTCCACCTTCAGGGCCCGGAGAGCAGGAACCGAAAGGCACTGGATGGCACCGTCGAAAAAGCCACAGGTCGAACTGGATCGCTTCGATCTTGCGATTCTCGCCATCCTGCAGAAGGACAATACGACGCCGCAGCGCCAGATCGGCGAGGCGGTCAATCTGTCGGCGCCCGCCGTCCAGCGGCGGATCAAGCGCATGGAAGAAACCGGCGTCATCCGCGCCAATGTCGCGCTGATCGATCCGGTCAGCGTCAATCAGGCGCTGACGATCCTGGTGGAGGTGGAGGTCGAAAGCGAGCAGATCGCCCTGCTCGATGCGGCCAAGGCGGCATTCACGGCGGCACCCGAGGTGCAGCAATGCTACTATGTCACCGGTGACGTCGACTTCATGCTCGTCGTCATCGTGCCGACCATGGCCGACTACGAGGCCTTCACCCGGCGCATGTTCTTCGGCAATGCGAACATCAAGCGCTTCCGCACCTTCGTGACGATGGACCCGGTGAAGGTCGGGCTTTCGGTTCCGCTCTAGGATAAAGCCGGAAGCGCGCAGCGATTGCCCGACGGACGTTGGAATTCACGGTCTATTTCCTGCCGGAGAGCGCCTTCTTCTCGGCGTCCGCATCGAGCGGCTGCCCGGCGCCGATCGAGGTCAGGAAGGCATCGACGGTCTCAAGTGACGAGGCCGGCGCGTAGCCGTCTCCGCCTTCCGGCTTGGCGACGGCGAGCCGCGTCTGCCAGGTCGACGCCTTGCGGCAGGCGACCGACACCAGACCGGGCTCACCGGGCTGGGCGAGTTCGTATTCGCGGCAGAACTGCCCCGAACCGAGCTCGAATGCCGATACCAGCCGGACCGTCCCCTGCCCTTCACCAACGGCGACTTCGTCTCCCGAAGCCGCCTTGTCGAGGATGGCGGAGAGCGCCGGGCCGACAGTGCTGGCCACCTGCATCGCGCCCGGCACCCCGCCTGGATCCGCCAGCCCACCGCCGCGAAGCAGGTAGCCGCCAGCGCCGCCGACGACCACCAGCAGCGACGCTGCCATCGCCATCAGAAACCGCGAGGGGCTACCGTTCGGCGACGCCGGCTGATCCGCAGGGCGCCGGAAGGCCACGACATTATCGCCGGCTGCAGCCGGTGCGTCCGCCGCGCGCGCTGCGTCGCCTGCGGCCGCCGCCATGGCCCGCACCTTAGCGACCAGTTCGTCCGGCACCGGCTCGTCGAGCACCGGCTTCAGCGCCTCGCTTGCGGCGGCGCGCGTTTCCATGAACATCGCCACGCGCGCCATCAATTCGTCGTCCGTTTCCAGCGCCGCCTCGACACGGCGCATTGTCGCCTCGTCGAGTTCGCCGTCGGCGAACGCCATCAAGATCTCATCGCTGAATTCCGTGTCGCTCATCTTGTCCCGCCTCTCATGTCCTGTGAACGCGCGACCGGCGGTTCTATTCCCGTTGCCTCCGCAAGATTTTTACGCGCCCGGGCGAGCCTGCTCATGACGGTTCCGATCGGAATGCCGAGAACCTCGGCTGCCTCCTTGTAGGAAAGCTCCTCGACGCAGGTGAGGATCAGTACCTCGCGCTGTTCGAGCACCAGGCCGTCGATCGCAGCCGCCACGCTCTTCAGCGCCATGCGCGCCTCGCTCCCGGCCTCGCCCGAAGGAACGGCGAGTTCGGCCTGCGCCTCGATCTCCTCCGTCGGGCCGGCGGTCTTCTGCCGGCGCAGCTGGTCGATCCAGAGGTTGCGCAGGATGCGGAACATCCAGGCGTCAAAGCGCGTGCCTTCCTCGAAGCGGTCCGAACCGGCTAGCGCCTTTTCGCAGGCCGCCTGCACCAGATCGTCGGCCACGTCGCGCGACCGGCAAAGCGAAATGGCAAAGCGGCGCAGGTTCGGCAGAAACGCGACCAGGCGCTCGCCGAAGACGATGGTCGGATCCGTCATCGGGCGTTCCTTTTGGCGCTACCCTTCGTCACCGGTGGAATAATTTGTCCATTCATCCGTTGAGCGTTATGGGAACTACACCCGAAAGTCACCACTTATGGTCCGTCCGTTCACGGTAAGCTTTCGTTTTCGGATGCCGCTACACAAGGAGAAAACCTTGAAAAAACGCCTGTTTCGACTGACCGTCCTGTCGTTGTGCGGCCTGGCAACCGGTGCTGGGGATCTCTCCTTTGGCGGTAGTAACGATGGCAATTCAACCGTTCGCTTTGCCTCAATCAGTCAGGCCCAGGCGGACGACGACGATGACGATGGTGGCGGTGGCGGTTCGTCCCGCGGCTCAGGCGATCGCGACTCAAGCAACACCTGGCGGGGAGGCGGCAATCTGCTCGATCTCTTCCGCGGGACGTCGGAGCGCCGCGTCGTGCGCCAGCGTCCGGCAGCGCGCCGGGCAACCCATGTTCCCGGTGAAATCATCGCGCTCGGTCTCAACGATGCCGCCATCCAGCGCCTTGCGGAAAGCGGCTTCACAGTGCGTGCACGAGAGCCGCTCGCGCTTTCGACGACAGAGATCGTCAAGCTCGGCGCCCCCCGCGGCATGACGCTCGAGGATGCCCGCCGGCAGGTCGCGGATGCGACGCCCGGAGCAATCGCCGATCTCAACCACTATTTCGAGCCGAACGAAGGCACCGCCTCACCGGCTCCCTGTGCCGACGGCGGTTGCGCGCTCGTTCGCACCGCCATCGGCTGGCCCGACGCCGGCGCCGCGTGCCCGGCTGCCGGTCCGATCGGGCTGATCGACACGGCGATCAACCCCGCCCATCCCTCACTGAAAGACGTCAGGCTCGACATCGTCAGGCTGGCGGAGGAAGAGGCACCGGAATCCGGCCGCCAGCACGGAACCGCGGTCGCAGCTCTCATTGCCGGGCGGAAGGACAGTCGCGCGCCGGGCCTGCTCGGCAATGCCCACCTGATCGCCGTCGACGCCTTCCAGCGTAAGGGCGGCGAGAGCGATATCGCCGAGACCTACGATCTGGTACGCGCCATCGATCTCCTGGCCTCGCGCAAGGTCGCGGTCATCAACATGAGCCTCTCCGGGCCACACAATCTGCTGCTCGAAAAGACCGTCGCGCTCGTAGCCGAGCGAAACATCATCCAGGTGGCGGCGGCAGGCAATGACGGCCCGCGGGCTAAACCCGTCTATCCCGCCGCCTATCCGGCGATGATCGCGGTCACCGCGGTCGACCGCAACTTCAAGCCCTATCGCCGCGCCGGGCGCGGCGACCATATCGATGTCGCAGCACTCGGCACGAGTGTCTGGACGGCAGCCTCGATCGAGGGGGCAGCGCCCAAGACCGGCACATCCTTTGCCGCCCCCTTCGTCACGGCTGCCTCCGCCATTCTCAGGGCCTCGCATCCGTCGCTGTCGGCCCAGGAAGTTGCAAAACTCGTCACGGAGACGGCGCAGGACCTCGGCGCGCCGGGCAAGGATCCCGTGTTCGGCTGGGGCGTTCTCAATGCCCGCGAGCTCTGCCGCTCGTAGCAGCGTCGAGCGGGCAGCACTGAACTACGGCTTTTGCCAATCCATGACCAGGAACGAGGGGACCCTTCTAAAGAGGTCCCTTTGTTCCGGTTCGCCGCCACGCGGCAATGGTTCGTCGAAATAGCGCAACTGCAGGCCCGCTCCCAGCAACAGCGACATGTAGGTGCTGAGCGGCCGGTGCCAGTTCATGACCCGAAGATCGCCCCAGCCGATCCAATCGGACCGTTCATCCATGTAGTGGTCGATCATGAAACTGCGCTTGCCATCGCCGCCATCGCGCCAGCCGGTCGGGTTGCTGGCGCTGTAAAAGCTGGTCAGGTTCGCGATCAGCAGATGACCGCCCGGGCGGAGAACCCGGTTCATCTCGCCAACCGCCGCATCCAGATCGGCGATGTCGATGAGGCTGAGATAGGCAACGACCAGATCGAAAGTCTTCTCCGCGAAAGGCAGTCCTTCGGCCTGTGCGATGCGATAGTCACCATCGGGATGCAGACGCCTCGCCTGACTAACGAGCGACCCGGCGGGATCGATGCCGACGGTGCTCAGCCCCTCCGCCGTAAGCAGCCGGCAGAACCGCCCCTCGCCGCACCCGACATCGAGGACAGCCCTTGCCCCGCTTTGCCGCGCCCTTTCGAGCATGGGCGCATCGAGGACGAAGCGCCGCGCAAAATCCCCCTCGGCGCCCAGCCCGGAAATCCAGGCAGCCGCCGACTCCTCCCATCCATTTGACATTTTGCGTTTGGTCCTCGTGATCCGTCCTGCGTTTACGAAGACTGCGAGGACAACCTTGGCGATTGCATGACGTAGCCGCCGCGCGGCTCCGGCGGGAGACGGCAGCGCCGCCGTCCCGCCAGAGTGTGGCCGTTTTGTCAGGCAGCCAGTCCGCGTTCGTTGAGCAGCATTCCGACGCGCACCATGCGCACGGCATCTTCAGCCGCACGAACGAGCAGTTTCGGCGCGGCGTTGATGGCATCGTCGAGGGTGCAGGGCGCCTTCAGGATCGAGGCGAAAGCGTCGATGCCGTGCTCGAAATTGAGGGTCACGCCCTTGCCAATCGTACCGGCGAGAGCGATCACGGGGCGGCCCGCCTCCTTCGCCCTGTGCCCGACCTCGGCCGGCACCTTGCCGAACGGCGTCTGCCCGTCGAGGCTGCCTTCGGCGGTGATCACCAGATCGGCCCTGGCGATCATGCTGTCGAGATCGAGATAGCGCATCACGATGTCGTAGCGCGGATGCAGCGCGCCGCCGAGCAGCCCCATGACCGCCGCCCCGAGACCACCGGACGCGCCCGCTCCCGCTACGTCGCCGACCGCGATACCGGTTGCCGTCTCGATGGCTGCGGCATAGGTCTCCATCGCAGCCGCGAGCAGTTCCACCTGCTCCGGCGTTGCGCCCTTCTGCGGCCCGAAGACACGGGCAACGCCGCGTGCGCCGAGCAGCACATTGTGCCAGTTGACGGCCGCGTCGATGCGAACCTCGGCGAGGCGCGGATCGCGGCCCGAAATGTCGATGCGCGCCAGCGACGCCAGTGCCGCACCGCCGGGCGCAAGCGGTTTGCCCTTCCGGTCGAGCAGCTTCACGCCCAAGGCTGCGGCCATGCCGGCGCCGCCATCGTTGATGCCGCTGTCGCCGCAGCCAAGCAGGATACGGCGGGCGCCGGCGTCGAGGGCCGCCCGGATCAGCTCACCGACGCCGTAGCTGGTGGTGAGGCAGGGGTTGCGCCGATCGCGCGGGACCAGTCGCAAACCGGCGGCCGCGGCCATTTCGATGACGGCCGTGCGTTCGGACTGCCCGCCGAGGAAACCGAAATGCGAGGCGACGGGTTCGCCGAGCGGGCCGGTCACGGTCAGTTCGTGCAGGCTGCCGCCGGTGATAGCGACGAGCGCCTTGGTGAAGCCTTCACCGCCGTCGACCATGGGCACCTTGAGGACCTCGGCGCTCGGGCAGGCGCGCAGCACGCCCTTCTCGATGCAGTTGGCAGCTTCTTCCGCCGACAGGCTTTCCTTGAAACCGGACGGTGCAACCAGAATGGTAAGTGACATGTGACAATCTCCTTGCACTTTTGGGACAATGCGGATGCAGGGGAGAAACGGCAGCTCGCCACGTTTATTCCGGCCGAAATGCAGAATTCTTTCTTCTACGAAAAGAAAAAGAAAAGAGCCGAAGCGACAGACGCTTCGGCTCTTAAAATGACATTATATCAGATGCTTATCGTCATGTTTCCAACCCGACTGCAGGCCAGATCACAAGCGCGAACAGGGCAAGCAACGCGATGAACGGGAGCGCCAGCATCAAGGCCAAGCGCAGGAGATCGGAAGGGCTGAAAGCGGGTGGTTCCATACCTCCGAACAGCGCTACGGGCTTCGCCGAAACCATCAGCGTCTGGCAAAAGCCACTACCTATGGCTGTGACCATGATGAGGCTGGCGGGGCTGACCCCGAAGCCCGCCAGTGGCAGCGCAACGGCCGGAATGAGCACTGTCGCGCGAGCCGTTCGCGAGGCAAGGACGATATGGGCAAAGGTCGCGACCGCAATGGCGAGAAGCACGACCAGCCACGCCGGCGGCTTGCCGATCTGGCCGAAGGCACCGATCAGGCGATCGGCAAGTTCCGTCGCCGTGCCGGTCGACAGCAGCGCTTCGCCGATGACGAGCGTGCCGGCAAGAAACAGAAGCAGGTTCCACTCGACACCCTTCAGCGCCTTGCGAAACGGCATGCCGGAGATCTTTTCCGACGCAAGGACAAGAGCGCCGACGAGTGCCACCACCGGCAGCGCGATGCCGTGCAGGTCCGAGGTCGCGAGTGCTGCGACGATCGCAGCGGTCACGGCAAGGATTGCCTTGTCGCGCGCCGAAAACGGAGGTTTCTCCGTAGGCGCGGCCGGCAGGTCGAAGCGCGAGTTCCGGTCGGCATCGTCGAGGAAGAAGCGCAGGATCAGGCCGCAGGCAAGGAGGCTCGTCAGCAGCGCGAAGGGCGCGGCAAGCAAGGCCCAGCCGAGAAAACCCGGCGCCTCACCGCCGCTGCGGCGAATGAAATCGACGGCAACGAGATGGGCGCCAGCGCCGGTCAGCGAGGCGGCCGCCGAAAGCAGGATCACCGACGGGAACAGGAGGGCCAGCGCGCGGGTGACGCCAGGGCGGCCGATGGTCGAGGCAAGCCCCAGGAAGACCGGCATGAAGATCGCCGCCCGCGCCGAGGTCGAGGGGATGACGAAGGCAGTCACGAAGATCGTCAGCGTCACCACCCAGAACAGCCGGCTGACGTCGCGGAAACGGGCAAGCAGCCGGAAGGCGAGCCGCTCAACGAGACCAGATGCCTGCAGCACCGCCGCGATCACCGATGCCGTCATCATCAGCCAGACGATGTCGTTGCCAAGCGCGGCATAAACCGCCTCTTCGCCGACGGCGCCGGTCACGGCCAAAGCCGCCGCCCCGGCAAGCGCCACCGGCGTTTCCGGCAGGTCGAAGATCGTCCAGCAGATCAGCGTCGTCGCAAACACCATCAGCGAAAGGCGCATCGGCAGCACCAGGCCGTCGGCCGCGAGAAAGATCAGGACGGCGGCAAAGGCGACGAGCATTGCGCCGACGAGCAGGCGCACCTGACTCACCGGCATATGGCCGTCAATGCGTTCGGCTACCGCCGCGTTCAGGGTGACGAGGTCTTTTTCCGAAGCGATCACCGGGCTGATGGTCATAGCTACGCTCCCTTTTTGCTGGCCCAGGCTCGCGCGGCAACCGCGCCGCACGAAAGCCACCGGGCTGATTTCGTGGGAGGGCAAACGGGGTGTCGGGCGGTTTATTCCGCTCGTGCCCGACAATTTTCGGCGCTGGAGGCCCGAAAGCCCGAATTGAGCGAGATCAATGCCTGTTCTCCTGACAGGCAGAGACTGGTGCCAGATGACCTCTTTCAAAAGGAGAGTTTCATGTTGATCAGGGAAATGTCGCGGCAGGAATGCATCGACCTCGTCGCCGAGAACCACATCGCCCGCCTCGGGTGCGTCCGGGATGGCCAGCCCTATGTCGTGCCCATCCAATATGCTTTTGCCGCCAACAGGCTCTACGGCTTTTCGATGCCCGGGCAGAAGATCGACTGGATGCGGGCCACTCCCCGCGTCTGCATTCAAATGGACACGGCAACGGACCGGAAGGACTGGCGAAGCGTCGTCATCTACGGCCGCTATCAGGAACTGCCGGATACGAAACAATGGCATCGCGAGCGCATGAACGCCTGGTCGCTTCTCGAACAGCGCGTGAACTGGTGGGAACCGGGCGGTCTGAAGCCCGGCGATCAGGCAATTACCGGCGCCTCGCCGCATCTCTTCTTCGAAATCGAGATCGATGAGGTGACCGGGCGGGCAGCCACTGTGGGTTGATGACCGTCGGCGCGCAGTCAGATGGCTGCGCGCTCGGCCGTGCCTGTCAATGGGCCATCAGCACGGGTACCACTGCGTTTTCGAGCATCGAGCGGGTGACGCCGCCGAAGACGCGTTCACGCATTCTGGAGTGGCCATAGGCGCCCATGACGATCAGATCGGCGGCCACGTCGGAAGCGAAGCGATTGATCACGTCATCGACCCGATGCCCGCCGCTCGGCAGCCGCTCGACGGAAACCGAAACGCCATGCCGGGCAAGGTAGCCGGCGATATCGGCACCGGGTTCCTCGCCGTTCTTGCCGTAGGCGGAACGCGGGTCGACCATCGTCACGTGGACGATCTTGGCGCCCTTCAGCAGGTCGAGCGCTTCGCGTACCGCACGGGCCGCTTCCAGCCGGGAGTTCCAGGCAAGCACCACCGTCCTCGGATCAAGCCGCGCGGGCTTGCCCTTGGGCAGGACGAGGACCGGTCGCGCGGAGTTGAACAGCGTCCCGTCGATGGTGCGCGACCGTAGCTCCGGGTCCAGCATCAGGCCGTCGCCCACGAGCGTCAGGTCGGCATAGCGTGCGCGCTCGCCGATCTCGTCATCGGCCCAGGCAGCCTCGGTGTATTTCGTTTCGACGCTGAACGAGATGCCTTCCCGGGTGAGAACGTCGGTTGCGCTTGCCACGCAGGATTCGAGCTTGTCGACCTCGCGCTGACGTTCGTTCAGCCAGTCAATCGAGATGGCGGCGGCAAAATCGCCGATCGGCGGAGAAGCGGCGAGCTTGACGATCAACAGGGAGAGGTGAGCGTTTGCCGAAGCGCAGACCTGTGCCGCGGCACGCAGATCGTCTGCGGAATGATCGACGCCGACCACGGCGAGAATTGTCTTGTATGTCATCGCGTTTCCTCCTCGCGACCGGACTTAAGAACTGAGTCAGCCTAGGCAAATGCGCACCCGGCGACATTGATCCCCGTCAACCGGGATCATGGAGGAAAGCGTATAATTATGGGGGGCTCTACGCGCAGGCGTCTACGCCGACCGCCCTCGTTGCGGGCGGGCCGGCGAAGACGGTCATTGCCTCCGCCGCCCAATTGCTCCGCAAACTCGGCCTCACGGCCTCGACCGCGCGGGCCTGAACTTCAGTCGTCAGGCACCCCGGCGCGCGACGACCGGCACGTAATGTTCGAGCTCCGGCGCCGGGAAGTTGAGCGTCGCGTTGATTTCTGCCGACCGGTAAAGCCCCATCAGCATCTCGACGACAGCAAGGCCGTCCTCGAAGGTTTCGAGCGGCTTTTCGCCCTTGCGGAAGCACTCGACCATGTGGCGGTTTTCGTCGGTATAGCCGTAGACGCCGGCCTCGTCCTCGAGCACCGGCATCAGGCCCTGCTCGGCATTCTGCTTTTCGACGAGATCCTCGCCCTCCGAGCCCTTGACCTCGCGCGACATGAAGATCTTCAGGCCGGTAGAGAGCGAATTGTATTCGAGCGCATATTCCGGTCCGAGCAATTCGAGCTGGATGCGCAAGCCGGCGCCGACATAGGCCCAGGAGGTGGTCGCCTCGATCATCAGCTCGTTGCCGTCCTGGTCTTCGAGCGTCACCGTGGCGCGGGCAAAATCCTCGGACGGCCGGTTGCGATAATCGACCTCGTTGCCGAAGCGATTGCGCAGTTGTTCGGCATAGTGGGGACGCGTCCATTTGAGGTTGGCGACGGTGCCGTTTACCGCCTTGATCTTCAGCGAATTGCGCGGCGCACCGGGCGCCGTCAGCAGGTAGCGCGCGACCTCGACGCTGTGGCACATCATGTCCGAAAGCACGCCGCCGCCCTGCTTGTCGCCCTGCCAGAACCAGGGTTCGTGCGGGCCGGAATGTTCCTCGGCCGCGCGCGCCAGATAGGGGCGCCCGGTGGTCGTCGCCGCGCGCCGCCAGATGATTTCCTTGCCACGCAGCACCGGCGTGCAGAAAACCTGGTTTTCCAGATAACCGTGGTTGAGGCCGGCATCCTCGGCCAGCGACAGCATCTCGCGGGCTTCGGCAACCGTGCGGGCAAGCGGCTTTTCGCAGGCAACGGCGAAGACCTTGCTGCGGCCGTCTTTGACGGCCTTGTGCAGCGAACGCATGACGTCGATGCGGGTGTAGTTGGGCGAAAGGATCCAGACCGCGTCGACGTCATCGGCGGTCAGCAGCGCTTCCAGGCTTTCATGCGTGCGGCAGCTGCCGAGACCAAGCGCCTCGACCTCATTTGCAAATTTCTCGCGGTTCTCGGCCTTGCGGCTGAAGACGCCGGTGACCTCGACATTACGCACGCCGATCATCGATTTCAGATGGAAATGGGCGATGAAGCCCGATCCGACGAAACCCACGCGCAGCGTCTGCTTCGGTAGCTGTGTCATTCTCTTCTCCCATTGATCGATTTTGGTAACGGCGGGGTGCGGGCGGAAAACCGCACGCGGCTTTCCTCGTCCCACCTCCGGCTATTTACGTGGCGGCGCGGTGCTGCCACGGATGTTGAGCGTGGTCGGCAGGACGATGGCCGGCTCTGCGGCGACGTCACCATCCGAGAGGACGTTGAGAAGCTGCGACATCGCCGTGCGACCGATGTCGGCGCGCGGCTGGCTGACGGTCGTCAGCGGCGGATAGAAGGCCTTGCTGAGATAGAGATCGTCGAAGCCGACGACCGAGACGTCGCCGGGCACCTCGCGGCCAAGCCGCCGTAGCGCATGGATTGCGCCGTAGGCCATCTCGTCGTTGGCGGCGAAAATCGCGGTCGGCGGCTCCGGCAGGGCGAAAAGGTCCGAGGCGCAGGCCTCGCCGCTTTCGAGCAGGTAGTCGCCGCGCACCTCGTACCCCTCGGGGACCGCAAGGCCGGCCGCTTTCATGGCGGCCCGGTAGCCGTCGCGGCGGTGGAGCGCCATGACCTCCGGCAGGGGACCAGCGATATGGGCGATGCGGCGATGGCCGAGCGCGATCAGATGGTCGACCGCAGCCTCAGCGGCGGCGACGTTGTCGATTTGCACATGCGGGAAGCCGGACCCCTCGATCATTTCGAGCGCGATAACGACAGGCAGATGCGAGAGATCGGCGCTTTCGCCCGGCTCAGGCGGCGGCAGCTTGCCGGTCATCAGGATCATGCCGTCGGCATGGCCGTCGCGCAGCATGTTGAAATACTCGACCTCGCGGTCCGGGTCGTTCTCGGTGTTGCCCATGAGGACGGCGTAACCGGCCTCGCGCGCCGTCGCCTCCACGCCCTTCAGGATCTCGAGGTAGAAGGGGTTGCCGACGTCGCGCACGACAAGCAGTACCGACATCGACCGGCGCGTTCGCAAGTTGCGGGCGCTGACATTCGGGCGGTAGTTGAGCTCGCGCGCCAGCGCGTTGATGCGCTGGCGTGTCTCGTCCGTCACCAGCGACGAGCCGCTCAGTGCCCGCGAAACGGTCGCAACCGAGACACCGGCGCGTTCTGCGATATCCTTGATCTTCGGCCGCTCGCTCATGCGCGCATCGCCCTCCCGCGGCCGTAGAACAGCATGAGCAGCAGCAGCGTCGCGCCGAACACCATCTGACGGCCGGACTCGTCGATGTTCACCGTCGTCAGGATGCCCTGGAGGATGACAAGCAGCAGCGCGCCGGCCATGGTCCCGGTGTAACCGCCCTTGCCACCGGCAAGCGACGTGCCGCCAAAGACGACCGCGATGATCGACGACAGCATGTATTGCTCGCCGACATTGGCGAAAGACGATCCGGAATAACCGAGCAGGCAGAGCCCGGCGATCGCGGCGAACATGCCCGAGATCATGAAGAGACCGATGCGCATGAGCCGAACCGGCACGCCGGCCATATAGGCCGCGTGCTCGTTGGAGCCGATCGCGTAGATCCGATGACCGAAGACGGTGCGGTTCAGCATGAAAGCCATGAACAGGCCGATCACGATCCAGAGCCAGATGATGCCGGGAATGCCGAGCGCCAGCGGCTGGGTCACGAAGGCGGAGAGGCCGGGCGCGGCGCGACCCGAGGGAATGCCCTGGCGGATGACCACCAGCAGGCCCTGCAGCACGCCCAGCATGCCGAGTGTCATCACCAGCGGCGGGATGCGCAGAAGCGTGACGCCGAGGCCGTTCAAAAGGCCGAAGAAGGCGCCGGCCGCCAGGCAGGCGAGCACCGCCGGCAGGATGCCGCCATCGGCACCGTTCATGACATTGCCGGCGATGATCGCCGAGAGCGACACGACGCCGCCGACGGAGAGGTCGATGCCCTCGCGGCCGCCGAGAATGACGACGTTCTGGCCGGCGGCGACGATGCCGAGCAGCGAGGCGACGATCAAGAGCCGGAGGATCTGATCGGCCGAGGCAAACCCCGGCGACAGGCTTTGGCCAAGATAGAGCAGCGCGACGATGAGGATGAGCGCCACGACCAGCGGCTGTTTGAAGAACGACGTAACCGAGCTCATGCGCGTGCCCTCCGACCGGCGAGCACGCCGGCCATCAAGACGATCAGAATGGCGAGGCCCTGGACGAAGTTCTGCCATTCCGACGGCGTGCCCATGAAGAAGACCAGGGAATTGACGAGGCCGATCGTCAGGGCGCCGAGCAGAGAGCCGACCACCGTCGTCCAGCCGCCGGCAAGCGCACTGCCGCCAAGCACGACGGCGGCGACGCTGTAGAGCGTCATCTTGCCGCCGACCAGCGGATCGCCGCTCGCTGTATCACCCGTGAGGCAGAAAGCGGCAAGCGCCGAGAACAGCCCGCACAGAAGGTAGCCCTTGATGCGGACGGCGACGACCGGAAGCCCGGTCTGATAGGCGGCCTGCTGGTCGTCACCGACGGCCAGCAGTTCGGTGACGATGCGCGTGCGCGACAGGAAGTAAAGCAGGACAGCCAGCGCCGCGAGCACGTAGAAGACGAAGGGCAGGCCCAAGAGGCGGCCGCCATAGGTGCGCCAGAACAGTGCCGGCGCCGGCGTACCGGCAACGGGCATGACATAGAGCGCCAGCCCGGTGAAGAAGATGCTGGTCGCAAAGGTGGCGACGATCGCCTGCAGCCGAAGTGCTGCGACGACCAGTCCGTTGACCAGCCCGCAGGCAAGTCCGATGAGGACGCCGAGCGCAAGTGCGAGCAGCACGGCACCGGCGCCGCCGCCCCAGCGCTCCATCAGGACGACGATCGCGACATTGACCAGCGACAGCGTCGCGCCGGCGGAAAGATCGATATCGCCGGCGGAGACGACATAGGTCTGCGCGATCGCCAGCATGATCAGCGCCATATAGGTGCTGAGCAGACCCGTCAGCGAGCGGTAGCTCAGGCTGTTGGGCGAAAAGAGGCCGTTCAGCGCCAGCAGCACGATGAGGATGACCAGTGCCGGCAGGAAGGGGTAGCGCTCGAGCCAGGAGCGCAGCCCACCGCTCCTTGGAGAGGAAATGTCTGTCGCGGTCGATGTCATCATGCGGCCTCGTATGCAGCCTGGTAGAGATTGTAGCGGGTGCGATCGTCACCGATCAGCTCGCGTGTCACCGAGCCGCCGTTGAAGACGAGGATACGGTTGGCGTTGCCGAGCAGCTCGGCGTCCTCGGACGAATAGAGCAGGATGCCGAGGCCTTCGGCCGCAAGCTGGCGAATGAGCGCAAAGAGATCGGCCTTGGCCTGGAGGTCGATGCCCTTGGTTGGGTCGTCGAGCAGCAGCACGTCGGGCCGATCGATCAGCCATCGGGCGATGATCACTTTCTGCTGGTTGCCGCCGGAAAGCGAATTGATCGGATGGAAGAGGCTCGCAAACTTGGTGTGCATCGCTTCGAGCGCCGGCATCGCCTTGTTTTTGAGGCTCGAGGGCCGCGCGAGCATCAGCCGGTCGCGAAGATAATGGATCGGCGTGACGTTCTCTATGATCGGACGGCCGCTGATGACGCCGTCGCGACCGCGGTCGCCGGAGACATAGGCGCAGCCACGGCGAATGGCGTCGCGCGGGCTTTTGGCATCATAGCGTTCGCCGCCGATCGTCACCTCGCCGGATGAAACGGTGCTTGCGCCGAAGATGGCCCGCAGCAGCGCCGATTGCCCCTGCCCGTGCAGCCCGCCGAGCCCGAGGATCTCGCCCTTTGCCACCTCGAAGCTGACATCGCGAAAGCCCTTGCCCGAGAGGCTACGTACGGAGATCGCCGTCTGCGCGCCAGTTTCCACCACCGCTGGTGCCGATGACCTTGCAGCCGGCATGTCGCTGGCGCCGCCGACCATCAGCCGGATGACCGTTGCCGGGTCGGTCTCGGAGAGTTTCAACGTCTCGATGGTCTCGCCGTCGCGGATGATCGTCACGCGATCGCCGATCGCGGTGATTTCGTCCATGCGGTGCGAGATGAAGATGATGCCGCGACCCTGGCCTTTGAGATCGCGCAGGATCTCGAAGAAGCGATCGACCTGGGCGCGGTCAAGTGCGGAGGTCGGCTCGTCGAAGATCAGGATCGGCGCTTCGCTGGCGAGCGCCTTCATGATCTCCACCAGTTGCCGCTGGTCCGCCCGAAGGTTGCCGACCAGGGCCTCCGCGTGAAAACCTTCGCCGGAGACCTCCGAGAACAAGGCGATGTAGCGCGCCGCGCGCGCCTTCATTGCCGCCCGGTCGATGAAGAGGCCGGCCTTCACCGGCAGGGCGGAAAGGCAGATGTTTTCCTCGACCGACCGGTGGCTGGCGAGGCTGAGTTCCTGGTAGAAAATGCCGATGCCGGCGGCGCGTGCGGCTTGCGGCCCGGAGATCGTCACGCGCTTGTCGTTGATCAGGATCTGGCCGCCATCCGGCCGCACGCTGCCGGCGATGATCTTGCACAGCGTGCTCTTGCCGGAGCCGTTGGAGCCCATCAGCACATGCACTTCGCCGGCAGCGATCTCAAGGTCGCCGCGGCGTAGCGCCAGCGTTGCGCCGTAAGCCTTGCTCACGCCGTTCAGTCTCAGTTTCGACATCGGCTGTCGTCCATTTGGTTGCTTGCCGCATCTTCAGGGATGCTCGCGCTCGGCACCGGCTCCACTGCAGCAATCTTTCACGCCCGATCGGCCTTGGTCGGTGGCCATCGGCGGCATCGGTCGCCGGGCGGCTCAAGACAAGAGTCGCCCGGCGAAACCCGAACTTACTTGAACAACGCCGTGGCGTCGTCGATCGAAAGCGCGTTGGTGTAGGAGTAATAGCCCGGCTTGCCGTCGAGTTGCTTGGCGGCGTCGCCAAGGTTCTTGCTGTCGATGAACGGGATCGGCAGATACATGGCGTTCTTGTACTGGCCAGCCGTTGCCGGCTCCTTCAGTTCCTTGCCCTGCAGCATCAGCACCGCAACGTTGAGCGCGCTTGCCATGACGCCCGGCGGGTTGACGGTCGCGCCGGAATTCAGCTTGTCCTTGACCCAGAGGTCGATGAAGTCCTTGCGGATTTCGCCGGTTGCGGCGATCTGGCTGGTCTTGCCCGCATCCATGATCGACTTCCAGGCGCCGGCCGCCATGCCGTCCTGAACAACGACGCCGTTGATATCAGGATAGGTTGCAAGGATGTTCTGCATCGCCTGCTGGCCCTGGGCCTGATCCCAATTGGCGTTGACCTCGTTGACCACCTGCAGGTCCGGATAATCCTTGAAGACACTCTTGTAGCCGGCGACGCGCATTTCATTGGCCGGATGGCCGGCGACGCCGTTGATGGCGACCACCTTGCCCTTGCCGCCGAGCGTGTCAGCCAGCCACTTGGCGCCGGCAGCGCCCCAGGCCGTCTGGTCGATGCCGACATAGGTCGCATCCGGCGAGGAAACCTCGGCGTCCGTCGCGATCACCAGGATGCCGGCTTCCTTCGCCTGGGCGAAGATCGGATCGAAGGCCGTCGGGCTGTTGGGGTTGATGATGATGGCGTTAACGCCTTCGGCGATGAAGTTGCGCACATGCGCGATCTGCCCGGGTACGTCGACATTGGCACTCTGGACGGAGACTTCGACGTCGACGCCCTTCTCCTTCCACTTCGCCGCGGCCTCCTTGGCCTCGTCGATCATCTGCGTGCGCCATTCGCTGCCGACCCAGCCGTTGGACAGGCCGATCTTGAAGGTCTCGGCATTGGCGAAAGAAGCGGAAATGGCAATGGTTGCGACAGCGCCTAGCGCTGCGGCGATAAATTTCTTCATCAGATCCTCCCAAATCTTGCGAAAACCATGAAGCCAGAAAATGTAATCGATTTCAATGGGCATTTTCGGGAATTTTGTGCGGTTTCGTTTTCCGCCGCCGGGAGGATCAAGGAGATAACGGAAAGCGTCGGGCGCGGGCAGAATAGACTTCGGAAAGTGTCTCACCGAGAGAAGCCAATAGTGCTTGGTTCCCCCTCCCCGCTGTGCGACAGCAAGGGCAGAGGCGGTGACGATTCGTTGCGCCAACTGGAATGAACTGCAGGAATGACGCCATGACATGAAGGCGCTGCGGGATTGATCCCAATGGCCGCCCGAACAGCGGCCCGCCCGTTGCTCAAATCGCAACACTTCGTTGCTTGCCGGCCGGCTAGCCGCAATTTGCCCTCACCGCCTACTCTGAACGCTGGGCAAAGAACAACAACTGGCTCCCAACCAGAGGAGAACATCATGACCGGGAAAACCGGAGCCGCCTCGGGCGCGCTCTATCTGCATATCTTTGTGCTGGCGATCGTCATCGCCTCCGAGCTGATCGGCATTCAGCGTCTGCCGATCGGTATCGGCACCGTCATCTTCCTGCCGATCCTTTACGCCTTCGCGCTTGGCATCGCCTTCAATCCGGCCATTTTCAAGGCGACCGGCAAGTTCCTGTCGCGCGATGCGGTCAAGCTTTCCGGCGCGATGATCACCGTTGCCATCATGCCGTTCATCGCCAAGTTCGGAACGACGGTCGGCCCGCAGATTTCGCAGATCATCGAGGCCGGCCCGGCGCTGGTTCTGCAGGAACTCGGCAATCTCGGAACGATCATCGTCGCCTTCCCGGTCGCAGTGTTCCTTCTCAAGATGGGCCGTGAAGCCGTCGGCGCCACCTATTCGATCGACCGCGAGCCGAACATCGCGCTGATCGCCGACAAATATGGCCTCAACTCGCCGGAAGGTGCCGGCGCCATGGGCGTTTATGCGACCGGCACGCTGATCGGCACCTTCGTCTTCGCCATCATGCCGCCGATCGTTCACGGCCTCGGCATCTTCGACGTGCGTGCGCTCGCCATGTCCTGCGGCGTCGGCTCCGGCTCGATGCTGGCGGCCTGCACCGGCGGTCTCGTCGCGGCGGTGCCGGACCAGAAGGACATCATTCTCGCGCTCGCCGCCGCCAGCAACATCCTGACCTATGCCACCGGCCTCTATGTCGGCATGTTCGTGGCGCTGCCGTTGACGGAGTGGCTCTACAACAAGGCGCGCCCATCCGAGCGTCGCACCGCAGCCTGATCGGGAGAGAGAACCATGACCAACCAGAACACCTCCGCCAACTACGCCGACGATCTCCCGCTGAACCCCGAGGACGAACGCAAGCTCGATGTGATCGGCCATGCCGGCCTGCTGATCATCGCCTGTGCGATCGGCCTTGTCGCCAACTGGGTCGGCACCGGAACGTCGCCGCTCACCGCATTGCCGGGCATGGCGACGCTATATGCCGCCTGTATCGTCGGCCTGGCGCTCGCCCGCTTCGTGCCCTTCTACCTGCCAAGCGTCGCCTGGGTTTCGCTGATCGCGATCCTCATCACCATCCCGGGCGTTCCGGGTGCAGCCTGGGTCAGCGAACAGGTCGAGCACCTCAACTTCCTCGCATTGGCGACCCCGGCGCTTGCCTATGGCGGCCTTGCCTTGACGGCGAACGAGTTCGCGATCGCCCGCCGCTCGGGCTGGAAGATCGTCATCGTCGCGATCTGCGTGATGGTCGGCACCTATATGGGCTCGGTCGTCGTCGCCGATCTCTTCCTGCGTCTCGGCCAGTAACGCGGCACGCAATTCCAGGAAGCGGTTTTCCGTCCGGAATTGTGTAAGAGAAACAGGTCGGCCGCTCTGCGGCCGGCCATCCCCTCAAACGACAGGACGCACGCCATGACACGCCACGACATCAGCCCCGAGCGCATCGAGGAAACGATCCGCTGGCGTCATCACCTGCATGCCCATCCCGAGCTTGCCTTCGAGGAACGCCAGACCGCGGCCTTCATCGCCGGCCGGCTTGCCGAATGGGGCATTGCCGTGAAGGACGGTTATGGCGGCACCGGGCTTGTCGGCACGCTCAGGCGTGGCACATCGAACCGATCGATCGCCATTCGCGCCGACATGGACGCGCTGCCGATCATCGAGACGAGCGGCGCTGCCTACGCCTCGAAGACGACGGGCAAGATGCACGCCTGCGGCCACGACGGCCACGTCGCCATGCTGCTGGCCGCCGCCCGGCAGGCGAGCGAGATGGACTTCGACGGCACCGTGCATTTCATCTTCCAGCCGGCCGAAGAGGCCGAGGGCGGTGCCCGCGTCATGGTCGCCGATGGCCTCTTCCGTGATTTCCCGGCCGATGCCGTCTATGCGCTGCACAACTGGCCGGCGCTCGACGTCGGCTCGGTGGTGGCCCGCGACGACGCGATGATGGCCGCCTTCGGGGTCTTCGAAATCACCATCACCGGTCGCGGCGCCCATGGGGCGATGCCGCATGAGGGTGCTGACCCGCTCGTCGCTAGCGCCCAGATCGTCACGGCCTTGCAGACGATTGCCAGCCGTAACGTCTCGCCACTCGAAGCGGCCGTCGTCTCCGTCACACAGATCCACGGCGGCGACGCCTGGAACGTGATCCCGGAAAAAGCCGTGATCCGCGGCACCACGCGCTGGTTCGACAAGGCGGTCGGTGACACGCTCGAAAACCGGATGCGCACGCTCGTTTCGGCCCTTGCCGAAGGGCTCGGCTGCACGGCCGAGCTCGATTATCAGCGCCGCTATCCGGCGACGATCAACGATCCCGCAGCCGCCGCGCTCGCACGCTCGGTCGCCGCGGCAGACCCGGCCTTGACGGTCATCGACGCGCCACCAAGCATGGCGGCCGAGGACTTCGCCTTCATGCTCGACGAACGTCCCGGCTGCTATCTCTGGCTCGGCGCAAGACGCGAGGGCGTTAACCCCGGCCTGCACTCGCCGCACTACGATTTCAACGACGCGATCATCGGCCAGGGCGTAAACCTCTGGACACGCCTGATCGCGACCTCGCTTGGTCGTTGACCCCAAGGGGATTCCGTCGCATCCATGACCACCATGGACGTACTCGACGCGAAAGCGCTCAGGATCTTTATGGCGGTTGCGCGCATCGGTTCGATCCGGGGCGCTGCGGAGCATATGGGGCTGGCGCCATCGGTCGTCAGCCGCCAGATCGCCGACACTGAACGCGACATCGGCCTGTCCCTCTTCGAGCGCACCGCCCGCGGCACGGTCCTGACCGACGCCGGTGAACTGGTGCTCGAACACGGCAAACGCGTGCTCGAGGACAACGGGCTGCTTGCCGAGCAGCTCGACCAGATCCGCGGCGTGCAGCAGACCCGCATCCGCATTCGCTGCGGCGAAGGTTTCATGGCCGACCTGGTGGAGCACGGGCTCTCGTCGTTCTCAAAGGCACACTCCTATGTGCGCTACATCGTCGAACTCGGCAGCACCGAAGACGTCGTCGACGCCATCGCCAACAGCGACGCCGACATCGGCATCGCCTACAATCCCCTGACCGAACCGCGCATCCGGGCGCTGGCGATTGCGCGCCAGCCGCTCTGCGTCATCGTGCCGGCGGGCCATCCCCTGTCCGAGCGCAGCGACCTGAAACTTGCCGATTGCCTCGCCTTCCCGTGCGCGCTGCTCGGCAAGGGCAATGGCGTGACACAACTGGTGGCGCGGGTGGCGGCCGATGCGGGGCTGGCGCTGGCGCCGTTGCTCGAAACCCATTCGATCGAGGTGCTCCGCCGCTTCGTTGCAGCAAGCCTTGGCGTCACCTTCCTGCCGCGCACGTCCGTAACCGTGGAAATCGCGCGCGGGTCCATGCAGGCGATCGACCTCTCCGATCCGCTGCTGAGCGAGGCGAGCGCGCATTTGATGGTGCGGGCCCACCGCCGCCTGCCGCTGTCGGTCGAAAAACTCGGCCAGCATCTCGCGCGCGAGATGCAATCCTTCCAGACTTAGAAGACCGTCCTAGCTCGATGAAACCCGCGCGGCGCTAACGCTCGCCTTTCCCATCACCGGCGGTCGAGCAGACGTTGCCACGCCAGCAACGCATTGTACCAGGCGCGCCGTCTACCCGCTCGCCAGCCCGCATGCCACCTTCGCCGGATCATTCTGATCATACGAGGGTAAGCGGATCATGACGGCGGAACGAACGACAGTTGGCGTGGTGGGTTTGGGCGCCATGGGTCTCGGCATGGCGACGACGCTCGCCGGCAAAGGTTTTGCCGTCAAGGGCTTCGACCTCTCCGAGGCCCGGCGCACGCTTGCCGCCGAAGGCGGGGTGACCCCGGTCGAGGCTCTGACTGACGTCTTCTTCGACACCAACTTCATCGTCTTCTCGCTGCCGACCGCCAAGGACGTGGCAGCCGTCGTCGAGGCCAATCTCGAAGCGCTGAAGGCGGCCGGCCGCCGCGTCGTCATCATCGACACCTCGACCTCCGAGCCGGATGTCTCGCGTGATCTCGCCGCAGCCCTTGCCGGCCTCGGCCACGGCTTCATCGACGCGCCGGTCTCCGGCGGTCCGGCAGGTGCCGCAAGCGGCAAGCTGACGATGATGATCGGTGGCAGTGATGCGGACGTCGCCCTTGCCGGCCCGGTGATCGACGCGATGTCGGCCAAGGCCCTGCATGTCGGCCCGAGCGGCGCCGGCAACGTTGCCAAGCTCGTCAACAACCTGCTCGCCGCCGCCCATATGGTGACGACGGGCGAAGGGCTGAAGCTGGCGCTTGCCGCCGGGCTCGATGCGGACGAGGCGCTGAAGGTGCTCAACGCCGCCTCCGGCAAATCGATGATCAGCGAAGTGCATTTCCCGACCTGGGTGATGAACGGCCGCTTCGACAGCGGCTTCACCATGGGCCTGATGCGCAAGGACGTGCGGCTTGCCAGCGAGCTTGCGGCCCGCACCGGCGCCGATCTGCCGCTCTCGGGCGCGGTCGCCAAGCTCTGGGCCGAGAGCCCGCTCGAAAACGCCGAGGACTTCACCCGCATGGGCGCCTTCCGCCCGGTGGCCAACGACAACTGAGACTTGAAGGGAACGACGATGAACGACATGACCATGCCCGCCAAGGCCGAGCGCATCCGGGCGCTGTTCCACGGCATCATTCCCGGCACCGAGATCGGCAGCTATGTCGACGGCACGCTGGTGCCCGGTTCCGGCGACGAGCAGGCGCTCACCGATCCGGCGACCGGCGAAGTCTTCGCCACCTTCAAGGACGCCGGCGCTGATATCGTCGACGCCGCCATGCAGGCGGCAGCGCGCGCCCAGCGCGAATGGATCTCGATGACCGCTTCGGCGCGCGGCCGGGTGATGAACGAGATCGCCCGCAAGATCCGCGAGCGCGCCGGCGAGATTGCCGAGCTCGAAAGCCGCTCGGCCGGCCGGCCGATCCGCGACATCCGTGGCGAGGCTGTCCGGGTCGCCGAGATGTTCGAATATTATGCCGGCTGGTGCGACAAGCTGCACGGCGAGGTCATCCCGGTCCCGACCTCGCATCTGAACTATACCCGCAACGAGCCGGTTGGCGTCGTCGCCCAGATCACCCCTTGGAACGCGCCGCTCTTTACCGGCGGATGGCAGATTGCGCCTGCGATCTGCGCCGGCAACGGCGTCGTCATCAAGCCGTCGGAACTGACGCCGCTCAGCACGCTCGTGCTCGGTGCGCTCTGCGAGGCGGGCGGCGCGCCCCGTGGCCTCGTCAACGTCATCGCCGGCCAGGGCGTAACGGCGGGCCAGGCGATGGTCGCCCATCCGAAAACGGCACTCGTCGTCTTCGTCGGCTCGGCGCTTGCCGGTTCGGCCATTGCGGCAGCGGCTGCGAAGAACGTCGTGCCCTGTATCCTCGAACTCGGCGGCAAGTCCGGCAACATCGTCTTTGCCGATGCCGATATCGACCGCGCCATCGTCGGCGCCCAATCGGCGATCTTCTCTGGCGCCGGCCAGAGCTGCGTTGCCGGCTCACGCCTGCTCGTGCATCGCTCGGTGCACCAGCAGTTCGTCGAGCGTTATGCCGAGGCTGCCGCGCGCATCCCCGTCGGCGATCCCTATCTCGACAGCACGCAGATCGGCCCGATCAACAATGCACGACAATGGGCGAAGATCGAGGAAATGGTGCGCCAGGGCGTTGCCGAAGGTGCAACGCTTGCAACCGGCGGCGCCAAGCCGGCTTCTCTTCAAGCCTCCGGCGGCTTCTATTTCGCGCCGACCATTCTCGACAACGTCAAGCCGGACATGACGATCGCCCGCGAAGAGGTCTTCGGCCCGGTCGTCGGCGTCACCGTCTACGACGACGAGGACGAGGCGGTCACCCTCGCCAACGACAACCCGTACGGCCTGGCAGGCGCCGTTTGGACCCGTGATGTCGGCCGCGCACACCGGGTCGCTTCAAGGGTGCGGGCCGGGACCTTCTGGATCAACGGCTACAAGACGATCAGTGTCATGTCGCCCTTCGGCGGCTTCGGCCGCTCCGGCTATGGCCGCTCCTCCGGCCGTGATGCACTGATGGCCTATACACAGACGAAGAGCGTCTGGGTCGAGACCGCGGAAAACCCGGCCGTCGTCTTCGGTTATTCGCCGGAAGCCTGATCGGCACGCCCCCCCCGGAAACGAGAAACGGCCGGCAAAATGCCGGCCGTTTCTTTTTGTGACTGAAGCTCCTCTGGCTCAGAATTCAAACGCAGTCGACACCATGAAGGTGCGCGGCGCGCCGGCGGCAAGGAAGCCACGGGCGGACGAGGCCCAGTAGTTCTCGTCGAACACGTTCTGGACGGTCGCCCGGATTTCCACCGGCTTAGCGTTTTCACGCTCGAAGGAGTAACGCGCACCGAGATCGACCCGCGTCCAGTCCGAGACCTTCTGCGTGTTCCTCTGGTCGTAGTAGGTGCTGCCGGTATAAACGAGGCGACCGGTGAGCGTCAGGTCCTCGACCCAGGGTGTGTCGTATTCACCATAGAGGCTGATCGCGGTCGTCGGGACGCCGGGCACACGGTTGCCATCGAACCGCTCTCCTGTTCTCGAGTTCTCTGCCTTATCGAGCTTGGCGTCCATGAAGGTGATGCCACCAAGCAAGCGAACGCCGTCAACCGGTTCGCCATAGGCTGAAAGCTCGATGCCACGGTTCACCTGCAGGCCGTCGACGGCGAAGACGCCGCCGGTTGTCAAACCGTTTGGCTGCCTGATCTCGAACAGCGCTGCGCCGAGCATTACTTCGCCGAGGTCGTATTTGAAGCCGATTTCCTTCTGCTTGCTGACAACAGGAGGGAAAATCTGGTCGCTGTTCAGAGCGTTGGACGGCGCTGACGGCCCTTCGGTCAGAGCTTCCACGTAGTTGCCGTAGACAGAGAAGCTGTCGGTGACGTTTACGAGTGCCGCGACGGCAGGGCTGAACCGGCCTTCCTCGTAATAGTAGGTCTGTTGACCGAGCGGCACGGCGCCGGGACGCGTATTGTACCCTCGTACACGCATTTCCTGATAGCGCCCGCCGACCGTCAGCTGGAAACGGTCTTCGGCAAAGGAAAGCGTATCGGAGATCGCGACGCTGGTCGCGAGCAGGTCCGAAAACGCATGCAGGTCGTTCGAGCGCGGAAGCCCGCCCGTATTGACCCAATCGCTCGGCACATAGATCGGATTGTAGATGTTGGTCATGTAGCTTCTGAAGCCGAGCCTGCCCGGATGGAAGTAGCCGCGGTTGTTCTCGTTGAGCGCTCGGCTCACAGAAACGCTGAGCTGGTGACCGACGGGTCCGGTATCGAACTCCGAGCGGAGACCAACCTCACCCGAGACCCCCTGGATCTCCTGCGGATTGTAGCCGAACTCGGCCAGCGCATCGCCATTGGGATTTTGAATGGTGTAGGACGTGCTCAGGAAGTCCTCGCGGTAGCGGCTGATGCCGCCGGCGGCGTAAACAGTGGTGTTCTCCAGCACGTCGAACTCGACGCGGCCAGCGACCATATTGTGTTCACTGTCATGGTATTCGAACGGGTTGGACGTGTTGATCCGGCCGTCCGGCGCTTCCGGGATCTTGATGCCCGGCGCTGCCGCGTTGAACAGCGAGGCCGGCGCATTGATGTTCTGCTTCGAATGATTGAGGTCGAGCGAGGCACGCACCCGATCGCCGCGATAGTCGAGCCCGAGCGACAGCACGCCGATCTCGTTTTCGTTGTGGTCAAGCGCCGTGTCGCCGCCACGATAGGAACCGTTGAAACGGACGCCCCATTCGCCCTCGGGCCCGAAACGGCGACCGACATCGAGGTGCGACCACAATTGCGAGTCCGACATATAGGTGGTCGTCAGTCGCGTCAGCGGCTCGTCGGTGGCGCGCTTGGGCACCAGATTGATAGTCCCACCGACGCGGCCGACGCCGCCGTTGACCAGCGCGCTCGGGCCTTTCAGGACCTCGACGCGCTCGATGCCCTCAAGGGGGCTGCGGCGCGGGTTGGTGATGTAGAAGAGGCCGTCATAGGCCGTATCCAGATTGGTGACCGAGAAGCCGCGAATGAAGAACGAATCACGCTCGCTGAACGCCGGCGCATCCATGCGTACCGAGGGATCGTTGAGGGTGACATCGGCGACCGTTCGCGCCTGCTGATCGCGGATCAGCTTATCCGTGTAGCTGGTGACGCTGAACGGGGTTTCCTTGACAGGACGGTTGCCGAGCGCGCCAAGCCGCGCACCGGTCGCCATCTGACCGCCCGCATAGGGAGCTGACGGCTGGCCGATGGTGCCGGTCTCAGGCGGCTGACCGCCCGCTTGCCCGACGGCCACGATGGGGGCCAGCTGCGTCGCGCCGCCCGAACTGCGTTCAGCCTGGGCCAGGCTTTCGACCCGGCTGGTCTTGCGTGCCTCCTGGGCCGACGCCGCCACGGCGGACATTGCCAGCAGCGACACGCCCGCCAGCACGACTTTGGCTCGCCGACGCGAAACCGAATTGAACCTGCCCCTTGCCATTCTCTTACCCCTGTAACTTCGATTAAGGTGAATTCCGTATCCGCCACTGTCGCCGGCCGAACCCAGCCGCTCAGAACGCGACGCACGCGCCTTGCCCGTTGAACAACGGTGCAGGGCGAGCCCCGGACATTGCGTTCAGTTGCGGCTATTTCGACCGACAGACGGGTCTCGTGCGCAGCAGCTCGCTTCGGCAAAGCGGGTGCGTAACCGGCCCTTCGGTCACGGCGCGTTCGGTTGCGCCCATGCAGACTGGCTGCCAGACAAAGTGTCGGCGATCGCGGGTCATCCCACGCTTGGGAGCACTCTCAAAACTGGACGAGATTGCGAACATCGACATTGAAACATCAACTATAACAACAGCATAAAACTTGAATTTCTAAGTCAAGTCTGCGCACGTATAGTCGGATTCGGTCGGGCGTCCACGCTTTTTGTGCGTGAATTCAGCGGTTAACGGTAAACCGGGCGTTGTTTGCCAGATGTGGAAAGACAGGCAAATCGGGGCGTAGCGGGCCGTCAGCCCGCGTCCGGCGCAGGACAGCCTCAGCCTGGCGCCTGCGCTACGATCGGTGGGCCGCGTCATGCAAAGATCGGCGGGAAAAGGATGTTTTAATCGAGCGACGCCCGCGTCACCGAAGGGCTTGCCCTGTCGGCCGCAGCGGCTCGTTCGCGTGTCAGGCCCGGAAGCGGTCGAAAGCGGTCAAGCGCTTGATCGGCGGATCGGCTTCCTTCCAGCGATAGATCTCCGAGCGGAGGTAGCCGAGTTCGTCTTCAAGTGCGGTTTCGGCGACTTCGACCCACCAGGATTTCGGACGGCCGTCACTTCCGTCAGACCAGCGGTAGCCGCGAGCTTTCAGATGATCCTTCATGTCGAAGGGGCTGTTTTCCGCAAAAATGCGGACGCGTGATCGCTGGCTCGCCTCGTAGAGTTCGGCAAAGGGCGTGCTGCCGGAGCCGCCATCCTTGGCAAGGACTTCGAGCAAAGCGAAACAGTCGTCGACCGCCCGGTGGCCGTCGTGGAAGTAACCGGCCTGCCCGATCAGGTAACCGAGCTTGGTGCCTTCGAAGCCGCGGGAAGACCAATCGATCTCGGAGACGGAACAGGCCCATGCCTTTCCTGCAAAAACGGGCGAGAAGGCCTCGCAGAAGGGACGGTCGAAGCCGGCATTGTGGGCGATGACAAGGTCGGCCTTTTCCATCAGCGCCCGCACTTCGTCGAGGTCGATCGTCTTTCCCGCGACCATCTCGTTGGTGATGCCGGTAAGACGAGTGATTTCCGCAGGGATCGGATTGGACGGCTGGCGCAAGCCGCCGAAAACGCCAGTCACGTCTCCCAGGTTTCCCTTCTCATCGAAGGTAAAGGCGATCAGGCCGATCTCGATGATCTCATCCTTGCGATGGTTGAGCCCTGTGGTTTCGGTATCGAGAATGACGCCATGCAGGGGGAAGCCGGGACGCGCAACAGGCACCACAGCGCGCGGCACAAGCCGCTGCAACAGGCGATAGCGACCCGTCGCCTGAAGGTGACGGACCATATCGTCCTCGGTCAGCGATGCCCGCTTGACCGCCGGTCCACCGCCCGCCTTTTTGGAAGTTGCCTCGTCCGAAACAAAGAGGTCGAACTGCTGCGTCATTCGGTTGTCCCGCAAATTAACGACTCACACGTCTGCGTTCCAGAATAGCGGCTAACAGGCATGCTTCCCAGCAAATCGGGAAGAAGGCGCAGGAGCGCCTGGATTTTCAGGCGCAAAAGATGGGGAAACGGTCTCGCGCTTCAATATGCTCGGCGGCACTGTTGTCCCCGTCCCCGTCAACACGGGGTGCAGAAACGACAGTGCCGCCGCAGCAAGAACTTCACTTGAAGTCGTGGCGATTACGCCGCTCGATCAGGCGGCGCGGCTCCAGCCTTCGCGGGCTGCAGCACCTTCCAGCTTGAACTTCGCCAGCATCGTGCGCAACTGACGGCTCTCTTCGGCGAGCGTGCCGCTGGCGGCTGTCGTCTCTTCCACCATCGCCGCGTTCTGCTGGGTCATCTGGTCCATGTGGTTGACGGAGGTGTTGATCTCCTGCAGTGCGGTCGCCTGCTCGCGCGCCGCCGTCGCGATCGTGTTGACGTGGCCGCTGACATTGTTGACCAGTGTCTCGATCTCCAGCAGCGCCTCGCCGGTCGAGCGCACCAGCGCCACGCCGTTTTCGACTTCCGACGCCGAGCTGTGGATCAGCGTCTTGATTTCCTTGGCCGCGTTGGCCGAGCGTTGCGCCAGCTCGCGCACTTCCTGGGCGACGACGGCAAAACCGCGGCCGGCTTCGCCCGCGCGTGCCGCTTCGACGCCGGCATTGAGCGCCAGCAGGTTCGTCTGGAAGGCGATTTCGTCGATGACCGAGATGATCTGGTTGATGCGGTTGGACGAACCCTCGATGCGGCCCATGGCATCGACGGCGCTGCGCACGATCGCGCCGGAACGGCCGGCGCTTTCCTTGGTGGCGCGCACCATCTCATGCGCCTCATTCGCCCGCTCCGAGGCGGTGCGCACGGTCGAGGTGATTTCGTCGAGCGCCGCTGCGGTTTCCTCAAGCGCTGCCGCCTGCTGTTCCGTGCGCTTCGACAGATCATTGGCAGCCGAGCTCAGTTCGGCGGAGTTGTCGTTGATGGTGCTGGCCGCGGTGCGCACGTTGTGCATGGTCGACCGCAGCGTCACCATCGTCTGGTTGACGTTCGTCTGCAGCTCGGCGAAGGCACCGTGGAATTCGCCGCGCATGTTCTGCGTCAGGTCGGCGTCGGCAAGCGCCGCAATCACGCGGCGGACTTCGGTGACGGTCTGGTCGACGCTGGAGACGAGCTCGTTGACGCTCCATGCGAAGCGGTTGAGGTCGTCGTTTTCATAGTCCTTGTTGATGCGGCCGGTGAAATCGCCGGCAACGGCAGAGGCGACGACGACGCTGATGTTGGACTGCAGGTCGCTGCTGCGCGCATGGAGGGCCGCTTCCTGCGCCTTCATCGCGCGCATGGCGATGCCGTTCTTGCGGAAGACTTCGACGGCACGGGCCATCTCGCCGATCTCGTCCTGGCGGGAAACGTCCGTCGCATCTCCATCCAGTTTTCCGTCGGCAAGTTCGCTCATGGTCGAGGTCAGGTCACGGACCGGCATGACGATGCCGCGGCGGGCAACGACGAGGCTGACGCCGACGCCGAAGAGCACGCAGGCCGCAGCGGCCGCGGCGAGGATTGTCATGGCGACGGACGAGGAATTCAGCGCCTCTTCACGAGCGGCGGAAAGCGCTTCGCCGGAATAGGTGCTGTAGGTCTTGACTGTTGCCGTCACGGTCTTTTGCGCTTCGAGCGCCTTGTCGAGTGCGGCCTTGACGGCACCGGCATCTCCGCCCTTCTCGGCGGCGACGGCGACCATGGCGCGGATCTCGTCGAAGTAGCTGTTGAGCGTCAGGCGGATGTCATTCAGCAGCTTGTCTTCGGCATCGTCGGCGACCGCCTCGATCTTGGTCAGGCGGCCGAGCATTTCGGTCGCACGCTTTTCGGTTTCCGCGCCGAAGTCGGCGGCGTTCTCCGGGGCGGCGGCGAGCTGATAGGTCATGCGGCTGATGGCGATGATGTCGACGCGCAGGTCCATTGCCTCGCGCGCTGCTTCCTCACGCGCGCCGACATCGACGATCGTCGCACCGAGCGAGGAAAGACCACGCGCACCGGCAAGCGCGATCAGAATGGAGGATATGCCCATGACCACGACCACAAGGCCGACCTTGGTCAAAATCGAAAGGTTCTTGAACGTCACTGCCGTGACTCCTGTGATGTCGCAATCGCGCTGATGGGAGGGGACATGGTCAGCCAAACCGGCGGGAGGAGGACCGGATGTTTGCGGCCCCGCAAGGGGAGGAACTGGGGCGCGCACTGACCAATAAGTACTTAGTAATTTCGAATTTAAATTCGGGTTAAAAAAGCGATCGCGTCTTTTCGCATATGCAGCAATAGTTGTTGTGCATATGCCGGAACGAAAAACGGGCGGACGATCGCTCGCCCGCCCGCAGACCACCGCAGCAGTCTTGGGAGATTTCAGTCTTTCCGGCCTATGACCGGCCGTATCCACCGCCGGTCGGCGTCACGACGGTAAAGGCTTCGCCAGCTTCGAGAACCGTATGGGCGCAGCCCGACAGTTCCTCCGTCCGGCCGTCATTGCGGCGCACGAGGTTGCGGCCGAGTTCACCCGGGCTGCCGCCCTTGATGCCGAAGGGTGCGACGCGGCGATGGCCGGAGAGGATCGCGAAGTCGAGCGTTTCCCGCGCCCGGATCGTGCGCTTCGTGCCGTTTCCGGCGTGCCACTGGCCGCGGCCACCGGAACCGACGCGAATGTGGAAGTCTTCGAGCACCACCGGGAAGCGGGTTTCGAGGATTTCCGGATCGGTGAGCCGCGAGTTGGTCATGTGCGTATGAACCGCATCGGCACCGTTGTAGCCGGGACCCGCCGGCGCGCCGGAGCAGATCGTCTCGTAATACTGATAATTGTCGTTGCCGAAGGTCAGGTTGTTCATCGTCCCTTGCGCGCCGGCCTGGCTCTGGACCGCGCCGAACAGGCAGTTCGTCACGGCCTGGCTGACCTCGACGTTGCCGGCAACGACGGCCGCCGGATAGCGCGGCGTCAGCATCGTACCCTCGGGGATGACGATGTGGATCGGCCGCAGGCACCCGGCATTCATCGGAATGTCGGCCTCGACCAGCACGCGGAAGACATAGAGTACGGCGGCGCGGGTGACAGGCGCCGGCGCATTGAAGTTGTCGCCGCGCTGCTCCGACGTGCCGGTGAAATCGACGGTCGCCTCGCGCTTGTCGCGGTCGACCGTGATCTTGACGACGATGCTGCAGCCCTGGTCCATCTCGTAGGAGAATTCGCCGTCTGGCAACTGGTCAAGCACACGGCGCACGCTCTCAGCAGCATTGTCCTGGACGTGGCCCATATAGGCCTCGACCACGTCTTCGCCGAACTGGGCGATCATCTTCTTGAGTTCGGCGACGCCCTTTTCGTTGGCCGCCACTTGAGCCTTCAGGTCGTTGACGTTCTGAAGGATGTTGCGCACCGGATAGCGCGCGCCATTCAGAAGCGCTTCAAGCTCGGCCTCGCAGAAGCGACCTGCATCGATGAGCTTGAAGTTGTCGATGTAGACGCCCTCCTCCTCGATGTTGGTGGCAAGCGGTGACATCGAGCCCGGCGAAATGCCGCCGATATCCGCATGGTGGCCGCGGCTGGCGACCCAGAAGCGGATCTCTTGTCCGGCATCGTCGAAGACGGGCGTGCAGACGGTGAGGTCAGGCAGGTGCGTGCCGCCGTTATAGGGCGCGTTGATCAGGAACACGTCGCCGGGCTTGATCACCGGGTTCTCGCGGATCGCGGTTGCGACCGAGGCGTCCATGGAACCCAGATGCACCGGCATGTGCGGCGCATTGGCGACGAGGTTGCCGCGGTTGTCGAAGACGGCGCAGGAGAAGTCGAGCCGCTCCTTGATGTTGACCGAATAGGCGGTGTTCTGCAGCGTCACGCCCATCTGCTCGGCGATCGACATGAAGAGATTGTTGAAGATCTCCAGCATGACCGGATCGGCATGGGTACCGATCGCGCTCTGCTGCTGCAGCGCCTTCACGCGGCGCAGCACGATATGGTCTTTCGCCGTCAGTTCCGCCTGCCAGCCGTCCTCGACGACGACGGTCTGGTTCGGTTCGATGATGATCGCCGGACCGTCGAGCCGCTGGCCGGGGCTGAGTTCGGCGCGCAGCAGGACCGGCGCATCGTGGAACTGGCCTTGCGAATAGAACTGAGTGCGGCGTGAAACGTCGGGCGTGCCCGAGGTGACGGATGCGCCTTCGCGCTCCATCTGGGCAGCACCGCCGCCGACCGTCTCGACTTCGACGGCGTCGATCACCAGCGCCTTGTTGTCGGCGACGAAGCCGAAGCGGCGCTTGTGCAGCTCTTCGAACTCGGCGCGCAGGCGGGCGATGTCGTCATGCGCCGGGAAGGTCGCGTCGACCGCAAGCACCGTGTCGGTGCCGGCATAGCGGATATGGGCGCGCAGATGGGTGCGAATCTCGTCGCGGGCAATTCCTTGTGCTTCCAGTTCGCCGAGGCAATCGACTTCCAGCTCGGCGCCCAGCGTGCTGAGGGCTGCCGGCGCCTTGTCGTCGAGCGCGACGCCGAGCGCCTTCTGGCGAGTCGAGCGGATATCGGCAAGTCCCATGCCATAGGCCGAAAGCAGGCCGGACATCGGATGCACGAGAATGCTCTTCATGCCGAGCTGGTCGGCAACGAGGCACGCGTGCTGGCCGCCGGCGCCGCCGAAGCAGCTCAGCGCATAGCGCGTCACGTCATAACCGCGCTGCACGGAAATCTTCTTGATCGCCTCGACCATGTTGGCAACGGCGATGCGGATGAAGCCGTCGGCCACATCCTCGGGGCTGCGGCCATCGCCGATCTCGGTCGCCATGGCAACAAAACGGCCGCGCACGGTCTCGACGTCGAGACGTTCGTCCTGGTTCGGACCGAACAGCGCCGGGAAGAAATCCGGCATCAGCTTGCCGAGCATGACATTCGCATCGGTGACAGCAAGCGGACCGCCATTGCGGTAGCAGGCGGGGCCCGGGTTGGCGCCGGCCGAATCCGGGCCGACGCGGAAACGTTCGCCGTCGAAGTGCAGGATCGATCCGCCGCCGGCGGCAACCGTGTGGATCAGCATCATCGGTGCGCGCACGCGCACGCCTGCAACTTCGGTCTCGAACGCCCGCTCATATTCACCATCGAAATGGGCGACGTCGGTCGAGGTACCACCCATGTCAAAGCCGATGACGCGATCGAAGCCCGCGGCTTCGCCGGTCTTGGCGAGGCCGACGACACCGCCGGCCGGGCCGGAGAGGATCGCATCCTTGCCCTGGAACATTTCAGCCGCCGTCAGGCCGCCGGAGGACATCATGAACATGACGCGTGCGCCGGTACGGGCAATATCGAGTTCGCCGGAGACCTGGGCGACGTAGCGGCGCAGAACCGGGGAGAGATAGGCGTCGATGACGGTGGTATCACCGCGGCCGACATATTTGATCAGCGGCGAGACTTCGTGGCTGACGGAGACCTGCTCGAAGCCGAGTTCGCGGGCGATGCGGGCAACGGCCGCCTCGTGCTCCGGATACTTGTAGGCATGCATGAAGACGATGGCGACGGCCTTGTAGCCCTTGCCCTTCAGGTCTTCGAGGGCAAATCGCGCCTTCGCCTCGTCGAGCGGCTGCTCGACAATACCGTCGGCCAGCACGCGCTCGTCGAGTTCGACGATATCCTGGTAGAGCGCTTCCGGCTTGATGATTTCGGTCGCGAAGATCTTCTTGCGTTCCTGGTAGCCGATCTTCAGCGCATCGCGAAAGCCCTTGGTCGTCACGAGAGCCAGGGGCTCGCCCTTGCGCTCGAGCAGCGCGTTGGTGGCGACCGTCGTGCCCATGCGCACTTCGCCGATGAGGCCGGTCGGGATCGGTGCACCGGTCGCAAGGCCGAGATGCAGGCGGATGCCTTGCACAGCGGCGTCGCGATAGGCTTCCGGATTTTCGGACAGCACCTTGCGGGCATGCAGCTTCCCGTGCGGGTCGCGACCGATGACATCGGTGAAGGTGCCGCCACGGTCGATCCAGAAGTCCCAGCTGCCGGTTTCGCGTGCGCTCATTGTCCATCCCTCTCATTCGCGAGCCGCTTCATTGTGCAAGCCCGGAAATTCATCAAAGCAGTTCGTTGACAAAATGTCGATAAAATGATGACATAAAATCGTCAAGATGAGGAAGAGCTGAATGACGAAGAAGTCGGAGGATAGCTTCGAAGGACGGGAATGGGCCGAAAATGCCCTGCCCGAACATCTAAAGCCGGTCGCGGCCATCGGCCCGATCGTTTCCTCCGCGCACCTTGCTGAAGGCGGCTCTCCCGGCCTCTCCGAGGTCGAATACGGGTTGATCCTCGCGTCGCATGCCTTTCACCGCTGGATGATGCGCTGCATGGCGGCCGCCGGCGTACCCGGTCTTTCCCCGATCGAGATCCTGATCCTGCACACGATCCGCCACCGCGATCGCGGCAAGAAACTCGCCGACATCTGTCTCGTGCTCGACATCGAGGACACCCATGTCGCGACCTATGCCATCCGCAAGCTCGAAGCCGCAGGCCTCGTGACGACGGGCAAGGAAGGCAAGGAAAAGACCATCCTCATCACCGACAAGGGGTCGGACGCCTGCACGCGCTACGCAAAAATTCGCGAGCGGCTGCTGGTCTCCTCCACCGCCAAAGCGCGTCCTTCCGAGGAGACGCTTTCCGAGATCGCCGCCGTCCTGCGTTTCATGTCGGGCGCCTATGAACAGTCCGCGCGCGCCGCGACCACATTGTAACAAGGAAGACTGCGTGACCGTCGATACGCCTGCGCCCCTGCTCGCCGTTGAGAAGCTTTCCGTCGCCTTCAACGGCAATCCTGTCGTCGAAGACCTGAGCTTCACGGTGACGCCCGGCCGGACGCTCGCAATCGTCGGCGAATCCGGCTCCGGCAAATCGGTGACGTCGCTGTCGATCATGCGGCTCTCGGACATGATGGGCGGCCAGTTTCCGACCGGCCGCATCCTGTTTCGCGGCAAGGACGGCGAAATCGATCTGACGAGCGCCCCGCAGAAGACCATGCGCGCGATCCGCGGCAAGGAGATCGCCATGATCTTCCAGGAGCCGATGACGTCCTTGAACCCGGTCTTTACCATCGGCGACCAGGTCGCCGAAGTGTTGATGCTGCACGAGAAGATGACCAAGGCCGAAGCGCTCGTCGAGACGCGCCGCCTGCTCGACATGGTGCGCCTTCCTGATTCTGCAGAACTGATCGGCCGCTATCCGCACCAGCTTTCCGGCGGCATGCGCCAGCGCGTCATGATCGCCATGGCGCTTGCCTGCCGGCCGAAACTGCTGATCGCCGACGAGCCGACGACGGCGCTCGACGTCACCATCCAGGCGCAGATCCTGACGATCATCCGCGACCTCCAGAAAGAACTCGGCATGGCGGTGATCTTCATCACCCATGACATGGGTGTCGTCGCCGAAATGGCCGACGACGTCGTCGTCATGTGGAAGGGCCGCAAGGTCGAGGAAGGTCCGGTCGGCGAGATCTTCGCAAGCCCCAAGCACCCCTATACCCAGACGCTGCTTTCCGCCGTGCCGAAACTCGGCAGCATGACCGGCGAGGAATTCCCGAAGCGCCTGCCTCTGACCATGATGATCGACGGCGAACCGAAGCGCGTCGGCGAAACCCATATCCAGCGCACCGCCCGCTACGACGCGGCACCGATCCTTTCGGTGCGTGATCTCGTCACCCGCTTCGACGTGCGCAAGAACCTTTTCGGCAAGGCGACGCACCGCGTGCACGCCATCGAAAACGTCAGCTTCGACATTTTCCCGGGTGAAACGCTGGCGCTGGTCGGCGAGAGCGGCTCGGGCAAGTCGACGATCGGTCGCACGATCCAGCAACTGCAGAACGCAACCTCGGGCGAGATCCTCTTTGGCGGTCGCCCGGTCTCGGCCATGAGCTATGCCGAGCGGCAGCGGCTGAAGCAGGAAATCCAGTACATCTTCCAGGATCCCTTCGCCTCGCTCGACCCGCGCAAGACCGTGGGCTTCTCGATCGCCGAACCTATCCGCACCCACGGCCTGATCCTCGGTGAAAAGGACATCGAAAAGCGCGTGCATGAATTGCTGGAGCGCGTCGGACTGACGCCCGCGCACGCCAAGCGTTACCCGCACGAATTCTCCGGCGGCCAGCGCCAGCGCGTCTGCATTGCGCGTGCGCTCGCCTCCCGTCCCAAGCTGATCATCGCCGACGAGGCGCTCTCGGCTCTCGACGTCTCGATCCAGGCGCAGATCATCAACCTGTTCATGGAGCTGCAGGAACAGGAGGGTCTCGCCTATCTCTTCATCAGCCATGACATGGCGGTGGTCGAACGCATGAGCCACCGCGTCGCCGTGCTCTATCTCGGCCAGGTCATGGAGTTCGGCAGCCGCCAGCAGGTCTTCGAGACGCCGTCCCATCCCTATACTCGCCGGCTGCTTTCCGCGGTGCCCGTCGCCGAGCCCGGCAAGGGTCGCGAGCGCGCCATGCTGGAGGGCGAGATCCCGAGCCCGATCCGCCGCGTCGGCGACGAACCCGCGGTGCTGCCGCGCAAAGAAATCGCCCCTGGCCATTACGTGGCCAAGGGTGCGTGAGCCGCTTTCTCTTCTCAGGAAGGCTGTCGAAACAGGAGTGAGTAAATGATCAACAAAAAGGGGATCCACGCCGCTTTCATCGCCCTTGCGATGGCGGGTAGTTTCATGACCGCAGCCCCGGCCTTTGCCGCCGGCACGCTGACGGTATCTTCGCCGCAGGATCCGGGAAGCTGGGACCCGGTCGACACCTTCCTCGTCAACTGGGCGTCGGTTGCCACCAACATCTATGACGGCCTGACCTATCGCGGTCCGGATCTGAAGCTCGTGCCCGGCCTTGCTACTGCTTGGGAAGAGCTCGACGGCGGCAAGCGCCTGCGCTTCACGCTGCGCGAGGGCGTCAAGTTCCACAACGGTGAGCCCTTCAATGCAGAAGCAGTGAAGTTCACCTTCGACCGCCTGCTCGGCGAAGAAGGCTCCAAGGGTCCGCAGAAGTCCAACTATGCCGTGATCGAAAAGGTCGAGATCGTCGACGAAAAGACAGTCGACCTCGTCCTGAAGACGCCGGATCCGGTGCTTCTCACCAAGCTCGCCGGCTATGGCGCGATGATCGTGCCGCCGAAGTACATCCAGGAAAAGGGTGAGGACTACTTCAACGCCCATCCTGTTGGCACCGGCCCGTTCAAGTTCGTCTCCTACGAGCCGAAGGTCGGCATCAAGCTCGAAGCCTTCGCAGATCATTGGGGCGGCGCGCCGAAGCTTTCCAACCTCAACTACCGCTTCATTTCGGAGCCGGCGACCGCCGTTGCCGAGCTGCAGGCCGGCCGCGTCGATCTCGTCATCCCGCCGACCATTCCGATCGGCATGATCCCGACGATCCAGGGCGATAGCAATCTGGAGATCGTCTCCAGCGCCGGCCCGACGGTCTACGCGCTGCGATTCAACACGCGCGACGGCATCACCAAGGATCCGAAGGTCCGCAAGGCGCTGATCCTCGGCGTCGACCGCGACACCATCATCCAGTCGATCCTCGCCGGCCAGGCGGATCCGATCGCCAGTTTCCAGGGCAAGCTCTCCTTCGGCTTCGACCCGGCGATGAAGCCGCTGCCGTACGATCCGGAACAGGCAAAAGCGCTTCTGAAGGAAGCCGGCGTTGCGCCGGGCGCTTCCGTGCAGATCGACGTTCGCGGTAACGACGCGACCTTCAACGAGGTCGTGCAGGCTATCGCAAGCTACCTGCAGCTGATCGGCATCAACGCGACGATCAAGCCCTATGAAACCAACGTCCTCTTGAACGACATCATCCCGGCCGGCAAGACCGGCGCGCTGTTCCAGCAGTCCTGGGGCGGCTGGACGCTCGACTACGACAACACCGCCTACTCGATGTACCACTCGGGCGAAAAGTGGAACCCGTACGACAAGGACGCGGAACTCGACAAGCTGCTCGAATCGCAGCGTTCGATCACCGACCAGGCAAAGCGCGAGGAAATCCTCAAGCAGATCGCCAACTACGCCGCAGACCGTTCGCTCGAAATGCCGCTCTATAACCTCAACGCCATCTTCGGCGTGAGCAAGCGCGTCAAGAACTTCACGCCGGTGCCGGATAGCCGCCTGCGGCTGACGGACGTGACGGTCGAGTAATACAGGCCGGTCCGTCGCCTCACGCTTGAGGCGGCGGACCATTTTTCCAAAAGGGCGGGTCACTTGGCCGGATTTCTGATCAAACGTTTTCTGCAGGCGGTCTTCGTCGTGTTCGTCGTGACACTGACCGTCTCCTATGCCATCCGGTTCACCGGTGACCCCGCGCTAATGCTGGCGCAGGGCGCTGGCAGCGTCACCGAGGCCGACCTCGTGCGCATCCGCGAGGGGCTCGGCCTCAACCAGCCGTTCCTGGCGCAATATGCCGATTTCATCACGGGCATGTTCAGGCTCGATTTCGGCCGCTCCTTCATGGGCGGTACGCCTGTTTCGCAGCTGATCGCCTCTGCGCTGCCGGCGACCATGCTGCTCGCCTTCGCCTCGCTGATGGTCTCGATCGCGATTTCCATTCCGCTCGGCATCCGCGCCGCCGTCGCCCGCGGCAAGTGGGCCGACCAGACAATCCGCATTCTGTCGCTCGTTGGGCTTTCCTTCCCGAACTTCTGGCTTGCGATCATGCTGGTCCTGTTGTTCTCGATCGTCCTCAAATGGCTGCCGCCAAGCGGCATGGACGGTTTTGCAAGCTTCATCATGCCGGCGCTGACCATGGGCATCATCCTGACGGCGACCAATGTGCGCCTGGTGCGCACCGCGATGCTGGAAACCTTGCAGTCGCAATACATCATGGTCGCGCGCGCCAAGGGCCTCAGCGAAAGCAAAGTGCTCTACAAGCACGCACTTCGTAACTGCGCGATCCCGCTGATCACCTATTTCGGCCTGCAGTTCGGCGGCCTGCTCGGCGGCATCGTCGTCGTCGAGCTGGTGTTCAACTGGCCGGGCATGGGCACGCTCGCCTTCGACGCGGTCGCCTCACGCGATTACCCCGTGCTTCAGGCGGTCATAACCGTGCTTTCGCTAATGATCGTGTTCGTCAATCTTCTGGTCGACATCGCCTATGGCCTCGTCGATCCGCGCATCCGGACGGAGTGAGCCGATGTCGTCAAAGGCTTCCAGCACCCGCTTCGCCCGCTTCCGCAACCTCGAATTCATCCTCGGAGCGCTGCTCACCGGGGGCATCTGCCTCGCCGTTCTCTTCTCTGGCGTGCTCTTTCCCGGCGGCGTCGACAAGATCGACCTGATGGCGCGGCTGACGCCGCCCTTCGTCAATTGGGCCCATCCGCTCGGCACCGACCCGCTTGGCCGCGACGTGCTGGCTCGCGTGGTTGCCGGCGGCAAGATCTCGCTGCTCGTCGGCCTGACGTCGGTTGCCGGCGCCGTCGTCGTCGGCGTGGTCATGGGGCTTGTCTCCGGCTACTATCGCGGCTTCTGGGACATGCTCGTCATGCGCTTTGCCGATGTGCAGCTGGCGCTCCCCTTCATCCTGCTGGCGATCACCTTCATCGCCATCGTCGGCGGCGGGCTCGGCAATACCATCATCCTGCTGATCGTCTCGCAGTGGGTGCAATATGCGCGTCTCGTGCGCGGCTCGGTCCTGTCTCTGCGCGAGCGCGAGTTCATCCAGTCGGCCCGAGCCATCGGCGTTCGCGATTACAGGATCCTGTTCCAGCACCTGTTGCCGAACCTGATCGGCCCGGTGATCGTGCTGATGACGCTCAACGTCGCCAACAACATCCTGCTCGAAAGCAGCCTCACCTTCCTCGGCCTCGGCGTCGATCCGCTGATCCCGAGCTGGGGCGGCATGCTGGCCGACGGCCGCACCTACCTGCAGAACGCCTGGTGGGTCAGCGTCTTCCCGGGCCTTGCGATCCTGCTCACCGTTCTCGGCCTCAATCTTCTCGGCGACTGGCTGCGTGACAGCCTCGACCCAACCGGTAGAACTTCACGATGACGACGATTTTCGAAGGCGCCTTCGAGCGCACCCTCGACACGCTTCTGACCACCTACGGCAAGGAGGCCGCCCGCGGAACCAAGCTCGAAGCCTGGCTGTTCGACGATGCCGCCAGCCGTAAGGCCGCCGAACAGAAACTGGCAAGCTTCGGCGTCAAGGCGGCGCTCAGGAGCGCCTACAAGCCGCTGCTGCATTTCTTCCTGGAAGAAGTGGATCGCGCAGCCCTCGCAAGCGTCGTCGTCCGCTATCCCCAGCATGAGGGCGCGCCTCAGAACCGTTTCCTGCTCGAAGCCTATCCGCTCGCAGCCCTCGTCGGCGATGCCGAGATCCGCTTCGAGGCCGGCAGCGCCAAGGCATTCACCTATGATGTCGCGCTGACCTTCCGTGACGGGCGCCAGGAAAACCACGCCGTATTCGCACCGAACCGCATCCACACCGATTTCATCGGCGAGACGCTTTTGTCGCCGACCGGCTGGATCCGCCTCGACGAGGGCTGCGACAAGCATCGCGAATGCCACCTCGATACCGACTATGAGCGGCTTTTTGCCGGCACGATGCAGGCGATCTCCGATCATGCCTGGGGTGACAGCGAGCCCTATTTCGAAGAGCTCAACATCCGCGTGACCCTGCCGATCACCGACTTCCGCCTGCCCGTCGGCGAGGAAGTCATCAGCCTTCGCGAAGCGCTGCACGAGGACTTCTATTTCTCGCTGCTCGAAGTCTTCCAGAAGAAGTCCGGTCGCCCGCTCGGCGACCGCGGCCTGAAGCCCGGCCAGATCGTGCCGGAGATCGTCTTCGGCGTCGGCAAGCCCACCGTCGTCGTCAAGGCGCGGCCGCTGCAGGCGACGGATGTCGAAGGCGAAACCCTGCCGCTCGACACCGCCGAGGCACCGCTGGCGGTGGCGCAGATCCATGCCGAACTCGCCGCGATCGACGGCCAGCCCTTCGAGGCCAGGTCGCGTGCCGGCCGGCCGGTGAAGGCCCGCTATCACAAGGGAAGCGATGCGCCGGTCATGATCAGCGGCGGACAGCATCCGAACGAGACGACCGGCATCGTCGGCGTGCTCCGCGCCGCCCAGGCGCTCGCCGCCCGCACCGGTAGCCACTTCACCATCTCGCCGCTCGAAAACCCCGACGGCTATGCCGTGCACCAGCGGCTGCGCGTCGACAACCCGCTGCACATGCACCATGCCGCCCGCTACACCGCCCTTGGCGACGATCTCGAATACCGCACCGGTGCAGCACTCAACGAGCGCGAGATCCGTAAGGAGGCCGAGCGGCTGACCGGCGCGCAGCTGCACGTCAACCTGCACGGCTATCCCTCGCATGAGTGGACGCGGCCGCTTTCGGGCTACGTGCCGCGCGGTTTTGCCATGTGGACCCTGCCCAAGGGCTTCTTCCTGATCATGCGCCACCACGCCGAATGGGAAGCGCGCGCCGAACAGCTGATCGCGGAAGTCACCGAGCGGCTTGCGGCCGTTCCGGGCCTGCTCGCCTACAACGACGCCCAGATCGCGCTTTACGAGACGCATGCCGGCGAGACCGGTTTCCGCATCATCAACGGCTTCCCCTGCATGATCTCCGTCGACGACCGCCACACGGCACCGCTGACGCTGATCACCGAGTACCCGGATGAGACAATCTACGGCGATGCCTTCATTGCCGGCCATGAGGCTCAGAAGGAAACGGTGCTTGCGGCCTATGATGCGTTCCAGCGGATCATGGCCGTCGCCTGACCTCCGTCATTTGGCCGGTCCGTGCCGCTGCGTACCCTTGCGCAGCGACACATCGTTTGACGGTCTGCGCCTTGCGCGGCAGCGCCCGCCCGGCGCTGCCGCGCAAGGCGATTTTTGAGGGCTCTTGTCCGATCGCTCGCCCCGCAAATGCGCGGCTATTCTCTCCGTCCCATCCGAATACGGTAAGCCCCGGCCGCTCTGCATTGCCGGGCTCCCGTTCTCGCCGCTAGAAAGGCAGCGAAAGGCCGCAACGTTGTTGCAATCCTCGTCCACCAGACGTGAACGAGACACGCCTATCGGATTCGGAGATATTCAATGCGCCTGCTCCTTGTCGAGGATGAGCTGGAAATGGCGGCAGCACTCAGTGCCGCACTCAGCCGCTATGACATGATCCTCGACCATGCACCGTCGATCGACCATGCGATGGCGGCGCTGGCCAACCAGGTTCACGACGGCATCATCCTCGACCGGCAACTGCCCGACGGCGATGGCCTGTCGCTGATCCCGCGGGTGCGTGCGCTACGATCGGGAATCCCGGTAATCGTGCTGACGGCGCGCAGCGCCATCGACGAACGGGTCAGGGGGCTCGACATGGGCGCCGACGACTATCTCGCCAAGCCGTTCGCCGTGGAGGAATTGCTGGCGCGCATCCGTGCCCTGATGCGACGTTCACCTGATATTGCGCCGATCACCGCCCGCATCGGCCAGCTGATCTTCGATTTCGAGGGCAGGCAGGCTCGTGTCGACGGCCGGGTGCTGGACCTGCCGCGGCGGGAGCTGCTGGTGCTGGAGGCTTTGGCGCGCCGGCAGGGGCGCACGGTGCAGCGTTCGACTCTGGAGGAATCCGTCTATGGCTATGACGACGAGATCCAGTCCAATTCTCTCGACGCGCATGTTTCGCGGTTGCGCCGCAAGCTCTCGGAAACCGGTGCCGGCGTTGAAATTCACAGCATCCGCGGCGTCGGCTACCTCCTGAGACCCTCTCCATGACGAACGCTTCCACCAACTCGCTGAAGAAGCGCCTGATCTGGCAGATCCTGACCTTTCAGGTGCTGCTGCTGATGGCGGTCATCGCCGGCTTCATGGCCTTGCTGACGCGCGCCGATCTCGGCGGCAAGTTCCTCGACGCCGACGCCGCGTCGATCGCGGCCGGGGCAATCCGGCCGGATCCCGCCGGTGGACTGACGCTGGTGGAGACGCCGCAACTGCTTGCAATGCGGGCCGAGTCCGCCGATTTCTGGTTCGTCGCACGCAACGAACGCGGTGACATGATCCGCAGCGGACCGGTGCCGGACGCCTATCGCAGCATCGGCGAGCACCTCGACCGCATCGCCTTTGGCGATATGCGTGACAGCATCGAGCCCTATACCCTCTCGTCGATCGTGCGCTCGGTGACCACGGACAACGGCACCTATACGGTGCTTGCCGGTGGAGGGCGGCTCTGGAGCGCGTCCTTCGCGGTGTTCATCCTGGCAAACCTTCTGCTTTTGCCGATCGTCTTGATCGTGGTGCTGATCCCGGCCTTCGCGATCCCGATCATCGTAAGGCGCGCCTTTGCCGGTCTTGCCGAAGTGGTCGACCAGGCAAAGACGATCGATGTCGAGCGCCGCGGTGCCCGGCTGCCCGATCATCGCATCCCCGGCGAAGTGCGACCGCTCGTTGAGGCGTTCAACGGCGCACTGCAGCGGCTCGATGAGGGGTACGAGCGCCGCCAGCGCTTTATCCTCGATGCTGCACACGAGCTTCGAACCCCAGTTGCGATCCTGCACACGCGCCTGGAAAGCATGGAGGCCGGCCCGCTCAGGAACCGCCTGCTGATCGATTCCAATCGCATTGCCGGCCTTGCCGAACAGTTGCTCGATCTCGAACGCATCGATCGCGACGGCACGGATTTCGGGCAGCTCGACCTGGTTTCGCTCTGCCGCGACGTGACGGCCGACCTCGCCCCGCTTGCGCTTTCGGCCGGCTGCGACCTTTCCTTCGCTCCGGGCACGGAGCGCGTCGTCGTGCGCGGCGATACCGGCGCGATCGAGCGGGCGGTCACCAACCTCGTGCGCAACGCCATCGAACACGCCGGCGGCCTGATCACGATCCGGGTGGAGCGCGGCGGCGTGATCGAGGTCACCGACGAAGGTCCCGGCATTCCGGAACGGGAACGGGCCCGGATCTTCGAGCCCTTCCATCGCCTGCAGCCGCGGGACCATGGCGCCGGCCTCGGCTTGCATCTGGTCAGCGAGATCATCGGCCGCCACAAGGGTCACATCTCGGTGGTCGATGATCCCAAGGGCGGCGCCTGCTTCCGCATCACCTTGCCTGCCGGCTAGGATTTTCCTCAGTCGGCGTATGGTTAACAGATAACTAACAACAAAATCAGCAACTTAGACAAGTTGCGCAATGTTGGTGCAATTCGTGGGGCCGACAAAGGCCGTGTACCGTCCAAACATCGCCATCCCACCCCAAAGGTGAAGCGCGCATGGGTGGACGCAAGCGCCATCAAGGCGCGTTTCCTATGCACGGAGCAAGAAAATGCGGCAGTCCAGCAAGTTTTCCATCTGGTCGGGTCTTACCCTTCTCGCCCTCTGCGTCGCACAGCCATCCCAGTCGGCTGATTTCTCCGCCCCCACCTATCAGGACCCGCCGGCCTTCAGCTGGAGCGGCGCCTATGTCGGTGCCCATGGCGGCCTTGGCTTTACCGGCAGCCCCAACCCGTTCGCCGACCGCAATGGCGTCGCGCTCGGCGTTCAGGCCGGCTACAACATGCAGGCCGGCCCCGGCATCGTCGGGGCGGAAATCGAAGGCTCCTATCTCGGCGACACCGAGCACAAGGTCAACGGCGGCAAGCTCAAGGAGAAATGGCGCGGCGCCATCAAGGCGAAGGCGGGTCTCACCTTCGACCAGACGCTCGTCTACGGCACGGCCGGTTACGCCATGACCAGCTACAAGAAGGGCGGCGACGTGCGTAACGACGTCGGCTTCAAGGGCGGCTACCTGCTCGGCGCCGGCGTGGAACAGGCCTTTGCCGGCGGCCTCTCCGCCAAGCTCGAATACAACTACATCACCACGCCAGATGTCCGCACCCACACGAGCTCAGGCTCCAGCGAGAAAGACATCAACAGCCACGTCATCAAGGCCGGCATCAACATGCGTTTCTGACGGGTCAGACGGTTTGCGGCGGCGCTGCAACGTTCCTCCCAGCAGCGCCCCGACAGACCGATGCCCCTGCCCTGATCACTCCGCCGCTTCCCGCGCCGATCGCTCGGGCGTTGCAAGCCGGCGCCAGATCGGCGCCATGGCAGCGGCGATCTCGCCGTAAAGCGCAAAGCGCCTGTCATAATGCGCGGCAAGTGCAGGGTTTGGACGGTAGTGGCGTTCGGTCTTGACCATCGCCGCAGCACCGGCGGAGATATCGGCGAAAAGGCCGATGCCGGCGCCAGCCGTAATCGCGGCGCCGAGCGCACCGGTCTCGCGTGAACGGGCGACCGTCACCGGCACGTCAAGCACGTCGGCGAAGATCTGCGGCCAGATCAGGCTGCGCGATCCGCCACCCGAAAGCACCGCCTCCTCGAAGCGAGCTCCAGCCGCGCGCAACGCCGCGATATGCTGGCGATGGCCGAAGGCGACGCCTTCAAGCACCGCGCGGACCAGATGACCCTTGCCGTGCCAGCCGGCGACGCCGTAGAAGCCAGCGCGCGCGTTGCCGTCCTGCTGAGCGCCATAGAGAAACGGATGGTAGAGCGGGTCATCAGAGGCCGGCGTGACCTCGGCTGCCAGCTGGCAGCAGAGATCGAAGGGCGACCGGCCATCCTTGCCGTCGTGCGGGAAGAGCTCGCGCACCAGCCATTCCAGATTGGCCGCCGACGTGGCACTCGCCTCGATCGCCATGTAGCGCTTGCGATCGAAGGTCGAGGACATGAAGAGCGGACGTGAGAGATCAGGCTGGTCGATGATCACCTGGTTGATGCTCCAGGTGCCGGCGATGATCGAGGCAGCACCGGTGCGGGTGACGCCCGAGCCGATTGCCGAAGCGACCACGTCGAAGAGCCCACCGACAACGGGTGTGCCGGCAGCCAGACCCGTCTGCGCCGCCGCTTCCTCGGTAACGCGTCCGACGATATCGGCGCTTTCGGCGAGATCGGGCAGCAGGTCCATGTCTTCGCCGAGGCCATAGGCCTTCATTAATGCCGCATCGTAACGCCTTCCGGCGACATCGAGCAGGCCCGCGCCGCTCATGTCCGAGACGTCGCTGACGCGTGCGCCGGTCAGGCGATTGATGACGAAGTCCTTGCAGAGAAACACCGTGCCGATTTTTTCAAACTGGTGAGGCCGATGGCGCTTCAGCCAGGCAAGCAGGGTCGGCGTTTGTGATGGCCAGGGCTTCTGCCCGGCGATCGGATAGGTTCGCTCGCCGACGCCTGCGGCCTGCCACTCCTCGGCGAGGCCGGCGGCGCGAGTGTCGAGCGACTGGATGCCGACAAGCGGTTCTCCGTCTCGATCGAGCGCGTAGAGACCGTTGCCGTGCCCGGCGCAACCGATCGCCGCGATCTCGCTGGCATCGATGCCGGCGCGCTCGATGCAGGCGCGGATCACCACCTTGGCATGGCTCCACAGTTCGCCAAGCCCGCGCTCGACATGGCCGGGCATCGGCACATGGCTGTGCCCTTCTTCCGCGGCCATCGCGATCTCGTTGCCGTCACGATCGAAAAGTACCGTCTTGATCACAGTGTTCCCGGCGTCGATCCCGAGCAGATACTTACCCATTGCCGAACCCCTCCCCAAGGTCCTTAATCCATTTGCCGGAACGCCACCGGTGTCCTCATAGCGGCAGCGTTCCTCTTGCGCCGGAGCATCGCTGGTGAAGCGGTTCCGGCTGAGCGATTTCAACCGCGCTGGTAGAGCGCGTAGGCTTCTTCGCCGCTTACATCCTCATGGATGATCGCCATCAGGCCGCGCACAACGGCGCTCGGATTGGCGTGCTGGTAGATGTTGCGCCCATAGACCATGCCCATTGCGCCCTGACGCATCAAGGCCGCCGACTTGTCGAAGACGTTGCGCAAGTCCTCCTTGCCGCCGCCACGCACGAGAACGGGGCAGCGCGCCGCCTCGACGACCCGGTGGAAATCCTCGGCATTGGTGGTCGGGTCCGCCTTGACGATGTCAGCGCCCATCTCGCGCGCAAGCCTGGTCAGCGTCACGATCTTCTCGGCGTCGCCATCGACCATGTAGCCGCCGTGCTCGGTCACCGGCTGCATCACCAAGGGCTCGATCATCAACGGCATGCCGTACTTGTCGCAATCGGCCCGCACGCGCGAGATGTTGGCGACGCATTGGCGGAAGAGATCGGGCTCGTCCGGCAGCATGAAGAGGTTGACGACGACGCAGGCCGCGTCCATCGCCAGCGCGCCGATCAACGGTTCGGCCTCGTTCTGCAACACGGCCCACATGTGCCGGTGGCGGATGCGGTTATAGGGGTTGCCCATGTCGAGACGCATGACCAACGCCGGCTTGTCCTTGCCCGGCACCTCCTGCAACAGATCCGCCTGGCCAAAATTCATCTGGATCGCATCCGGTGCGGCCGCGACCAGCGCCTTGACCACGGCTGACATGTCTTCAAGACCATTGAGGAAGGAGGGTTCGTTGCAGACGCCATGATCGATCGCGACGTCGAGGCAACGTCCACCGCCGAACAGACGGTTCATCCGGACCTTGCTGTTGTTTCGCATAATGCACTCCTTTGTTCGTTCCGTATGGATAGGGTTTCCTCGTCGACGCCATGGCGCTCGACGAGAAGGGCAAGAAATCGCTTACGCTCGACCGCGACACGCGGCGGCAACCATTGCTTTTCGATGGCAAGCAAGGCGAGCACCGCATCCACCATGTCGAGCGAGAGCTCGCCGGTGATTGCAAGCGTCGTGCGGCGCAGCAGCAGGTCCTCGATATGTTCGACGGCTTCGCTGCGGATCAGGTATTGCAGCTCGCGCGCGGAGTAATCCGGATGCGGCAAGGCATGGTCAGCGCCGGCGGCGATGAGATCGGCAACGTCTCGCGCGCCCGTTCCATAGCGGACGAAAAGCACTTGCATGCGCTCCCGCGAAAGCCCGGTGGCTGCCGCAACATCATCGACCCATCGGTCGCGATCGGAGGGATAGTCTTGCCCGCCACCGATGGCACGTTCTCCGGTGCTGACATGGCGCTGTTTTGCGAGCCGTTCCAGGGTGAGGTCGGCCGCCATTTCGCCGAAGGAGCGGAACGTCGTCCATTTGCCGCCGATCATGCAGAGCACCGGCGGACCGCCCTCAACACCCTCCACGAAGGTGCAGAAATGGTCGCGCGGGATGCGACCGGTGAAGCTGTCCTGGCTCGCCGGCAGCGGCCGTACGCCCGAGAACTGGAACACCACCTCTTCCGGCCTGATCCGGATGTCTGGCAGGACGAAGGCGAGCGACTGCAGGATGTAGTCGCGCTCGTCGGCTTCGCAGCGCACGGTTTCGGGATCATCGACACGAATGTCCGTCGAGCCCACCAGCACCTTGCCGAGATAGGGAAAGAGGATGCAGATGCGGCCATCCTCGTTCTCGTAGTAGATCATGTGGCCGTTAAGCGCGTCCATGAGTTGGGCATTGTCGATGATCAGATGCGAGCCCTTGGTGCCGCCCATCAACGGGGCCGGCTTCGACGTTGCGGGAAACAGTGCGCCGTTGGCGATATCGATCCAGCCGCCGGTGGCGTTGATGATGATGCCGGGCTCGATCGCAGCGACCGCGCCGGTGACATCGTCCTTCAGTTCGTAGCGTCCGGGTGCGGCCAGCGTCAGTTCGGCGTAGTTCAGCGCCTGCGCGTGAGAACCGGCGGCAAGCCCGTCCTTCAACAGCTCGATTCCGAGACGTTCCGGCTGGCTGACCCAGGCGTCGTAATAGGTCGCGGAACTCTTGATGTCGGGATTGAGCGCCGGCCAGCGTGCAAGCGTCGTGCGCCGCCCGCGGAAGGCATGCTTCGGCATCAGCGCCCGCTTGCGCGTCAGGAAATCATAGATGCCAAGGCCCATCTTGACAGCGACGGCGCCACGGCGGCTTGGCCGCCGCGTCAATCCCAGGAAGCGAACCGCGCCATTGGCAAGACCCGAGAAGATGTCGAAGATCGGCACGGTCGTGGGCAGCGGCGCCACGTAATGCGGCGCGTTCTTCAGCAGCCGATCGCGTTCGACCAGCGATTCCCTGACCAGGCTGAACTCGCCATTTTCGAGATAGCGAAGACCGCCATGCACCATGCGTGACAGCGCCGCACTCGCGCCCGAACAGTAGTCGTGCTTCTCGACGAGCAGCACGTTCACCCCTTGCAGCGCCAGTTCACGAAAGACGCTGAGGCCGTTGATGCCGCCGCCGAGGACGCACACGTCCACCTTCGGGCTCTTGGCGAGCCCGTTGAAAATCTCTTCCCGGTTCATGATGGCAGTCCGTTAGCTGTCCATGTTGACGAGCGTCGCCGCGATGGCCGCGTCGATCCCCGCGAGATCATCGTGATCGAGCCGGATCGTCCCGGCCCTTGCATTGTCGAGCGCTTGCGCCGGATTGCGTGCGCCGCAGAGCGCGAAAGTCACGCCCTCCTGGCAGAGCGTCCAGGCAATGACGATCTGGGCGATTGTCGCGCCATGCTTTTCTGCGACCGGCTGGATGGCCTTGGCAAAGGCCGCGACCTTTTCGCGGTTGCCGACCGAGAAGCGCGGATTGTCGCGCCGCTGGTCGTCGCCTGAAAACACCCGTTCCGGCCCGATGCCGCCGGAGAGAAGCCCGAGCGCCAACGACGAGTAGCTGAGCGTGGCGACGCCGTTGCGCCGCGTCAGCGGCAAAAGCTCCGCCTCGATCTCGCGATCGATCATGCTGAAGCGTTCCTGGATCGCGTCGAGCCCGCCGATCGCGATGTACTGTTCAAGGTCGCTACGGCCGACATTGCTGGCGCCGATCGCCCGGATCTTGCCCGCCTGGCGCAGCTCTTCGAGCGCGGCCATGGTCTCCTCGATCGGCGTCGTCGGGTCCTGCCAATGGGTGATGTAGAGGTCGATGTAATCGGTGTCGAGCCGCTTCAGGCTCTGCTCGACCTCGTGATGGATCGCATCTCGGCCGAGGTAGCGGTGCACCGGCTTGCCGTCCTGGTCGAAGAAGTGCTTGCCCTTGTCCGTATGCCAGACGAGCCCGCACTTGGTGGCGATGATTGCCTTGTCGCGGCGGCCGGCCAAAGCCTTGCCGACGATCTCTTCCGAGCGGCCGAGGCCATAGGCCGGCGCCGTATCGATCAGCGTCACACCGGCGTCGAGCGAAGCCTGGATCGCGGCAATCGACTCCCGCTCGTCCGTGCCGCCCCACATCCAGCCGCCGATCGCCCAGGTGCCGAGCCCGACGGCCGAAGCCTTCACGCCCGATCGGCCGATCTCCCGCATCAATTGATCCCCGCTCATGCCAGAAGTCCCTTTTCGCTTGCCATGGCGAGCACGCGCTCGCCGGTCGCCTCGTCCGTCACCAGCGTGTCGAGGTGGTGTCCCCGCATGACGCTGAGGATCGGTCCGGCCTTGTTCGGTCCACTTGCCACGCCGATCTTCGTCGGGATCGAGGCGAACTCCTCGAGCGTCAGTGACACCAGCGAACGGTTGAGGCTGTAGTCACAGACACGTCCCTCATCATCGAGCAGATGGGCGAGAAGTTCGCAGCTTGCGCCAGAGCGCTCGATTGCCGCTCGGTCCGTGCTCGAAGACGGATGCAGGTCGTAGTAGCTCGAATCGTCCGAAAGGATCGAACCGATGCCGACCACCGCCACCTTCGCTTCGCGCGCCCTCCCGAAGACATCTGCCACCGAGCGCATGTTGATCAGCATCGCCCGCTCGGCGGCACTGTCGGCGAAGAGCGGCGCGTGGATCTGGAAAGACCGCCCGCCGAGCCTGTCGGCCATCATCGTCGAGACGTGGTTCACATCCGTATAGTGCTTGCCCTGGACGCAGCCGGTGCCGGGGATAACCTCGACATCGAAGCGGCGCGGCGCCTGCAGCCCCGCGACGACGGCACTGACACCCTTGCCGCCGGTGATGCAGATCGTGTCGCCATCGCCGATCTCCTCGAGCAGCAGCCGGGCTGCCGCCTCGCCGACCGCCTGGAGTGCGGTCTGCTGATTGTCGGAAACGGTCGGCACGACGATCGCCCGGCGGATGCCGCCGATCGCAAGCAACTGCTCTTCCATGTCGACCAAGGGCTCGATCGGCGACTTGATCTTGATCTCTACCAGGCCAAGCTGACGGCCGCGCTTGATCAGCCGGTTAACGGTCGGCTGCGAGATGCCGAGCCGATCGGCGATCTGCGACTGGGTCAGTCCTTCGAGGAAATGCAGGACGAGCGCCTGGTGCATCTGCCGCGCGACGACGAGTTCTTCTCGCGCACTTGAGGCCTGGGACAAAATGGGTTTGGCAATCGGCATGGTCAGGCTGCCTTCCGCTTGTGCAGCAGGTGGTCGATGGAAACGGCAGCCAAGAGAATGCACCCCTTGATCATGTCCTGCCAATAGACGGAGACGTCGAGCAGGATCAACGAGCTGGTGACGACCGAGAGAAGAGCGATACCGAGGATGGCGCCGAGGATGGTGCCCGAGCCGCCGTTGAGCGAGGCGCCGCCGATGACCGCCGCAGCGATGATGTTGAGCTCCATACCGACCCCGAAGGTGGGCGTCGCGGCGCCGAAGCGCGACATGTAGATGACGCCGGCGACGCCTGCGAGCGTCGAGCAAAGCACCGTCACCCAGAACTTCACCTGCTTGGTCTTGATGCCCGAATAGAGCGCCGCCTTCTCGTTGCTGCCGGTATAGAAAACCTTGCGGAAGGCGGTCGCCCGGCGCAGCAGGAAGTCGAAGAGCACGACGACGGCGACGAAGATCAGGATGACATAGGGCACGCCGTGGAAGGTGCCCTGCCCGACCGCCTTGAACGACGCCGGCAGCGTGAAGAGCGACAGCGGCGTGCCCTTGGTGATGACGAGGCAGAGGCCGCGCACGATCACCATCGCCGCCAGCGACGTGATGAAATGATTGAGCCCGACGACGGTGACGAAGAAGCCCATGATCATGCCGATCATGCTGCTGGCGAGGATGCCGACCAGCGAGGCCGTCCAGGGATCGACACCGGCGAGAAACAGCGAACCGGCCAGCACCATGGCAAAGCAGACGACCGAGCCGACAGCGAGGTCGATGCCGCCGACAATGAGCAGGATCGTCATGCCGACGACGACGATGCCTTCGACCGAGAAGCTCATCAGCATGGCGCGCATGTTGCCGAAGGTGAGAAAATGCGGCGAGGCAAAGCTCATGATGATACCGAGCGCCAGGATGATCGCGATCAGCCCCGCCTCACGCATCGTGCCGATGCGTTTCCAGGCGGGCGCCTGCGCATGCGTTGCAACCATCGTATCAACAGCCATTTCCGCCTCCCCGGCTCTATCAGTTCTTTCAGGCGACATGATCCACCATCCGGCCAGCCTCGGCCGTTTGCGTCACCCCTGAGGCCAGGCGGATCACCGCCTCCTCGCTCATTTCTCTGTCGTCAAGCTCGCCGGCGATCGCGCCTTCGCGCACGACCAGAACCCGGTCGCAAAGCCCGAGCAGCTCCGGCAGTTCCGACGAGATCACGACAATGCCGATGCCGGTTTCTGCAAGCTCGCGCAGCAGCCGGTGGATTTCGGATTTGGCGCCGACATCGATGCCGCGCGTCGGCTCGTCCATCAGGATCACTTGCGGGCGAACGGCGAGCTGCTTGGCAATCGCCACCTTCTGCTGGTTGCCGCCCGAGAGCGACGAGACCGGCATATCGATGCCGCCCATGCGCACGCCGAGCCGGCGGACGAAATCGCGGGCGAGATCGGCCTCGGCCCTGGAATTCAGCAATCCGAGCGGCCCGGTCAGCGTCTTCAGATCAAGCACCGAAATATTCTGCGCGATCGACAGGTCGACGAAGACGCCGGAGCCCTTGCGATCCTCCGAGAGATAGACGATGCCGGCATCGACCGCGTCGCGGTAGTTGCCGATGCGCTGCAGCTTTCCGCGCAGCGTAATGTCGCCCTTCGACTTGGCCCTCAGACCGCAGATCGCTTCGGCGATCTCGGTACGACCGGAGCCGATCAAACCGCCGATTCCAAGAATTTCGCCCCGCTTCAGATCGAAGGAGACGGTGTCGATGCGGTCGCCATCGCTCAAGCCACGCACAGAGAGAATGGTCTCGTCCGTCCGCGCCTCCGGCGCCTGCTTTTGCGGATAGAGCTGGCTGATCTCGCGGCCGACCATGCGGCGTACGACATCGTCAGCAGTCACGTCGGCGATCTTCTCGGTGACCACATGGCGGCCATCACGAAACACAGTGACGCGGTCGCAGAGCGAAAAAATCTCGGCCATGCGGTGGCTGATATAGATGATCGATATGCCCGCGGCCTTCAGGTCGCGGATGATGGCGAACAGCGCCTGCGCTTCGGCTTCCGTCAGCGCCGCGGTCGGCTCATCGAGGATCAGTACGCGGCAGTCGAGCGTCAGCGCCTTGGCAATCTCGACCAGCTGCTGGCTGGAAATGGCGAGGTCGGCGACCTTGCGCCGGACGTCGATCGGCGCCAGCCGGTTCATCACTACCTGGGCTTCGCGTTCGAGCGCGCCGTAATTCATCAGCGGCGAGCGCCGGCGGTTGGTGGCCGCCATGAACATGTTTTCCGCCACCGTCGCATCCGGGCAGAGCGCGATTTCCTGGTGGACGAGGCCGATGCCGAGCGTCTGGGCGGTCGCCGGCGAGGCGATTTTCACGGGCGCTCCATCCACCAGCACCTCGCCGTCATTCGGCTGAAGCACACCGGCAATGATGTTCATCAGCGTGGATTTGCCTGCGCCGTTTTCGCCGCAGAGTGCGTGGATCTCTCCCCGCTCAAGGCGAAAATCCACCTCCGTCAGCGCCTTCACCGCACCGAAATGCTTGGTGACGCGCCGGACCTCCAGAACCGGTTGTGCTGTCATGCTGTCCTCCACCCGCAGTCCTGGCTGCCCGGAAACGACCGGGCAGCCAATTCACGATCTTACTCGTCGATGCCCTTGGTGCCACGACGCTTCAGGTACTTGTCCCAGTAGAAGTCATCGGCATTTTCGGCGGTAACGATCGAAAGGCCGTTGTCGACGAAGGGGATGCTCATCGGGTTGAAGCCGGAACGCTTGGCGTCGTTCATCGGGTCGATCAGTTCCGGGTGCTTGGCCATCCACAGGAGCATGAAGCCCATATAGCCCTGCATGCCCTGGTTCGGGTTGATCGAACCGAAGACTTCGCCGGCCTTGATCATGTCGAGGATGTTGGCGTTGACGTCGGCGCACATGACGAGGACCTTGCCGCCGCTTTCCTTGCTGGCCTGGGCCGCACCGATCGCGGAGTTAGCTTCCGGCATGAACACGGCGCCGAGGTTCGGATTGGCCTGGATGAGGCTCATCAGACCCTGATAGGCCTTGTTCGGATCCTGGTTCGAGGCGGCGCGACCGACGAGTTTCATGTCGGGCCACTTCTCGGCCATGCGATTGACGAAGGCGGTAATGCGCTTGTCGTGGTTGTCCTGGCCGGGGTTTTCAAGAACGGCATATTCGCCCTTGCCGCCCATCTTCTCGGCGATCGCGTCGGCGGCATAGATGCCTTCGCGGGTGTTGTCCGAGGTGATGAAGGAGACGCGCTTCGACAGCGGCGAGTCCGCAGCGAAGGTGACGACTGCCGTGCCCTGATCGATCGCCCGGTTGATCGGCTCGATGAACGGATCGGAGTTCATCGGGTGCACCAGGATGCCGGCCGGGTTCTGGGCAAGCGCCTGGTCGAAAGTGGCGATCTGCTTGTTGACGTCATATTCCGGCGTGCCGGTATATTCGGTCTCGCAGCCGAACTGCTGGCCGGCCTGCTTGAACATTTCATAGACCGGGAACCAGTATTCGACGCCGGATACCATGACGTTCATGACGTATTTTTCGCCGGGCTGGCAGCGAAACGGGTTCGCCGTTTCGGCGCTTGCCGAACCTGCCCAAAACGAAGCTGCAATGACCGCCAGAGCGGTCGTGCTGAGAAATTTGCGCACGCGTCCTCCTCGAGGCCGAAGCCCCTCCCAAAAACCGATAGGGCCGTTTGTTTGCGGCCGCTGAATGTATGAGTTCGCCGGAACTCCTCCTCGACTTCCGACGATTGCGATTTAAGCCGCGGACTCAGCTTCTGTCAATATAATTCACAGCATGAATAATAATTCACGCGCGACGTGGAAAACCTCGGGTCCGGGCCTTCAATCAGCTGTCACGCAGACCCGTTAGAGCGCGATCATGGTTACCCTGCAACAGATCGCCTTTCATGCCGGCTGCTCGCTGGCAACCGTATCGCGGGCGCTCAAGGGCGAAGGTCCCGTCAGCGACGAGATGGTGCGTCGCGTGCGCCGGGCGGCGGCCGAACTCGGCTACCGGCCGTCGCCGGCCACGGGACGCGCCACCAACCGCAGCCAGCCCGTCGTCGGCGTGCTGGTGCCAAGCGTCACCAACCCGGTGTTTGCCGCCTCGCTCGGCGGCATCCAGCACCGTTTGCAGGCGGCGAACCATGGCGTGCTGATCGCCCAATCCAATTATGATCCCGCACTCGAGGCGCGCGCCGTGCGCTCGCTGCTCGAACAGCGGCCGACCGGTCTGATCCTGACGCTCTGCGACGCCAAGACCAGCGAGGCGCTTTCGGCGGCGCTGCCGCCGACGGTGCTTCTCAACAACCGGCCGGTCGCACGTTTCGCTGCCGCCGTCACCGTCGACAATTACCGGGCCGGTTTCGATCTCACCCGCCACATCCTCGACCACGGTCACCGCCGCATCCTCGTCGTCTCCGGCCACTTCCGTTCATCCGACCGGGCGCGCCTGCGCTATGACGGCTATTTGGCCGCTATGCAGGAAGCCGGCGCCCGGCCGATGGAGGCGGTCGAGATCCCCTTCGTCGACGGCTATGAAAACCTCGACCTCGCGACGGTTCTTGCGCAGCACCGCCCGACCGCAATCATTGCTTCCAACGATCTGCTGGCGCTCGGCGTGATAGCAGCGCTGCGGCGTGAAGGCCTTTCCGTGCCTGACGATGTCTCCGTCGCCGGCTTCGACGGCATCGCGCTTGGCCGGCTGATGACGCCAACACTCACCACCATCTCGATGCCCGACGGCGACATGGGGCTCGCAGCGGCGGCGCTGCTGCTCGATATGGCCGAGAATGCGTCGGGCTGCCGCCATCTCAATCTCGACTGCCGACTCTACGCAGGCGGGACTGTTCGCCACCTCGCGTGAGCAAACACGAAAACACCGCCTCGAAGTTTCCTTCGGGGCGGCGTCGATCGATTTGGTTACAGGATCAGCTGCGCGGCAGCAGGCTTTCGACTTCGGCCGCGGCCTCGTCCAGCGCTTCCTTCGGCGAGGCCTGCTGCTCGACGATGCGCGACAGGTTCTCGACGATCGTCTGCGTCACCTTCACCCCGTTGCTACCGGGGAAGGCATACCAGGGGCGCATCAGCGCCATCTGCTCGAGACCAGCGCGGAACAGCGGGTTTTCCTTGTAGAAGTTGGCGAGATACTCAGACGACTTGGCGGCCAGCTCGTTGTTCGGCACATAGCCGGTGCCGGGAACGACAACCGAGGCGCCATAGGGGCCGGCTGCGAACTTCGCGAACTTCCAGGCGGCTTCCTGCTTTTCGGCGTCGCGCGTCAGGATAACGACGGCGTTGCCGCCGGTCGGCAGCTTGCCCTTTGCCGGGTCGATGAGCGGGATATGGGCAGTGCGCAGCTCGAACTTGTCGCCGACATTCTTGATGGTGTTGCGCAGCGCACCCGTCGTCTGGAAGGCGAAACCGACCTTGCCGGCAACGAAGGCCTGCTCGCCGGCCTGCTTGGTCAAAACCGGCAGACCGCCTTCCTTGACCATGCGGTCGAGCACTTCGACGGCCTTCTCACCTTCGGGACCGTTGAAGGCAACCTTGCTTTCGTCTTCGCTCAGCATCTCGCCGCCGGCGCCGAAGAGCAGCGCGGAGAACATCCAGTCATCGCCCTGCCAGCGGAAATCGATGCCCTCGTTGCCGTCGCCAAGCGCCTTGATCTTGCCGCCGAGCGCAATGACCTCGTCCCAGGTCTTCGGCGGGTTTTCCGGGTCGCCGCCGGCTTTGCGCACGAGATCGGCGTTGTAATACATGATCGGGTTGGAGGTGGCGAAGGCAAGGCCCACCTGCTTGCCGCCCACCTGGGCGAGCTTCAGGATGTTTTCGGAAAAGCCCTGCTCGGCCATGTTGCCGTCCTTGGCGATGAACGGGCCGAGATCAACGGGGACGTCGCGCTCGTTGACCATGCGCAGGCGGTTGAGGCCGATGAAGGTGAGATCGGGCATCTCGGCCGTTCCGGCCTGACGCATGATCGTCTGGATGCCTTCCTCATAAGTCGCCGACGGATTGGCGAAGGTGATCTTGATATCCGGGTTTTCTTCCATGAACTTCTTCGAGATCGTATCCATCACGTCCTTGAAGAAGCCGGGCATCGGATAATGCACCGTCAGCTGGGTCTCGGCGTCGGCGGGGGCTGCGAGCATCAGCGATGCGGCAGCCGCGGTGAAAAGCTGTCTCAGATGTGTCATGGGTTGCGCTCCAGGTTGGACCGTTCAGCCTTTGAGACCGGTCATGGTGATGCCCTCGACAAAACGCTTCTGCGCCAGCAAAAACGCGGTCACGAGGGGAAGGGTGATGATGAGGGTCGCGGCCATCAGCGCGCCGTAGTCGTCGCCGGCTTCCGCGGCGCGGAAGTAGAGAAGGCCGAGTGGCGGGGTCGCATAGTCCTGGTTGGTGACGACGATCAGCGGCCAGAAGAGATCGTTCCAGTGGGCGACGACGGAGAAGATTGCAAAGGCGGTGATCGCCGGCCAGGCGTTTGGCACGATGACGCGCGCGACGATGCCGGCTTCAGACATACCGTCGAGGCGTGCCGCATGGATCAGATCGTCGGGCATGGCGCGGAAAAACTGCAGGAAGAGGAAGATCGCGAACACCGAGATCGAGAACGGCGCCACTAGCGCTGCGTAGCTGTTCAGCACCGACAACCTGTCGAAGGCCACGTAAATGGGCAGCGCGGTTGCGTGGATCGGTACCAGGAGGCCGAGCATGACCAGCACCATCATGGTGCGGGCCGCCCGAAACTTCAGCTTCGCCATGGCATAGGCGCAAGGGATGGCGACGACGATCTGGATGACGAAGATCAGCGCGCAGACGACAACGCCGTTGAAGAGCAGGGTCGTCATCGAGACGCGCGACAGCGCCTTGGAAAAGTTCTCGACATAGGACCACTGCTCAGGGATCAGCGACAGCGACGAGGAGAAGATCTCGCTCTGAGCCTTGCCGGCGGTCGAGACCATGAAGATGTAGGGCGCGAGGAAGATGAGCGCGCCAAACGAGAGAACGGCGAGGCGAATGAGGCGGGTGACGGAGATGGTGTTGGTCATGCGTAGTGCACCTTCCGGTCGAGCACGCGGTACTGCAGGAACATCAGGACGACGAGGATGGCGAGGAAGACGACGGTCATGGCCGAGGCATAGCCGACGCGCAGATAGACGAAGCCCTCCTGGTAGATGGTGAAGAGCAGCACCTCCGACGCCTTGTTCGGACCGCCCTCGGTCAGCGTCTTCACCGTCTCGAACACCTTAACCGAGTTGATGATGCTGATGGTGGTGACGAACAGCGTCGTCGGCCCGAGCATCGGCCAGGTCACCAGCCGGAAACGATCGAACCAGGTCTTGGCGCCGTCGACTTCGGCTGCGGCATAGAGCTCGCGCGGGATGGCGGTGAGACCGGCGAGGAACAGCACCATGTTGAAGCCGACCGACTGCCAGATGCCGATGATCGACAGGCCGTAGAGCACCGTGCCGGAGGCGCCGAGCCAGTTGGGGCCGGCAATGCCGAAAACGGCCAAGAAGGTGTTGATCGGGCCGATGGTTGGGTGAAACAGGAATTGCCAGACCGTCGCCATGGCGACGAGCAGCGAGGCCACCGGCAGGAAATAGACCGTGCGGAAGAACGCCCGGCCCTTGGTTTCCGCCTCGATCAGCATGGCGATCGCCAGCGCCAGCACGATCGAAACCGGCGTGACGATCGCGGTGTAGATGGTGGTATTCCAGAGCGAGCGCCGGAAGGTGCGGTCGCTGAAGAGTTCGGCATAGTTCTCGAAGCCGACAAAGCGGAAGCTGCCGTAGCCGAGCTCGAAATCGGTGAAACCGAGAACGATCACCGCCGCGGTCGGTAAAAGGATGAAGAGGACGAGCAGCGTGATGGCCGGCAGCGCTAACAGCCAGGCAATGCGGGCCTCGCGGCGATCGGGATCGGTGGCCGCGGCACCGATCGCCGTCTGGGTCCGCAGCCGCTGCGCCGGCTGGGCACCGTCTCGCAGAGATGAATGCTGAGGCATTGCCTCCAGCCGATCTCCCCCCTTGTGGGGGAGATGCCCGGCAGGGCAGAGGGCGGTATCCACGCAATCCGCCGCCCCTGCCGCCGTATCCCGATTGGAACCCGCCTTAGCCATGGATCTTCTCCAGCGTCGCGGCGATAGCGACCCGCTCGGCCGGCAGCCGGGTGCCCTCGCCGTCGAACAGCATCGCCCGTTCCGGCATGAACTCGACGTCAACGGGCTGACCGATCGCGAGCGCCGCGGCCTCGGCAGGTGCTGACTTGGCAGTGACCACCTCGCCGATCGCATCGAGGCGGGCATGGACGATCACCTCAGAGCCGAGGAACTCCATACGCTCGACCCGCGCGCTCAATCGGCCGGCGCTTGCCGCATGGAAGCGCACGAATTCCGGGCGGATTGCGAGCTTCACTGAAGCATCCGGCGCCTGTCCGCGGCTTGCCAGAAGCACCAGATCGCCGAAGCGCACGATGCTCGCCGTATCCGTGCGGGTCTCCAGCACGTTGATCTTCGGCTGGCCGAGGAAGCGTGCGACCTCGATATGGGAGGGGTTGTCGTAGATCTCCTTCGGGGTCGCCAGTTGCAAGAGATTGCCGCCGATCATCACTGCCACTCGATCCGCCATCGACAGCGCTTCCGACTGGTCGTGGGTGACATAGAGCGTCGGCACGCCGGCGCGGCGGTGGAGATCGACGATCTCGCCGCGGGCGTGGACGCGCAGGTTGGCATCAAGATTGGAGAGCGGCTCGTCCATCAGGAAGACGGCCGGGCGGCGCACCATGGCGCGGGCGAGCGCCACGCGCTGGCGCTGGCCGCCGGACATCTGGCCGGGCTTGCGGTCGAGCAGGTGATCGATCTTCAGCGCCAGCGCCATTTCCTTGACCTGGCGCTGGATATCGCTGCGGATCTGCTTCTGCCCCGGCATCAGATTGCCGATCACAGGCAGGCGCTGCGCCGCTGTCAGCCGCCGCATCGCAAGCGGCACGGCGATGTTCTCGCCCGCCGTCAGGTGCGGATAGAGGGCATAGGACTGGAAGACCATCGCGACATTGCGATCGGCCGCGGCCATGCGCGCGACACTGCGGCCGCCGATGACGATCTCGCCGCCGTCGCCATGATCGAGACCGGCGACGATGCGCAACAGCGTGCTCTTGCCGCAGCCGGAAGGACCAACGAGCGCGATGAACTCACCCGCCTCCGCCTGCAGGCTAACCCCCTTCAGGATCGCGTTGCCGCCATAGGACTTGGTGATACCCTCTAGCGAAAGCACGCTCATTGCGCGGCCTCCACACGGACCGTCTTCTTGGCCGCCAGCGGGTAGACCTCTTCGACGATCGGATCGAGCAGGTGGCTGGTCAGTCCCGGCACCGCGATGATCTCGCTTTTGACGTTGACGTCGCTAAACTCGTGTACGACGGCGCCGACCAGCCGCTCGCCCGGCATCGGCCGTTCCAGCGTATCAATGATGAAGGAGGTCGGCGGCGCCCAGACGAGCGACGTCCCGGCGTGCTTGCCCGTCCAGGCCCAGTGCAGGTGGCCGCTTGCATGCAGCGCCACCTCGGCTTCGGCGAAAAGATCAAACAGGCGTTGGCGCTGGCGCGGACGGATGCCCCAGTAGCCGGTGTCGCCTTCGCCCGGATCGTCGACGAAGAGCGGCTTGTGGGCAAAGACGGCCACCCGGCGGCCGTCGCGGCTGAGCAACTGTTCCTCCAGCCAATTAAACTGCCTGTCTTCTTCTTCGTCCTCGAAGCCGATCAGCAGGCTGTTGAGGCCGAGCAGCCGCCAGTCGCCATGGTCGCGGCCCCAGTAGTCCGGACCGGCGAGCCGGCGCCAGCGGGCAAGCCGAACCGGATCCACCGGCTGGTGCGAACCCGGCAGATGGCCGACATCGTGATTGCCGGGAACGATCAGCACCGGCATCGAGAGCTGGCCGATCAGATCGAGCGAGAAGGTGATGTCGTCCTCGTGGTCGGCACCATCGATGGTGACGTCGCCGGTGTGGATGACGAGATCGGGTTTTACCGCCTCGATCCAGGCGCGAACCGGTTCCCAATTGCCATTGAAGTGGCTTTTGGCGGGGCTGAGATGGGTGTCGCTGATCTGGACGATTTTCATGGAAACGGGCCTCCGACGATGGCTTGCGGTATCCGCGTCGGAGGGCTGATACTTTCCTTCTCTGCGGTTGGCCGCAGTCTTTAGGGAGCCGCCATGTCAGTTTGGTAACAGCCGTTCTCAGCTGATTTTCAGTTTCTCCATGAAAGCGTCATCTTCAGAAGACCGACGGGCCGAGTAGGCCCCGTTGTGTCTCTACATTGCGCCGCGGTCGGTCCGACGCGACGCCGGACAGGATTGCTCCATCACGGTCGAAAGCATGGCGTTCGACGCATCGGCCTCGGCGACGACCCAGTCGCGAAAGGCCTGGATCTTCTTCTGCCGCCTGGTGCTTTGCGGATAGACGAGCCAATAGGCGCGGCCGTCGCGCACCACATGCTCGAACGGCCGGATGAGCCTGCCGCTCTTCAGTTCATCCATCAGGAAGGTCGAGACGGCAATCGCAATGCCGTGATCCGCAAGGATTGTGGCGACATCCATCGCCTGCACGTCGAAGATCAATTCGGTGCCATTGCTTGCCGGCGGCTCGACGCCGGTTTCGATCATCCACCGCCGCCACCAGCTGGCGTTGCCGAAACGCCGGACTCTCAGAACGTCCGCGGGCTCCTTGAGCTGGTACTTTTCCAGGAAGGATGGCGTGCAGACAGGCACGTAATCGAGCGGAAACAAGGGAAAGACATCGTTGCCCGGCCAGTCGCCGGCGCCGCTGCGCACCGCGAGATCGATGGCGTCACGTTTGAAATCGACCAACTCGGTCGACATGTGCACCCTGATGCTGATGTTGGGATGCGCGGTCTGAAACGACGCGAGGCGCTGACCGAGCCAGCTCGACACGACGGTTGGCAGCACCGAGATGCGCAGGTGATGTTCGGTCTTGTCGGCGATCTCCGAGAAAGCCGCCCCTAAGAGATCGATCGCTTCGGTCACCTTCGGCGCTAGCTGCCGCCCGGCGCCGGTCAATCGCACCTCGCGCGGAAGCCGAACGAACAGCGGCGCGCCGATGCGATCTTCCAACAGCCGGATCTGATAGCTGACGGCCGCCTGCGTCATGCCGAGCTCTTCGGCGGCGCGGGTGAAACTCAGGTGCCTGGCGGCGGCCTCAAAGGCGCGCACCGCACTCATGGGAGGAATCTTGCTCATGGAACTGAGATAAGCATTCTTTATGCCCGCATGCGAGAAATCGCTTTGCGCGAAACGGCAAAAACCCTCACTTTTTTTCGCGAACACACGCCCTTGAAAGAAGTGAGGATAGCAATGCTTAGCGCAGTGCGATCAACGATTTACCATGTCCTGAACTGGGCCGATAAGACCCTCAACCCTCCGGTTGCCATCGACACGTTCAACGAGTTCCAACTCCGGGATATCGGCCTGACGCGAGATCAAGAGCATATCCGCGCGCGCGTTGGCGACGCGGCGGATCCGTGGCAGTGGCCGGAGGAGGACGCTTCGACCAAACCGCAACCGTCCCGTGAGCGGAAAGCAATGGAAAGACCTCGTCCTGCCACTGTCTCGCCGCGGGCGGCGGCGGGAGAGAATAAAGACATAAGCATTTCTTTATGCGATTGACGAAGAGCTCGGGACAGGGCATTGTCGCCCCACCGTGGTTCTTCGCCCGCCTTTGGAGGGACGGAGCTAAGAGGGAATTCGGTGCGGCGCCAGACAAGCGCCCATGCCGGAGCTGCCCCCGCAACTGTAAGCGGAGAGCGGCCGTTCGAAGATGTCACTGAGGGAGACGCCTCGGGAAGACGGAACGGTCCGTGACGACCCGCAAGCCAGGAGACCTGCCGCGATGAACAACGTCCACGGGCGGGGTGTCCGATGAGGCGCGTTGAGGACGCGGGATCGCTCTCGCGCCGCGGCTGCGTCGCATTCAAGCCTTGCCCATAACCTTCGGGGTAAGGAAATGACCATCAAGACTGCCAATCTCGGTTTCCCGCGCATCGGCCGCCGTCGCGAATTGAAATTCGCGCTCGAACGCTATTGGGCCGGAAAGGCCAGCCGCGGCGAACTTCTCGATACCGGAGCCAAGCTCCGCGCTGAAAACTGGGCCGCGCAGAAAACGCGCGGCATCGACATCATCCCCTCCAACGACTTCTCCTTCTACGACCACGTGCTCGATACCGCCGTGCTTGTCGGCGCAATCCCGCCGGCCTATGGCTGGACGGGCGGCCCGGTCGATCTCGACACCTATTTTGCCATGGCGCGCGGCTCGGCCGGAACGCCCTGCGCCGCCGGCTGCACCCATTCGGGAAGCAGCAGCGGCACTCCCGCGCTCGAAATGACAAAGTGGTTCGACACCAACTATCACTACATGGTGCCCGAGTTCGACAGGGATCAGCGCTTCGAGCTCACCCACAATCGGCCGCTGGAAGCCTTCCAGGAAGCTCAGGCCCTCGGCTATCGCACACGCCCGGTGCTCATCGGCCCGGTGACACTGCTGAAGCTCGGCAAATCGAAGGGCGGCGACTTCGATCCGGTCGATCTGATCGAACGGCTCCTGCCCGTTTACGTGAGGGTCCTGGCGGAGCTTGCTGACGCCGGCGCCGATTGGGTCCAGATCGACGAGCCTTGCCTGGCGCTCGATCTCGCGGACAAGGATCGTCGCGCTCTCGACCTCGCCTATCGCACGTTCGACACCGACGTGCCCGGACTCAAGATCATGCTGGCGACCTATTTCGGCTCGATCGGCGACAACACGGCAACGGCGTTGGCGCTGCCGGTCGATGGACTGCATGTCGATCTCGTGCGCGCGCCGCAGCAGATCGACACGCTCATCCAATCGGCTCCGGCGGACCGGGTCCTATCGCTCGGGGTCATCGACGGCCGCAACATCTGGCGGACCGATCTGGCCGGCCTGTTCCGCCGGCTGCAGCCTCTGACTTCGGCCCACGGCCGCGACCGCATCGAACTCGCACCTTCATGCTCACTCCTGCACGTGCCGATCGATCTCGACCTGGAGCGTGCGCTTGATCCGGAACTTTCCTCCTGGCTCGCCTTCGGTACGCAGAAACTCGACGAACTCAGCCTGCTTGCCAGCGCCTTCGAGCCGGGGCTTGCCATTTCCGAGCACGTTTTCGCCGCCTCGATCGCGTCCGCCCAGGCGAGGCTCACCTCACTCAGGATCCATGATCCTCTGGTCGCCGGGCGCTTGAAAGCGCTGACGGATGCGGACAGCAAGCGGCAATCCCCGTTCGCGGGCCGCCGGGCACTGCAGGCGAAGAAGCTGTCATTGCCGCTCTTCCCGACAACGACGATCGGATCCTTCCCGCAGACATCGGAGGTTCGGCAGGCCCGTTCACTGCATGCGAAGGGCGAACTCAGCTATGTCGACTACACCGCCTATCTTCGCCGAGAGACCGAAGTGGCGGTGCGCTGGCAGGAAGAGGTCGGCATCGACGTACTCGTTCACGGCGAGTTCGAGCGCAACGACATGGTGCAGTATTTTGGCGAGCAGCTCTCGGGCTACGCCTTCACCCAGAGCGGCTGGGTGCAGAGCTACGGATCGCGCTGCGTGCGTCCGCCTGTTATCTTCGGCGACGTTTCGCGACCAAACCCGATGACGGTCGAGTGGGCGACCTTCGCGCAGTCGCTGACCGATCGCCCGGTCAAGGGCATGCTGACGGGTCCGGTCACCATGCTGCTATGGTCCTTCGTTCGTGACGACCTGCCACGTTCCGTGGTGTGCCGGCAGATCGCGCTAGCACTGCGCGATGAAGTGTCGGATCTCGAGGCGGCCGGCATCGCCATCATCCAGATCGACGAACCGGCACTGCGCGAAGGCCTGCCGCTGCGAAATGCCGATCGCAAGACCTATCTCGACTGGGCGGTGGAGTGCTTCCGTCTCAGTGCAGCCGGGGTGGGCGATGCGACCCAGATCCACACCCATATGTGCTACTCCGAGTTCAACGACATCATGGCCGCAATCGCGGCGATGGACGCCGACGTCATGTCGATCGAGACGTCGCGATCGAAAATGGAACTGCTCGGCGCCTTCGCCGACAAGGCCTATCCGAACGAGATCGGCCCGGGCGTCTACGACATCCATTCGCCACGCGCGCCCAGCGTCGAGGAAATGGTGCATCTCATCGAAAAAGCGACCGAGGGCCTCACGCCGGACCAGATCTGGGTCAATCCCGATTGCGGACTGAAGACCAGGCGCTGGGAAGAGACGCGGCCGGCGCTCGTCAACATGGTCGCCGCCGCCCGCTCGCTTCGAGCGGCTTTTGCCGCCGATACGCGCGAAGCCGTCAAAGCATGACGGGGCAGCACGAAGTCACGACGGCGCCGGGGGAAACCCCGGCGCCACAAACCCTGATCGACATCGTTTTTCCAGGCGATACCAATCACCATGGCACGCTCTTTGGTGGCGCCGCCCTCGCGTCGATGGACCGGATCGCTTTCATCGTCGCCACCGGTCACGCGCGCGTTCCCTTCGTCACCGCATCCTGCGACCGCATCGATTTTCGTGCGCCTGCGCGCATCGGTCAGATCGTCTGCTTCAGCGGCCGTCCGGTTCGTGTCGGGCGCCGCTCGGTGGTGGTCGAGGTCGAGATGATCGCGGAAGATATCGCCACCGGCAGCCGCGCCCTTTGCAGCAGGGGCACCTTCACCATGGTCGCGATGCCCTGTGCCGATGAAACGGATTGGATGCTGCCGCCGCTCGATGTGGCAACGGACACGCCCGAAGAGGCGGGCACCCTACGCATGGTCGACATCGTCTTTCCCGGCCAGGCCAACAGCTTCGGCGCCATATGCGGTGGCAACGCCCTCGCGCATATGACGAAGGCCGCATTCGTCGTCGCGACGCGCCGGAGCCGCCGGGCGACCGTCCTTGCCTCCTGCACCGGTATGGACTTCAAGCACCGGATCATGATCGGTTCGATCATCGAACCCATCGCCCGCATTGTGCGGACGGGTCGCAGTTCAGCCACCGTCGAGGTCGAACTCTGGTCGGAAGAGCTCCTCACCGGTCTGCGACAGCGGACTGTTACCGGAACGTTCGCTATGGTCGCCGTCGACGATGACAACCGGCCCGTGGCCGCTTTCGCTGCTTGATGGAATGGGGCGTCCGCACCAGGGGCGCCCTATCCACAACCTTGGTGCCAACCGGCTGTTTACTCCCCGTTATCCACACTGCAAAAGAAACCACCCTCCTACCCCCGCCTTCCACATACGGAACCTATTGACGCAGATTTGCGATGAACTACTATATCTAGTGTTCGAGGTTCTTCCGATTCGCAAGGATTGGGAGCTAAGACGGGAATACGGTGCGCCGGCGGGTTTCCGCTGAGGCTATGCCGTAGCTGCCCCCGCAACTGTAGACGGCGAGCGACTGTCCGGATTTGGACCACTGAGGCATGAGGCCTCGGGAAGGTCGGGATGGAAGCTTTGACCCGTAAGCCAGGAGACCTGCCTCGATCACCAAACGTCCACGGGCGGGGTGTCCGGAGGGGTTGAGTGCGTGGCAGGATGAGCCTGCCCGATCGTCTCGACGTCTCCCCGGCAGCCCGTCGAAAGCTTCGGGGTGAAGTCATGCCAGTTTCTTCCAGTTCAGATCCACCTTCTGCGGACGGGTGCGCGTTGTTGCGCGCCTGATCGAAAGGCCGCGCCTTGAAAACCCGCATCCGCGGAATTCCTGAGCGCCCGACCAAAACGAGCCGGCCCGGTTGCGTAACCGACCTTGGGCCAGCTTGACGACGTCAACTCCGGTCGAGTCGACCGGGGAGCGATGTTTCGTGTCCAATCGCCAACACCACGGTTCGCGTTCGCGCGATCCGACGACTTTTTGCGCCCATTTGCCAGACCCCCACGAGGAACCCATGTCGATCACCGTCTACAGCAAACCAGCCTGCGTCCAATGCACCGCCACAACCCGTGCGCTCGACCGCCAAGGCATCGATTATCGCATCGTCGATATCTCCGAGGATTCCGATGCATTCGCGCTGGTGCAGGGTCTTGGCTATCGGCAGGTCCCGGTCGTCGTCGCCGGCGAGCGGCATTGGGCGGGTTTCCGCCCGGACATGATCAGCGCGCTTTCCTGAAGGACGCTGGCGATGGGCCTGATCGTCTATTTTTCCAGCCGCTCGGAAAACACCCATCGCTTCGTCGAAAAGCTCGGCCTTCGCGCCGCCCGCATACCGCTCAGGGAAGGTATGGACGCACTTACGGTCGCAGAGCCCTATGTGCTGATCGTGCCGACCTATTGCGGCGACGATGGCCGCGGGGCGGTGCCGAAGCAGGTCATCCGCTTCTTGAACGACGCGGGCAACCGCTCTCACATCCGCGGCGTGATCGCAGCGGGCAACAGCAATTTCGGCGCGACCTACGGGATCGCCGGCGACGTGATTTCGGCCAAGTGCCGGGTACCCTATCTCTACCGGTTCGAGCTGCTCGGGACCGACGAGGACGTCGCCAATGTCAAAAACGGGATGGAACGATTTTGGACGTCACGACACTCGAACGCCCCTTGAAGGCGACGGAAGCAGCGCTCGACTATCATGCGCTGAACGCAATGCTGAACCTCTATGACGAAGAGGGACGGATCCAGCTCGACAAGGACCGGCAGGCGGCGAAACAGTACTTCCTCCAGCACGTCAATCAGAACACGGTGTTCTTCCATAACCTCCGGGAAAAACTCGATTATCTGGTGACCGAGGGCTATTACGAGCAGGAAGTGCTGGACCAGTATTCCTTCAACTTCGTGCGCGATCTCTACGATCATGCCTATTCAAAGAAGTTCCGCTTTCCGACCTTCCTCGGGGCGTTCAAATACTACACGTCCTATACGCTGAAGACCTTCGACGGAAAGCGCTACCTGGAACGCTACGAAGACCGTGTCTGCATGGTGGCGATGGCCTTGGCGCGCGGCAACGAGGGGCTTGCCCGCGATCTCGTCGACGAGATCATCTCCGGCCGCTTCCAGCCGGCAACGCCGACTTTCCTCAACGCCGGCAAGAAGAGCCGCGGCGAGCTCGTCTCCTGCTTTCTGCTCCGGATCGAGGACAACATGGAGAGTATCGGCCGCGCCATCAATTCGGCGCTGCAGCTTTCCAAGCGCGGTGGCGGCGTGGCGCTGTCGCTCACCAACATCCGCGAGATGGGCGCGCCGATCAAGCAGATCGAGAACCAGTCATCCGGCGTCATCCCGGTCATGAAGCTGCTCGAAGACAGTTTCTCTTACGCCAACCAACTCGGCGCGCGCCAGGGAGCCGGTGCTGTCTACCTGCACGCCCACCACCCCGACATCATGCGCTTCCTCGATACCAAGCGCGAAAACGCCGACGAGAAGATCCGCATCAAGACGCTGTCGCTCGGCGTCGTCATCCCCGACATCACCTTCGAGCTCGCCCGCAACAACGAGGACATGTATCTGTTCTCACCCTATGACGTGGAGCAGGTCTATGGCGTGCCCCTCACCGAGATTTCGGTGACCGAGAAGTACCGCGAGATGGTCGAGGATGCCCGCATCCGCAAGCGCAAGATCAAGGCGCGCGACTTCTTCCAGATCATCGCCGAGATCCAGTTCGAGAGCGGTTATCCCTACATCATGTTCGAGGACACGGTGAACCGGGCAAACCCGATCGCCGGGCGCATCACCATGAGCAATCTCTGCTCGGAAATCCTGCAGGTGAGCGAAGCGAGCGCGTTCAACGACGACCTCTCCTACAAGCACATGGGCAAGGACATCTCCTGCAATCTCGGTTCGCTGAACATTGCGGCTGCGATGGACAGCCCGGATTTCGGCCAGACGATCGAGACCTCGATCCGCGCCCTCACCGCCGTCTCCGAAATGAGCCACATCTCGTCCGTGCCCTCGATCGAAAAGGGCAACGACGACAGCCACGCGATCGGCCTCGGGCAGATGAACCTGCACGGCTATCTCGCCCGCGAGCGCATCTACTACGGCTCCGAGGAAGGCATCGATTTCACCAACATCTATTTCTACACGGTGACCTATCACGCCATCCGCGCGTCGAACCGGCTGGCGGTCGAGAAGGGCAAGAACTTCGCCGGCTTCGAAAACTCGAAATACGCGTCGGGTGATTATTTCGACAAATACACCGAAGCCGAATGGCTGCCGGCGACCGAAAAGGTGAAGGGCCTGTTCGAGGAAGCCGGCATCTCGATCCCGACTCAGGAGGACTGGCTGGAGTTGAAACGGGCAGTGATGGAAGGCGGCCTTTACAACCAGAACCTCCAGGCCGTGCCGCCGACCGGTTCGATCTCCTACATCAACCACTCCACTTCCTCGATCCACCCGATCGTCTCGAAGATCGAGATCCGCAAGGAAGGCAAGATCGGCCGCGTCTACTATCCGGCCGCCTTCATGACCAACGACAATCTCGAATATTACCAGGACGCCTACGAGATCGGGCCGGAGAAGATCATCGACACCTATGCGGCCGCCACCCAGCACGTCGACCAGGGCCTGTCGCTGACCCTGTTCTTTCGCGACACGGCAACGACCCGCGACATCAACCGTGCTCAGATCCATGCCTGGAAGAGGGGCATCAAGACCATCTACTACATCCGCCTTCGGCAGATGGCGCTCGAGGGTACGCAGGTCCAGGGCTGCGTTTCCTGCGCGCTGTAACCTCGCATTCCAGTAACGGCCCCTCACCCTAGCCCTCTCCCCGCAAGCGGGGAGAGGTCCCGGCAGGCGGATGAGGGGCACCCCCTCACCGCGCGATGAGGCATACACGATCACAAAGGTTCAACGACATGAACATGCACACCAAACCCGCAAGCCGCATCCGCGCCATCAACTGGAACCGCATCGAAGACGACAAGGACCTGGAGGTCTGGAACCGTCTGACCGGCAATTTCTGGCTGCCGGAGAAGGTGCCGCTTTCCAACGACATTCCCTCCTGGGCAACGCTGAAGCCGGAGGAGCAGACACTCACCATCCGCGTCTTCACCGGCCTCACCTTGCTCGACACGATCCAGAACGGCGTCGGCGCCGTCCGACTGATGGAAGATGCGGCCACCCCACATGAGGAGGCGGTGCTTTCCAACATCTCCTTCATGGAGGCGGTGCATGCCCGCTCCTATTCCTCGATCTTCTCGACGCTCTGCCTGACACCCGATGTCGATGACGCCTATCGCTGGTCGGAAGAGAACGAGTTCCTGCAGAAGAAGTCAGCGCTGATCATGGCGGAGTATGCCTCCGGCGATCCCCTGAAGAAGAAGGTCGCGAGCGTCTTTCTCGAAAGCTTCCTGTTCTATTCCGGCTTCTATCTGCCGATGTACTGGTCGAGCCGCGCCAAGCTCACCAACACCGCCGACATGATCCGGCTGATCATTCGCGACGAGGCGGTGCACGGCTATTACATCGGCTACAAGTTCCAGCGCGCGCTGGAGCGCTTGAGCGAGGAACGCCGCCAGGAGATCAAGGATTTCGCCTTCGACTTGCTGCTCGACCTCTACGACAACGAAGCGAAATACACCGAGGCGCTCTATGACGGCGTCGGCCTGACCGAAGACGTGAAGAAGTTCCTGCACTACAACGCCAACAAGGCGCTGATGAACCTCGGCTACGAGGCGCTGTTTCCGGCGGAAGCCTGCAAGGTCAACCCGGCCATTCTCTCGGCGCTTTCGCCGAATGCCGACGAGAACCACGACTTCTTCTCCGGTTCCGGTTCGTCCTACGTTATCGGCAAGGCTGTGGCGACCGAGGACGAGGACTGGAATTTTTAAGGACGGTCCATTCGGTCATACCTGACAACAAAGGCCGGCGAGGACGCCCTCGCCGGCCTTTGTTCAGCAATAGCAGCGCCTACTCTGCCGCGACCACCCGGCTGCGGCCGATCGTTGCTTGCGTCAGCAGGAAGGCGGCAAGGGCGCAAGCGGCGATCGCGCCGGCCATCGGCAGGGCCGTTCCGTCGAAGAAGATAGTCGCAACCACCATGGCGACGGCGGCGGTGACAAAGTGCAGCGTACCCATCAGTGCCGAGGCCGTGCCGGCGATCTCGCCGTGGTCTTCAAGCGCCAGCACCGCCGAGGTCGGGATAACCAGGCCGAGCACGCCATAGCCGACGAAGAGGAACGCGGCCATGACAGGCAACTGGTTGAAGCCGAGGCTCATGACGATGAACATCGTGACCATGGTCAGCGCGAAGGCGCCGACGGCAAGATGCATGACCCGCACCAGGCCGAAGCGCTCGCCGAGCCAGCCGGTCGCCTGCGACACAGCGAAGAACGACACGGCATTGATCGAAAAGGCGATGCTGTACTCAGTCGGCGTCAGCCCATAATGGTCGATCAGCACGAAGGGCGAATTGGCGAGATAGACCAGGAACCCGGAAATGCCGAGGCCGCCGATGAAGGTGAGCGTCAGGAAATTGCGGTCGGAGAGAAGCAGGCGATAGGCGGCAAGCGCACTTGCGATACTGCTGTCGGCGCGATCCTTCTTCGGCCGGGTTTCCTGCAATTGCGTTGAGAGCAGGATCAGACCGATGAAGGCGGCGATCGTCACCGCATAGAACACGCCGCGCCAACCGTAGAAGCCGATGACGGCGCTGCCGGCAAGCGGCGCCAGGATCGGCGAAATGCTGAAGACCAGCATCAGCATCGACATCAGCCGCGCAGCCTGGACGCCCGTGTGCATGTCGCGCACCACGGCGCGCGGAATGACCATGCCAGCGGCACCGCCGATCCCTTGCAGGAAGCGGAAAGCGATCAGGGTTTCGATGTCGGTCGAAAGCGCGCAGCCGATGCTGGCGACGGTGAAGAGGCCGATGCCGAGATAGAGCGGCGCCTTGCGGCCCCAGATATCGGAGAGGGGCCCATAGACAAGCTGCGAGATGGCAAAGGAGATGAAGAACGCCAGCAGGCTGAACTGCACCACGCCGTTTTCGGCCGTCAGATCCTTGCCGATCGACGGCAGGGCCGGCAGATACATGTCGATTGCAAACGGGCCGATCGCCGAGATCAGGCCAAGCACGATCGCCGTGCGGAGGAAGGACGTTGTCATGGCAATGAACTTTCAGAAATCGCGGCGCCGAAATCGCTGCCGCCCGGATTGAAACTCAAAGACATCGTCGTGCCAGGATCGAACGTTGGGGATACGCATCCTGCGCTGACTATTCCGTCCATTAATTTGGACACACATGTCAAATTAGACAGCATTGTCTAAATCGTCAATGGCGCCTATCTTCGGTCCATGAAGAAATTTGATTTGGCCTCGGCTGACGCTCGCCCCCAGAAAGGGCAATTCGCGAAACGCCTCTCGATCCTGGAGGCCGCGGCCGATGTTTTCTGTCGGGAAGGCTTTTCCGGCGCCAGCATCGACGAAATCGCCATTGAGGCGGGTGTCTCGCGTCAGACCATCTACAATCACTACCGCGAGAAAGAGACGCTGTTCATGGCGGTGATCCAGGACATCATGGATCGCGTGAACGGCGTGCTTTTCTCCATCCTCGCGACCTTTCCTGAAAACGGCGATAACCTCGAGGAAGACCTGGCCGAATTTGCCGTGCGCCTCAACAAGAACTGCAATTGCAACCAGGACGCCAAGTTCATCCAGAAGCTGATCTCGACCGAGGGCAACCGCTATCCGCATCTCTTCCAGTTCTGGCGGGAGCAAGGACCCGGCAAGACCGATCGGGCGCTGGCGGCGCTGTTTGCGCGCCTTGCCCACATCGCACCGCTCGACATCGACGATTTCGACCTCGCGGCGCGCCAGTTCATCGCACTGATCAAGGCCGACCTGCAGATGGGTGGGCTCTTCGGTGAAACGCCGAGCGAAGCAGAGCTGGAAATCAGCGCCCGCAGGGCGGTAAAGACGTTCCTGCGCGCCTATGGCCGGCCGTCAACGGTTTCGGCAGGCTAACGCCACCCGGCGCCAAAAACCAATCCCGGCCTATTCGGTGATGCGAAAGTCACCGACGTGCTCAGGCGGCTCGACAAATTCGGCAACGACCTTCGAAACCCATGCCGCCGGCGGCCCGTCATGCAGGCGCTCGAGCATGAGGGTGACCGCGTCCTCCGGGCCGCTGATCAAGGCGGCCACCGACCCGTCCGCCTCGTTTCGAACCCATCCCACCAGACCGAGCTTGCGCGCCTCGTCACGCGTCCAGACCCTGAAGCTGACGCCTTGCACCCGCCCAAGAATGCGGACCAACGCCGTCTTGCCGGTCTCAGCCATGGCTCGTCTCCTTTGCCGTTTGTCATGAAATCTGGCGCAAGGCTCCGGAAAGACAAGCCACCCGCAAAAGGACTGAAAGGACGACCGCTGCAACGTAGAAATTTCCACACTGCGCTCCAAATATTTTGTTCGTGTATTTTTAAAAGTTGACGCGCGAAAACTTTTATGATTTTTACGGCCTCACCAAGACGGCGGCGGGAGGGCCTCGCCAGCTTGGCTGAGACACAAGAAGGCCCGCGCCGTTTCCAGGGAGGAAACCATGAACATGTCCCGCATTCTGAAATCTCTCGTCGCCGGCACGGCGCTGTCGCTCCTTGCCTCCTCGGCTTTTGCCGACGGCATCGGCGCGTCGCTTCTGACCCAGCAGCACCCGTTCTACATCGAGCTCGCCGACGCGATGAAAGCCGAGGCTGAAGCCAAGAACGTCAAGCTCGAGGTCTCGATCGCCAACCAGGATCTGAACAAGCAGCTCGCCGATGTCGAAGACTTCATCGTCAAGGGCGTCGACGTCATCGTCATCTCGCCGGTCGACAGCCAGGGCGTGCGCGCTGCGATCGAAAAAGCCGAGAAGGCCGGCATCAAGGTGATCACCGTCGACGTTCCGGCAAATGGCGCGACCGTCACCTCGCATATCGGCACCGACAACTTCACCGGCGGCGTCAAGGCCGGCGAGCTGATGGCCAAGGTTCTCGACAACAAGGGCAAGGTCGCCGTCATCGACTATCCGACGGTCCAGTCGGTGGTAAACCGTGTCAACGGCTTCAAGGAAGCGATCGCCAAGCATCCTGACATGGAAATCGTCGCGATCCAGACCGGCATCACCCGCGCCGAAGCATTGGCCGCCGCCCAGAACATGCTGCAGGCCAATCCTGATATCACCGGCATCTTCGGCTTCGGCGACGATGCCGCCCTTGCCGCTGCCGTTGCGGTCAAGGCTGCGGGTCTCGAATCCCAGGTCAAGGTCATCGGCTTCGACGGCATGAAGGAAGCGCGCGACGCCGTCGACACGAACCCTGTCATGGTCGGCGTCATCCAACAGTTCCCGGACCAGATGGGCAAGCAGGCGGTCGACACCGCCGTCAAGGTTGCCGCCGGCGAGACCGTGCCGGCCGAACAGCCGATCGTCCCCGGCGTCTACACCGCGAAGTAAGTCCTCCCAGGACAGCCGCCGCCTCACCTCAGGGGCGGCGGCAACCCATCAGGGTCCGTTTCCGTCCTCTGGCCGGAGGCGCTGCTCTCGGCTGACCTGAAGGAGGCCGCCATGTTTGGTTCGACCAGCGATACCATTCTCGAAATCGACAACGTCACCAAATCCTTCGGCCAGGTCGCGGCGCTGAAGGGCATGCGCCTCAAGGTTCGCCGCGGCCGGGTGCACACGCTGCTCGGCGAAAACGGCGCCGGCAAATCGACGCTGATGAAGATCCTCGCAGGGGTTCACGAGGCGACCTCGGGGGAAATCGCCCTCGATGGGCGCCCCTACCAGCCGCGCAATCCGCAGGATGCCGCCGCACTCGGTCTTGCCATCGTCTTCCAGGAACTCAGCCTCTGCAGCAATCTGACGGTGGCCGAAAACATTCTCGCCACCCGCGAGCCACGCCGCTTCGGCTTCATCAACGACAAGGAACTGGTCGCCAGGGCCCGCGCGATCGTCGCCGATCTCGGCCTGCCGATCGACGTCAGCGAGAAGGTCGGCAATCTCTCGATTGCCCAGCGCCAGCTGGTCGAGATCGCCAAGGGCTTAAGCCACGAGGCCAAAGTCGTCATTCTCGACGAGCCGACGTCGTCGCTCAGCGACAGCGAAGCCGAGATCCTCTTCGACATCATCGCGCGGCTGAAGAGCCGTGGCGTCGCGGTCATCTACATCTCGCACCGCATGGAAGAGATCATGCGGCTCAGCGACGACATCACGGTCATCCGCGACGGTGAATATGTCTCCACCCATGATCGCGACGACGTCACCATCGAGACGCTGATCGCGCTGATGGTCGGCCGCCGCATGGACGAAATTTATCCGCCAGCGGCACACGAGCAGAAGCCGGATGCCACGCCGGTTCTCTCCGTCGACGACCTCACCCGCGACGGCGAGTTCGAGAACATCTCCTTTGACATCCGGCCCGGTGAAATCCTCGGCTTCTTCGGCCTCGTCGGCTCCGGCCGCTCCGAGGTGATGAACGCGCTCTTTGGCATGAAGGCTGCGACCGGAACTGTGCACTTCGAGGGGAAACCGGTCCGCTTCCGCTCGCCGGCAGAGGCAATCGCCCGCGGCATCGGCTTCGTCACCGAAAACCGCAAGGAAGAGGGCCTGGTCCTCAGCCACAGCGTCGGCTGGAACATCTCGATGGCGGCGCTCTCCGATTTCACCGGCCCGCTCGGCTTCACCCGCAGCCGCGCCGAACGCACGGCGGCAGCCCAGGAAGTCGGCCGGCTGGCGATCAAGACCCATTCGCTCGACACGCCCTCGGGTTCGCTCAGCGGCGGCAACCAGCAGAAGATCGTGCTCGCCAAGTGGCTGCTGACCCGGCCCAAGGTGCTGATCCTCGACGAGCCCACTCGCGGCGTCGATGTCGGCGCCAAGTTCGAAATCTACAAGATCATCCGCCAGCTGGCGGCCGAGGGAACGGCGATCCTGCTGATCTCCTCCGAGCTGCCGGAAGTGCTGGGAATGAGCGACCGCGTCGTCGTCATGCACGAGGGCGTCATCGGCGCAACGCTTTCCGGCGCCGAACTCAACCCGGAAACGATCATGGCGCACGCAACGGGATTTAAATCATGACGCAGCAATCCGAACTCCAGGCCGCCTTCCTGCGCGCCCTGAAACAGTATGGCGGCATCCTTTTGTCGTTGGTGATGCTCTGCGTCATCTTCTCCTTCCTCAACCCGCGCTTCATGTCGGTCGTCAACTTCATGAACATCCTGCAGCAGGTGGCCGTGGTGGCGATCGCCGCCTTCGGCATGACCTGGGTGATCCTGCTCGGCGAGATCGACCTTTCGGTCGGCTCGATCATCGCGGTTGCGGGCATGGTCGGGGCGCAATGTTTCGCCTTCGGTCTCGGCTTCGCGCCGGCGCTCGTCGTCACGCTTCTTGCCGGCGCCCTGATGGGCATGCTGAACGGCGTGCTGACGGCAAAACTGCTGCTTCCCTCCTTCATCGTCACCGTCGCGACCATGGGCATCTACCGCGGCATGGTCAGCCTGCCGACCAACGGCGCGCCGGCGATGATCGAGAACTCGACCTGGACCGCCATCGGTACCGAAAGCTTCCTCGGCCTGCCGATCATCATCTGGGTCGTCGCCGTGCTCTTCCTCGTCAACCACATCCTTTTGAGCAAGACGAGCTTCGGCCGCCGCGCCTATCTGACGGGCGGCAATCGCGAGGCAGCGGTCTATTCCGGCATCAAGGTCGACCGGCTGAAGATCACCATCTTCATGATCTCGGGCGTGATGGCGGCGATCAGCGGCGTGCTTCTCTCCTCCCGCCTGTTCTCCGCCCAGACCAATGCCGGCATGAGCTACGAGCTCGACGCGATCGCGGCGGCAGTCCTCGGCGGCACCTCGCTCGCCGGCGGCGTCGGCACCATGGTCGGCACGCTGATCGGCGCGCTCATCATCGGCGTCATGAACAACGGCATGAACATGCTGTCGGTCCCCTACTTCTACCAGCTCATCGTCAAGGGCCTGGTGATCCTGATCGCCGTCTGGCTCGACGTACGCGCCAAGCAGGCAAAGCGCTGATCTTTCCGAAGAGAACATACCCATGCACAAGATACTGACGATCGGCGAAATTCTCGTGGAGATCATCGCCACGGAAAAGGGCGACGGCTTTCGCCAGGCGACCCCTTTGATCGGCCCCTACCCCTCGGGTGCGCCGGCGATCTTCATTGACCAGGTCGGCAAGCTCGGCCAGGCAGCGGCAATGATCTCGCGCGTCGGCAACGACGATTTCGGCCACGTCAACCTTGATCGGCTCAAGGCCGATGGCGTCGACATCTCGGGTATCGCGGTCGATCCGCTCGGCACCACTGGCAGCGCCTTCGTGCGCTACCGCGCCGACGGCAGCCGCGCCTTCGTCTTCAACATCCGCCACAGTGCCTGCGGCACGATCCGGCTCGACGAGGCGACCCGGGCGCTGGTCGGAACTTGCAGCCACCTGCACGTGATGGGCTCGTCGCTCTACGCTCCAAGCGTGGTCGAGAGCATCATCGCCGCGATCGAGATCATCAAATCAGCCGGCGGCACCGTCTCCTTCGACCCGAACCTGCGGCCGGAAATCCTCGACAGTCCCGGCATGCGCGAGGCGCTGCAGGCGGTGCTCGCCAAGACCGACGTCTTCCTGCCGAGCGGACAGGAACTCTTCCTGTTCACGCAGGCAAAGACCGAAGCGGAAGCCATTGCCGAGCTGCTCGCCACCGGCATCAAGGTGGTCGTCGTCAAGCGCGGCGCCGAAGGCGCCAGCTATTTCGATCGTGAAACGACGCTCTCGCATCCGGGTTTTGCGGTCGAGGAAATCGACCCGACCGGCGCCGGCGACTGCTTCGGCGCGACCTTCGTCACCTTCTGGCTGAACGGAGCCAAGCCCGCTGAAGCACTGGAATTCGCCAATGCCTCGGGCGCGCGCGCCGTCATGATTTCCGGCCCGATGGAAGGCGCATCGACGCGCGCCGATCTCGAAACCTTCATCACCGCGAAAAAGGGCTGACCGCCATGCAACAGAACCTTCTGATCGACATCGCCCGCTGGTCCGAACGCCCCGGCCCCCGCGGCATACCCTCCGTCTGCTCGGCCCACCCGCTGGTGATCGAAGCCGCCATGCTTCGGGCGCTGAAGGAAGATGCCGCGCTTTTGATCGAGGCGACCTGCAACCAGGTCAACCAGGACGGCGGCTATACCGGCATGACGCCCGCCGATTTCACCCGCTTCGTCGCCGGGATCGCCGATCGTGTCGCCTTCCCGAAGGACAAGATCATTCTTGGCGGCGACCATCTCGGCCCCAACCCGTGGAAACACCTTGCGGCCGAAGAGGCCATGGCCAAGGCCGAGACGATGATCGAAGCCTATGCCAAGGCCGGCTTCACCAAGCTGCATCTCGATACCAGCATGGGCTGCGCCGGCGAGCCGGTGGCTCTGCCCGATGCGGTGACGGCGGAGCGCGCCGCGCGGCTGGCGGCTGCCGCCGAAGCCGCTATTCGCGGCGAAAACCACGCCGCTCCCGTCTACATCATCGGCACCGAAGTGCCGGTTCCGGGCGGCGCACTGGAAGAGCTCGACACGCTGGAAGTCACCGCACCCGAGGCGGCGGTCGAGACTGTCTCCATTCATCGCCAGGCGTTTGAAAAGGCCGGCGCTGCCGACGCCTTCGGACGTGTCGTGGGCGCGGTGGTCCAGCCGGGCGTCGAGTTCGGCAACGAGAACGTGATCGCCTATGACCGGGCGAAAGCGGCGAAGCTTAGCGCCACCCTGAAACAGCTCGACGGCGTCGTCTTCGAAGCGCATTCGACCGACTACCAGACACCAGAGGCGCTGCGCGATCTCGTTTCCGACGGCTTTGCCATTCTCAAGGTCGGCCCGGGCCTGACCTTCGCTTTGCGCGAGGCACTCTACGGCCTCGACCAGATCGCCGCCTTCCTTTTCCCCGAGGCGCGCAAGCAGACGCTGGCGGCCGTCACCGAGGAAGTGATGCGCGAGGAGCCGGCCAACTGGGGCAAGTATTACCACGGCTCGGCGGAGGCCCAGCGGCTGCAGCGGCACTTCTCCTATAGCGACCGCATCCGCTATTACTGGCCGCATCCGAAGGTCGCGGCAGCCGTCGAAGAACTTCTGGCACTGCTTGACGGCGTCGTCATCGCGGAAACGCTGATCAGCCAGTATCTCCCCGGCAATTACGAGCGCGTGCGCGACGGTGAAGTCGCGGCTCAAGCAAAACCGCTGGCACTTGCTGCCGTCGATCGGGTTCTCGAGGATTACTTCAGGGCCTGCCGCGCTTAGCGCCCGGCCCTCTGTTCGGTGAATATTTGCGAGCCGGTACTGCCTATCCCCTCGAAATGAACCTATAAACGAAATCAAAACAATATGGGGCACAGCTACCGTGGACAGACAGATCAAGACCATGGAGGATTTTTCGGAGTTCGTCGGCTTGTCGCGCCCGACGGTCTCGAAATACTTCAATGATCCAGGCTCGGTCCGCAAGAAGACCCGCGATGCCATCGAGGCTGCGATCAAGCAGTCGGGTTTTCGCCCGAACATCTTCGCCGTCAACCTGAACCGCCGCCGCACCAATATCCTCGGCGTCATCGTCCCGAACTCGACCGATCCCTTTTACATGGCGCTGACGCGCCGGATCGAACACATCGCCAACCAGGCAGGGTTCCTTGCCTTCGTGCTCTCCTCCGACGGGCGGCCGGAAATGGAAGAGCGGGCGATCGAGACCTTCAAGTCGATGAACGTCGCCGGCGCCATCATCGCGCCGCTCGGCGTGCAGTCGCATCACCGGACGCTGACGGCGCTCGGCGCCAGCATTCCGCTGATCTATGTGGACTCGCCACTCGACGACAGCTCGTCCTTCGTCGGCACCGACAACCGCCAGAGCTTCCGTCTGATGGTCGACTATCTTTGCCGCTCCGGCAGCCCGCCCTGCTACTTCGGCATGCCGCCGGTCAACAACAACGCGATGGCCCGGCGCGACGCCTATCTGGAAGCGATGCAGCAGCTGAAGATGGAGCCGGCACTGGTCGAAACCACGCCGAATGCCGCCTGGGATTTCGAAAAATTCGGCTTCGACGAGACGCTGCGCATCCTCGGCTCCGGCGGCTTTCCAACCAGGACGGTGCTTTGCGCCAACGACCGCGTCGCCTTCGGCGTCATTGCCGCCGCCTTCCAGTCGGGTCTCAAGGTCGGACGCGATGCCGATGCGGATCTGCGCGTCGCCGGCCACGACGACCATCCGCTGTCGCGCTACACCTGCCCGCCGCTGACGACGGTGGCGCAGAACTACAACGAGATCGGTCGTCTGGCGATCGAACTGCTTTTGTTCAAGCTCGGGGAAACCACCGACGACGGCGGCGCCTTCCCCGAGGACGAGCGCATTCTCTTGAGCGCCGAGATCATGCTGCGCGGTTCCGCCTAGCAAGGTCGGGCGACCCGTTCTGTCCGAATGCGACGTCTCAGAAGAGCGCGCTCCAGACAGGCCCGGTTGCGCTGCTCAATCAGGACCGGCGCGCCAGCGCCAGCACCTGATCGGTCGTCAGGATATCGCCGAAGGTGTCATCGATCGTCGCCAACGATGCGCGATGCAGCAGCGCATGCGGAACGACGTCACCTTCCCCCGTATCGAGATCGCGTGTGGCGCAGGCATCCGAAGCGACGATGACGTTGAAGCCGAGCGGCACGGCATCGCGCGCTGCACCGGCAACGCAGGCATGGGTCATCAGCCCTGACATGACGAGCGTATCGACGCCAGCCTGCCTCAACTGGGTGCCGAGATCCGTGCTGGCAAAGACGCTGACGGAGGATTTGCGCACCACCGAATGGTTGGCGGCGGGCTGAATGTCCCGGTGAAACGCCGAAGTCTCGCTGTCCTCGGCAAACACCGGGCTGCCAGCCGGCGTGACATGCTTGACGTGATAGACCTTCATCCCATCGGAATCGGCGCGCTGTATCAACCGCTTGGCATTGGCGAGCGCCTTTTCGCCATCGGGGATCGGCATGCGGCCGCCAAAATATTCGTTCTGGAAGTCGATCGCCAGCAGCGCCGTCTTCCTGGGATCGAGGCTGGCGGGGGCAGCGGCACCGGCAATCGTACGGATGGTCGGGTGTTGTGTCATCGGAGGTTCCTTTCGCGTTTCGACGCCCGCGAAGATCGTCAAAGCGGCCTCATCACGAAAGTGGCCTGAATGACAATATGTGATAGGTTCCGGCCAACTTCATTGCTTGAGTATCGGCCAGCACATGCACACCGTCGCCATCGTCGCCTTCGAGGGCATCAGCCCCTTTCACCTCTCGGTGCCCTGCATCGTCTTCGGCGACGACCTGTTGAAGCTCGGCGCGCCACGTTACCGGCTTGTGGTTGCCGGAGAAAAGACGGGTACCGTTCGCACCATGTCCGGTTTCAGCATCGAGGTGGAGCACGATCTCGCGAGCCTGACGGAAGCGGACACGATCATCGTGCCGGCCTGGAACGATGCGGGCAGCCGTCCGTCGGAAAGCCTGCTTGGGGCCCTGCGCGACGCCCACGCGCGTGGCGCCCGGCTCGTCGGCCTCTGCCTCGGCACCTTCGTGCTCGCCGAAGCCGGGCTGCTCGACGGCCGGGCGGCCTCGACGCACTGGGCCTGGGCGGACGAATTCGAGCGCGCCTACCCGCAGGTCGCGCTGAACCGGAACGCGCTCTATCTCGACGAGGGCGATATCCTGACGTCCGCCGGAACGGCCGCGGCGATCGACTGCTGCCTGCACATCGTGCGCAGCGACCACGGCGCCGAGATCGCCAACCGCATCGCCCGCCGGCTGGTCGTCGCACCTCATCGTCACGGCGACCAGGCGCAATATATCGAAGCGCCGCTCCCTGCCCCCGGCAGCGGCGACCCGCTCTCAGCGACGATTACCTGGGCGATCGAACATCTCGACGAGCCACTGTCGCTCGAACGGCTGGCCGATCACGCCGGCATGAGTCTCCGCAGCTTCACCCGACATTTCCGCAAGAAGACGGGAACGACGTTCACGCAATGGGTTCTGGCGCAGCGGTTGGCGGTGGCGCAGCGCCTGCTGGAGACCGGCTCCTGTTCGGTCGATCACGTAGCGCAGATGGCGGGTTTTGGCTCCACCGTCTCCTTCCGCCAGCATTTCACCCGCGCCCTCTCCATCTCGCCAGCCAGCTATCGCCGACAGTTCCGCAACCGGCCAGCACGTGCATCCGCGCCCTGACCGGTCCCTTGCCCGTGTACATCAGGGAGCGCCGGCGTCAGGGCAAGGCGCGCTGCGCGTCGGCCGCATCGGCGGCCGCACGAGGAACGCCAGCAACGGCACCGCAACCGTTGAAACCCCTGCCGCGCAAATAAAGAAGGCGGAATAGCCGAACCGTTCGGCGATCCAGCCGGCGCCCAAGCCCCCGGCCATGCTGACAAGGCTGTCCATGCATTGGAACAGAGTGAAATCGACGCCCGCCTGGCGCGGATCGGCCCAGCCCATGAACTGTGCATAGAGCGCGACGAAGCCGATCGCCATGACGCCGGAGGAACTGGCGACCGCAAGCGTCATCACCAGCGGTCGCGAGACATCGCCGGAGGCGCCGACATAGGCGAACGCGACCAGCATCGTCACCTGCAGGAGCAGCGCGCCGATCAGCACGGCACCGGCACCGCACAGGCGCACGAGCAGACCGCCGAACAAGGCCCCACCGAAGCCGACGAGCATGCTGCCGACACCATTGAGCATACCGACAGAGGCGAGGTCGAACCCGTAGTCGATCAGGAAAGGGCCGAGCATGGCAAGGCCCCATTTCTGCGCGGACACATAGATCGCTGCGAGCAGAAGGCCTTTGCGCACCTCCGGCCGGGCGAGCGCAGCCTTGAGCGACGGAGTGTGGCTGCGCGCCTCGTTCGTCGGGCGCGAACCGGGCCCGAGCAGGAAAGGCAGACCGAGCCCCAGCACGACGGCGGCCATGATCCACACCGCCGGGGCCCAGCCGAGCCGATCGACGAGCACGAGGAACAGGCCGGCACCGATCGCCGAGCCGACATAGGAGCCGCCGACCTGGGCGGCATTGCCCCAACCGTGATGCTCTTCGGCGAGCGTCTCGACCGCAAAACCGTCGCAGGCGATGTCGACGGTCGAGGTGAAGAGCGCGATGAACACGAGGCAGGCGAGAACGGGGAAGAGCCGCTCCGGGCCGATGAACCCGAGAACCGTAAGCATCAGCGCCGACAGCGTGCCGCCGACGACAATGATGACCGCCGAGCGGTTGCGACCGACCACCGGCAGGCGGAAACGCTCCACCTGCGGCGACCAGAGGAACTTCAGCGCCCAGGGCAGCACCGTCAGATAGACGAGGCCGATCTGGTCGAGCGGGAGGCCCTGCGTCCGCAAGACCGCCGGCAGGCCGAGCATCGTCAGCCCGCCGATCACGCTCTGCGCGACATAGAGCCCACCGACCGCGAAGAAGATCGCGGCGGGCGACGGCCTTGGCTGGACTGCCTTTTCCGACGCCATCAGAAGCGGTAACGCAGGCTGGCGACCACCTTGCGGCCTTCGTCGAAGTAGCAGAAGCCCGTTGTGCAAAGCTGCTCGACTTCGTTGAAGAGGTTGGTCGCATTGAGCTGAAGCCGCACGCCCTCGAAGTTCGGATTGGCAGCGCCAAGATCGTAGCGCACCGAAGCATCGACAAAGGTGCGCGCCGGGTTGTTGAGAACCGGCGTGTGGACGTTGTCGCCGAAGCTCGAGCCGACATAGCGCACGCCAGCGCCGACCCCGAGCCCTTCGAGCGGTCCGGACTGCACCTCGTAGTCCGCCCACAGCGAGAACATGTGGTAGGGCGAGGAGTTCAGCTGGTTGCCGAGCGTTTCCGACGTCAGCTTGGTGATTTCGACGTCGTTGTAGGAGTAGGACGCGATGAAGTTCCAGCCGTTGTCGAGCGAGGCCGTGCCCTCGAGCTCGAATCCGCGTGACTTCAGATCGAGCTGGCGCAGGAGGTTGAGACCCGATGACGTCTCGTAGACGGTGGCGTTTTCCTGGTCGATGTTGAAGACCGCGGCCGTAATCGTCGCGTTCTGGCCGGGGATCTCGTACTTGACGCCGGCCTCCCATTGCTTGCCGAGCGTCGGCATCGCCGGCGTATCGGTGCCGCCGAGATTGAGGATCACGCCCGGGTTGGAAACGAAGGCCGTGCCGTAGCTGACATAGGGCATCATGCCGTTCGGCAGCACGTAGCCAAGGGCAGCGCGCGCGGTCGTCTCGCTGTCGTCGCGGTTGAAGCGCCTTCCGTCGACGGAATATTTGTTGTCCACCCAGTCGTGGCGCAGGCCCGCCGTCAGGCGCCAGGCCTCATACTCGATCTGGTCCTGGATGTAGATGCCGATGCCGCTTTGCGACTGCTTCTGGGTCGAAGTCAGCTTCGGCACATAGGTGAAGTCGTCGGTGAAGAGATCCGGCCCGCTGCCCTGCTGCGATGTATACTTCATGTAGCTGTAGTCGATGCCGGCGATCAGCTGGTGCGCGGCGGCACCCGTGTCGAAGTCGAACTTCAGATAGGTGTCGCTGGCAAGGCCGCTGTTGTCCTCGACGGTCAGGCCCGGATACTTGGCGAACACCCATTCCTGCCGCGTCGAAATGTCGGAGTAGCGCAGCTTGTGGAAGAGCGTGACGCTGTCTGTGAGCTCATGCTCCAGCTCGTAGCCGATGCGCGCCTGCTTCTGGGTGAAATCGTTGAAGCGGGCGTCGCCGCCATAGGTCGGGATCGCGCCGATCGACTTGCCGTCCGGCCCGTAGCGGTTGAGGTAGCCCCAGGTGCCGCCGGTGGTCGAATCCATGTACTCGCCAAGCAGCGTGAACTTGGTGCCCTCGTCCGGCTGCCAGGTGAAAGCGGGCGCGATGAACAGGCGGTCGTCCTTCACCGCCTCGATCTCGGTGCGGCCGTCGCGCGCAAGACCGGTCATGCGGTAGAGCATGGTGCCTTCGTCGTCGAGCGGTCCGGAAACGTCAAAGGCGCCCTGCACGCGACCGAAGGAACCGTATTGCACCTCGACCTCGCGCAGCGGGTCGCTGGTCGGGCGTTTCGAGACGATATCGACGATACCGCCAGACGAGCTGGCGCCGTAGATGGAGGCGGCCGGGCCGCGCAACGTGGCGATTGCCTCGACGCCATAGGGCTCCAGCCGGAACAGGCCGTTGGGGCTTGCGATCTGGCGCATGCCGTCGCGGAAGATGCCGGTCAGCGTCAGGTCGATGCCGCGTACCTTGAAGGCGTCGAAGCGCGGCTCGGCGCCGTACTGGCCGACGCGGGCGCCGGGCGTATAATTCAGCGCCTCCATCAGGTTCTGGGGCTTCAGGTCCTGCAACTGTTTCTGGCTGATCACCGACATCGACTGCGGCGTCTGCATGACCGGCGTATCGGTCTTGGTGGCGATCCTAGCGGATTTCGCCACGTAGCCGTCGGTCTCGACGATGCCTTCGGCGCCGGTCCGCTCACCGGTCGCGGTGATCTTTTCCAGTTGCGTTGCGCCATCCCTGACGACGGCGCCGGTGGTGATCGTCGCGTCCGCCGGATCGAAGATCTGCACGGTCGTTGCGCTGACGATGCGGAAGCGAAGCCCGGTCCCGTCGAGCAGTTGCGCAACCGCCGCCTCGGTCGCGAGCCTGCCTTCAACGCCCTTGGTCACCTTGCCGCTGGTGAGCGCGCTCGGATAGAGCAGGCGCAGGTCGGCCTGCCGGCCGAGCTTGAGAATGCCCGTTTCAAGGGAGCCCGCGGGAACGGAGATCGCTTTGGACGCCGTGATCGCGGACGGTGCCGCCGTCGCCTGCGCCTGCACTGCGCTCGCGCAGGCGATGAAAGAAACACTGGCGAGCGCCAAGCATGCAAAAGACCGGCGTCGCGATCCACGACCCTGCAAAATTCTCATCCGAGATCCCCTACTCCAACTCCGGGCGGGCCACCTCGAACCAGGTGCAGCGCCGCCACTGCTGACTAAGAGTGTGGGGAGCGCGTTCTCCTGACGTCACCGGACGATTTTTGTCAGAAAAGATTCTTGTAAGGCGCGAAACCGCCTTGCCGCCGGCGTCAACCTAACGCGACTGGACGAGGACCATGAGGCCCGAGAGCCGCAAGACACGGAGCGGCAGACTGGCTTCGAGAACGCTCAGTGCGTCGTCGGTATCGTGCAGATCGAAGATGCCCGACACTTCGAGCGCGCCGGCCTTCTCGTCGATGAGCAGGATCCGGCCGCGGCGGTAGCGCTCGAGCGTCGAAAGGACCTCACGGAGCGGCCGACGGGAGAAGACAAGCTTTCCGTCGCGCCAGGCCGTCCCGGCGGCAACATCCGTCTTCGTCAAGGACAGGCGACCCTGCCGGTCGATCGTTGCCGCTTCGCCGGCGCCGAGGATGGCTTTCTGCCCGGCCGCCTCGACTTCGACACGGCCCTCCTCCACTTTAACGTCGGCCGCTCGGTCCGCCCCCGTCGCGCCAACCGAGTAGCGGGTTCCGAGCGCCGTCGCGCTGATCGAGCCGTCTTCGACCACGAAGGGCCTCTGCGGATTTTTTGCGACGGCAAAGAACGCCTCGCCGCGCAGCAGCCGCACCTTTCTTTGCCCCTGATCATATCGGACGACGAGCGCCGTGTCGGTGTTGAGGTCCACCTGCGTCCCGTCCTCCAGCGCGATGCGCCTGACCTCGCCGACACCGGTGTAGTAGTCGGCGCGCCAACGGTCGCCATAGGGCGTCGCCAGCGACAGGATCGCGACGCCTGCGGCAAGACAGAGCCCGACAAAGCCACCGACGCGGCGGCGGCGCTGTGCGCGCAACTGCCCGAGCCGCCCTTCGGGGATCGGTACCTCGCCGAGATCGCTCCACAATGCCCGCAGTTCTTCGTAGGCCGCCCGATGATCCGGATGCTCGTCGAGCCAGCGCTCGAATGCCTGGCGGTCGATAATGGTCGCATCCTCGGACTGCATTCGCGCAACCCAGCCGGCAGCCGCTTGCAGAACGCTGTCATCGATTGTCTGGCGATCGCCACTCATTCCTGTCTTCCGGTCGAACTGAAAATGCCTTCGGGCGGCCCCAAAGAATCGCTCCCATCATCTTAGAGTTGAATGGATGGTTTTGCCTGATGTCGGCTCAGAAAATAATCTCGGCGCGCATTTTCCGGCATTCGAGCAGCGCCCGGATGATGTGCTTTTCGACCATGTTTCTCGATATGCCGAGCTGATCGGCAATCGCGCCGTTGCTGAGGCCGTGCAGGCGGCTGAGGATGAAGACCTGCTGGCAACGGTTCGGAAGCCCCTCGATGGTGCGCGCCATGATCAAAAGGCACTGGCGGGCGTTGACGATGCGATCCTGGATCGGCCTGTCTTCGGCATGCTCCATGCCGTCCTCGTCGGCAACGAACAGCGCCTGCTCGCGCGCGGTGCGCTCGGCAGCGACCCGCGCGACGGAGCGCGCGACCTGGAACAGATAGGCTTGCGGGTTCTCGATCAGCGTCGAGCGCGATGCCTCCAGCATGCGCATGAACGTTTCCTGCGTGGCGTCGACGGCATCCTCGCGACTTCTGAGGCGGCGGCTGAAGAAACGGCGTATCCTGCCCTCTTCCCGTTCGTGGAGCCCCTGCACCATCGCATCGGTCATCAATCTGCCTCTCCATCGCGGGAGCCGCGCGGCCGCCGCCGGAACCAGCGGTGGCGCCGTGCGCCACCGCTTATGTTGAATGTGTTACTCATGTTTTATAAGTGAAGCCGCGCGCGACCGCAATGCGCTGGCATGCCGCATTGGAAAACGGGGGGCGGTACTGTTGCACGACGGCCACGTCGGCAGCGGCCACGGGCGGACGTGTCGCCGGCCCTATGCGTCTCCAATGCGCGTTAGGACAGTCTCGATCGAACCGAGTTCCGAAGCGATCCGCTCGATCAACAGCCGCACCCGGCGTGGCTGGACGTTCGCCGGCGGATAGACGATCTGCAACCCGGTTTCGCCGACCGCAAAATCCTTGAGAAGCTCGACCAGCGCGCCGGAGGCCAGGTCCTCGGCGATGTCCCACACCGACTTCAGGGCGATGCCGCGCCCCGCCCTGCACCACGCCCCCACCAGTCCGCCGTCATTGGCGACGCGACGCCCGCGCACCATGACCTTGTGCGGCTTGCCATCCACCTGAAAGGCCCATTCGCGGTCGAGATTGGCGCCGAAGCGCATGACGATGCAGTCGTGGCGGGAGAGATCGTCGGGATGCTCCGGCCGACCCATAGCTTCGAGATAGGACGGCGCCGCACAGACGACGCGCCGGTTCTCCCCGAGCGACCGAGACCTCAGCGTGCTGTCGGCCAGCACGCCGTGCCGGATCGCGAAATCCATGCCCTGGCCGACCAGGTCGAGGTAACCGTCGGTGAGATTGAGATCCACCGTCACATCGGGGTGCTCCGCGAGAAAGCGATCGAGGATCGGTACGATGTAGCGCCGCCCCATATCCTCAGGCGCGCTCAGCCGGATCGGCCCCGAGATCGTGCGCGTGCCCGACCGGATGCCGCTCTCCAGTTCGTCGGCCTCCGCCAGCAGCCGGCGGGCGCCGTCCACCAGCAGGCGGCCCTCCTCCGTCAGGCTGATCGCCCGCGTCGTGCGTTTCAGAAGTGCGGCGCCATAGTGGGCCTCGAGTGCTGCCAGCCGCTCGGAGACGGAGGCTGGCGACAACCCCTTCTCGCGGCCGGCGGCGGAAAGCCCGCCCTTTTCGACGATCAGAAGGAACAGAGCCAGATTGTCCAGCAGCATCTTTCGCTTTCCCCGAAATATAATTTTGGAAATAAGCCAATTATCCGGATGCGCCGCAAGCGCTAAATTTGCTGGCGAAAGGAGACGCGCCATGCACATCGACCACGTCACCATCCGCACCACCGATATCGACGCCACACGCGCGTTCTTCGAGACGGTCTTCGACCTGACCGTCGGCGAGCGTCCGGCAGCTATCCGCCGAATCCCCGGCTGCTGGCTCTATGCCGGAGGCAAGCCGATCGTCCACCTCATCGGCAGCCGTGGCGTGGGCTTCGAGCGTGCGGCCGAAGCGATCGATCATGTCGGCTTCCGGTTCGAAGGCTACGCCGCCTTCCGCGCCAAGCTCGACCGGCTCGCCATTCCCTATTCGACCATGGACCTTGCCGACATCGGCGAGCGGCGGCTGTTCCTGCGCGCGCCCGGCGGACCGCTGCTCGAAGCCGTCTTTTGTGAACCCGTCCGCACCCTTCCTCCGGAGAATGACCATGACTTTCAATGACACCACCGTCTCCGTCGTCATCGGCGGCACCAGCGGTATCGGCGCCGCCGTCGCCAAGGCGCTTGCCGAGCGCCCGGGCCGGGTAGAGATCGCCAGCCGCGCCACCGGTCTCGATCTTGCCGATGCTGCGGCAGTGGCCGCCTATTTCCAACAACTCGGTCCGTTCGATCACCTGATCGTCACGGCTGGCTCCTCGGCGCCGGGCGGCACCGTCGTCGATATCGACCTCGAAGCAGCCAAGGCCGCCTTCGACGTCAAGTACTGGGGCTCGATCCTGCTTGCCCGCGAGGCGGGCAAGAGCATTCGGCCCGGCGGTACGATCACCTTCACCTCGGGCTTTCTCGCCCGCCGATCGGTACCGGGCACCTTCGTCAAGACGGCGATGAACGCGGCACTCGAAGCAACCGCCAAGGTGCTGGCCAAGGAATTGGCACCGCTGCGGGTGAATGTCGTCAGCCCCGGCCTGACGCGAACGGAAGCCTATGCCGGCATGGCCGGCGAGGCGCGCGACGCGATGTTCGATCGCGCCGCTGCAACACTGCCTGCCGGCCGCGCCGGGCAACCGGAAGATATCGCCAACGGCTATCTCTTCGCCATCGACAATCCCTTCGTCACCGGCTCGGTCATCGACATCGAAGGCGGCGCACTGATCAACTGACGTGCTTCCCCGCGCTTGGCCCTGCCGCTATGCGACTGCCCCTCCCAAAGGATCTCACCATGCCATCGCTCTTTTCTCCGATCCCGCTCGGGTCCTTGACCCTACCCAACCGCATCGCGCTTGCGCCGATGACGCGGGCGCGAAGCAGCCAGCCGGGCAATGTGCCCAACGCCCTGATGGCCGAGTACTATGCCCAGCGCGCCTCGGCCGGCCTCATCGTCACCGAGGCCACCCAGATCTCGGCGCAGGGCCAGGGCTACTCGTTTACACCCGGCATCCACTCTCCCGCGCAGATCGCCGGCTGGCGGCTCGTCACCGACGCCGTACACCGGGCCGGAGGCCGCATCATGCTGCAACTCTGGCATGTCGGCCGCATGAGCCATGAGAGTTTCCACGACGGCGGACGCCCGGTCGCACCGTCTGCGATTTCGCCGGACGCAAAGGTCTGGGTGGCCGATCCAGAAACCGGCATCGGCGCGATGGTCGACAGCCCCTTGCCGCGCGCCTTGGAGCTGAGCGAGATCGCCGGCATCGTCGAAGATTTCCGCCAGGCGGCGGCCAACGCCATCGAAGCCGGTTTTGACGGCGTCGAGATCCATGGCGCCAACGGCTACCTGATCGACCAGTTCCTGCGCCGCTCGTCCAACCGGCGCGACGACCGCTATGGCGGCCCGGCCGAAAACCGCATCCGCTTCCTGGTTGAGGTCGCCGAGGCGGTCGCCGGCGAGATCGGCGCCTCCCGGGTCGGCATCCGGCTGTCGCCCTATATCACCCAGCGCAATATGAAGGACGACGAGATCATCCCAACGATCCTGAAGGCCGCGGACGAAATCGACCGCATCGGTCTTGCCTATATCCATCTGGTGGAAGCCGACTGGGACGATGCGCCCGTCATCCCCGACGACTTCCGCCGCGAGCTACGCGCCACCTATTCCGGCCGCATCATCGTCGCCGGCCGCTATGATCGTGAGAAGGCCGAGGCGATCCTTGCCGCCGGTCTTGCCGACATCGTCGCCTTCGGCCGCCCGTTCATCGCCAATCCGGACCTGCCGCGCCGACTGAAAGACGGGCTGCCGCTCGCAAGCTTCGACGGGGCCACGCTTTTCGGCGGCAGCGCCGAAGGCTACTCTAGCTATCCGGCACTCGAGCGCGTGGCATGACCGCGGCAATCACACCTCTTCACCCCACAAAGGAGCAACTCATGAAAGCTGTCGCCCTCACCCGCTATCTCCCGGTTTCCGACCCGGAGAGTTTCCTCGATGTCGAGCTCCCGAAGCCGGAGCCCAAAGGGCATGATATCCTGGTCGCGGTCCGCGCCGTCGCGGTCAATCCCGTCGACGTGAAAATGCGCGCGCCGAAGGACAAGGTCGAGGAAACGCCGCGCGTGCTCGGCTGGGACGCAAGCGGCGTGGTCGAGGCCGTCGGTGCTGATGTGACGCTGTTCCAGCCGGGCGACGCCGTCTACTACGCCGGCGACCTGACTCGATCGGGATCCAACCAGCAGTATCAACTGGTCGATGAGCGCATCGTCGGGCGCAAGCCGAAGAGCCTGTCCTTTGCGGAAGCGGCCGCCCTGCCGCTGACGACGATCACCGCCTATGAGGCCTTCTTCGACCGGCTCGGCATCGACCGGGACGGCGCCGACCACGGCCAGTCGATCCTCATCGTCGGTGGCGCCGGCGGCGTCGGCTCGATCGGTATCCAGCTGGCAAAGCGCGCCGGCCTCACCGTCATCGCCACCGCCTCGCGGCCGGAAACCATCGCCTGGGTCAAGGAACTTGGCGCCGACCACGTGGTCAGCCACCGTGAACCGCTGGTCGCGCAGGTCCGCGCGCTCGGCTTTCCCCATGTCGACCACATCGCCATCTTCAACGACATGCGCCACTGGGACGACGCTGTCGAGCTGATCCGGCCGCAAGGCGGCATCGTTTCGATCGACAACACCGACGTGCCGATGCCGATGGCCGGCATGAAGACCAAGGCGGCGAGCCTGCATTGGGAGTTCATGTTCGCCCGCCCGATGCACCAGACGCCCGACATGATCGAACAGCATCGTCTGCTGAGCTTCGTCGCCGACGAGATCGATGCCGGACGGCTGAAGACGACGCTTGCCGAGGTGCTGTCGCCGATCAACGCGGCGAACCTGCGCGAAGCGCATCGCCGCATCGAAACCGGCGCTGCCAAGGGCAAGATCGTCATTGAAGGCTTTGCCGGCTAAGTGCACCAGCTGCCGATTTAAACGAAATCGCTTGCCGCGACATAGATTGCGGCAAGCACCTGTCACCTCTGAAATTTCCGCGGCACCCGCGCCGCGCCAAACGGCCGAGCGACATTGGCGGTCGCCGCGACCCGCGTCGCCCTGTGCACGGCAATCGCATCAACGCTCGCCCCGATGAAATTGCGATCGCGGCGCGATATCGATATATCCACGTAGATATATCGAATCTTCGAGGCTTCCCTTCAAACCAATCCCACAGATCCCCTCGAAAACGCTGAAACAGGCGGGCTTTGCAGGTGCGCCCAATACCGGCGTTAACGCCCACCGAAAATGCAAGGAGAATGCCCGTGCCTTATGAACTCGTCGTCTCCCAGGGACGCATCGCCGACAGAACGTCCGGCGCTATCCCCGGGGCGGCCCTGACGGCCGAAGCGCTGAGCAAGCGCACCGGGCCGCAGCCGACCGTTATCGGCAGCCCGTCACCGGCAAAGGAAGACGACTGGTCGGCAAGCCTGCCTGAGGCCGGGGAGACCCTGGCCGCTTTGCAGGCGGCGATTGCCGCAACACTTGCGCGTGGCAACAAACCACTTTTCATCGCCAATACCTGCTCCGCCAGCCTTGCGACACTGCCGGTCGTCGCGCGGGAACGCGCCGACGCGGTCTTGCTCTGGATCGATGCCCATGGCGATTTCAACACGCCGCAGACCACCGAAAGCGGCTATCTCGGCGGCATGGTGCTGGCTGCCGCCTGCGGGCTCTGGGAGAGCGGCCACGGCAGCGGGCTGAACCCGGCAAAGGTCGTCATCGTCGGCGCGCGCGACATCGACCCCGCGGAGATGGATTTGCTGCGGCAGGCAGGCGTGTGCATCCTTTCGCCGACAGAAGCGACGCCGGAGGTCATCCTTTCGTTGATCGGCGATGCGCCGGTCTGGATCCATGTCGATTGGGACGTGCTCGAGCCGAAGCATGTGCCGGCCGCCTATGCGATCGGCGATGGCCTCTATCCGCAGACCTTGCGCGCCATCTTCGCGGCGATCCCGAAAGAGCAGATCGCCGGCATCGAACTCGCGGAATTCGAAGCGTCTGAGGCGGCGCTGAAGAATGAAGCTGCGATCGAATGCCTGCTCGGCGTCGTGGAGCCGTTGCTGGCTTGGCGCGGAGCGGCGTCGAGCCAGCGCCGCCGAAGCCGCGTCACCCGTCCGTTTCCGGATCGGCCTTTACGTTCGTGATGATCTCGCCGAGCACCAGATGCAGCGCGTCGCGGTAGCCGTTGCGGGCCGACGGCCCACTTTCGGCCGATGTCATCACCACCGTCAGATCCAGGTTCGGCACGATGTAGAGCATCTGGCCGCCATAACCCCAGGCGAAATGCACTTCTTCACCGGCGATCTGGCGCTCGAACCAGCCATAACCGTACTCGTCGCCGGAGAAGCGCGAATTGGTTCGATGCTGCCAGGAGGCCGCGACCCACCCTTCCGACACCAGTTGCTGGCCTGACGCCGTGCGGCCGCCATTGCGATAGAGTTCGCCGAAGGCAAGCAGGGAGCGCGGGCTCATCGCCATCTGGTTGCCGCCAAGGTAGATGCCTTGCGGATCGCGATCCCAGGCCCCGATGCGGAAGCCCTCGAGCGGCCCCAGCCACGCGCGCGCGAGCGCCAGGGTCGACTTGCCGCTGACCTTCGTCAGGATCGCCGAAAGCAGATGGGTCGAGGCGGTGGAATAGAGCATCTCACCACCCGGATCGTCGTCGAAGGGCTGGGCAAGCGCCGTGCGCACCCAGTTCCGGCTGGCGACCCATCGCCCATAGTTCGGCCCCGAGAGACGGCCGAGCCCGGCCTGCATCGAAAGCAAATGACCTATGGTGATGTCGTTGATGCGCGGATCAGGCGAGGCCGGCAGGTCCGCCTTCAGGATCGGCGCGATCTTCTGCTCCGGACCTTCGAGCAGCCGCTTGTCGATGGCGATGCCGACCAGCGCCGAGATGATCGATTTCGACGCCGACTTGATGTTTGTCGAGTCCGTCACGCGGTTGCGGCCGTAACCACGCTCAGCGACGATCTTGCCGTCGCGGGCGACGATCACGGTCTTCAGGGGATCAAGCTCTGACCGTGAGGCCAGTTCGTCCAGCAAGGCCGAAATCGGCGATGGCGTCTGAGCCGCGACCGGCAAGGCGACAAGCGTCGAGACGACGAGTGCCAAAGTGGCGATGCGGGCAACGAGGACTGCGACAAATCTGATCATGGATCAGCATCTAAGACCAGCTTGCGCCGCCGTCATCCACCGCACGGCCATCTCACGGCGATTTGACAGACCGGTGAGCACGCCACTGCCACAGTTGTCAGCCTGCCGGCCGTCTCGCAAAAGCTTCGACGAAGCGCGTCAGGCTCTGCTCGACAAAGGCCGTGACCGGCACCTGCGGGTCGAAGCTCCACCAGAGCAAGGATCCCTGCCATTGCGACGCCATCAGCAGACCGAGCCCCGGGCTCGCAGCGGGAAGGCCGGCGAGGCATTCGTCGAGCACGCCTGCGAGCACGTCGCGCCACTTTGCGCCGCGGGCACGGAGCAACGGATCGCGCAGGTCTTCCCGCAGAATCCTGAGGTCGTCGGCATAGCTGTCGATACCGCCATAATCGCCCGAGAGGCCGACGAGCAGCGCGATGGCGCCCTCCGGCGTCCGCGGTACGCTCGCCATCAGCTCCGCCGTCTGCCCGTCCAGCCCGTCCCAGGCCTGGCTGAGCGCCCGCTGGATCAGCTTCGCCTTGTTCTCGAAGCGCTGCACCAGCGTGGCGCCGGAAAGGCCCGTACGTGCAGCCAGCGCCGCGAAGGTCAGGCGATCTGGACCATCGGCCCGCATCAATGCGAAGGCGGCGGCCAGCAGCTCTTCGTCAGGCATGGTTTTTGGGCGAGGCATCTTGACTCTCATTTATAACCGAACAATCATTTATATATCACACGAGCAGGAAAACGCCAGTCGGCAAGCGGCCGCGAAGGAGAAGAATCATGACACTCGAAGGACAAGTCGCCCTCGTTGCTGGCGCGACGCGCGGCGGCGGGCGCGGCATCGCGACCGAACTTGGCGCCGCCGGCGCTACCGTTTACGTAACCGGCCGCACCACGCGGCAACAGCAATCCGATTACGGGCGTCCCGAAACGATCGAGGAAACCGCCGAGATCGTCACCAGCCTCGGCGGCAAGGGCATTCCCGCCCAGGTCGACCATCTGCAGCCGGCGCAGGTACAGGCGCTTGTCGAGCGCATCCGCAGCGAACAGGGACGGCTCGACATCCTCGTCAATGACGTCTGGGGCGGCGAGTTGCTGTTCGAGTGGAACAAGCCGGTCTGGGAGCACAATCTCGAAAACGGGTTGAAGCTCCTGCATCTCGGCGTCGATACGCACCTGATCACCGCCCACTATGCCCTGCCGCTGATGATCGAGAAGCCCGGCGGCCTCTTGGTCGAGGTGACCGACGGCACCGCCGAGTACAATGCCGAGAACTACCGGCTGTCGCCGTTCTACGACCTTGCCAAGGTTTCAGCGAACCGCATGGCCTGGGCCCACGCCAAGGACCTTTCGCCGCACGGCGCAACCGCGGTTTCGATCACGCCCGGCTGGATGCGGTCGGAGATGATGCTCGAACATTTCGAGGTCGGTGAAGACAACTGGCAGGACGCCACAAAGAACCAGCCGCACTTCGTCATTTCGGAAACGCCACGTTTCGTCGGCCGCGCCATCGCGGCGCTCGCGGCCGATCCGGACAAGGCCCGCTGGAACGGCCAGTCGCTGTCGAGCGGCGGGCTGGCGCAGGTCTACGGGTTTTCCGATCTCGACGGCTCGCGGCCCGATTGCTGGCGCTACATGCGCGAGGTGATGGAGGCGAACAAGCCGGCCGACGCAACCGGCTATCGTTAGGCGTTGCCGCCAAAACCCGTCACCGGCAAACTTGAAACGACGGGCGGCCTCCTATAGTTCGGTGTTTCGGGCAACCAAGCGCCGCCGCCCGGATGTGGCAGCGCTATCGAGTGTGATTGAACATGGCATCGCGGGATCGGTATTCGAGAAAGCTGGAATGCGCCAAATGCGGAGCCGCCGGCTTCGCCGAAGCGTCGGAAAACGACAAAGGCAAGGGCAGCAATCGCGGCTTTACCATCGACGTGATGCCCAAGGGCTTCTCGACTGAACGCACCTCTCCCGACCCCGCCAAGCACATGGTGCGCTGCCGCTGCGGCAACGTCTTTGCCTTCAAGCAGAAGACCGTCTATGCGCCCGGCAGTGAGCCGCGGGACTGACGCAGCGGGACTTTTCCGGCGCCCGCGTTGAGAAAAAATTCACCATCTTGTCTCAACATCGACCCAATCGGCGGTCAGCTATGGCAGCGCGCGTTCAAAAATTTTTGATCGCGAGCACCAGGGACAAAGGCTTGCAGCCAGGGCTGTCACCGCTTAATCGCTGAACTTGAGGCTGAACCGAACTGCGTCGAACGCAACCGGCCGGCACACACGCCACACGAAGGACGCTTGGTGGCGGAAGCATTTCCAGGAGCCCGCATGCGGCGCGAGACGATCAAGAGCCCTTCTTCCGAGACACCTCAGGCCGGCAGGATATTCGCGCAGGTGCGACGGATGCGGCATGCCTTGGCGATCGGCGCGATGGCCCTGGCGCTGTCCGGCTGCATGGCGCTCGACGCCGACGACGTGCGCGAGCCACCGCCGATCCCGGCCAAGCTGATCGCCGCCATGGCCAAGAACGGCAGCAAGCCGGAAAGCCCGGTGTTGATCCGCATCTTCAAGCAGGAAAGCGAACTCGAAGTCTGGAAACAGAATAAGCAGGGCCAGTACGCGCTGCTGAAGACCTATCCCATGTGCCGCTGGTCGGGAAAGCTCGGCCCGAAGATGAAGTCGGGCGACCGCCAGGCGCCGGAGGGCTTCTACCACGTCTCCGCCGGCATGCTGAACCCGAAATCGCAATATTTCCTGTCGTTTAACCTCGGCTACCCGAACCGGCTGGAATCGGCGCTCGGCTACACCGGTGAAGCGCTGATGGTGCACGGCGCCTGCTCGTCGTCCGGCTGCTACGCCATGACCGACCAGGGTGTCGGCGAAATCTATTCCGTGGTGCAACGCGCGCTCGCCGGCGGCCAGGGCACGTTCCAGGTTCAGGCCTATCCCTTCCGCATGACGGCGGAGAACATGGCCAAGCACCGCGGCGACCCGAATTTCGACTTCTGGAAGAACATCAAGCAGGGTTACGACATCTTCGAGGCGACGAAGCGCCAGCCGAAGGTTTCGGCCTGCGGCCGCCGCTACGTCTTCAACACCGATTTCGCCGATGGCGAACCGTCCGACCCGCTTGCCGCCTGCCCGGCGGCGATCTCCACGCCCGATGCCGGACTGGTGGCACGACTGCAATCGGAGGACGCGAAGCTCGCCGGCATGATGACCAACCAGACGTCGGCGCCGCTGAACGCCTATGTCGATGGCGGCATGCATCCGAGCTTCCGGGCGCTTCTTGAGAAAAACGGTGCTGAAAAGCTGGCCGCGAAGATCTCGGGAACTAAGTACCCTATCAGCCGACCCGAAGCGGCGCTGGCGGACCCCTACGCCGGCCTGTGATCGTTCCGTCGGCTGGCGACGCACAATTGACTTAAAAGGTCGGTTGCATCGCCGGTAGCGAATAGAGGACGATCGAGGATTACATGCCTGAAAGAGAGTTCCGCCGCCGCGCCTTCCTGCAGCTTTCCGCCGGGTTGGCGGCCGTTGGTCTCGCCGGCTGCGCCTCGCCGCGGCCTACTGTGACGCGCTCCTATGCGCCGGAACCGGTTCCCGAGACCAACACGTTCCTGGCCGACATGTACGGCGAGAAGCCGAACGAGCCCTACCCGCTGCCGGCCATTCCCTACGAGAAGATCGATCCGCGCTTCTACCGCCAGATGGTCGCCGATCCGACCGGCGAAAAGCCGGGAACGCTGGTCGTCGACGTCGGCAGCCACTTTCTCTATAGGGTCTATGAAGGCGGCCAGGCGATGCGCTACGGCGTCGGCCTCGGGCGTGCCGGTTTCGCCTGGGCCGGGCGCGGCGTCATCCAGTACAAGCGCGAATGGCCCCGCTGGAAGCCGCCGAACGAGATGGTGGCGCGCCAGCCCGAGCTGCAGCAATTCAGCATCGAGGCGGGCGGCATGGATCCCGGCCTAAAGAACCCGCTCGGCGCCCGCGCCATGTACATCTTCCAGAACGGCGAAGACACGCTCTACCGCATTCACGGCTCGCCGGAATGGTGGACGATCGGCAAGTCGGTGTCGTCGGGCTGCGTGCGCATGATCAACCAGGACGTCGTCGATCTCTACAACCGCGTGCCGAACGGCACGCCGATCGTCGTCACCGATCTCTCGGGCGGCGGCATGGTGCAATCGCAGCCGATGCAGGACGCGCAGCCCCTGCCGGATGGGCAACCATTGCCGGACTCCCAGCCGGTGCAGCGGTCGCCCGACTATATGCTGATGGGGCCGGACGGGCTGCCGCTTCCGCAGCCACTTTGAGGCAATCCGTCCGGCAAGGGCGCAGAAATTACGCCAGATTGTCGCCCATCACAGGACGAGCAGCGGCGTCTTGCCTCTGACGCGATCATAGAGATCGATCGCGTCCTGCTGCAGCATCCGCACGCAGCCCGCCGACGCGTTCTTGCCGATCGAGCGCCACTGCGGCGAGCCGTGGATGCGGTAAAGCGTATCCTGGCCGTCCTGGAAGATATACATGGCGCGGGCGCCGAGCGGATTGTCGAGGCCCGGATCCATGCCGCCGGCATCGATGCCGTATTTCTTGAGGTGCGGCTGGCGTGCGACCATGTCGTCGGGCACCGTCCAGCGCGGCCACTTGCGCTTCCAATGCACGACGGCACGCCCCTTCCAGGCGCGGCCGGCCGCACCAAGACCGACGCCGTAACGGATGGCGCGGCCGCCGGGCAGGACGTAGTAGAGGAACATCGTCTGGGTATCGACGACGATCGAATGGGGCGGCTCGTTGGTGGCATAGGCCACTTCCTGGCGCAGGAACTGCGGCTTGATCTCGGTGTGCTGGATGCCCGGGACGTCGTAGCCTTCGTCCTTCACCGGCGCGTAGATCCTGGCATAGTCGAAGGTCTTCGTCGGCACGCCCGCCGCATCCGCCGCCTTTTCCGGCGAGCCGCCATCACCGCCGATCGGCTCGATCAGCTTCGGTTTCGGTTCGGGTTTCGGGATCTGCGTGCAGGCGCTCAAAACAGAGCTGGCGATCACCGCGAGCAGCGACCGGCGGGACAAATTCATCGACACTGTATTCAATTCCAGGGTTGGAGATTTCGGTTGGGAGGTCCGAGGGGAGGCCCAAGGCTGTTGGGCCGAACCGTGACCGAAATGTGGTGAAAATCTTTCTTTGGCGTGGATCGCTTGCGCGAGGCGGTACTCGTTTTCGAAGTGTTGCAGAATTCCCGCGCTCGCTGCCTGCCCTCACCTAACCGATCGCCATGTCGCCCTTGGTCGGATCCGGAATGACGACGATGGTGCTACCGTCGCGGACCTGATCATGGAGGTAGACGACATCCTGATTGAGCAGGCGAATGCAGCCGGAAGAGACCGCCTTGCCGATCGAAAATGCCTCGGGACTGCCATGGATGCGGTAGAGCGTGTCCTTGCCGTCCTTATGGATATAGAGCGCGCGGGCGCCGAGCGGGTTCTTGATGCCCGGGGGCATGCCGCCATTGGCGATGCTGTAGGGCTGGAGTTTCGGCTGACGCGCGACCATCTCGTCGGGCGGCGTCCAGCGCGGCCATTTGCGCTTGTAGGCGACGATCGCCCGGCCCGACCAGGCAAAGCCCTCGCGCCCGACGCCGATGCCGTAGCGCATCGCCCGCCCGCCAGGCAGCACGTGATAGAGGTATTTCGCGGGCGTATCGACGATCAGCGTGCCGGGCCGCTCACTGGTCGGATAATCCACCTCCTGCCGCCAGAACTTCGGATCGACCTCGGCGATCTTCACCTCAGGGATCGGAAACTGCTCGTCGGGCATCGCATAGTACATCGGCGGCACCGTCCGGCCGGCTGAGGGCCGGACGGGCGTGACGGCTGCCGGCACCACCGCCGGTGTCGGGCGGGCGGTCGCGCAGCCGGTGACGATCAGCGAGGCCGCGCCGATGACAAGGCTGCGGCGGGTCAGCGTGATGCCGGTCTTGTGATCGGCCGTGGAGGAAGAAGGCTCGTGTGCTTCGGTCATATCGGGCATTCAACGATTCGATTGTTGCAATGCCGCCTCAGAGGGAAGTCCTACCTTAAGGCTGCCTTAAGGGAGCGATTAAAGGATCGCGCTCTCAGAAATGTTAGGAGTAGCGATGCGAGTCCTGATCGTCGAAGACGACGATATCCTTAGAGACGGCCTGAAGGTCGGCCTGGCGCTGGCGGGCTTCACCACCGATGCCGTCGGCACCTGCGATGCGGCCGCGACGGCGCTTGCCGCCAACGGCTTCGACGCGGTCGTGCTCGACCTGATGCTGCCCGACGGCTCCGGTCTCGACATTCTGCGGGACCTGCGCGCCAGGCAGAGCGACATTCCGGTGCTGCTGTTGACCGCACGCGACACCGTGCGCGATCGCGTCGCCGGCCTCGACACTGGCGCCGACGACTATCTCGGCAAACCCTTCGACCTCGACGAGGTCGCCGCCAGGCTTCGGGCGCTGGCGCGACGCTCCAGCGGCCGGGCGAGCGCCGCGCTGGAATGGTCGACGCTCAGGCTCGATCCGGCCAGGCAATCGGTGGAACAGGCGGGCAAGCCGGTGCAACTCTCGCGGCGCGAATATTCCATCCTGCATACGCTGATGTCGCACCCGGGGGTGATCTTCTCCAAGACCAAGCTGGAAGACAAACTCTACGGCTGGCAGGAGGAAATCGAGAGCAACGCCGTGGAGGTGCACATCCACCATCTGCGCAACAAGCTCGGCCCGGGACTGATCGAAACCATCCGGGGCATCGGCTACCGGCTGGGCGGAGCCGGCTGATGCAATCGCTGCGCGCCCGGCTTTTCGCCATCCTCCTGATCACGACGGGGCTCCTGTGGCTATCGGCCACCGTCTGGATCTTCCTCAGCACCCGCGCCGAAGTCGAGCGCGTGCTCGACGCGCGGCTGATGGAGGCGGCGCGCATGGTGAATTCGCTGATCGTCAGCCCAGACATGATGAAGGAAGAAGGCGACACCCATGCCAACCGCCCGGCACAGAGCGCGATCAGGATCCCGCTGCTGGAGCACCCGCATTACGACCGGCAGCTCTCCTGCCAGATCTGGTCGCTGGACGGAACTCTGATCGGCAAGTCGGACAGCGCGCCCGACACAACGCTTGCGCCCCACGCCATGGGCTTTTCCGAAACCGTCATCAACGGCGAGACCTGGCGTGTCTTTGCGGTGGAGAATGCGAGCCTCGGCGTGCGCGTTCTCGTCGGTGACAACCTGCGCATCCGCGACCGGCTGGTCAACGACCTGGTCAAGGGGCTGTTGCTGCCGGCGCTGCTGATCATTCCGCTTCTGGCCGTGCTGATCTGGCTCTGCGTCGGGCGGGGCCTCGCGCCGCTGCGCAAGCTTGCCGGCGACCTTGCCGCGCGTGAAGCCTCCGACCTGCACGCGATCGAGGACACCGGCACGACGCGCGAGATCAGCCCGGTCTTGAAGTCGCTGAACGGCCTTTTTGCCCGTGTCGCCGGCGCCCGCGAGCGCGAGCAGAATTTCATCGCGTTTGCCGCCCACGAGTTGCGTACGCCGCTGGCGGGCCTCAAGACGCAGGCGCAGGTGGCGCTCGCCAGCGACGACGGCGAAATCCGCGAGAAGGCGCTCGGCCAGATCGTCGCCGGTGTCGACCGGACCGGCAAGCTGGTGCGGCAACTGCTCGATATCGCCTCGGTCGAAGCCACCGAGAGCGGCAGGCCGGCGGCCGGTTTTGATGTCGGCGAGATGCTGACAAGTCTTCGCACCGAACTCGCCGGCCAGGCGCGTCGCGTCGATGTTGTCGTCGACGGGGCGATGTCCGGTCTCAGGATCAATATGGATCCGGACCTCTTCCGGCTCGCGGCGCGCAACCTGCTCGAAAACGCCATCAACCATTCGCCACCGGGCGCAATGGTCTCTTGCCACGCCGAGATACGAGGCCAGCATCTCGCAATCGCGATCGACGACGAGGGGCCTGGCATCCCCGAGGAGGAAATGCCGCGCGTGACCGAGCGCTTCTTCCGCGGCCGGTTCAAGGCGGCGGCCGGCAGCGGGCTCGGCCTCAGCATCGTCGAGCGTGCGCTTGACCGAACCGGCGCCGAACTCGAACTGCGCAACCGACCGACCGGCGGCCTCTCGGCTCGCATCGTATTGTCGCAAGGCCTCGCGCCGTGAGCGATCGGGATTGTTTCAAACAGAGGGGATGCGGGCGGAGACCGCACGCGTTTTGTCGTCTCGCTCTAAGCGCTTTTCCGCATCGGCGGGTCCGGCAGCGGCACCGCGGCCATCAGCGCCCGGGTGTAGGCGTCCTGCGGATCCTCGAACACGGCGCGGCGCGTTCCCATCTCGACGATGCGGCCGCCGCGCATGACGGCGACCTGGTGCGACATCCGCTCGATCACAGCCATGTCGTGCGAGACGAAGAGATAGGCAAGACCCATCGTCTCCTGCAGTTCGAGCATCAGATCAAGCACGCGTGCCCGCACTGACACATCGAGCGCGGCCACGCTTTCATCCGCGACAATAAGCTTCGGATTGACCGCCAGCGCGCGGGCAATGCAGATGCGCTGCCGCTGTCCCCCGGAGAACTCGTGCGGATAGCGGCTGGCGGCATCGGGCCCAAGCCCGACACGGCGCAACAGATCGGCGACGCGATCCGTGCGTTCGCTGCGATTGCCGATGCCATGGATGAGCAGCGGCTCGGCGATCGCCGCCCCGACCGCCATGCGCGGGTCGAGCGAGGCATAGGGATCCTGAAAGATCATCTGCGCGGAGCGGCGCACGGGCCGCATCTGGCGTTGCGACAGCGCGCCGATCTGCTGGCCGTCGATCGCCACATCGCCATCGAATGGAATGAGGCCGAGTACCGCCTTGCCGGTGGTCGACTTGCCCGATCCGCTTTCGCCGACGAGCCCCAGCGTCTCACCGGGGAAGATGTCGAAGGAAACGTCGCTGACGGCGGCGGCCAGCTTCTTTCCGCCCAACAGTCCGCTGGGCTTTTTTCCGTAGTGGACAGCGAGGTCACGCACGGACAGGACCGGGCTCGCCGTCCGCGGGACCGGTGCCGCAGCCGTTGCGGCGATGCGCGGCGGGCCGTCGGTGCCGGCATGCGCGCCCAGCCTCGGTACGGCCGCCAATAGCTCCTGCGTGTAGCGCTCGCGCGGCGAGCGGAAGATCGGCAGCACGTCGCCCTGCTCGACGATGCGGCCCTGCTGCATGATGACCACGCGATCCGCCATCTGCGCGACCACGCCCATGTCATGGGTGATCAGCACGATCGAAGCGCCGAATTCCCGCTTCAGTTCCTTCATCAGCGTCAGGATCTGCGCCTGCACGGTAACGTCGAGTGCCGTCGTCGGCTCGTCGGCGATCAGCACCTTGGGTCGGCACGAGAGTGCCATCGCGATCATCACGCGCTGCCGCATGCCGCCGGAAAGCTCGTGCGGATATTGCGTCATGCGCCGCGCCGGCTCGGTGATGTGCACCGCATCCAGCATGCGCAGGGCGACGGCACTCGCCGTTCCCCCCTCGGAACCCTGATGTTCGCGAATGGCCTCGGTCAGTTGCTCGCCGATCGACATCACGGGATTGAGCGATGTCATTGGCTCCTGAAAGACCATCGCGACATCGCCGCCGCGCACGCTGCGCATCGCACTGTTGGAGAGCTTCGAGAGTTCGCGCCCTTCGAGCTTGATGCTGCCGGAGGCGATCCGCAGCGAGGCTTTCGGCAGGAGCCCCATGACAGCAAGCGAAGTCACGGATTTGCCCGAGCCGCTCTCGCCGGCAATGCACAGCGTTTCGCCGCTCATGAGGTTGAAGCTGACGGCATCAAGGACCCTTCGCGGCCCTTGCGGCGTCAACGCATCGACGCAGAGGCCATCGATGCCGAGCACGGGTGCTGCCGTTGTCACGAAAAGACGATCCTCGGGAAGTAGAAGGAAACGACCCAGTTCGGAGCGTCGACGATCTCGCTGATGCGGAGGTCGCCGCAGACCGAGCAGAGCAGATAGGCATCGACCGGACTCAAGCCGTGTTCGGCGCCAAGCAGGTCGATCATGCGCATCAGGCTTTCGCGCGCGCCGGTCATCAGATCCGGGCCGATGCCGGTCGTCACCTCGTAACCGGCAGCATCCAGATGACGGGTCACCGGACCCGGCGTAGTGAACCGCGGGCTGGCGAGACGGGCACCCTTGACGAGCTCGATCGTGGCTTCGACCTCCATCTGGCTCTCGATCGCGGTGCCACAGACCTCGCCGTCGCCCTGGGCTGCGTGGGTGTCGCCGATGGAAAACAGCGCGCCCTCCACCTCGACCGGCAGATAGAGGGTGACGCCCGATGTGAGATCGCGAATGTCGAGATTGCCGCCGACCCGGCGCGGCGGCACCACCGAATGCAGGCCCGGTTCGGCCGGCGCGACGCCGATCGTGCCGGCGAAGGGCTTCAACGGCACGCGGCCGCCCGGTCCATAGAGCGCCGGCGCCATGGTATTCGCATCATAGGACCACATGTGCAGCGCCGGATCGGTGAACTGATCGGCGAGCAGGCCGAAGCCCGGAATGTTGGCCGTCCAGCCAACGCCCGAGGGCACGAAGCGGCGGATCGTCACCTTCAGCGCGTCGCCGGGCGCAGCACCTTCGACATAAACAGGCCCCGTCACCGGATTGATCTTCTCGAAATCGAGCGAGGCCAATGTGTCGAGCGTCGAGCCAGCGCCGAGCTGCCCGCCGGAAGAATCCAGGCATTCGAAATGGATGGTCTCACCGGGCTTGGCGATCAGCGTCGGCTCGAAGTCGCGGTTCCAGCCGAAATGATGCTTGGCGCGATGGATGGTGTGTGTGCAGGCAACGCACATGAAATCTCTCCCAAACTCATGAAGAGGCTCCCCGAAGACGACCTCCGGAGAGCCCGACGCTTATTGCTTCACGAAGATCGCGTCGTAGTTGATGACCCGGGTCGGATCGACGTAGATCTCGCCCTCGCCACCCATTCGCGGCGACTTGGCGACGACGCGGCGCTCGTTGGTGACGGGCACCCACGGCGCATCGGCCATAATGTCGGTGAAGATCTTGCCCCATTCCGCCTGACGCTCGGCCGCCTTTGCCGGATCGGACATGGAATCGGCGGCAACGGCGCGCTTGTCGAGTGCCTCGTTGCAGTACCACGACCAGTTCCAGCCGCCCTGGACCGCACCGGAGCAGCCGAGGATCGGGCCGTAGAAGTTCGACGGGTCCGGGAAGTCGGCGATCCAGGCCATACCACCCGACCAGATCATCGGCGCTTCGCCTTCGGTGCCGCCGGCGGCAATGACGTTGGCCTGGGCCAGCGCCCGCACCTCCGCCTTGATGCCGATGGCGGCCAGATCCTGCTGGATCGCCTGGGCGATGCGCGGCTGCGGGTCGGTGTTGGTCGAATAGAGCACCGTCTCGAAGCCATCGCCATGTCCGGCCTCGGCGAGCAGGGCCTTCGCCTTCTCGACGTCATAGTCATAACCGGTGAACGCCTTGTCGTAACCCGGCATCAACGGCGGCAGCGGCTGGTTGGCGGGCGTCGCGCGACCATTGAGGATGCGGGTGATACGCTCCTTGTTGATCGCCATATTGACGGCCTGACGAACCTTTACGTCGTCGAAGGGCTTCACCTTGGTGTTGAGCGTGACATAGCCGGTATGGAGCTGCTGTCCATCCACGATAATCTCGGCGCCTTCAGGCGAATTCTTGATTTCGAGGAATTTTGCCGGCGGAATACCGTCCCCGGCAATATCGACCTCCCCCTTCTGCAGTCGCAGCAGCGCCACCAGCGGCTCCTGGCCGACCTCGACCGTGAACTTGTCGATATGCGGCATGTCCTTGACGAAATAGTCGGGGTTGCGCTCGAAGGTCAGGCTCTGACCGACGGTCCAGTCCCTAAGGACGAAGGTGCCGGAGCCGACCGGCTTCTTGCCGAAGTCGCCGGCGGCAGCCTCGACCGCTTCCTTTGGCACGACCGAGGCGAAGTTGACGGCGAGCACGTGCAGGAAGGTTGCGTCCGGGCGCGACAGGTGGAAGACGACAGTCGCATCATCCGGCGCCTCAATGCCTTCAAGCGTCGCCGCCTTGCCGCCCGAGAGATCGTCGAAGCCCTTGATCGCGCCGAAGAAACCGGCGCCCGGCCCCTGCGTCTTCGGGTCGACCGCCCGTTCGATCGAATACTTCACGTCCGAGGCGACGATCTCGCGGCCGTTGGTGAATTTCACGCCCTTGCGCAGCTTGAACGTATAGGTCAGGCCATCCGGCGCGACGTCGAAGGTTTCGGCGAGCGACGGCACCAGCTCGGTGGTACCCGGCTTGTAGTCCATCAGGCGCGAGAATAGGCTCTTGATCATCGACCAGTTGACCCAGTCGTAGCCGATGGCGGGATCGAGCGTGGCGATATCGTCCTTGTAGGTGATGACGATATCTGCGCCCTGTTTCGGCGCATCCTGTGCAAGGGCCGAGAGCGGTGCTGCGAGCAGTGCCGCAGCGACGGTTGAAGTTCGAAGCCAGCTTTTGAACATTGTTGTTCCCCTTTTTGGTTGGTTTCGGATTAGCGGGCGCGGATGCGCGGATCGATGAGCGGCGCGACGAGGTCGGCAAGGAGGTTGCCAAGCACGATCGCGAGCGCCGAGACGAGCGTCACCCCCATGATGATCGGAATGTCGACCTGCTGGATCGCCTGCCAGGCGAGCTGGCCGATGCCTGGCCAGCCATAGACGGCCTCGACGACAACGACCCCGCTCATGAATTGGCCGATATCGATGCCGATCATGGCGATGACGGGTAGAAGCGCGTTCGGCAGCGCATGGCGGAAGATGATGCGGAACGAGGACAGGCCCTTGGCACGTGCGGTGCGCACATAATCCTGGTTCAAGACGTCGATCATCGCCGAGCGCACCATGCGCGCATACCAGCCGGCACCGAGGATGCCGAGCGTCAGCGCCGGCAGGACCACATGGGCGAAGCTGCCGAAGCCGCTCATCGGGAACCAGGCGAGCGTGACCGCGAAGACATAGAGCAGCAAAAGGGCCGCAACGAATTGCGGTGCCGAGACGCCGACGAAGGATGCCATCATCACGAGCCGATCGACGAAACCGCCGCGCCGGATGGCCGCGACGACACCGAGAAACACGCCGAGCAGGACTTCGACGAAAATGCCGGCCGCCATCAGGATCAGCGTTGCCGGCAGGCGCGCCGCGATCAAGGTACCGACATCGGTCTTCTGCGCGTAGGAGCGACCGAGATCGCCCTGCACCAGCCCCTGGAGATAGCTCCAGAACTGAACGAGCAGCGGCTGGTCGAGCCCGAGTTCCCGACGAATGTTGGCGACCGTCTGCGCCGTTGCGCTGCGCCCGGCGATCATGCGCGCCGGGTCGGCGGGAAGCGCATAGAGCAACAGGAAGGTGATGGCGGCAACGCCGAGCAGGATGAGCGCGGTCTGCACGAGACGGCGCAGCAGAAGGAATGCCATCTCAGCCCCTCCCGCGTTGCGTCGGGTCGAGGATATCGCGGAGCGCATCGCCGACCAGATTGAAGGAGAGCGCGGTCAAAAGGATGACGGCGCCGGGGATGAACACCAGCCAGGGCGCGGCCTGGAAATAGCTCTGGCTCTCGAAGATGATGTTACCCCAGGAGGGTGTCGGCGGCTGGACGCCGATGCCGAGGAATGAGAGCGTCGCTTCGAGCAGCACCGTGGTTGCGATGCCGAGCGTGCCCCAGACGATCGCCGTCGGCACCAGATGCGGCAGGATGTGGTGAAACAGGATGCGCCCGTGGCCGGCACCGAGCGAGCGCTCGGCGAGGATGAAGTCGCGTTCAACCAAGCCACGGGTCTCGGTATAGACGATGCGGGCGACCTGGACCCAGTTGACGAGCGCGATCACCATGGCGACGATCCAGAGGCTTGGGCGCAGCAGTGCGGCAAGCACGATCGCCAGCAGCAGCGCCGGAAAGGCCATCATCAGATCGGTGAAGCGCATCAGTGCGTTGCCGATAAGGCCCCGCATGTAGCCCGAGAGAATGCCGATCATGAGCCCGATCGAGACGGCAACGCCATTGGCGACGAGGCCGATGACAAGCGAAGTTCGGGCGCCATAGAGCAGGCGCGAAAAGAGGTCGCGGCCGAGCGTATCGGTACCGAGCAGGAACTGAGCACTCGGCGGCAACGGCGCGCCTTCGAGCGTCAGCCCGTCGAACATCTGTTCGTCCGGGCTATAGGGGGCAACCAGCGGAGCGGCCACAGCGAGCATGACGACCAGTGCCACGACGACGAGACCGAACAGCGCCGCCGGCTGCCTGAACATGGATTTCAAAACCTGCATCAACCGGCCTCCGGCAGGGGCTCGGCACCGCCGAGGATGGAACCGGCGATCTGCTCCATCGACAGGCGCTTTTTCATCGCGCAATTGCGCAGGATTCCATAGGCTTGTTCTTCGTTGACATGGCAGGCCTGACCGATCTTCTGCACGGCGGCATGAACGAGCGGGCGCATGCGCACCCGTTCTTCGAGATGGGCGATCTTGTCGGCGACGGCGCGGCGCTCCTCGTGGATCCCAACCGCCAACACCAGGGCCGGGTAGACCGCCGACGAGGCGACCGGCTTGGCGATGATGGCCGCAACCCCCTGCCCCATCGCCCAGGCGACCCGGCCCGGTGCTTCCGAGCCGAGCAAGGCGATCAGCGGCCGTGGCGCCTGTTCGTCCTTCCAGGGCAAGAGCCCGCTCCAGCCCTGGTCAGCGTCGACGAGGATGATATGGGGCAGGTCGCGCGCATCGAGCGGCCGCCATTGTACGGTGACGTCGAAGCCGAAGAGCTTGAGCTGTCGCACGAGCCGCTCCGTCGTCTGGTCTTCGCGGTGCAGGATCGCCGCACGCCAGCCGGTGAAGTTCGGTGTTTCCCTCATGAGACGATCCGCAATTGGGGCGCCTTGCGCTTGCGCTGGCCGGTCAGATAGGGGTCGGCGGCAATTGACGGCAGCGATGTGACGATGTCGAAGCCTCCGTCGTCGCTGATGCGGCCGAGATGGAACGGCAACGCCGCATGGTGGGTCTGCGGATCGATCCTGAGCGGGCCGAGCACACTCTGATGCGCCGCTGCCGAAACAAGCTGCGTGATCGTCGCGGGATCGTCGACGCCCGCCTCGATGATCGCCTCGGCGCAAAGCTTGACGGAGGCATAGGCGCTGGCAAACAGGCTGGAGATGCGCCGCCCGGGGCCGAAGCGACTGGCAACGCGCAGCTTGAAGGCCGCATTGTCGGGCGAAACCACCGTGTCGAAATAGGAGGCGGCACAGAGCTGGCCAGTCGCGACCCCGAGGCCGATATCCGTCAACTCGCACTCCTGAAGGTCGCAGCTGACGACCGGGCAGTTTTCCGGCCGGAACCCCGGATCGCGCACGGCGAGCGCCCGGATCGCCGCGTGGAAGGCGTAGCTGGAAGGACCGACGAGATTATTGAGGATGAAGCTCGGCCGGCGCTGCTCGATTTCGGCGACGATCCGCTCGACCGCGGTTTCCTCGAGCGGCAGGTAACGCTCGCCGAGGATTGCGCCGCCGGCTTCCTCCACCAGCTCGCGCGCCAGGCGGTTCATTTCCCAGCCCCAGACATAGTTTGCGCCGATCAGATAGGGCCGGTTGCCGAAACGCGGCAGCAGATAGTCGAGCAAGGGCAGCAAATGCTGGTTCGGGCAGCCGCCCGTATAGATCACGTTGTCGTTGGCCTCGAAGCCCTCATAGGGGCACATGTACCAGAGCAGGCCGTCGTGCTTTTCGACAAGCGGAATGACCTCCTTGCGAGCGAGCGAGGTGATGGTGCCGATGATGTGGCGGCATCCGTGGTCGCGCAGCAGCGATTTGGCGCCTTCTAGATAACGGTCGATATTGGCTTCCGGATCGATGAAAACCGGCTCGATCCGGCCCGGATGGCTTGCCGCAATCTCCTCGATCGCCAGTTCCGCGCCATCGCGACAGTCGCGGCCCATCGTCCCGTAGGGCCCGGTCGTCGAATAGAGGATGCCGATCTTTACCGCGCCGCTCATGTACCCGCCAAAAGCCAAAAACCCCACGACGCCGGGCCCATCGAAGATGGGGGCATCATGGGGCGAAACTGCCCGTCGACCATCGAGGTCATGTGAATGGATTGATCATGCTCAATCTGAGAGCATGATTAAGATACGGGCAATCGACGGCTGTCAAGCAAGGATTGGCAAGCTCGCAACCTATTATACGCAACTTTACAGACAGAGGCGGGTGGAGCACCGCAATCAAGCGCCACTGCTGCGCGGAGGCGCGTAGGAGGACATTCGGCCGGCCCGCATGCCGGCCGGCCGGGTCCATGTTCCGCTCAGAACTTGCGGCTGATCGCGATCTTGAAGTTGCGGCCGGGCATCGCCGAGATCCCGTCGCTGAGATAGGGCTCGTAGTATTTGTCGAAGATATTGTCGACGGCGAGATGCACCTCGCCACCCTCCATGAAGCCTGATGTCGGCGTCCAGTCGAGGAAGAGGCCGTGCACCGCATAGCCGGCACTCGGCGGGCGCGCGTAGGTCTGTCCGCCCTGATTGTAGGGCGTGCGGTTCTGGTCGTCGACGAAGGTGCCTGTCCAGCCGAAGGCGAGGTCCTGATCCGGTACCTTGATCCCGGCCGTCGCGATCACGGTCAGGGGCGCCAGATCGTTGATATAGGTGTCCGGTCCCCAGACGTTGTTGACGGCGCCGGTCCGCTCGCCGGTCATCCAGGACACGCCGAGATCGGCGAACATACGCTCGGTCTCGTAGTGCGCCTGCCACTCGATGCCGCGGATATCGTAGGACGGCGTGTTCCAGTAAAATGGCACGTTGCCGGTAACGTCGGCGAGGTTGGCCGTGCCGAACCGGCGCGTTACCGGATTGGAGACGTGGTTGTTGTAGACCGAAATACGCGTCGACAGCATGTCGTCGGTCGTCAGCACGTCGTTGAAGCTCAAGTCGACACCAATGTTGAAGGTGCTGTTACGCTCGACCTCCAGATCACGGCTGGTGCCGGAAGCCTTGGTAAGCACGCTCTGGGTCGAATAGATTTCGTCAATGTTGGGCACCCGCATCGCATAGGCCCAGTCGGCAAAGAACCGCACCGACGGCGTGGCTTCCCATGACAGGCTGATCGCCGGCGTCACACCCTGGTGCGACACGGCGGAATAGTCGTGCCCGGCCAGCGGATTGTTGAACCGCGGCGCCTCGTTCGGCACGCCCTTCGAGCGCACATGGTCGTAGCGCAGGCCCGGCGTCACGGCAAACGTGTCCGTCAGTTCGATCCGATCGCGAACGAAAGCGGCAAAGGTCTTCTGCGAGCCCTCGGGCATGAACCAGGGGGCGTAGTAGCCGTAGTTGTACTGCGCCTGGGTGCGGTTGGTGATGTCATACATCCAGATGTCCCGGTCATGATCCAGGTACTGAATGCCATAGTTCAGGCTGTGCGACAGTCCGCCGAGCGTGAAGTTGGAGGTATTCTCCGCTTCGAACTTGATGTCGGTGTAGGTGGCATCGTTTTCGTAGCCGCCGACGGATGCGCTGGGGTTGAGCCCCGGAATGTCGGGCCGCTTCGCATGCTGGCTGGTCGACGAGAAGCTCCCCATCATGCGGTAGTTCACCAGGTCGCTGTCGCCCGTATAGCTATAGGTAAGCGTCGAGGTGAAATCCTCGATTTCACGCCAGGTGAGAAGCCGGCGCATCGCTTCCTTGTAGCCGTAGCGGGTGATGTTGTAGTCCGACGGCGCCGACTGGCCGCGGATGGCGGCCACGGGTCCCCAATTGTCGTTTTGGCCGTAGGCGACCGTCCCCCTGATCTCGTGGCCGTCATATGCGGCACCGACATTGGCAAGCAGGGTGGTCAGCTTCGAGTTGGAATAGTTGTAGACCTCGCCGCCGCCGACGCGCATGTCGTCGCTTTTGCGCCATGTGCCGGCCAGAAGGCCATCATAGGTGATGGGGCCGCCGAAATCCGACTTTCCGTAGAGCGCGCCGGTTTCGAGAAACTGCTTGTTGGCACTCTGGAAACCGGACTTGGCCCAGACGCCCCATTCTTCGCCGGGCCTGAGCATGTCAGCCGCGTCCTTGGTCTCCATCAGCACCGTGCCGCCGAAGCCGCCATTGCCATAGCGCACCGATGTCGCGCCCTTTTCGATCTCGACGCGCTTGAGCAGTTCCGGCTCGATGAAGACTGTGCCCTGGTCGTACTTCTCGAAATTCTTCGGCGCGCCGTCGAGGATGATCCGCACGTCAGACTGCCGGGCAAAGCCGCGGATGGCGAGCGTCTGTCCTTCGATGCGCACGCCACCGCCCATCGACACGCCGGGCGTCTTCTGCAGCAATTCCGGAAGGCTCGATGCCTGGGCCTTTTCGATGTCCTCGGCATCAAGGACCGCGATGTTCGGCGCGCGGTCACCGTCCTTGGCGTCGCCGCGGGCGACAATGGGCGCGAGCTTCGTGCCTTCGCCGTCTGCCGGCGTCGCGGCTTCCACCGCACCCATCAGCTTCACCGTCGAGCTGCCGACGAAACGATAGCGGACGCCCGTTCCGCTCAGCAACCGCGCCAGCGCCTCTTCGGCCGTCATGTCGCCGGAAAGGCCTGGCGTGGTGACCCCTGAGGCGACCGAGCTGTCGAACACCACCTGCAGCTTGAGCTGTGAGGCCAGGCGGTTGACGGCCGTCGTCAGCTTGCCCGCGGGCACGTCGACGTGATTCCGCACCGCAGCTTGCGCAAGGGCGACGGTGGTGGTGAGGGCAAACACGGTGCCTGCCATCAGCAGGCTGAGAATTCCGGATTGGCGGCGGCGGCCGGTCGTATTCCAATATGACATGATGGTTCCAGACAGAGAGATGGCCGAAAAGGCCGGGGTCTGGTTTCTGGACGAACGAGGTGCCGGTTCAGGGACACCTCGTCCTCGATTTTTTTTAGCGCAGGATCGTGACGTAGGGTCCGATCCGGGTGACCTTGACGTCGAAGGCTTCGGCAAGACCTTGCAATGCGCCGACGGGATCGGAGAGATCGAAGCTGCCGGACACCCGCCTGGCGCCGACGCTGGCATCGGCGATCAGGATCTTGCCGGGAACGTAGCGCCCGATTTCCTCGACGACGGACGCGATCGTGCGTTCCTCGAAAACCAGGCGCCCCTGCCGCCATGCCGCCGCCACGAACGGATCGACCGGCGTGACAAAGCCGAGCCGGCCGTCATGGTCGTAGCTGACCTGCTCGTTGACCGCGACGCGGCGCGGCGGCATTGCCGCGTCCGTCGCGACCGATACGGCGTGTTCGAGAACGGTGACGCTGGTGCCGTCGTCGGTGAGGTTGACGTCGAATGCCGTCCCGAGTGCCGTTGTCGTGCCGCCTCCGGCCTTAACGACAAAGGGCCGTTGGCTGTCAGCCGCGACCTGGACGAAGGCCTCGCCACGCAGCAGCACGATCCGCCGCTCGGCGGAAGTGAACTGATAGGCGACGGCCGACTGGGCGTTGAGCTGCAGTGTCGAGCCATCCTCAAGGGTAAGGATCGGCCTTTCACCCTTGCCGGCGATAACGTCCGCCTGCATCCACAGGGCGCCGTCGAGCGCAACAAAAATGCCGGCGCCGACGCTGACGATGGCCGCCAGCGCTGTTGCGGTTTTTCGCCGCGTCCCTGTCCGCTTCACCGCCCTTTGGGCGAATTCCGGTTCGCGCCGGATCAAGAGCGATGCGTCACCGATCGCCCTTTGAGCGCGCGCAAAAATCTCGGCATGGGCAGGATCCTCCGCGCGCCAGCGTTCGAAGGCGAGCTGCAACGCTTCATCGTCGGGATCACCCGTCAGGCGGACGAGCCAATCCACCGCGTGCTCGCGCATCCTCCTGTCGCGCGCCGTCACAACACCTCCTCCAACCGGTCGAGGCAATGCAGATAGGCCTTGCGCAGATGCCGGTCGACCATGTTGCGGCTGATCCCCGTGCGCATGGCGATTTCGTCCGAGGTGAGGTTGCCGATGCGGCTTGCGAGAAAGACGCGCCGCCGCTGCAGCGACATGTCCATGATCGCCCTCTTCAGGATCGCCAGCCGCCGGGGAAGATCGATGTTGGCATCAGGCGCAGCGATATCGCTGGCGACAGCCAGGGCGTCCTCTTCGCTACCGGAGAAAAGCTTGAGCTCGAAGCGGTCGCGCCGCAGCCGGTCGATACCGAGATTGGCACAGGCGCGGCGCAGAAACGCCCTGAGCGACGACTTGCCCTCAAGCGGCGTGCGCCGATCGACCAACCGAACATAAAGCTCGTGAACGACCTCGTTCGCGATTGCCGCCTGGTGACCACGCCGCCGCGTCATCGCGCAAAGCTCGTCGTAGTAGGCGACGATCGCGTCGTCGAGCATCAAATGCGAAGCTGATTTCTCTGGCATGATAGGTTTCAGGGCCGATCCGGAGCCGTCGGCAGAGCGAAGATGAGAGACAGGGCGCGGTGCAGACGAGGCAGCGCCGGCGTTCATTAGCGCGCCCGTGCGGTGCGCACAACAAATATGAGTATTGTACTCATCTTTAATTTCCGAGGCCGTCAGCAGTGCAACTAGCTCGAAAGGAGGCGTTGACCTCAGGGCTCAGAGTGAGACCCTCAGGCAGGGTTCACGCCGGTTATCAGCAAGAGCCAGATCTCCGGGCGACAAGAACCGAAAGGAGGTGGCATGAAAGAGACCGCGTCCGCTGAGAGAACGGATCACTGAGATGCAGGTGATGATTGAGGGACAGCCACGCTTCCAGCCTTTCGGCTTATCCTGTTGGGGTTTTGGAGATCTCAACACGGGAGTTGGAAGCATGACTGCGTCCTATGATTACCATATCGGCGTTGATTACCACAAATCCTATAGCCATCTGGTGGTGCAGGAC